>JAWKIN010000016.1:0-93931 GCA_041394345.1 Acidimicrobiales bacterium | reverse complement strand
ACCGCGATCGGGTTCGCCGCCTTCGTCGATGCCGTGAGCGACGAGGAGGCCCGTGTTGAGGTGCCCAACCGCCATGGCCGAGATGTCTTCGACGATCGCTGGTTGGAGATCGGGAAACTCGATCTCGGCGAGGAGGCGTCCTCGCGCTTCAATCTTGGCGATGATGGTCAGGTTGTTCCAGAACGTTTGGCCAAGGCCATGGCTTAGGAGTAACCGTTGTTGGTCGACCGATGGCATTCGCATGCCGGCCAAGAGCTCGGCGGTCGCATTGAGTGGGGCGCCGCCGCGGTGAGCAAGCTGCCGCTCCCACGCATCGAAGGCCTGTTCGCGCCCGAGCGCCCGAGGCGGCTGATAGGTGCCGTCCTCCAACAGACCGCCGTGAAGACGGATGTCGCCGACCATATGAGGTGCGGCGAAGTCGTGATCTTGCATCAGCTCGGCTCGGGTGTAGACGAGCTTCGCGTTGAGAGGCTGGGTGGCAGTCATGAGGCTCCTTCGGGGAGAACGCTAGGGGCCGCCGACGGCCGATGCGAATCGCTGCCGCTCAGTTGGTGCGGGTGAAGGTCACGTCGAAGAATTCGACGTCGACTGCGCCGGGGGTAATCAGGCGCCACTCGACGATGGATGTGGACTGCTCGGTCACGGGCACGACGATCGTGGTAGTGACCGAGGTGGCAACCCCGTTGGTCCCGGTGAGTTCGCCTGCAGCGAGGTGGTCGCCCTCAGGGAGCCCGTCGATGGCGACGTCCCAGGCGCCAACGGGGCTTTGGCTGTCCTGGGCGGACGAATAGTCGATGGTGACGTCGTAGGTGCCAGGCGAGATGTGGGCGTAGGGGCCATAGACCAGGAATTCTCGGGTGGGGTTGTCGGATCCGATTGCCAGAACGCACTCGGCGTCGGGCTCGGCGAGATGGCTCGACATGATGCAGCCATCGAAGGTCAACGAATCGCCGACGTTGGCCAGACCCACAAGCGTGAGCCCGCCGGGACCCCAGTCGGAGACGAGCCAACGCCCGCAGGTCACGTTGAAGGGGTGGACCGGCTACGTAGTCGATGAGGTCGATCGGCAGATCCCATCCGGGGTAAATCTGCGAACTCACCATGGTCATAGTGGTCGGCGAATCCGTCGAGGCCAGCGTTGCCATGTGCGATTCGTAGAGTTGGGCGTTGTACGGCGCCACTTCGAGATTGCCGTTGAGAAGGTCTCGACTGTTCGGGCGTCCCAATAGGACGCAATTCAATCGATCCGGTCGCTTCGAGCACGGATTCGATGCACTCGGATTCGACGGGCGTTTGGTTGACGTCGATGCTGGACGCCATGACGACACCTTGGGTCGAGGCGATGATGACTGGTAGGACCGCAACGGGCCCCCAGAACCCGTTGGGTCGGCGTCGACCACGTCCACCCGGTGAGTGCGAGACAGGGCAGCAGCACCAGGGGCAACATGATGATTGGCAGGCTGTAGCGGGGGCCAGGGGCAACGTCGCCGACCATCAGGATCTGAGCGGCCGCTGTGACGGTGGCCGCGATGGCAAAGTAGATGGGCAGGAAGTGGGCCGCCGACCGGGGGAGCGGTGTCCCTTCGGGCGATCGTCCCCTGCGCAGGAGCCACGCGCACGCGATTGTCGCCACCGCGATGAGCGGGATGAGCGTGCTGCTGTAGTCGGCGACGAAGCGAAGGGTGTCGACAAACCGGTTAAAGCCCGCTCGAGGTTCGCTAAAGCCGAGGGTCAGGTCGTACTCGGACCGTTGGCTGAAGAGAACGCCGCTCACCGGCAGGGCGAGCACCGACAGGGCTACGTGGGGTGCGAGCCACTGGAAAAGCGCTCGACGTTCGAGTCGGCCGCGAAGTGTCATCGTCCCGAGTGCCACTGCGGCCGGGACCAGGAACCAAAGGATATAGAGGCGGTCGGAGAGCACCGCGAGCGCTGAGACGAGCGAGCTGGCAGCCAGTAGTCGCGGTCGAGGCGCAGCCAGCCAATCGAGGGTGAAGGCGAGAGCCCAGATCAACAGAATGGCCGTGCCAAAATGGCTATAGGCGGTGGCCAAGTAGACAAGTGGCACCGCGTTGCCGATTGCGTAGCTGACCAAGATCGTGAGCCCAACAAGTGCAATTGCGTTGCGTCGCTCCCGGTCGAACACGGCACTGAGTCTTCTGAGCGCAGCAAAGAGGAAGAGCGACTGCAAGAAGGCAAAGGCCGCAACGGCGAGCGACGCCGACGGTGTGAGCGCAATAGCCAGGCCATACATGGGCCAGTCGGGTACCAGATAGGTGGCGTACGGCACGACCCAGCGGTCGAGGGAACCGCCCGAGGTCAGATCGCCGATGATTTCGGGCAAGAGGAGGTAGTCGGCGTTCACGACAAAGTGGTCGGCCAGTCGGCCCGCCAGGAACGCGATAGCGGGGATCGTCGAGGCCACGATGCCGCCCAGCAGGGCGAGCAAGTTGAGTCGGTTTGGCAGGGTCGAATCAGGCGAAGTCATTCGGTCTCCGTGCCGTCGTCGCGTCGCGAGCACATGAAGGCGAAGCCTAACTCTTGGTAGCCCAAGTCTTTGCCTGCGGGAGTCGCGACCTTGGCAGTTGGTTTGTGGTAGGCCGCCCGATAGGGTGCCTTGGTCTGGCACGTGGAGTCTTGCATGTCTCCCTGCTGTACAACCGAAGTCCTGGTAGGCCATCACCCGGTGGAACCGCTTGGCACAATCCGATATCGCTCCGCTCAGCACTCGCTGGCGGAGCGTTCGCGTGAACGGCCCTCAGACTGGGGGCCCGCTGACGGGAAGTTGCAACATGGCACAAGGCCACAATGTGAAAAAAGCGCTAGTCGGCGAAAAGGTCGGCATGACGCAGGTGTGGGACGAGAACAACACGGTTATTCCCGTGACTGTTATCAAGGTCACCCCAATGCGCGTCGTGCAAGTCAAGACCTCGGAAAGCCATGGCTATGCCGCCATCCAGGTCACCACTGGTGACAAAGATCCTCAAAAGCTGAACAGGCCAGAGGCTGGACACTTCGCAAGCACGGGTGTCACGCCAGGCGCTCAGCTCGTCGAGCTGCGTCTTGAAGATGTCTCTGGCTACGAAGTGGGTGCCGTGATCACTGCGGACCTGTTCGAAGCCGGCGATGTCATCGACGCAATCGGGACAAGCAAGGGCAAGGGTTTTGCTGGCGTCATGAAGCGCCACAACTTCAAGGGCCAGCGTGCGACCCACGGTGCCCACCTTGTTCACCGCATGCCCGGTTCTATTGGTCAGTGCGCCACACCCTCTCGTGTCTTCAAGGGCAAGAAGATGGCTGGGCACATGGGTGGCGATCAAGTCACTACCCAAAACCTCAAGATCGTCAGCACCGACGTAGAGAACAATATTGTCCTCGTCAAGGGCGCGGTTCCGGGTGCTAAGGGTGGGACCATCATTATCCGCAACGCAGTGAAGGCGAGGTCGTAATGGGATCCGTCGCAATCAAGACCATTGCCGGAGCCGACGCAGGCCAGGCCGATCTGGCCGATGCCATCTTCGCGATCGAGCCAAACGTCGGTGTCATGCACCAGGTCGTCAATGCTCAGCTCGCCGCTCGTCGGGCCGGTACCCACAAGGTCAAGACCCGCTCCGAAGTGAGTGGCGGTGGCGCCAAGCCCTACAAGCAAAAGGGCACCGGTCGGGCTCGTCAGGGCACCACCCGGGCACCACATTTCATTGGTGGTGGTGTAGCTCACGGCCCAACGCCGCGTGACTACTCCGAACGCACCAACAAGAAAATGAAGCGCCTCGCACTTCATTCGGCTCTCTCCGATCGTGCGTCTGACAACAAGATCATCGTTGTTGACGCCTGGAGCTTCGACGGTCCCAGCACCAAGGGAGCAGCCGCTGCGCTTGCCGCCCTCGGCGTTGTTGGCAAGTCGCTCGTTGTGCTCGACCGCGCCGATGAAACGGCTTGGAAGAGCTTCCGCAACCTCACCGGTGTTCACCTGCTCCCTTCGGACCAGCTCAACACCTTCGACGTGCTGAAGGCCGACTATGTCGTCTTCACCGCCGCAACACTGCCTGGTCAGGAGGCTTAGTCGTGAAAGATCCACACGACATCATCATTCGCCCGGTGGTCTCTGAGAAGACGTACCAGCAGGTTGAAGCCAACAACACCTACACCTTCGAGGTCGCACCAAGCGCCACGAAGCTCGAGATCCGCGACGCCGTCGAGGCCATCTTTGCCGACGTCAAGGTCTCCCGAGTCAACACTCTTCGCCGTAAGGGCAAGCGAGTGCGGAACCGGCGCAACAATCGATGGAGCAAGCGCTCCGACATCAAACGAGCGATCGTGACCCTTTCTGAGGGCGAGATCGAGCTCTTTACGGCTTAAGGAGCGACCATGGGTATCCGTAAACGCAAACCAACAAGTCCAGGTCGTCGGTTCCAGACCAGCTCAGACTTCGCCGAGCTGACCACCAACCGTCCCGAAAAGTCGCTGCTGGTCAAGCAGAGCAAGACGGGCGGCCGCAACAGCTATGGCCGCAAGACCTCACGTCACCGTGGTGGCGGCCACAAGCGTCGCTATCGCGTCATCGATTTCAAGCGCAACAAGGACGGCATTCCGGCCACCGTTGCCTCGATCGAGTATGACCCGAACCGCAACAGCCGTATTGCCCTGCTTCACTACCATGACGGCGAGAAGCGCTACATCCTGGCGCCCCGCAGACCTCACGACTGGCACCGTTGTCATGTCGGGTCCTGGTGCCGACATCAAGCCGGGCAATGCCCTGCCGATGCGCTTCATCCCGGTCGGTACAACGATCCACGCCGTCGAGCTCAAGGCTGGCGCTGGCGCCAAGATGGCCCGCTCGGCCGGCACAAGCGTCCAGCTGGTCGCAAAGGAAGGCGATTTCGCCACCCTTCGTCTGCCCAGCACGGAGATGCGCCGTGTTCCCATTGACTGTGTCGCCACAATCGGCGAAGTCGGCAATGCCGAGTTCGAACTGATCAAGGTCGGCAAGGCCGGTCGGAACCGCTGGAAGGGCAAGCGCCCCCAAAGCCGCGGTGTTGGTGAACCCAGTCGATCACCCACATGGTGGCGGCGAAGGTCGTACATCGGGTGGTCGCCACCCAGTTTCGCCTTGGGGCAAGCCCGAAGGTCGCACCCGTAAAAGGGTAAGAAGTCTGACGATTCCATCATCCGCCGCCGGCGGACCCGTGGCGGTCGGAGGTAACTATGCCGCGCAGTCTCAAAAAGGGCCCATTTGTCGACGACCATCTTCTGAAGAAGGTCGACGCACTCAACGAGTCAAACGAAAAGCGAGTGATCAAGACATGGTCACGCCGCTCCACCATCATCCCCGACATGGTCGGACACACGATTGCTGTTCACGACGGACGCAAGCATGTGCCGGTCTACATCACTGAATCGATGGTTGGTCACAAGCTCGGTGAGTTCTCGCCGACACGGACCTTCCGATTCCACGCCGGCCAAGAGAAGTCAGGTCGACGATGACGGGAATGAAAACCAACGAACATCCAGGCAGCAAGGCCCAGGCCCGCAGCTTGCGATTCTCGGCCTCCAAGGCGCGAGTCGTGCTCAACCTCATTCGGGGCAAGCATGTCGCCGAGGCCAGCCAGATTCTCGCTTTCAGCGAGCGCGGCGCTGCCTTCGACATCGCCAAGGTCCTGCAGTCCGCAGTAGCGAACGCCGTCATCAACGACGATCTCTCACCTGACGAACTGTTCGTGTCGGCATGTTTCGCCGACGAGGGGCCAACGATGAAGCGCTTCCGGCCACGAGCTCGTGGTCGCGCTGGCGCCATTCACAAGCAGACCTGCCACATCACGGTCATCGTGAGCAAGCTCGACGACGACAGGCTCGATGTGCTTCGGGCGAAGTCGGCCAAGAGCGGTGCCACCAACGCCAGCGCCGATCGCAAGGCTCGGGTCGCCAAGAGCAAGGCGGCCGCTGAATCTGAGGTCGCCGAGACCGAGGTTGTTGAGGCTGAGGTTGTTGAGGCTGAGGTTGTTGAGGCCGCTGAGGCTGAGGCTGAGGCACCGGCGACTGACGCTGCGCCTTATGGCGATGGCAGCCACGGCCCAACCGACGATGGCGAGGCCCCCGAGGGCTTCGATATCAAGGGCAACGCCAACTCGATGCTCTACCACACCCCGGAGAGCCCCTTCTATGGCCGCACCAAGGCCGAAGTGTGGTTCGCAAGCGAAGAGGCAGCCCAGGCTGCTGGCTTCAGCGCTCCCGCATCGGCCGCCTCGGCCGACAACGCTGACGCCGCCGATGGAGAGGACGCCTGATGGGCCAGAAAATCCACCCGTATGGCTTCCGCCTCGGGATTACCACCGACTGGAAGTCACGCTGGATCGCCGACGGTGCTGAGTACCGTCAGTTCCTTCACGAAGACTCAGACATTCGTGAATTCCTGATGACCCAACTGCCAAACGCAGCAATCTCTCGTATCGAGGTCGAGCGCACTGGCGAGAAGCTCCAGATCGACGTCCACACGGCACGACCGGGCATTGTCATTGGTCGCAAGGGCTCCGAGGCCGACCGGCTTCGCCAGGGTCTGACCAAGCTCACAGGCAACGCCAAGGTCAAGCTCAACATCGTCGAGATCAAGCAACCCGAACTCGACGCGGCGCTGATCGCCCAGGGCGTCGCCGACCAACTCGTTGGTCGCATGGCTTTCCGCCGTGCGATGAAGCGGGCCGTGCAGAACGCCATGAAGTCCGGGGCCAAGGGCATCAAGATCCAGTCCTCGGGCCGCCTTGGTGGCGCCGAGATGAGCCGGACCGAGTGGTACCGCGAGGGACAGGTTCCCCTCCACACCCTTCGCGCCGACATCGACTACGGCCTCCGCGAGGCCCACACCACCGCAGGCCGCATCGGCGTCAAGGTGTGGCTCTATAAGGGAGACATCCTTCCTTACAAGGCATCGGCCGACAAGGCTCAGAAGGATGCAGCGGCCGCCGCAGCAACCGAAGCTGTCTTGGCTGGCGCCCCCAAGAAGGTCGTCTCGTCCGCCGCTCGTCGGCGTGGCCAGGCCCCTCGCCCCGATGTTGCCGACACCACCGTTGCCGCCGACCCCGAGGTCGACGCGCTGGTCGAAGCCGACGCAGCACTTGAATCGGCTCCCGTGGTCGATGCAACCCCTACCGCAGAGGATGGTGAATAGCCATGTTGATGCCAAAGAAGGTTAAGCACCGCAAGCAGCATCGCGGCCGTACCACTGGCCAGTCCAAGGGCGGCAACATGGTGACGTACGGTGAGTACGGCATCCAGGTGCTCGAGCCCGGATGGATCACCGCACGCCAGATCGAGGCCGCTCGTGTGGCCATGACCCGCCACATCAAGCGTGGCGGCAAGGTCTGGATCAACGTGTTCCCCGACAAATCAGTCACGGCGAAGCCAGCCGAAACCCGCATGGGTTCCGGTAAGGGCAACGTCGAGGCATGGGTAGCCGTCGTCCGACCAGGACGCGTCATCTTCGAGCTGTCCTACCCAGACGAAGCAATCGCTCACGCCGCCATGAATCGTGCAATCCAGAAGTTGCCGATGAAGGCCCGTGTTATCACCCGAGAGGACGGATTCGATGCCTGATAAGTCATTGACCGATCTGTCAGTCGACCAGCTGGTTGACAAGCGTGCCGAAGGCAAGCGCGAGTTGTTCAACCTCCGGTTCCAACTCGCCACCGGTGCCCTCGAAAATTCGTCACGTATCAAGAAGGTAAAGCGCGAGGTGGCCCGTGTGTCAACCGAGCTTCGCGCACGAGAGTTGGCCGCAGAAGCTGCGGCCAGTGTTGGGAAGGCGTAATGGCTGAGGAAACCACGACCCCGGTTGTTCGGGCGAGTCGGAAGGTCCGGGAAGGTCTCGTCCGGTCACAGAAGATGGATAAGACAGTGATTGTTGAAGTCACTCGTCGTTCACGCCATCCTCAGTACAACAAGACCGTACAGACCTCCACCCGGTACTTCGTTCACGACGAAGAGAACACCCTGAATGAAGGGGACCGCGTTCGCATCGTCGAGTGCCGTCCACTCTCGAAGAAGAAGCGCTGGCGCCTCCTGGAGATCCTGGAGCGTGCACGATGATTCAGCAAGAAACCCGACTCCGCGTCGCCGACAACTCCGGTGCCAAGGAAGTGCTTTGCATCAAGGTGCTCGGTGGCTCACGCCGTCGTTACGCCGGCATTGGCGACGTCTTCGTGGCCACGGTCAAGGACGCCATTCCTGGCGCCGCCGTCAAGAAGGGCGATGTCGTCAAGTGCGTCGTCGTCCGCACCAAGAAGGAGCGGCGTCGTCCCGACGGCAGCTACATCCGCTTCGACGAAAATGCCGCAGTTCTGATCAACGATTCCCGGCAGCCCCGTGGAACCCGCATCTTTGGCCCGGTTGGTCGTGAGCTGCGCGACAAGCAGTTCATGCGTATCGTTTCTCTCGCCCCGGAGGTGCTCTAACTATGAAGCTCCGCAGAGGTGACAAGGTGATCGTTCTCGCCGGCAAGGACCGCGGCAAAGAGGGCGTCATTACCAAGGCCATCCCAACCACCGGCAAGGTGATCGTCGAAGGCTGCAATATCGCCAAGCGCCACACCAAGCCACGTTCGGCCGAAGAGCCGGGCGGAATCATCGACAAAGAGATGCCAATGGATGCATCGAACGTCGCGGTTCTCAGCCCGAAAGACGGCAAGGCGACGCGCGTTGGTTACAAGATCAAGGCAGACGGAACCAAGGTTCGCATCTGCAAGCGCAGCGGCGAAGAGATTCCTGAGGTGACACTGTGACATCGACGTCTGTGACCGCACAATCAGTGCCACGGTTCAAGCAGCTGTACAACGCGGAGATCCGCGACCAGCTCAAGACCTCCCTCGAGCTTCCCAACATCATGCAGGTGCCGCGTCTCGAGAAGATCGTCATCAACATGGGCGTTGGCGATGCGCTCCAGCAATCAAAGCTGATCGATTCTGCTGCGGCCGACCTCGCCCTGATCGCTGGCCAAAAGCCAGTGACCACCCGGGCCAAGAAGTCCGTCGCGAGCTTCAAGCTTCGTGAAGGCAATGCCATCGGCGTGAAGGTCACCCTCCGGGGCGACAAGATGTGGGAGTTCTTCGACCGTCTCGTGACGCTCGCCATCCCTCGCATCCGTGACTTCCGTGGCCTCAACCCCAAGTCGTTCGACGGCCGGGGCAACTACACCTTTGGTCTCACCGAACAGCTCATGTTCCCCGAGATCGACTACGACACCGTCGACGTCCAGCGAGGCATGGACATCACGATCGTGACGACCGCCACCAACAACACTGAAGGTAAGGCATTGCTCGACGCCTTCAGCTTCCCGTTCCGACGTGAGGGGCAGGCCCAGTAATGGCTAAGACAGCGCTAAAGCAAAAGCAGCAGAAGACGCCAAAGTTCAAGGTTGCGGCTATACCCGCTGCCAGAAGTGCGGCCGGCCGAAGGCCGTTTACAAGCGCTTCGGCTTGTGCAGAATTTGTTTCCGAAATATGGCTCACGCTGGAGAAATCCCCGGCGTCACCAAGGCCAGCTGGTAGGGGGTTACGCATTATGATGACAGATCCCATTGCGGACATGCTCACACGCATCCGTAACGCCAACATTGCCATGCACGACGAGGTTTCGATGCCCGCATCGAAGCTCAAGGAAGCACTGGCTTCGGTTCTCTATAAAGAGGGCTACATCGCCGAGTACAACTCGGCCGACAACCCCGATGGTCCAGGTCGGACCTTGACCATCGCTATGAAGTATTCACCAGAACGTGAGCGCGTGATCACTGGGATCAAGCGTGTGTCCAAGCCCGGCCTGCGGGTTTACACCAAGTCTGACCAGATCCCTCGGGTTCTCGGCGGGCTCGGCGTCGCCGTTCTCTCAACCAGCCAAGGTCTTGTGACCGATCGTGTGGCCCGCAAGGCCAAGGTCGGTGGCGAAATCCTTTGCTTCGTCTGGTAGGAGGCGCGCATGTCACGTATCGGAAACGCTCCAATTGAAATTCCTAGTGGTGTCGAGGTGTCCGTCAGCGGCCAGACCGTCACGGTCAAGGGCCCGAAGGGCACCCTCGACCACGAGGCACCTGAGTCCATCTCGATCGTCGTCGACGCCGACACCATCACGGTGTCGCGAGTCGACGACAGTCGTTCTGCGAAGTCGCTCCACGGACTCACCCGCAGCCTCGTCAACAACATGGTCATCGGTGTCAGCGTCGGGTTCCGCAAGGACCTCGAAATCGTTGGTGTCGGTTACCGCGCTGCCGCCAAAGGCAACGACGCGCTTGAGCTGGCCCTTGGGTTTAGCCATCCGGTCAATGTGCAAGCACCTGACGGTGTGACGTTCGAAGTCCCCGAGCCCACCAAAATTGGCGTCCTTGGGATCGACAAAGCCGTTGTTGGCCAGACCGCTGCGGTGATTCGTAGCTATCGCAAGCCCGAGCCCTATAAGGGCAAGGGTGTTCGTTACGCCGGCGAGCGGGTCATCCGTAAGGCCGGAAAGGCCGGTAAGTAGTCATGAGCGGAAAAACCACCAAGAAGCATGCCGCACGCGCCCGCCGCCAGTTTCGGGTTCGCAAGAAGGTCATCGGCACCACGGAGCGTCCTCGTTTGGCCGTCTTCCGGTCGAACCGCCACATCAGCGTCCAAGTAATCGACGACAGCGTTGGCAACACCCTCGCTGCTGCATCGACCTACGAGTCGGTCGTCGATGGCGGAACCAGCAATATTGAAGCCGCCCAGAAGGTCGGTCAGATGATTGGCGAGCGAGCCAAGGCTGCTGGCATTACCACGGTTGTGTTTGACCGTGGCGGAAACAAGTACCACGGACGGGTTGCTGCGCTAGCTGATGCAGCCCGCGAAGCCGGCCTCGAGTTCTAGGAGTAGGCGAATGGCTAACAACGATCGTAATGACCGCGGTGATGGTCGTGAATCACGAGTAATCACCATTAACCGAGTCGCCAAGGTAGTGAAGGGCGGCCGTCGGTTCGCCTTCACCGCTCTCGTCGTCCTCGGCGATGGCAACGGCAAAGTCGGACTCGGCTACGGCAAGGCCAAGGAGGTGCCTCTCGCAATTCAGAAGGGCACCGAAGAGGCTCGCAAGCTGATGTTCTCCGTGCCAATGGCCGGTGGCACCATCACCCACCCCATCATCGGTGAGCAAGGCGCTGGCCGCGTGCTGCTGAAGCCAGCAGCGCCCGGTACCGGCGTTATCGCTGGCGGCGCTGCTCGCGCCATCCTGGAAGAGGCCGGTATCCACGACGTGCTCTGCAAGTCGCTGGGCTCGGCCAACCAGATCAACGTCGCTCGCGCCACCATCAACGCGCTCCAGTCGCTCAAGCGGCCAGACGACGTTGCCCGGTTGCGTGGGCTCGACGCCTCGGAGTTCACCCCCAAGGGGTTGCTCGACGCCTACAAGGAGTCCGAGCGTGAGCTAACTCACGCAGCAAAGTCGGAGGCTTCTGAGTAATGGCAGCTGAACTGAAAGTCACCCAAGTGAGGTCCAACATCGGCTGTAAGCCGAAGCAGCGCGGCACGCTCCGCGCACTCGGACTCCGTGGTATTGGCAAGGTCAACGTCTTGCCCGACCGCCCCGAGATCCGCGGCATGATTGCCCGTGTACCTCACCTCGTTACTGTTGAGGAGGTCTGAGCATGAAGATTCATGATCTCAAGCCTGATGAAGGATCCCGCAAGCGCAACAAGCGCGTCGGTCGCGGTATCGGCGGCAAGGGCGGTAAGACCGCAGGCCGCGGTTCCAAGGGCCAGCGTGCTCGGAGCAAGGTTCGTGTCGGCTTCGAAGGCGGCCAGCTTCCACTGGCACAGCGCCTGCCGAAGCTGCGAGGTTTTACAACCTGTTCCGGGTCGAATACCAAGCGATCAACCTCGACGCCCTCGACGCCTCTGGTCCCGACGAGGTAACCCCGAAGCGCTCTTCGATGCAGGTCTGCTGCACAAGGGTACGCTGGTCAAGATCCTCGGTCGAGGAGAGCTGACCCGCAAGGTCACCGTGAAGGCTCACGCCTCTCTGCCTCCGCTGAAGCAGCCATTACGGCCGCTGGCGGAACCGTGGAAAAGGTCGATCTGCCCTTCAGCGTGCGCCCTGCTGCCCAGGGCAACCAGCACACCAACCGTTAGGAATAGCGCCCGGCTCCGCTTTAGCGGCGCCGGGCGACTATCGTTTCCCACCCGCCTGCCTGGTTAGAGGACGCTCGTGTTCGGAACAGTCAAGAACGTCATACGCACCGTCGAGTTGCGCAACAAAATCCTGTTCACCCTGTCGATGATTGCGATCTATCGACTTGGGCTGCAGATCCCGTCGCCGGGTGTCAGCCTCGATGGCATCGAGACGTTGGCCAATCAGGCGACGTCGGCCAACGGCATCTTTGGCTACTTGCAGCTGATGTCGGGCGGCGGTATCAGCCGCTTGTCAATTTTGCGCTCGGCATCATGCCCTACATCACGGCCTCAATCATCATCCAGATCCTGACCGTTGCCATCCCCAAGCTCGAGGAGTGGCAAGCCCAGGAGCCGTGGGCCAGCGTAAGATCTCCCAGTGGACCCGCTATGTCGCGATGGTCCTCGCCGTTATTCAGAGCACTGGGTTTGTCTACCTCATCCACAACAACCCGGCCACGCTCATTGGCGCCAACATCTCCCTGTTCCCCAATGGAAGCGCTGGACGCATCCTGCTTGCGGTGACGTGCATGACCGTTGGCACCGCCATCGTGATGTGGCTTGGCGAACTCGTCACCCAGAAGGGCATCGGCAACGGCATGTCGATCCTCATCATGGCGTCGGTCGTGAGCGCACTGCCCGGGTTGCTCCAGTCGATCTACACCCAGAAGGGCCTTATCGGCCTCATCATCGCCCTCTTCCTCTTTGTCCTTCTGACGGCTGGCATCGTCTACGTCGAACAGGGTCAGCGGCGCATCCCCGTTACCTTCAACAAGCGGGTCGTTGGTCGCCGCCAATACGGCGGCAACAGCAGCTACATCCCGTTGAAGGTCAATCAGGCCGGTGTTATCCCCGTCATCTTCGCGTCGTCGCTTCTGCAGTTGCCTTCGCTGATCGCGAATGTGCTGCCGGCTGACGGTTGGGGTGCGAGCGTCCGGACGTTCCTCGATAACAATCTGTATTCGGCTGATCGCCTCGGCTACATCTTGCTGTTCGGTCTGTTGATCATCGGCTTTGCCTACTTCTACAACGCCATCGGTTTCGATCCGCCCCGCCGGGCTGACGAACTGCGAAAGAGCGGCGGCTACATCCAGGGCATCCGCCCAGGACCACAGACCGAGGTCTACCTGACGAAGGTACTCAACCGCATCACGCTGCCCGGGGCAATCTTCCTGGCTGCCGTGGCGTTGATCCCCTCGGCCATTCTGGCTCGCGCCGTTGGCGCCGGCGGCAACGGTCTCAATGTCGGATTTTCTGGTGTCTCTATTTTGATTGCCGTGGGTGTTGCGCTCGAAACTATGAAGCAGGTTGATAGCCAGCTCATGTCACGGAACTACGACGGGTTCCTTCAATAGACGGTCTCCGGCCAACCTATTCATTTCGCTTGGGCTAGTGCCCTGGAGGTAGTCATGTCTAACCCAATCCGCCTGGTGATCTTCGGACGCCAGGGTGCCGGCAAAGGAACCCAATGTGTTCGACTCGTCGAAACGTATGGGGTAGCCCACATCAGCACGGGTGACATGCTGCGCGGCGCGGTTGCGGCCGGCACCGAGCTTGGCCAAAAGGCCAAGGCGATTATGGACGCCGGCGATCTCGTCTCCGACGAAATCATCAACGGCATCGTGGCCGAGCGGCTTTCCGCCGACGACATCGCAGCGTCTGGCTTCGTGCTCGACGGCTACCCCCGAACCACGGCGCAGGCCGAGTTCCTGGTAGGGGCTCTTGGGTCCGACGGACTCGACGCTGTCATCGACCTTGAGGTGCCGCTCGACGAGGTCACTGCTCGAATGAAGGCCCGTGGGCGAGACGACGACACCGACGAAGGCATTGCCCGCCGCCTCGAACTGTACGAACAAGAGACCCGCCCGGTGCTCGATTGGTTTGCCACTCGAGGCCTTCTGGTCACCGTCGATGGCCTGGCCGAAGAAGCCGTGGTCCCCGATCGGCTGATTGCGGCCGTCAACGCGGCGGTCGGTTCCTCCGACGAGGAGTAACCAATTTCGCGGTCGAGTCTGACCGCAGGTCTGCCGCAAGGTTGGGGTGGTTGCCGCACCTGGGCAGAATCGTGTGCTATAAGGCAAACGCGGAGGTTGGTGCCGATGCTGCTTGCCTCTAGCATGGTGTGTCGGCCATGTGTGCGCTTGCATACCAGCCAGTAATCCACTCGTTGAGGAGTAAGGTCCTGCCAAAGTCCAAGGAAGACGCGATTGTGCTTGAGGGCACCATTCTTGAATCGCTCCCGAACGCCATGTTCCGGGTCGAGCTCGAGAATGGACACAAGGTTCTCGGCCACATATCCGGCAAAATGCGTCGGCACTATATCCGCATCCTCCCTGGCGATCGCGTACAGGTGGAACTCACTCCCTACGACCTCACTCGGGGTCGAATTACCTACCGTTACAAGTAGGTCGTCGTCTCACGACAATTCCCGTCTTACGAACGTGCTTCCGCCCGGGTGCTCGTTCTTCACTACCAGTTCTAGGAACACCCATGAAGGTTCGACCTAGCGTCAAACAAATGTGCGAGAAGTGCCGTGTCATCCGCCGTCGTGGCCGTGTCATGGTGATTTGCGAAAACCCAAGGCATAAGCAGAGGCAAGGCTGATATGGCACGTATTGCTGGCGTAGACATCCCACGCGACAAGCGTCTTGTGATTGCGCTTACTTACATCTTCGGCGTGGGCAACACCCAGGCCGCCAAGATCGCCGAGGGCACCGGGGTCGACCCGAACACTCGCGTCAAGGATCTCACCGACGCTGAGGTCATGAGTATCCGGTCCTTCATCGACACCAACCTCAAGACCGAGGGTGATCTTCGTCGGGAAGTGTCCCAAGACATCAAGCGCAAGATGGAAATCGGCTGCCACCAGGGAATCCGCCATCGCAAGGGCCTGCCTGTTCATGGCCAGCGCACCCAGACCAATGCCCGCACCCGCAAGGGACCAAAGCGCACCGTCGCTGGCAAGAAGAAGGTACGTAAGTAATGGCGAAGCCAAAGCCGGGCGGTCGCAAGCCGCGTCGTAAAGAACGCAAAAACGTCAGTTACGGCGTTGCCCACATCAAGTCGAGCTTCAACAACACGATCGTTGCGATCACCGACCAAGAAGGCAATGTGCTTTCTTGGGCCTCGGCCGGCAACGTCGGTTTCAAGGGCTCACGCAAGTCCACCCCATACGCCGCTCAGATGGCGGCCGAAGCTGCGGCTCGCCGGGCGATGGAACACGGCGTGCGCAAGGTCGACGTTCAGGTCAAGGGCCCCGGCTCCGGCCGCGAGACCGCGATCCGTTCAATCCAGAATGCAGGCATCGAAGTGACCGGAATCAAGGACGTAACTCCGGTTCCCCACAACGGCTGCCGCCAACCAAAGCGTCGGAGGGTCTGATCCATGTCACGCTACACAGGTCCACGGGCGCGCATTAGTCGCCGCCTCGGTGTCAACATCTTCGGCACCAAGGGTGAAGAAATTGCACTCGAGAAGCGCCCGTACCCGCCAGGGGTTCATGGCCGCACTCGCCGCCGTGGCAACAACAACACCGAATACCTTTTCCAACTCCAGGAAAAGCAGAAGGCCCGCTTCTCCTATGGCCTGAACGAGCGTCAGTTCCGCAAGGTCTACGACGAGGCCAACCGGCGTGACGGGGTTACCGGCGAGAACATGCTTCGCCTCCTCGAGCTTCGCCTCGACAACGTGGTCTACCGCGGTGGCCTTGCCGCCACCCGCGCCCAGGCCCGCCAGTTCGTCAGCCATGGCCACTTCTTGGTCAACGGCAAGCGCGTCAACATCCCTTCGTACCGTGTCCGCAAGGGCGACGTGATCGAACTCAAAGAGAAGACCCGTGAGAACGCCGTTGTTCAGTGGAACACCGATGTCCTCGACCGGACTCCTCCGGCCTGGCTCGAAAAGGGCGACCACGCTCATTCGATCAAGGTCTACAGCGAACCACTTCGCGAGCAAATTGACGTGCCGCTGCGTGAGCAGCTCATCGTCGAGTTGTACAGCAAGTAACCGTCTCCAATACGAACGCTCGGAAGGAACACCATGCTGGTGATTCAGCGCCCCTCAGTGGAGCAAATCGACGATGGCGAATCGAACACAGGTCAGTTCGCCATTGGCCCGCTCGAGCCTGGTTTCGGCCATACGCTCGGCAACTCGTTGCGCCGCACCCTCTTGTCGTCAATCCCAGGCGCCGCTATTACGACCGTTCGGTTCGATGACGCGCTGCACGAGTTCGACACCCTGACTGGTGTTCGAGAAGATGTCACCGACATCATCTTGAACCTCAAGGACATCGTCCTCACCTCAGAGACTGACGAGCCCGTGACCTTGCGTCTCGATGCCCGCGGTCCTGGCGTTGTCACGGCGGCCGACATCTCGTGCCCGGCCGAGGTTGAGATTCTCTCGACCGACGTTGAGCTTGCCATCTTGGACGAGAAGGGCCGCCTGGCGATTGACCTCACGGTCGAGCGCGGACGGGGCTGGCTCACGTCGGCCCGCAATGCGGGGTCAAACACCATCGGTGTGATCCCTATCGACGCCATTTTCTCTCCCGTGCGCCGTGTGTCGGTGTCGGTCGAACCAACCCGTGTCGAGATGTCGACCAACTTCGACCGCCTCATTCTTGACATCCAGACCGATGGCTCCACAACGCCTCGCGACGCGCTGGCCTCAGCCGGTGCGACCTTGCGTTCACTGGTGCAGCTGGTCGAAGAGATGAGCGACGAGCCAGAAGGCCTCACCCTTGGTGAGGCCCCAGCGGCGGCCTCAGGTTCACCCGATCTCGATCTCCCGATCGAAGATCTCGACTTGTCGGAGCGCCCGCGTAACTGCCTCAAGCGCGCCCAGGTCAACTCAATTGGTGAGCTCCTCACCAAGACCGAAGATGATCTTCTCGCCATCACAAACTTTGGCCAGAAGTCGCTTGACGAAGTAATCGCCAAGTTGGATGAGCGTGGCCTCTCGCTGCGCGGTGGAAGAAGCTAAACATGCCAGGACGTCCCCGTAAATCCCGCCGCTTCGGTGGCTCGGCTCAACACCAGAAGCTGATGATGGCGAATCTCGTCGCATCACTGGTGGCCGCTGAAGGCATCACGACGACCGAGGCGAAGGCCAAGGCCGTTCGCCCGATCGCTGAGAAGCTCATTACCAAGGCCCGTAAGGGTGGTCTCCACAACTATCGCCAGGTGCTCTCGTACTTGGGCGACGTCGAGATGACCACCCGTCTGTTTGAGGTCGTTGGGCCTCGCTACGAGTC
The DNA here is from genome assembly GCA_041394345.1 of Acidimicrobiales bacterium. Taxonomy (GTDB): domain Bacteria; phylum Actinomycetota; class Acidimicrobiia; order Acidimicrobiales; family SZUA-35; genus JBBKWJ01. The sequence goes on along the minus strand of JAWKIN010000016.1, from coordinate 76,524 downwards.
ACGCCCGGGTGGCTACACCCGCATTCTCAAGCTCGGACCACGCCAGGGCGACAACGCTCCTATGGCTCGGATCGAGCTGGTCTAACAACGGATTGACTGGCGTGTATACGCCGTCACTATTCGACGAACCGAGCGGGCCTACGGGTCCGCTCGTTCGCGTCCAACTGCGGATCGCCTACGACGGCACTCACTTCCGTGGACTGGCTCCCAACCCCGGTGTGCGCACCGTGGTAGGTGAACTCGTCTCGGTGCTCACCCCGTTGCTCGGCTATCCACCCGACATCGTTATGTCGGGCCGGACCGATGCCGGCGTGCACGCATGGGGTCAGATGCTTTCGTTTGATGCGCCCGAAGGTACCGACCTCGATCGGGTGCAGCGCAGCATCAACAAGCGGCTTGGTCCTGAGATCGTCGCCCGTTCGTGCGTTGTGGGACCGGCCGATTTCAGCGCCCGATTCGACGCAACGGGACGGAGCTATCGCTACGACGTCTACAACAGCGAGGTGCCGAGCCCATTCATGGCGAGCACGTCGTGGTGGGTACCGACGCCGCTCAATCTCGGGTCGATGCGACTCGCCTGCGATCCGCTCATCGGTGAACACGATTTCTCGTCGTTCTGCCGGCGACCCAAGACGGCGCCCGGTGAGCCCGCACTGAGCTTGGTGCGCCGGGTGACGTCAGCCCGATGGGACCGCGTCGGCGAGGACGTTCTCCGATTCGAAATCCATGGAAACGCCTTCTGTCACCAGATGGTGCGCAGCATTGTGGGGTTTCATGTGGCGGTTGGTCGCGATAAGCGGACGGCGGGTGAGCTGCGATCGGTCTTGGCGGCTCAGGATCGCAACCTGGCCGAGAACCCCGCCCCGCCCCACGGGCTCACGCTCTTCGACGTCTCGTACTAGCCGCCCTTAACTTCGTTTAGTCGGACCAAACGAAGTTAAGGGCGGGTGGAGCGAGCTAGTCCTTGCCGGGCTTGTCGCTGTTGCCGTTGTTGTTGCGGCCATTCTTGGTTCGCTCGGCCTTTGCCGCATCGCCGTGGTCGTCGATCTCCGTTGCATCGTCATGGTCGTCCATGTCGTCCGTCGCGTCCATGTCGTCCGCCTCGTCAATGTCCTGGTCGTCGGCCATCGTCTGGTCCGCCTTGCCGCAGTCACTTTGGGCCGCCGCCTTCACTGCTGCGCCGTGATTGGCCCCGTCCTCGGAAGGGGTCTTGTCCTTCGCCACCCCGGAAACGTACTCACCGTGATTGGCGGCTTCCTCGCACGCCTCGTCCTCGACGACCTCAGGCTCGTCGCTAGGAACCTCGGACTCGTCGCCCTCAACAGCGTTCTCGTCTGACGTGGCTTCCACCGGCGTGAACTCGGATGTCTCGTCGCCCGCCGTTCCGTTATCGTAGACCGGCTCTGCCATCGGCTCAATTGCCGATTCGGCCTCGGGAGAGGCGTCTTGGGTCACTGGTGTCGGTTCGGCCGGTGAATCGATAATCACCGCTGCGGTGGCGGCAACGCCGCCACTGGCGACAACGGCGCCAACCGCGAGAGAGGCCATCTTTTGCGCGAGGAGCGTCTTTAGGAGCATCTGGGTGCTTTCGTTGGGCGTGAGCTTCAGCGAGTACTAACGACCGAACAGGTCAAAAACTTGAACCGACAGGGCCGCCTCGGGCCAGTCGATCCCCGGGTGTGCCTGCTGTGGTGGGCGTGCAGCGAGGGGGGACGTAGCACACGAAACGCGCGAGTGGGCGGTTCTTCTGCCCTCAACACGAGGTTGATGTTGGTGTGCGAACTCCGCGGCCGTATGCTTGCCAGTCGGCTCTGTGTGCCCTACTGCCCCGAGTCGCATTCACCAATCGAACGCCGCCTAATCGAACGCCGCACTACCAGAGCAGGAATGCTGTGAAGACGTACTCACCAAAAGAATCCGAAATCGATCGCCAGTGGTTTGTGGTCGACGCCGAGGGCATGACCCTCGGACGCATGGCCACCGAGGTGGCACGCGTCCTGCGCGGCAAGCACAAGCCCACCTTCGCTCCTCACATGGATATGGGCGACCACGTCATCGTGGTCAACGCGGCCAAGATCAGCCTCACGGCGGGCAAGGCCGAGAAGAAGATGGTGTATAGCCACTCCGGCTACCCAGGCGGGCTCACGGAGCGCACCTACCAGGCGTCGCTCGACCGCAAGCCAGCCGACACGGTTCGTAACTCAATCATCGGCATGCTGCCCCACAACCGCCTCGGCGCTCAGGTGGCAACGAAGCTCAAGGTCTACGCCGGGGCAGAACACCCGCACGCCGCCCAAAACCCAACACCCCTCGAGATCCCAGGCGCCCGCCGCGAAGGTAACAACTAATGAGCGCAACGATTCAAACCACCGGTCGTCGTAAGCAAGCAGTTGCTCGGGTGCGGGTTCGCCCCGGCACCGGCAAGATCACGGCCAACGGCCGCGAGTTCGACAACTACTTCCCGTCAGCCGTTCACCGGACGCTCATCACCGAGCCGCTCCGGGTGGCCAGCCAGGAAGAAGCCCTCGATATCGACGTGACGCTTCACGGCGGCGGCCTCTCCGGCCAGGCTGGTGCCTTCCGTCTTGGCATCGCTCGGGCGCTGATCACCCTGGATGGCGACATCCGTCCGCCCCTGAAGGCCGCTGGCCTCCTGACCCGTGACCCACGGAAGAAGGAATCCAAGAAGTACGGCCAGTCCCTCGATACCCTGAGCGACACCGCAATGACCTCGGTCCCGCAGGTGCTGCACCCGTCGATGGAGGGTCTGTGACCTATCCCAGTTTTGGAACCGACGGCGTCCGCGGTGTCGCCAATGCCGAACTAACCCCCGAAGTCGCCGTCGCCCTTGGGCGTGCGGCCGCAGAGATTCTCGGCTCGACCACCATGGTGGTTGGCCGAGATTCTCGTCGTTCTGGGCCACTACTGGAAGCGGCCCTCGTCGCTGGCGTTGCCTCGGCGGGCACCGACTGTGAGCTTCTCGGTGTCGTACCTACGCCGGCTGTTGCGTGGGTGGCATCGACCGAGTCGAAGGCGGGAGCGATGATTTCCGCCTCCCACAACCCCTTTGCCGACAACGGGATCAAGCTGTTTGCCGAGGGCGGCCAAAAGCTCAGCGACGACGTCGAGGCGAAGATACAGGCTCGCTTCCACGAACTCTTGTCTGGCACCGACCCGTCAACCGACCGCCCTATTGGCGCCGCTGTTGGTGACATTCGGCCATCGGATGCAGCCAAACGATGGTCTGGCCACGTGGTGGCGACGGCCGGCGATGTCCGCTTTGATGGTCTACGGATCGTGCTCGACTGCGCTCACGGGGCGGCGGCCGGTATGGCGCCCGACGTGTTCGCAGCTCTCGGCGCCAACGTTTCGGTGATTGGTGCCGCCCCCGACGGCGTCAACATCAACGAAGGGGTTGGGTCAACCCACCCACAACTGCTCGGCGAGCGAGTCGTCGCCGAGGGTGCTGATCTCGGTCTGGCGTTCGACGGTGACGCCGATCGTCTCATTGTTGCTGGCAGTCGCGGCCAGATCATTGACGGCGATCACATCCTTGGGTGATTTTGGCCAAAGACTGGTCTGACCGTAGTCCTGACCGCCAACTCGGTTGTCGTCACGGTGATGTCTAACCTGGGCTTTCGTATGGCGATGGACCGGCTCGGTATCACGGTCGTCGAGACCAAGGTCGGCGATCGCTATGTCCTCGAGGCGCTGAATGCGGGTCAACTGTCCCTCGGAGGCGAGCAGTCGGGCCATGTCATTTGTCGCACCTCGCCTCGACTGGCGACGGGGTGCTGGCTGGTGTCCAGCTGGTCGGTGCCGTCGTCCGTAGCGGCCAGTCCCTCGATACCCTGAGCGACACCGCAATGACCTCGGTCCCGCAGGTGCTGCGCAATGTGCGACTACCTCGTAAAGACCCTGGTCTGCTCGATCGGCTCAGCGCTGACATCGCTGAGGCCGAGGCGTCAATGGGGACGTCGGGTCGCATTCTGGTGCGGGCGTCGGGTACCGAACCACTGATTCGGGTCATGGTCGAACACCTCGACGCGGCCACAGCCGACGCTGTCTGTGCCAAGCTCGTGCAAGCTGCGGAGAACGCCGTAACAACTAACTAGGTCCTCTGTGCGGAATGACCGCTCAGGGACTCGGGTTTGATGCCGATAGGCGTACGAACCACAAACGCGTAGGAGCTCGTAACTCATGTGTGGCATTATTGGAATTGTTCGCAAGCGGACCACACGGTCAACTCCCGCGGCGGCCGACATCCTCGGCGCAATCGACGCAGCTGGCGCGCTCGTCCTCGATCCACGCTCATCGGACCTCGCCGCGACGCTTCAAGCGATTGGGTCGACGCTGGGCGCGGTCGATATCGAACTTCGAGGCGAAGCCGGTGTCTTGGCCTTCGCGGCCGATGCCAGCTTGGCGAGCGAGATCAGCGCCCGGCTGAGGCCAATCGCTGAGGCGGTTGCCGGCGTCGAAGGGTTCCTCGATGTCCATGGCGACGAGCTCGACGACCTCGAATCGGTCAACGCTGCCATGGTGGTCGCCAAAGATGCACTGTGGGCCATCGAGCGCGATCGCATCCGTACGGCCCTTGCCGTGCTGGCACTCGCTGGTGACGATCCGTCGGGGGCCGCTATTGCTGGCTTCTTGAGTGTTCAGCAAGCGCTCAGCAATCTCGATCGTCTGGAAGTGCGTGGTCGCGACTCAGCTGGCGTCCACCTGCTTGTCCGAGGCCACAACCTTGATCTCGAGAGCCCAACGATCAAAGAACAGTTGGCGCTGCGCTGCGCCGACGGGCTCTTCCAGAGCCAGTCGGTCCGTGTGGCCGACGGCCACCTGAGCTTTGTCTACAAGGCCGCTGCCGAGATCGGCGAGCTTGGTGACAACACCGCGGCGATGCGGACCGAGATAGCCAACGACTCGCTTCTGAAGTTGGCGCTGGCCGCCGAAACGGCAGAGCTCACTGTGCTGGGGCACACTCGATGGGCCTCCGTCGGCATCATCAGCGAGCCAAATGCCCACCCGGTCAACTCCGACGAGGTCGGCGCAGCACCCGGTCCTTACGTGACCGCAACCCTCAACGGTGACGTTGATAACTTCGCCGATCTCATCGTGGCCGACAAGCTGGCCATCGCCGGTGAGATCACCACCGACGCCAAGGTGATTCCGTCCATGACCAGCCGGGCGCTCGCTGAGGGTCACGACCTCGACGAGGCTGTCCGACGGACCGTGGCACAATTCGAGGGGTCCGTTGCCATCGGCCTCAGTACGTCCGCTTCACCCGCCGACCTGCATCTTGCGCTTCGAGGCAGCGGCCAGGGCGTGTTTGTCGGGCTCTCCGAAGACTGCTTCGTCGTGGCGAGCGAACCGTACGGCGTCGTCGAAGATGCCGTTAGCTACGTCCGCATGGACGGCGAGTCGGCGGCCGATCCCGACAACGTCACCGCGAGCCAGGGGCAGATTGTTCGACTTTCTGGCGCCCTCGCCGGCGATCCGGCTGGCGCGAAGCGATTCGCGTACGACGGCACCCCGCTACCCATCGAAGCTCCCGAGTGGAAGCCACCGGCGGTCACCACTCGTGATATCGATCGCGGTGACGCCCCCCACTTCTTGCTCAAGGAGATAAGCGAGTCACCAAACTCGTTCCGCAAGACGCTTCGTGGTCGTCTCCATGACGAAGACGGGCGTCTTAGCGTGCGCCTGCCGGCTGAAACGCTGTCTCCGAGTGTTCGGGCCCGAATCGAAGCTGGCACGTTCACCAAGATCGACGTCATCGGCCAGGGCACTGCGGCCGTGGCGGGTCAAGCCGTCGCTGCCGCCTTTGAGTGGGCACTGGGTGAGTCATCGACCACCGTTCGGGCCATCACGGCCACGGAGTTGTCTGGCTTCAATCTCCGCGACGACATGTCCGACACGCTGATCGTTGCCATCAGCCAATCGGGCACTACCACCGACACCAACCGAACCATCGACCTCGCCCGCTCGCGCGGTGCGGTCGTCCTGGCCATCGTGAACCGGCGGGGGAGCGACCTCGTTGACAAGTCTGATGGCGTGCTCTTCACCTCCGATGGGCGCGACGTTGAGATGTCGGTCGCGTCGACGAAGGCGTTCTACGCCCAAATCGCGGCAGGCTTCCTTTTGGCCACCGGTGTTGCTGGATTGATGCCAAACGCTGGCACCAACGAAGACGACACGCAAGCGTTGCTCCGTTCGCTACGCGATCTACCGGAAGCGATGATTGCGACACTCGGTAAGCGAAGCGAGATCGCGGCGGCCGCCGGTCGTCACGCGCCAAGCCGTCGGTACTGGGCCATGGTCGGTAACGGCGCCAACCTCGTCGCCGCCCGCGAGGTTCGGATCAAGCTCTCGGAGCTTTGCTACAAGTCGATTGCGTGCGATGTCACCGAAGACAAAAAGCACATCGACCTCTCGTCTGAGCCGCTGATTCTGGTTTGTGCCGCTGGTCTCACGGGATCGAATGCCGACGACGTCGCCAAGGAAGTCGCCATCTTCCGGGCTCACAAAGCGGCACCGATCGTCATCGCGACCGAAGGCGAAAACCGCTTCAATGCTGCCCTTGATGTCATCGGCGTTCCCGACGTTCATCCACAACTTGCGTTTGTCCTGTCGACGGTGGTTGGCCACCTCTTCGGCTACGAAGCTGCTCTTGCGATCGACGCGTCGGCCAACCCGCTTCGCCTCGCCCGTGGGGCAATCGAGCACTATGTGGCCGCCAGCGGCGACGACTGGTTCACCGCCTTCGGGGCGGAGATCTCCCCGCATGCCGAGCGCTTCTTCGACACCTTGCGTGCGGGAACCTATAACGGCCACCTCGAAGCATCGACGGCCACCCGACTGGCTGCGTTGCTGCGGTTCGCCTGTGGTTGGGTCTCGTTCGAGTCGTATCAGATCGAGTTCGGCAAGGTCGGCACCCCCGGTGTGATCGTCGAAGATCTGGCCGCGGCACTCACGAGTGCCATCGAGGAGCTCACTCGTCCGGTCGATGCCATCAAGCATCAGGCGAAGACCGTTACCGTCGGCATTTCTCGGGCCGACGAGAGCCTGCTTCAATCTGACCTCATCCAGACGGTCCTCACCCTCGGGTGCCCTCGTGACCGACTCAGCTACAAGAGCCTCCGCACACTTGCCGCCATCAGCCCCGCAATCGACGAAGTTGTCGGCTACACCCGCTACGGCCTCGACGGCTCGCCGCAGGAGCAGGGGCAGCTGCACATTGTCGATCGTGGCGGGTTGGCCACCCAGCTGTCGTCCAGGGTCGAACGTGATCCGCGACTTCGTGGCACGAAGCGCCGTGTCGCAGTCGAAAAGCTGCCGATGGTCACGGTTGGCTCGGATGGGCGGACCGTACTGATTATCCCCGAGGTGAAGGACGGAGAGGCCACTGGTCTCACGCTGTGCCATCTCCGACTCGTTGACGATCTTGGGGTCGCCACCACTCGCTCGGTGCTGCAGGGGTATCGCAATCGTTACGCCCAACTGGTCGACGTGGTCACCGAACGCGAAGAAGTCTTCCGTGAAGACCTCTTGGCTGACGTGCCGACCGTCGACCTGCTGACGGCGCCTATATCTGAAGTAGCGGCCCGCTGGATTTCGTAGCGGACGTCGTTGGCCGGCGCGTTGTCGCACTCGGGATCGATCTTGTCGAGATTGACCGTATGCGGCGGCTCGTCGCCCGACAGCCTGGCTTCGTCGCGCGGGTCTTCACTGATCGTGAGCAGGAGTACGCCAATCGAGCGGCCGATCCGGCTGAGCGGTTTGCCGCCCGGTTCGCGGCCAAAGAAGCCGTCCTCAAGGCGTTGGGGGTTGGACTCGGTGGGGCCAATTTCCGCGACATCGAGGTCGACCGACTTGCCTCAGGGGCGCCAACCCTGGCCGTCACCGGCAAGGGTGCGGTGCTCGCAGCTGAGCTGGGCATTGCCTCATGGCTCATCACCTTGACCCACAGCGATCTCACTGCTGGTGCCGTGGTGGCCGGTTTGGCCACCGACTCTGACACACTGGTGCGGTGGACCTGTATCGCACCCCCCTCGCTGCTATCGCGACAGCATTCGACGTGCAGTCCAAGCTGCTTCACCAGTTGCCCCTCGACGCCGTATTGGCTCGCGCCGACGCTGGCGAGCTCATGGCCTGTGTCCCGCGACTTTGTGACCTGACGGTCAACAATCAATTGGCAGGCGTGTCGCCCGTCGAGATCTTCGACCGGCTGGCGTCCGTCTGGCCTCAGTTCTCGGGCGACCAGCGGGCATCGGTGTTCTCGGTCCTCACCTTGTGGTGGCAGGCGTCGCTTGGCCTTTACCCGTCCGATCCGTCGCCCTCCACCGTGTTGGCGTCGCTGGCCCGCTTGCCGATGCCGCTCTCGCATTGGCTCGACTACTGGCTCCGCGATCTCGATGAGGCGCAGGCGGCACATATTGCGGATCTCGCCCTGCGGGGCATCGATTCGCCCGAGTGGACTGCCGTGCCGGACAAGCGGGGCCAAGTCGTTGGCTGGCTCAAGAGCGAGCCCGTACTGACCGGCCTCACGTTTGTTGCCGGCGTCCACCTGGGCAAGGAGACGCTCGGTCATGTACTTGACCGCTTGATTGGCCACGACTGATGATTCCCGTCCTGTCGCCGGAGGAGATGCGCGCCGTCGATGCGGCTGCCGCCGAACCGATCGAGGTGCTCATCGGGCGAGCCGGTTGGGCCGTCGCCGATTGTGCTCGGCGACTTCTCGGTGGCACCTACGGCAAGCGGGTCGCTGTCTTTGCTGGCAAGGGAAACAACGGTGCCGATGGCCGCGTCGGTGCTGCGCTGTTGACCCGATGGGGCGTTCGTTGCGAGCTACTGGGCCCGACCGATCGCTTACCGACTGGTCGGGCCTTCGATCTCGTCATTGATGCCTGCTACGGGACGGGCTTTCATGGCGAGTTCGTTGCGCCTGATGTTGGCACCGTGCCCGTGCTGGCGGTCGATATCCCGAGTGGCGTTGATGGGCTCACGGGTGAGATCCGCGGGCGGGCCATGACCGCGGTGGCCACTCTCTGCTTCGCTGCCCCTAAGCCAGGCAACTTGCTGGCTGGCGCCGTCGGTGGCGATCTTGTTGTTTGTGACCTTGGCCTCGAACTCCCTCACTCGTCGGCTGCCCTGGCGCAGGCGTCCGATTTGCTCCGCTGGCCCTCTCGGCCAACCGATCATCACAAATGGCAGAGCGCCATCCGAGTCGTCGGTGGCCATCGGCGGGGCCCGGGTGCGCCGACCCTGGCTGCGCATGGTGCCGCCCGCGCGGGCGCCAGCTATGTGCAGTTTGCGGTGCCAGGAGCTCCCGATCTGAACGGCCCAATCGAATCGGTGACGGTCGACGCCGAGGCCCCGATCGACAAACGCCTTCGGTGTCTTGTTGTGGGTCCGGGGCTCCCGGTATCGCCCCAAGCGGCGACGTTGGTTTCCTCGATCCTGGCTGATGGGGGAAGTCAGCCGATCGTGCTCGACGCTGGCGGTTTGAGCGCGATTGCTTCACGCCTCGACGAGGTAGCAGCTAGCACCCATCCGATCGTGATGACTCCTCATGATGGCGAGTATCGCCAACTCATGGGTCGAGATCCAGGCTACGATCGCACCAGCGCGGCCCGAGCATTGGCCGCACAGGCGGAGGCTATTGTGCTGTTGAAAGGACCAGTGACCATCGCTGCTTCTCCAGCGGGCGAGGTTGTGTATTCGTGTGCGGGTGACCAGCGACTCGCAACGGCGGGAAGTGGCGACGTGTTGAGCGGTGTCATTGGTGCCGCGATCGCGCAAGGAATCCCACCATTTGATGCCGCGTGGCTCGCCACCGAACTCGTCGGGCGCTCACTCGACCAAGCCCCGAGGGCGGGAGTGACGGCGAGTGATCTCCCTTCGTTCGTGGCCGGCTATCTCGCCGCCCAAGCGCCGAAGGGGGGCGGCCGATGACTGGACCACGGGCGTGGGCCACCATCGACCTTGCCGCGATCCGCCACAATGCGGCGCTCCTTGCGGAGGCGGCTGGCCCAGCGAGCCTGTGCGCCGTAGTAAAGGCCGACGGCTATGGCCATGGGGCGGTGGACGTCGCCAATGCAGCACTCCAAGCAGGTGCAAGCCGGCTTGGTGTTGCGCAGGTGCAAGAGGGGGTGGTGCTTCGTGAAGCGGGTATCGCGGCGCCAATCATCGTTCTGAGCGAGCCCGGTGCGACCGAGTTCGTCACCGCCGCATCCTACGATTTGGAACCGACGGTCTACACCGCGGCCGCCATCGAGTCAGCGCGTCGCCTGCATCTTCGGGTCCATCTCAAAGTTGATACCGGCATGCGCCGCTCGGGGTGTGCCCTCGGTGACGCGGTGGGGTTAGCACGCTCCGCCTCGCCCGCCTCAGTCTGGACGCACCTTGCCGTCGCCGATGAGCCGACCCATCCGCACAATCGGGTGCAGCTCGCTCGCTACGATGCGGTGCTCGCCTCACTCGCGGCGGCGGGCATCGAGGTTCCCCTCCGCCATGCCGCCAACACCGCAGCCTGCCTTCTCCATCCGGACGCTCGGTACGACATGGTCCGTTGTGGCATCGGCCTGTACGGCCTGGCCCCAAGTCCGGCGCAGCGGGGAGGCTTCGATCTCCGACCAGCGATGCGGCTTGAGACAACCGTGTCGTTCGTCAAGCGGCTCGCCGCAGGAGAGCGCCTGAGCTATGGGCTCCGCGGTGCGGTCGAGAAGACGACGACGGTCGCGACCCTCCCGATCGGCTATGCCGACGGCGTTCGCCGCTCGCTTTGGAAGGAGGGGTCGGTTCTGATTGGGGGCATCCGCCGTCGCATCTTGGGTGTCGTCACGATGGACCAGATGATCGTTGACTGCGGCGACGACGATGTCCGAGTCGGCGACGAGGCCGTGCTCATCGGACGCCAGGGATGTGAGTCCATCACCGCTGACAGCTGGGCTGAATGGCTCGACACGATCAATTACGAGGTGGTGTGTGGCATTTCTCCTCGGGTTGGCCGCAGGCTCGCCGATGACTCGTGAAGTTGCTGCTAGTTGAGCCCTGGTTCACTGGCTCGCACCAGCAGTGGGCAGAGGGCTATCGAGCAGTATCGAGGCACGACGTCCGGTTGGCAGCCTTACCTGGCGAGCGCTGGCGGTGGCGGCTGCGAGCGGGCGCACTGGAGATTGCTCCGCGTGTTCTCGAGGTAGTCGGCGATGGCTGGAGCCCCGAGGTCGTTCTGGTCAGCGGTCTGATCGACGTCGCCGTGCTGAAGGGCTTGCTGTCCGAACGGCTTGGCCACCCGGCGTGGGTGATTTACCAACACGAGTCGCAGATCGTCTACCCCAATCCCGAGGGCACGATTGATGTCGAGGCGACCATGCACAACGCCAATTCGTGGATGGTTGCTGATCTTGTTGTCTTCAACTCAGTGTTTCACCGTGGCGCCGTCATGGACGCGCTGGCCGCCTGCCCGGCCGGGCTTACTCGTCCAGTGGCCGAGGCCGTGGCGGGTCGGCTGGCTGACCGCTCCGTCGTCGCAGGCGTCGGGATTGACCTCTCGTGGACGACAACCAAGGCCGATTCGCGACACGATGAGCCGTGGATACTGTGGCCCCATCGATGGGACTGGGACAAGAGGCCCGACCTCTTGCTGCGAGCGCTACGGAAGCTACGAACGGCCACGGCGGCGTTTGGCCTCGTGCTTGCCGGCGAAGACGGCAACGAGTCTGCGGTCAAAGACGCAATCGAGGCCGAGTTTGCCCCGAACATAGTTGCGTGCGGCCCGTTCGACCCGATGACCTACCGGCGGTTGGTGCTTCAGAGTGACATCGTGGTCAGCTGCGCCGATCACGAGTTCTTTGGTGTTGGCATCGTCGAGGCGCTCGCGGCGGGTTGCGTCGGGGTGCTGCCAAACCGCCTCAGCTACCCCGGCCTCGTCGGGCCACTCAACGCCAGACTGTTGTATGACGGCAAGAGCTTCGGAGCGGCGCTCGCCGCGGCGGTGCTCGCAGCGGCGGCGGGCGATCACAACCCCACGTGGCCGGCTCAGATCGCAGCTGACCTTCGCCATCACTTTGACTGGGCGGTTCTCGGCCCCCACTACGACGCATTCGTCGAGGCCATCGTTCGGCCGTGAAAAAGCATGCGCTTCCACTGCTGTTTGGCCAAGCGGCTAGTCTACTTCGGTGCCATCGGGTGGAGATACAGCAATGTCGGTTCGTGCCGCCATTGCCCACGTAATTGATAAGCGTGCTGAGCGAGTTGACGAGGGACACAACTTGCTGAAGCGGGCGACCGCACTTGGCGACCCTACGGCCCGCTACGAGGCTCTTGTCCTGTGTGCATCGGTGGCGACGGTCCTCGAAAGCGACGAAAAGGCGATCGAATACACCGAGCAAGCTATGGAGTTGCTCCATGGGCCCGACGCCGTCCAACCGGCCGAATGGGCCAAGTGGCGGATGCCCTACAACCAGGCATTTATCGCCGATAGTGCCAGTCGCTTTGAAGAAGGCGAAAGGTACGCCCGTTTGGCCCTGGCGGCCGCCGTGGCGAGCGGTCACGCCAGTCGAGAAGCCGACGCTACGGCCCTACTTAGTTGGCTTCAACTTCAACAGGGGCAGGCGGTGCAGTGTGTCGAAACGGCGATACGAGCGATCCGTCTGGGCGAGCCAGGGTCCTACGCCCTCGGCTACGGCTATTTCAACCTGGCCCTAGTGCTCGATGCCCACGGTGCGAGTGATGAGGCCATTGTCATGATGCAACAGGTCATCGCGGTTAACCACGACAATCGACTTACCAAGGCCATCGACATCCTGGAGCTATCCCGCATCGCAGCCAACGCCGGCCGCGTTGACATCGTCGCTGATTGTATTCAGCGGGCCACGGCCATCATTGAGGCGGTCGGCTCGCCGCCCGACCTCACGAAGCGGTTGCGAACGGCCCGGGGGCGGGAGCGATACGTCGTCGGTGACTTCGAAGCGGCAGAACGGATCCTGCGGCCCCTTGCCGAGGTCGTCCAGTCCGGAGGATACGCGGCGAGCCATGGAAGAACAGTTGTTGCTCGTTCAGATTGCGGCGGCGCAGGGCGATCACGACCGGGTCCGCCACCTCGGTGAGGTCATCGAGCTTTCTGCTTCTGCGGCCAGCGGAGCGAATCACCGTGCTTGAGCTGTTGGCGTCGGCGCATGAAGCGGATGGGAACGCCAATCTGGCTCTGTCGCTGCTGGAACAGCTCGTGGCACTCCAACAACGCACGAACCGACTGGGAAATGGTCTGGTTCGCGCCGTCGAACTTGTTGGCGACAACGACCGACTACTCGACCAGAACGACGAGCTTGCCGAACGCAATAGTGAACTTGTCGCCTTGCAAAAGGAGAACGATCTGGTCATGTCGTTGGTTGCCAACGACCTCCGAGGCAGTTTGAGTTCACTGCTCCTTGCCTCGACTGCCCCCGGACGAAACGACGAGCGACTACCGGGCATTGTCAATCGCTTCAATCGGATCATCAGCCAGCTCGCCGAAAGCGTCGACATCGAAACTGATCGAGACGCCACTACTGGTTGTCCCTGTAACTTGTCCGAGCTCGCGGCCGAAACCATCGCCGAACTCGTGCCGGTTGCCGAGCGGAAACGTATATCGATCGAATCCGACCTGGAGCCCGACCTCATCATCGACGTGCTTAGCGCCGCCGAGGTAACCAGCATTGTTTCTAATCTGGTCTCCAACGCCGTCAAGTACTGCTCGGCTGGCGACTTGGTCACTATTTCGCTCAGGCGTGATTCGGCCGGGGCCATTCTGTCGGTCGCCGACACCGGCCCCGGAATCGACGCGGCAGACACCTCGCGAATATTTGAGAAGTTTGAACGGCTCGACCGTGACCCCACCGATGGTGAATCGACGTCCGGACTCGGACTGTATATCGTCCGGCGACTGGTCGACTTCGCTGGCGGCTCATGCGGCGTCTACTCCGAAGGTGTCGGCGAGGGTTGTCTGTTCTGGGCGGTTCTTCCGCTGGGCGCAGTATGACCCTCATGCCTCACGAATCGCCGAACCAGCAGCTTGGGCGCGAGCTCTACCAGCTGTTCCTTGACCGGCCCGCGTCTCTCGCCCAAACCGCCCCCCTCCTCGAGCGTGCTCGAGCGCTTGGCGATCCGGCCCTGATCGTCTCGGCGCTCGTTCTGACTAGTTCGGTCCAGTTCATGCTTACCGACGCCAAAACGCATCGGCAGCTCGTGACGGAGGGCGATGAGATTCTGGCGAAGCATCCTGGGCTGGTGATCCCCGATTGGACCCGCTGGCGGTTGATGTATCGAGCGGCCTTCATGGCCGATCGAGCCAACGACGAGGTTGTCGCGGCACACCACGCCACCGAGTCTCTCGCCTTCGCAACCGACCGAGAGATGCAGGGTCAGGTCGCGGAAAGTCTGGCCCTCCTGGGTTGGATAGCGGCGCAACGAAATCGGGTTGAACAATGTTTCGACTATTCGATCCGGGCTATTCGCCTAGGCGAAGAGAAGTCGTTCGCTGGGGCACGCCTACTGGAACCTGGCGACGGTGTTCGATCTAAACGGGGCCTACGACGAGGCAGTGGCGATGACACTCCGGGTCGTCGGCGTCGGCCACGACAACGCCGTTACGGAAGCGATCGACCGTCTAGAACTGTGTCGCCTTGCTGTCAAGGCGGGACAGCTCGATGTGGCGTCCGAATCGATAGCGGTCGCCAAGCGTCTGATCGACCAACTCGCCCCGGCCCCCGACATGGAACGGCGGCTGCTGCTCGAACAAGCTCGCCCGACCGCCTTGATGGCAAGGCGGAGCGTGCCCGAGACATGCTCATGGCAACGATTGACGACTGGCTTCATCCTGGATCGGTGAAGCGGCTCCACAACGCCAAACTCGAGCTGATGTTAGCCCACCGAGACTTAGACGAGCCCAAGGAGATTCTCGCAGTCGCCGCTGGGCCGATATTGACTGCCTATATCCGCCCGAACAAGTTGAGGCCGCCAACCTGCTTGCGTCGAGTCACAAGGCAATTGGTCAGACCACCGAGGCGATTCAGATGCTCCGGCTTGCTGTCGAAACGCAGAAAGCAATCGCGCCGGAAGGCCGCTTTCTCGCGACCACGACGCGACTGCTCGAGCACCATGACCAGATCTCGGCCGCGCACCACCAACTCGCTGAGCGCAACGCACAACTCGCCCGCCTTCAGCGCGAAAAGCAAGAAGTGTTATCGCTCGTGGCGCATGACCTTCGGGGTGGACTGGCATCGCTGATGCTCGCCGCCGAACGAGAAGGCGGCGCCGACGGCCGACTGCAGCAGATCGTCTCCCAGTTCAGCCGAATCATCACCCAATTCGGTGAAATGGTTGATATCGAGCGGAGTGATGCTCGCCGGGTTGGTTTGGGGTCGCTGTTGCACCGTTGATCGAACGCCTGGTCGAGGACGAGATCGCGGTGCTGGTGCAAACGAATCGGACGCAAACGATCGTCACTCGGATTGCGACCGAGCCGACGTACTGCAGCTCCGTGAGCGGGCCTGAAGTAGTGACCGTGGTCGCCAACTTGTTATCGAACGCGGTCCGCTATAGCCCGCCCGGCACGGTCGAGGTTGCGGTCGACGTCCGAGGCGGCGATATTTTTCGTGACGGTTAGCGACGAAGGGCCGGGGATTCGCCGAAGAGGCCGATCGAATTTGAGCGGTTCCACCGCCTCAATCGGGCTGGTATTGACAACGAACCGGCCGCCGGTCTCGGGCTGGCGCTGGTGAAACAACTTATTGGGCGAGCAGGCGGCGATGTCGGAGTGAGGGCTTACCGCGAGGGTGGCGGTTGCCAATTCTGGGTGCGTCTGCCTGCAGGCTAGGGTCACGGCATGGACAAACTGGGTGCCGGAATTCGAGTTGGCCATTGGACGGACACGGCGGCGCGCACCGGCTGCACGGTCGTGTTGCTGCCCGACGGCGCCGTGGCGTCGGGAGAGGTCCGCGGCGGCGCCCCGGCCACGCGTGAGTTCGCCCTTCTCGATCCAACGAAGTCCGTCAGCACTGTCCATGCGATTGTGCTCACCGGCGGCTCGGCGTTTGGTCTTGCGAGCTGTGACGGCGTTATGCAATGGCTCGAACACCATGGGCGCGGCTTCGAAACAGCGGCCGGCCTGGTCCCCATCGTCGTTGGTCTCGGTCTTTTCGATCTAGCCGTCGGCGACGCGTCGGTTAGGCCCGGACCCGACGCAGGGATCGCCGCTTGTGAGGCGGCAACGACCCAGCCAACCCAGGGAGCCGTTGGTGCTGGCGCTGGCTGCACCGTCGGCAAGTGGGGCGGCGATCGGCAGGACTCCGGTCTCGGGATCGAAACCGTCAGCCATGGTGACTATTGGGTCACGGCGATTGTCGCCGTGAATGCCTATGGCCATTTCAATGGCACCGTGGTTAGCGACCCGGGTCCTCCGGCGCGGCAAGCCACCGACGACGACATCCGTACGAACACCACGATCGGGGTGGTGGTGACCAACGCCAAGCTCGACAAGGTCGGGTGCAGGCTTCTCGCTGAAAGCGCCCACGGCGGCCTGTCTCGGGCGTTGTATCCGGCTCACACGGCCAGCGACGGCGACGCCATTGTCGGTGCGTCGGTGGGCGAGGTCGAGGCCGACCCCCACCATGTCCGCTTGTTGGCCCAACTGGCCACCGAGCGGGCGATCGACCGGGTCGCAGCCGAAACGCCTGGCCCCAATCGCTAGAGCGTAAGCGTCACGTTTGCCCCGCAGAGCACGATGCCGACATGACGCTTGTCGTCGAGGTCGATGCGGCCGCTACACAAGGCGGCGAGCGGGGTTGCGGCCGCCGGCTCAACGGCAATACGGAACTGCTCCCAAAGCAGGGCCTGGGCCGATCGGGTCTCGGCGTCAGTGACCACCATCGACTGGCTGTGTTGCAGCGCGAGCCATGGGTTGTCGCCGATGCGGGTGGCGCCAAGCGCATCGGCGGCAATGCCCGAGATCGATACGTCGACGGGGTGGCCGGCGTCGAGGGCAGCAGCGAACGCGCTCGTCCCTTCGGTCTCACACACGATGAGCGGCAACGAGCCGGCAAGCCAGCTGGCCATTCCGCCCGAGAGTCCGCCGCCGCCACACGCCACGAGCATGGCGTCGAGCGAGGGTGCCTGGCTGAGGAACTCTTTGGCGACCGTACCCGCACCACTCATCACGATCGGGTCGTCATAGGCGTGGATTGCTCGGGCGCCAGATCGTGTCTGGTGGACAAGCGAGGCCGCAAGCGCGTCGGCGTACACCGCGCCGACCTGGTGAACGTCGGCCCCGTAGCGGTGGAGACGAGCGACCTTGGCTGGTGAGGAAATGGTCGGCACAAAGATGCTCGCCGTGTGGCCGGCTGACCGAGCAGCCCATGCGACGGCGGCGCCGTGGTTGCCGCCCGACGCCGCAACAACGCCAGCGGGCGGGATGTCCATCGAGTTGATGAAATTCGCTGCTCCTCGTGCCTTGAACGTGCCGCTGTGCTGCAGGTGTTCGAGCTTGAACGAAACGTCTGGGCCGACGCCGAGCTCGTCGCCGCGAACCCGGAGCACGGGTGTTGTTCGGACCAGCCCATCGATGACCGCCGCGGCGGCCTCGACCGACGCGCGTGTCGGCGCAGCGAGTGGATGGCCTTCGGTGGCATTGGGCACGGACATGGCTTCACGTTAGGCCGCCGTTAGCCTTCCTGGCGTGTCCGTTGTTGTCCGAACCAACTCGCCTGAGTCGACTCGTGCGGTCGCCGCTGCGGTGGCCGCCACCTTTGGCGATGGCGACCTTGTGGTCCTCGCTGGCGATCTCGGTGCGGGCAAGACGTGCTTCACGCAAGGTGTTGCCCTCGGACTTGGTATCGACGGACGGGTCACCAGTCCGACGTTCACACTCCACAACCGTTACGAGGGATCGTTGGTGCTCAATCATCTTGACGTCTACCGACTCGATGACCTTGAGGAGACGCTCGACCTCGACCTTCCCGAGTTGCTCGAAGAAGGTGTCACCGTCATCGAGTGGGGCGAACAGATCGATCCCGTCCTTCCCGCCGACCACCTCGTGATCCGGCTTCTTCTGGCCGACGCCGACAACGATCGACGCATCGAGTTCTACGCCGGCGGGCCGAGGTGGACCGAACGCATACCTGCGATCGCGACGGCGATCGCCGCTGTGGCGAAGGTCGAAGGTATGTCCGATGGCTGAGCGTACGCTTGCGATCACCTCGTCCACGGCCGTTGTTGGCGTCGCCATCGCTCGGGGCGATCAGGTCCTCGCTTTCGAGCAAATCACCACCGAGCGACGCCACGCCGAAGAGATCACGCCCATGGTGCAACGAGTACTGGCCGAGGCCGGTCTGTGCGTGGCCGATATCGACCGTCTCGCCGTCGATGTCGGGCCAGGCCGCTTCACCGGTCTTCGGGTCGGGCTCGCAACGATTCGTACCCTGGCGTTTGCCTTGAAGATCCCGGTTGTCGGCGTCTCGTCCCTCGAGATTCTCGCTGCCGGTACCAGCGAACGGCCGGTGATGGCTGTGATCGACGCTCGCCGCGGCGAGGTCTTCCAGCAACGCTTCGACGTCAATGGTGCGACCGCTGACCCGCTCGTCGGGCCCGCCGCCGACCTTGCGGCGAGGGGCGAGGTGGGCGACATCATCGTTGGAGATGGGGCCGACCGATATCACGACCACTACGGGAGCGGCGTTCGTATCGGCGTCGAGCCATCGGCGGCCGTACTCGCCGTGTTGGCTCATCAGCGCGAGGCGATCGAAGGCCACCTGGTCGAACCAAAGTACCTCCGCGATGCCGACGTGCAAATCAACATCAAGACACGGCACAACTCATGAGTATCCGGTTTGTCGAGATGACCGCATCCCACGTCGAACCGGTCGCTGCCCTTGAAGCGGCGGTTAGTACGGCTCCATGGAGCCGAGGCCTCTTTGCGGACGAACTCACACTCGATGCCAGCGAGCGGTTTTGGCTCGTTGCGGTCGACGGTGCGGGTGACGCTGACGGCTCGGTTGTCGGCTTTGGTGGACTCATGTTTGTCGGTGAGGATGCGCACCTGATGAATATCGCCGTTGCGCCCACGGTGCGCCGACGAGGAATCGGTCGCCGATTGTTCGACGCGCTCGCCCAGGCCGCAATGGACCGAGGCTGCGTGCACCTGACGCTCGAGGTTCGTGTCTCCAACTCGAGTGCCATCGCGTTGTACGAAGACCGGGGCATGCACTCGGTTGGGGTACGTCCGGGCTACTACGAAGACGGCGAAGATGCGTCCATCATGTGGTGGTATGACATGGCGCTGGCCAACGAGGTGACGACGTGAAGAAGCCAATGACCGAGACGCTGGTTCTCGCTATCGAGTCGAGCTGCGACGAGACCTCTGTCGCCATTGTCCGGGGCGGGACCGAGGTCTTGGCCAATGTGGTGTCGAGCCAGATCGCGCTCCATGCCGAGTTTGGTGGCGTTGTCCCCGAAGTAGCGAGCCGCGCCCACCTCGAACTCCTCGAAGTGGTCGTCGGCGAGGCGTTGGACGAAGCCGGCATCGCGGTCGCCGATCTTGACGCCGTAGCGGCAACCCATGGCCCTGGCCTCATTGGCGCGTTGCTCATCGGCGTCAGCGCGGCCAAGGCACTCGCCCTGGCCTGGAACGTGCCGTACGTCGGTGTCAACCATATGGAAGGGCACCTGTTCGCAACCTTCCTGGAGCGACCCGACCTCGAACCACCACTCGTCGTCCTTCTTGTCTCGGGTGGACACACCATGCTCGTTGAGCTTCGTGCCCTCGGCGACTACCGCATTCTCGGTTCCACGATCGACGATGCTGCGGGTGAAGCGTTCGACAAGGTCGCCCGCTACCACCTCGGCCTCAGCTGCCCCAGGTGGACAGTTATCGATCGGCTTGCCGTCGAAGGAATCAACACCACCATTCGCGTTTCCTCGGGCGTTGGTAAGCGAGGGTCTCGATTTCTCGTTCAGCGGTATGAAGACCTCGAAAAAGTCATCAACTACGTCCGCAAGAACCGGGCTGCGAAAAACGCCGACCTTGCCGCCAGTTTTCCAGAAGCCGCCGTTGTCGACGTGCTTGCTTGACGAAGGCGATGCGAGGGCTGGCCCGCCATCGAGGTTGACGCTTTCGCGGTGTCCTGTCTTGGCGGTGGCGTTGCGGCCAGCTCCCAGTTGCGCGAGCGCTTCGCTGAGGCCGCTGCGGCCGAGGGCTCGAGTGCCTGGACACCGGCGCGATGCGTTCTGCACTGACAATGCAGCGATGATCGCCGCAGCTGCCAACTGGCGCTTGACGACCGATGGCCCAACGGCGCTCGACGAGTGGTGCGTTCCCCGGACTGGAAGCTGCCGGCGCGTTAGCGAAGAGCAGCGATCTCGTCGGCGAGGGCAGGCCTGACTACCGCCTCAGCATGGAGCCAGGTGGTAGGAAAGTAGGGGACGGAGAGATCGTTGCCCCGACGAGCAACTCGATCTCGGTACACCCTTAATGATGCCGGTCGCACCGCAGCAATCAGGCGCTCAGTCACGTCGAGGTGACCTCGTGACGCCAGGTTGGCGACTCCCTGGACCAGCTCGTTGTAGATGACGTCGTGGATCACGGTTCGATCGGCGTCGTCTGGCACCCAACACTTCGGAACCACGGTGTGGGGCGGCCCCGGTAGAAGTCGTGCTCCATGGTGTAGCGGGTGCCGAGGAGGCCGACCACGGTGAGCCCTTCGGCGCTGATGGCGGCGGCTGTCGTGTCGGCGAGATGCACAGGCCGCTGCCATGTTGCCGCCTCGATGGCCAGGCGCAACGACGTGCATGGTGTTCGTGCACAGTGGGACAGGTCAGCCCCACTTTCTTCGAGGCGGCGGGCATCCGATGCCAGCCGCTGGCCCGCTATCTCCCATTCGCCTGCCGCTTGGAGGCCTCGTCCGGCGAAGTTGTAGCTGCGAACGATGAGATCAGCCGACGCCGTGCCGCCAATTGCGGCCCTGACACCCTCGTTGATCAATCCGTTCGTACTCGATTGAGCTCTCCCAACTCATCCCACCAAGGAGACCAATAGTCTTCATTTTCCGCTCCTCGGCTCAGTTCGGGTCGTGCAATTCTGCCACGTCTTGGTCAGAGGTTGGTCAATTGAAGAGCGCCTTAGGATTAGCATCGTCCATTGAGTGCTAGTGCCACGGAAGGCGACCTGCGTAATTTGCAACCACTAGAGGACCGCATCGTCGTTCGTTCACTCGAAGCTGAGTCAGCGACCGCCAGTCTTGTCATCGAAACCGCTAAAGAGAAGCCGCAGCAGGGCAGAAGTCAGCGTCGGTCCCGGCCGCCGTTCAGATACCGGCGACCTCATCCCTGTCGACGTCGCCGTCGGCGACTTAGTCGTCTACTCCAAGTACGGCGGCTGGAGGATCGCATGGTGGTGAAAGTTCTTGATCCTCTTGCCGTGACGACATCAACGATCATTGATGACTGATACCACATGGCAAAGATTCCACAAGTTTGACGAGGCCCGCCGGGCCTTGAAGCTAGCGTAAACAAGCTGGCTGATGCCGTCAAGGTCACGCTCATTGGGGTCGCAATGGTGTCCTCGACAAGAGTTTAGCGCCCCAACGATCACCAACGACGGTGTTTCCATCGCTCGTGAGATCGAACTCGAAGACCCCTTCGAGAACGCGGGTGCTCAGCTGGTCAAGGAAGTCGCCACCAAGACAAACGACGTCGCCGGTGACGGAACCACGACCGCAACCGTGCTCATGAGCGCTCATCGGGAAGGCCTCCGCAACGTAGCTGCCGGCGCCAGCCCAATGGGCCTCAAGAAGGGCATCAAGGCTTGCTGTTGCGGCTGGCGTCGAAGCAATCGTCCCTGGCGATCGAGATCGAAGACAAGGGCAGATCGCCCAGGTCGCGGCAATTTCGGCCGCCGACGCTGCGGTTGGTCAGGTTCTCGCCGACGCCATCGACAAGGTCGGCAAGGACAGCGTTGTCACCATCGAGTCCAAGCACCTTCGGTATCGAACTCGAGTTCCTGGTATGCAGTTCGACAAGGGCTACATCTCGCCGTACTTCGTCACCGACAGAACGCCAGAAGTTGTCTACGAGGACTGCTACATCCTGTTCAACCAGAGCAAGATCAGCTCGGTCGAAATGCTGCCCGTGCTCGAGAAAGGTCATGCAGGCGAACCCAAGCCCTCAGTGATCATTGGTGAAGACGTCGATGTGAAGCACTCGCCACCCTCGTCGTCAACAAGATCCGTGGCACGTTCACCTCGGCGGCCGTCAGGCTCCAGAGTTCGTGACGCCGCAAGGCAATGCTGCAGGACATGGCGATCATCACCGGTGGCCGGGTCATCGCTGAAGAAGTTGGGCTCAAGCTCGGCGGCATCACGCTCGACATGCTCGGCACGGCTCGCAAGGTTGTCATCACCAAGGACAACACCACCATCATCGAAGGCGGCGGCGACAAGTCCGACGTCGATGGTCGTGTCTCGCAGATCAAGGCCGAAATCGCTAACACCGATTCGGACTGGGACCGTGAGAAGCTCCGGGAGCGACTCGCCAAGCTGGCAGGCAGCGTTGCCGTTGTCCAGGTCGGTGCAACCACCGAGGTTGAGCTCAAGGAAAAAGAAGCACCGCATCGAAGACGCACTGTCCGCAACCCGCGCTGCCCTCGAAGAGGGTGTTGTCGCTGGTGGTGGCACCGCACTGCTCCGGGCTCGCCCGGCCGTGCTCGCCGTCGTCGATTCACTTACCGGCGACGAGCAGACCGGCGCTCGCTCGGTCTGGCGTGCCCTCGAGGCACGGCTCGACTCATCGCCAACAACGCTGGACTCGAAGTGCCATTCAGGTGCAGCGGGTCAGAGCCGGACTGGTTCGATGGGCCTCGCGCAACCGGGGAGATCAAATCGACCTCGCGAAGGCTAGACATCACCGACCCAGCGAAGGTCACGCGCCGCGCCTTCAGAACGCAGCGTCTATCGCAGCGCTCGTGCTCACCACTGAGGCACTCGTTGCCGACGCACCTGAAGAGGGCGGCGGCGGAATGCCAGACATGGGCGGCATGGGCGGTATGGGCGGCATGATGTAGCCCAGCCTTCCGGCTGACTATTTTGAGAGCGAGCCGTTGCCTTCGGGCGGCGGCTCGCTTTTGTTTTTCCGGCTCCACTTCGGTGCCGTTACGCTCGCCCGATGAGGCGCATCATGGTTGTCGGGAGTAGTGGGGCGGGCAAGACAACGATGGCCATGGCGCTGGCCGAGCGCTTCGAGCTGACCCACATCGAGCTCGACGAGCTCTACCATCTGGCCGGCTGGACACCGCGGGAACGATCCGACTTTCGGCGGGCGGTGGCGGAGGCCATGGCTCGAGCGAGCGATGGCTGGGTGATGTGCGGCGACTACGACAGCGCCATTGGCGAGCTCCGGTTGGCCGCGGCCGACACGGTCGTTTGGCTGGACTACTCGCGACTGGTCGTCACGCGGCGCGTCGTCCTTCGGACGCTCCGTCGGGCCATCACCCGCGAGGAGTTATGGAACGGCAATCGTGAGCCGCTCGCCAACTTCTATCGGTGGGACCCCGAGAGAAACGTGATCCGATGGTCATGGACCCACTTCAGGGAGAAACGATCCCGGTACGAACGCTCGCTCGCCGGCGATTGGGCCACGCTCAATGTGTTTCGATTCACGACCCCACGCTCGGCGGCTGCGTGGCTGGGCTCGCTCCCGCAACTCGGGTAGAGCGAAACAGCGGGTTGTCCTCAAGTGGCCCGTGCCGCGGTCGATCCAGGATGGCGCCACCCCGAGTTCGAGCTCGGCCCGCTTGACGCGCTGGGGTTGGCGCAGTGGCGGGACTGTCGACCTCTAGGCTCAACGTATGCTCAACGAGCCTCACCACGACCCGTCGGTCAACTACGTCAGCACTACGAGCCCACGGCCAGGGGAGACCGTGGTTGTCGAGGTCGCCGCGCCGGCTGAAATCGACCAGATGCTGCTCCGTACGATGATTGATGGCGAAGCCCAATGGATCGAGGGCGCCCGACAGGGGGAGCGCTGGACGTTTGCACTGCCCTGCCACAACGCGGTCGTCAACTATCGGTTCTGGTTCAAGACAGGTGAGGTCGCACGATGGCTTACCGGCATCGGGTGCATCGACCACGACCCGCTCGATCACCATGACTTTCGCTTGCTCACCACGGGCGGCGCCCCCGAGTGGGTGACGGGCACGGTGTGGTATCAGATTTTCCCCGATCGTTTCGCCAGCAGTGGGAAACACAACCAAGATCTGCCCGACTGGGCATGGCATGCCGACTGGGCCGATGACGTCGCCGAGTGGCCCGAGTCGATGACCCAAATCTTTGGTGGTGACCTCGACGGCATCATCGAACGCCTTGACTATCTCGCCGACCTTGGCATCACCGGCGTCTACCTCACCCCAATCTTTCCGGCCCGATCCAATCATCGTTATGACGCCCAGACCTTCGATCGAGTCGATCCACTGTTGGGCGGCGATGAGGCGCTCATCCGCCTGAAGGCGGCGTGCGACGACCGGGGCATGCGGCTGATGACCGACCTCACGCTCAATCACACCGGCGACGCCCATGAGTGGTTCGTCGCAGCGCAGGCCGACGCCAACAGCGACGAGGCTGGCTTCTACTACTTTGCCGACCATCCATCTCGCTACGAGACGTGGCTCGGCGTCGACAGCCTGCCCAAGCTCAATCACTCGTCGGCCGAACTCGCCCGACGGTTCTACGATGGACCTGACTCCATCGTGGCCAAGTATCTACGACTGCCGTTCGACCTCGCAGGGTGGCGCATAGACGTGGCCAATATGACCGGCCGACTCGGTCAAATCGATCACAACGAAAAGGTGCGGCGTTCCACACGGGCGACGATGGCTGAGGTCGACGAGGATCGCTGGTTGGTGGCCGAACACTTCTTTGATGCCTCACGAGATGCTGGTGGCGACGGCTGGCACGGCGTCATGAACTACACCGGTATTGCCCGACCAATCGTCAGCTGGCTCGGCAATTTCTCGACGCTGGCCGCGATGAGCGCCGGGCCCGGCCAAGACGTTCGCGATGGCGAAGCGGTGGCGAAGGCGCTTGACGAAGTGCGAGCCTCGATGCCGTGGCAGATCACTATTGGCTCAATGGCGCTTTTGTCGTCGCACGACACGGCCCGTTGGCGGACGATGGCTCGATCCGACGAGCTAGCCAAGATCGGATTCGGGTTGCTTTGCACCCTGCCCGGAACGCCCTGCTTCTTCTTTGGTGATGAGGTCGGGCTTGAGGCACCTGACGCCGAGAAGTCACGGCGGACGATGCCATGGGACGAAGCTCGATGGGACATGACCTTTCTCGAGTGGTACCGCACGATGATCCGCACCCGGACCGACTCGTCGGCCTTGGCGGTGGGCGGAATGCGATGGGTGGAGCGAGCGGCCGATGCGCTGACCTTTCTGCGTGAAAGCCGTGATCAGCGGCTTCTGGTTCGTGCTTGCCGCGCCGCGACCGACGACCTCGTCCTCGACCTCAATCAGCTTCGGTCGACAACTATCACACGCCTCGTAGGAACCGGCACGGCTGTGGTCGATGGGTCGTCGGTGACCTTCTCGAGCGATGGCCCATCCTTCGCTGTGTTCCAACTCGCCGACTAACGCGTGCCTGTCCGGCTACCTGGACGCAGGTGAGCCGGTGGTCTCCGATCCATCCTGTCAGCCGCTCTGGCCTGGACGAGCGAGATCGATCTACCATTCGGAGATGCCGATCCAGGTCGTAGATCTTCAAGACGACAAGTTTGCGACCCAGCTCGACACGGCGCTTCGGGCCGACGGATTCGTCCAGCTGCTCGGCCACGGGGTGAGCGGGCGGGCGGCGCTCTGGGCAGCCATGGACGAACTGTTCGCCCAGCCGCTGGAAACGAAGTTGTCCTGGCAAAGCGACGACCCGCTGGCCAACCGCGGGTATCGGGCGAGGGGAAGTGAGTCGCTCGCGTATTCGCTCGGGCAGTCTGATCTGGCTCCGGACTTGTTCGAGTCGTTCAACCTTCGTCACGGCGCTCGCCTCGGACGACCCCTGATGGCTGCCCCGCTTTGGCCCGACGACGTGCCATCATTTCGGCTCGCGGCGAGTCCTACCTCGACGAGATGGTTGCATTATCGCAGCGTCTCGACGAGGCGTTCGCTGAGTTGCTCGGTCTTCCCAACCTCGCGGCGCGCTCACGCAACGGCCCCGATGCGATGGCCTGCCTCCGCTACCAGCGAGGTGACGACGAGCGGTCTGCGGCGCCCAATCAGCAACGCATGGGAGCCCATAGCGACTACACGTCCTTCACCATTCTCAACACGGACGCCGTTGCCGGGCTCCAGATCCTGAGCGGGGGTGCATGGTTGGGAGTCGAACCCGTCGAGGGCGCGCCACTGCTCAACGTCGGCGACCTGTTTGCCATGTGGACCAACGACGTATGGCCATCAACGCTTCATCGTGTGCCCTTGCGGGGCGATGGCTCGGACGCTGCGCTTCGGCGGTCGGTCGCCTACTTCCACTACACCGATCTCGATGTGGCGGTGGCGCCGTTAGACGACCGGACGGTTGGTCCGCCGCGTTATGAACCTGTCACTGTGCGCGACCACCTTGCGGCCAAGCTCGTCGGCCCCAAGATTGGTCGCAAGTCCCAGGGCGCGATAACACTGGGAGATCGCACGCTAGAGCAGATTGACAACCCAGATTGAGAGACCATGGACACCACGTACGAGTGCTTTGATGTTTCGGTAGCCGATCATGTGGCCGTCATAACGATGAGTCGGCCCGAGAAACGCAACTCGATGATTGCCTCGTTCTGGCGCGACCTCCCGGTCATCGTTGACGAACTCTCCGACAGCGGTGAGGTTCGCTGCATCGTGCTGAACGCTGAAGGAAAGCACTTCAATGCAGGGATGGACCTCTCGGTGTTCGGGGGCGACAACGATGTGTCGTCAACGGCCGGAAGGTCGGGGTTCCGTAGCCGCAACGCTGAGCGATTTCGGACGACGGTGCTGAAGTTACAGGACACATTTACGGCCCTCGAACGTGCTCGGGTACCGGTGCTGGCCGCAATCCAAGGAGCATGTGTTGGTGGCGGTATCGACATGGTTTCAGCTTGCGATATGCGTTATGCCACGGCGGATGCGTTCTTCTGTATCGCCGAGGTCAACATCGGCATGACGGCCGATGTCGGAACCTTGCAACGGCTACCGAAGCTTGTGCCCGAGGGCATCGTGAAGGAACTTGCATTCACCGGGCGGCGCTGGACCGCCGAGGAGGCGAAAGCAGCTGGATTCGTCAATGCTGTCTACGAGACGAACGAGGAGCTCCAGGCGGCGGTGCTGGCTGTGGCCCGGGAGATCGCGTCCAAGACGCCGATGACAATCTGGGGGACAAAGCGTACGATCCACTACACCCGTGAGCACAGCGTCGAAGACTCACTCGACTACATCGGGGTATGGAATGCAGCCATGTTCGATACCGACGATATGGGAGAAGCGTTCGCTGCCCAGATGGAAAATCGTGACGCCGAGTTCCCCGACCTTCCGCCAGCAAGCAAAGGACTCTGATGAGCACACAACGAGTCGACTACGACCTCTTTGATCCGGCGTACGCGGCGGACCCAGCACCGGCTTGGAAAGAGTTCCGCACCAACTGCCCAGTGGCGCGATCAGAGCTGTACGGCGGCTCGTGGCTACCGGCCCGGTACGACGACGTGGTTGCCGCCGCACGAGACATCACAAACCTGATCTCGTCCGAAGGCGTGTCGGTAATCGATGTGAGCGACATGGTGTCTGACCCTGTTCGCCAACCCGCAATTGCACCGCCGATCGATGCCGACCCGCCCATGCATACCTGGACTCGTCGGTTGATGCTGCCGCCGATGTCGCCAGGGTCAGTGCGCACCTACGAGGCGGGAACACGGGCGCTCTGTCGAAAGCTCATCGCCGGCTTTATTGATACCGGCGAAGCCGATGCCGCGGCGGGCTATGCACAGCAGATCCCGGTGCGAGTGATCGGCGCGTTGCTCGGAGTAGAAGAGTCTCGTAGCGATCAGTTTGTCGACTGGGTGCGAAGCATTCTCGAGTTCGCCAACGATGGACCCCGTCGGGCGAATGCGTTGCGTGAGCTTCGCCGGTACTTGTTCGAGCAGGTAGCTATCCGCTTGGAGAACCCGACCGACGACTTTCTCAGCACGCTGGCCCACTCGGAAGTGGATGGCTCGCCGGTCCCCATCGAGATCGTGGTTGGTGAGGCGAGCTTGTTGCTCGTCGCCGGTATTGATACCACGTGGTCGGCGATCGGCTCGTCGCTGTTTCATCTCGCCACGCATCCTGGCGACCTGCAGAGGATGGTCGAGGATCCCGACGTATGGCCGACGGCCATCGAGGAGTTCCTGCGCTTCTATTCGCCCGTGACGATGGCACGGATCGCAGCCAACGACACCGAGGTGGGTGGTTGCCCGGTGGCGGCCGGTGACCGAGTCTTGATGAACTTCCCGGGGGCGAACCGCGACGAGGAGCATTTCGAGCGACCAGACGAGTTCATCATCGATCGCGAGCGCAATCGGCATCTCGCCTTTGGCGTGGGTATTCATCGCTGCGCTGGGTCAAATTTGGCTCGGATGGAGCTGCGCATTGCGCTGGAAGAGTGGATCTCGGCGATTCCTACGTTCACGCTGAAGGACCCTGCGCTGGTGACGTGGGCGGGCGGGCAAGTTCGAGGCCCCAGGTCGATCCCCGTCGTCTTCTGCGCGCTGGGGGTCAGACCCCAAACGCGCGCTCCACCGCGCGCTGGGGGTCTGACCCCCAGCGCGCGGTGGTGACGTCAATCAGCGTGGCAAATGACGCATCATTGGCTGCCTTGCTTCGGAGACGGCGGATCTTGCCTCGCATGCTCGACGCACTTACCCCAACATTCGAGCCAGCTCAGCACTCGTAATGCCGTGCACCTCGTGAGCGACGAGCAACGCAGCATCGCAGTCGTAGCTCCGCTGCGGCCGGTCCTGCTCCGGCGAGTTCGTCTCGGACAGTCGATCCTCCAACACGAAGCGTTTGTACCCATCACGACTCCCCGACGCTGCTCGCAAGATGACCGACGTCTGTAGCCAGCGCGGGTCGGGCGGCAGCCCACAAGCGCGCCGAAGCTCGACCAGGGGTAGTCGCTCAGCCGTAGCGCCCGACTGATGTCGATCGGGTTTCGATGGA
This sequence comes from Acidimicrobiales bacterium, assembly GCA_041394345.1. Lineage (GTDB taxonomy): Bacteria > Actinomycetota > Acidimicrobiia > Acidimicrobiales > SZUA-35 > JBBKWJ01. The sequence continues at coordinate 47,294 of JAWKIN010000016.1, read as the reverse complement.
TGTAACGAGACACTTCGAGCAAGGCATTCTCGTCGGGGATCGGGCTTGACCAGAACCGTGACGTGGCAAAAGCGGCCCACTGCGTTCGTGGCGGGAGTTGTAGGCGCTCGTGTATTGCGATGAGGTGAGCTGCATCAGCTTGGAGAGCGATGGTTGGGGCGTATGAACCAGCAGGTGGTAGTGGTTCGTCATCAGGCAGTAGGCATGGAGTTTCGCTCCCGGTTCTTTCGAGCTGGTCTCGGAGAATGGCGAGGAACGCTCGTCGGTCGTGTTCGTCTTCGTAGGTGGACTGTTTGTTGACCCCACGGTTTCCGACGTGGTGCCACGCCCCGGCGTAGTTGATTCTTGGTTTCCTAGGCATGCCCTAACCTTACGAAGGGGGTATGACAGTGGCCGAGCACGCGTTCGGGGTCTGACCCCACGCTGCGCGTGGTGGGAGCTGAGGACATCCTGGTCGTAACGCCGAGGTCGTGCCGAAGGCGCTGGTCCAGCCAAACTGTGGGACGATGAGCGCCGACAACTATCCCGAACGAGCACGGCAGACGATGTACTAATGGCTGTACCGATTATTGACTTGCAAGCGCCCGACGTTGTCGGGCCATCCTCGACGCCTACTCGACGGTTGGGTTCGCGTATCTGATCAACCATGGCATCCCCGACGAACTCGTCGATGGGGTATTCGAAGCGTCGGCTCGATTCCATGCGCTTCCGCGAGATGCCAAGATGGCCATCGAGCTCGACCGAAACCACCGCGGCTTCATCCCGATCAATTCGTCGACCGACATAAATTCGTCGGTCGACACCGTGACAACGCCGAATCAGAGCGAGTCGTTCATGATGATGCGGGACGACGCACCAGACTCAACCGCCGTGAAGCGCGGCGACTACCTGGCCGGTCCCAATCAGTGGCCAGCCGGTGTGCCTGGGTTTCGAGAGGCAGTCGACGCATACAACGATGCGATGACCAACCTGGGCCGACACCTCGTCGACCTACTCGCCGCTGGCCTCGGCGATACTGCGGGCGAGTTACACAAGGCGTTTCTGACGCCGACGACCTGGCTTCGCTTGCTCTATTACCCACCCCAACCAGCAGGGCGAGCGACGATCTCTTCGGATCGGCGCCACATCGAGACTTCGGGTTCCTCACGCTGTTGGCCCAAGACCATGTGGGGGGCCTCCAGGTTCATGCGCCCGGAGGGGAGTGGCTCGATGTACCACCTCTCGATGGGGCCTTTGTGATGAACGTTGGTGACATGCTGCACCGATGGAGCAACGGCAAGCTGCTGTCGACGCCGCATCGCGTAATCAACCGCTCGGGCCGAGAACGCTACTCGTGTCCATTCTTCTTCGACCCCAACGTTTCGACCGTCATCTCACCCCTGATGAGCTGTTGCGACGAGGGCGCTGCCTTTGAAGCCGTCGTGTTCGGGTCGTTCCTCCGGACTGAGCTTGAGGCCAGCTACCAGCATCACAAACCGATGGGCTAGCCTGAGCGTTCCCTATTGTCGACCCTGAGCGAATCTGTGCCCCTCAACGAACCACTCCCGCTCGGGGACCGCATCGCCCGCAACCGCGTGATGTTTGGGCCCCACGTGACAAACTTGGGCCGCGGACGAGCGCTGAGCGATCGCCATGTGGCCTACTACCGGCGCCGTGCCGTGGGCGGTGCAGGGATCATCGTGGTCGAAGAAGCATCGGTTCACGAAAGCGATTGGCCCTACGAACGATCGCCGCTTGCCACCAGCTGCGCCGCCGGTTGGGCGTCGATCGCAGCGGCGTGTCAGGCCGAGGGAGCGACCGTTGTTGCGGCACTCGGGCACGCTGGGCTGCAGGGTTCCACGCACAGCCAACGGGAACTCTGGGCACCCTCGGCCGTACCCGATGCCTCGAGCAGGGAACAGCCAAAGGCGATGGAAGCCGACGACATTGCGAGGTCCTGAACGGATTTCAGATCGCGGCTGCGACGGCGGCCAGGTCCGGCGTCGATGGGGTCGAGCTAAATGCGGGCCAACACAGTCTGATACGGCAATTCATGTCCGGCCTCACCAACCAGCGAAGCGACGAATGGGGGCTACCCAATGGGCCGACCTCGTTTGCGCGTGCCGCTATCGAACGGGTCAGGCGCGCCGTCGGACCGGGCAAGATCGTGGGCCTCCGGCTGTCGTGCGACGAGTTGGCTCCCTGGGCCGGACTCACTCCCGATGCGGCGGCCGCCATCGCCAGCGAGCTAGCTCCCCTTCTTGACTACCTTGTTGTCGTCCGTGGTTCGATCTACTCAACCGATGCGACGACGCCCGATGCGCACACCGCGGGCGGCTTCAACCTCGACCTCGTCCGAGACATCCGAACCGCCGTCGATGGGCAGTGCCCGGTGTTCGCTCAAGGTTCGCTCGTCGACGTCGGTCAGGTCGAATGGGCGCTCGATGACGGCCGCGCCGATGGTTTCGACATGACACGAGCCCAGATCGCCGACCCTGATCTTGTCGAGAAGCTGGCGAGTGGCCGGCGCGCCGAGATCCGGCCGTGCATCCTGTGCAATCAGAAGTGCCGGGTCCGGGACGGGCGCAACCCGATCGTTTCTTGCACGGTCAACCCAACCACTGGTTTCGAACATGTCGAGGCCGAGCGCGTGACCGGCTCGATGAGTCGTCGGGTCGTCCACGTTGTCGGGGCTGGTCCAGCGGGTCTTGAAGCAGCGCGTCTGTGCGCCGAAGCTGGCGCTCATGTGCAGGTGTGGGAGCGCGGCCCGAAGCCAAACCAACTCATCAGAACGTGGGCGACAGCGTCCGAAGCGAGCCGCTGGTGCGAATCGCCGACTGGCTTGAGGCTGAATGTGAGCGCCTCGGTGTATCGCTTCACCTCGATCATCGAGTCTCGGCTGGCGAGGTCGCCGACTGGCAGTCTGCTGGGGCGTCGGTCATTGTTGCTGTCGGCGGCCAGCGTCGTTCGTACGAGTTTGCGGTCGACGATGGTGCCGTCGTACTTGACGCCGTCGAAGCGCTCGCCGCCCAACATGCTTCGCCGCTTCCCGCCGACGGACCGGTCGTGATTTGGGATCCGATCGGCGGCCCGATCGGAATCTCCGTGGCCGAGACGCTCGTCCAAACCCGGCCCGTGTCGCTGGTCGTTCCTGACCAAATTGCTGGCACGCTGCTTTCCCTGACGGGCGACTTGGCCGCTGCGAGTACCCGCCTGGCCCAGGCTGGCGTCACCGTCGTGAAGCGGTCCGAGCTTGTGAAGGTCGGACCGGATGACGTCGTACTTGGATCGAAGGTTGACGGATCAATACAGACCATTGCTTGCGCCGCGTTGGTTGACACTGGCCACCGCATTCCGGCCCGCGATGCAGAACTTCTGACGGGGGAGACACGGTGGTCGTTGGCGACGCGGTAGCTCCTCGCTCCATCTACGAGGCCATACTCGAGGGACGTCGGGCCGCGCTTGCGTTAGGTGGTACCCGCTAATGCCAAGAGTTGGACAATACCCGCGACTGTTCACGCCACTCCAGATCGGTCCCGTTGAGGTGGGCAACCGCATCATCTTCTCGGCCCACCTCACGAACTACGCCGAGGACGGAAAGCCGAGCGACCAGCACGTGGCCTACTACGAGGCTCGAGCCGCCGGTGGTGCAGGCCTCATCATCACCGAGGAGCATTCGGTTCACCCGACCGACTGGCCCTACGAGAAGATGATTCATGGGTTCGACCCTGCGGTCATTGAGGGTACCAGCGCATCACGAAGGCCGTCCACCGGCACGGCACTCCGATCTTCGCCCAGATCAATCACAACGGCGGCCAGGCCTCATCGATGTACACACGGCTACCGGTGTGGGGGCCGAGCCCAGTGCCCGACCCATTGTTTCGCGAGGTGCCAAAAGCATTGTCGGTCGCCGAGATCGACGAGGTGGTCGCTGGTTACGCACTGGTGGCGAAGCACTGCCGAGAGGGCGGCTTCGATGGCGTCGAACTCCAATGTTCGCATAGCTCGATCGTTCGTGGCTTCCTCTCGGGGGCGACGAACCAACGCACTGACCGTTACGGCGGCCCCGTCGCCAACCGGGCCACGTTGCTCGTGGAGATCGTGGCTGCCGTACGCGAAGCGATCGGGCCCGATCTCGCCCTCGGCGTCCGGTTGTGCGGCGACGAGCTCATCCGCCACGGCATCACCATTGACGAGGCAGTCGAGACCGCACAGATCGTCGAGGCCACCGGGAACGTCGACTACATCAACACCTCAATCGGTGTGGCCACAGCGACGCTCTTTCTCATTGAGGCGTCGATGCATGTACCACCCGGGTATGCGTCGTTTATCCCGTCCGCTATCAGGGCGGCCGTAGCCCTTCCTGTCGTTGGGGTTGGCAGATTCAAAGATCCGCTGCAGGCCGAGCGAGCGCTCGAAGAAGGTATCTGCGACCTGGTCGGCATCGTGCGCGGCCAGATCGCCGATCCCGACTTTGCGGCGAAGGCGCGGGCCGGCCATGTCGACGACATCCGGCTGTGCCTGTCGTGCAACCAAGAATGCGTTGGCCGGATGGGCCTCAATCGCTGGCTCGGGTGTATCGAGAATCCGCTCGCCGGACGAGAGTCGGTCAGGATTGTGCCCAAGCCGGGACCGACGCTGAGCGTAGATATTGTCGGGGCTGGTCCAGGCGGACTGCAAACGGCAATCGCGGCGGCAAGAGCCGGCCATCGAGTCACCGTATTCGAGAAAGCAGACGACGCTGGTGGCCAGGTTCGATTGGCCGCATCGGTCCCCAATCGGGCCGAGTTTGGTGACATGATCCGCAATCAGGTCACCGAGGCGAAGCGGCTCGGTGTGACGTTCCGCTTTGGCATCGACGTCGACCTCGAGCTTCTTCAGCGGCGGCGGGCTGACCGCGTGGTCATCGCCACCGGCGCTCGCCCGGTTCGTCCCTGGTTTGTGCCAGAGGGACTGCCAATTGGCGTGGCCGATGTGCGCGACGTGTTGACCGGCGTAGCGAAGCCGGAGGGCCGAGTCGTGGTGTTCGACGAGCTTGGATTCCACCAAGCCACGTCGGTTGCGGAGTTGTTGGCCGATCGCAGTTGCGACGTTGAGGTCATTACGCCGGGCATGGTTGTTGGGCAAGACTTGGGCGTGACGCTCGACATGGAGCAATGGCTGATTCGCGCCGGGGCGAAAGGGATCGTTCAGACGACAGACACGCTCATCACGGGTGTCGATGGCAGTGCACTTCAGCTTCTGCAGCACACCACTGGTGTGGCCGACTCCCGAACCGTCGACTGGCTGGTGCTCTCGGTGCAACAGGCACCGGTAGACGAGCTGTATTTCGCGTGCCGGGAAGCTGGGATGCTGGTCGACCGCGTCGGCGACGCCGTGGCCCCTCGCCGGGCTCACGCCGCGGTGATCGACGGGCAACGGGTCGGCAGCATGCTCGGCGTCGAGTCGAAGAGCGTGTGCGCATGATTGCCGTCGTACCCATACACGATGGTTCCCTGCCGCCGGGGGCCGACGAGGCTGTCGCGGAGTGCGGCGGCCGGTGCCTTCTGATCGGCTCTCGCGTCCGAGATGCGTTGGCAGGTCTCGAAGGCATCGCCACCGATGTCCATCTCGTTGAGGCCGGTGACTTCCGACCGATCGCGTGGGGCGTCGCTCTGGCCCACCACCTGCACACGGACGCCACGATCGTGGTTCCAGGATCGGCGGATGGCCGGGGACTCGCTCCGCATCTCGCCCACCGCTTGGCTCGCCCACTCCTGACGTCGGCCACGTTTGTAGCCGAGGGCTCGGCTGTCGTGGTCGACGGTGATAGTGAGTTCGATGTGGCGTTTGAATCGGCCGTGGTTGTGATGATCCCGGGCGTGCGATCAGTTGAGCCAACCGAGGGTGAACAAGTTCTGACTGAGGTTGCATACACCCCGCCCGTTAGCAACGACGCACAGTTTGCCGAGATGCTGGCGGCTGATCCGGCGACGCTCGATCTCGCCACCGCCACCCGCATTGTCGCGGGCGGGGCCAGGCTGGCGCATGTCGAAAACCTTGAGCTTCTGCGAGAGGCCGGGCTCACGTTCGGCGCGTCGCTCGGTGCGACCGCGTGCTCACCGACGCCGGATGGCTCGAACACGCCCGCCAGATCGGGACGACGGGGGTGGAGATCGACCCCGACCTCTATGTGGCCGTCGGCATCTCTGGTGCCGTGCAGCACCTGATGGGAATCGGCAACCCGCGTCACGTCATCGCGGTCAACACCGACGCATCGTGCCCCATGATGAACCGAGCCAATCTCGCCCTCGTCACCGACGGACCTGAGTTTGTGAGCGAGTTACATAAGGCCGTCAACGCGGCCATACGTGCGGCCGGCGACGCGGCGCCTACCAGCGAAGCAGAGGACCAGTGAGCGACTTCGACATCATTGTGGTTGGGGCAGGGCCTGCTGGCTCGGCCGCTGCGATTGCCGCCGCCCGGGCGGGGAAACGCGTCGCGCTCATCGAACGCGGGCCGTTCGCCGGCTCGAAGAACATGTATGGCGGCGTCATCTACGGACGCATTCTCGACACGCTTATCCCGAAGTGGTGGGAGGAAGCGCCAATCCAACGCTGGGTCGTCCGTCGGGGAACCATGCTGGCCACCCCAACCCAAAGTGTCACCATCGACGTGCGGACCAACTCGTGGGGCGAGGTGCCGTACAACGGCGCCACGGCGCTTCGGCCAGACTTCGATTCGTGGCTGGCGGGTAAGGCGGTCGACGCCGGTGCAACGCTCATCACGAGCACCACGGTCACCGGTTTGATTTTGGACGGCGGCCAGATCGTTGGCGTCGAAACCGATCGACCCGATGGTGCCGTTCGCGCCGAGGTGGTCATCGCGTGTGACGGTGTCAACTCGTTTCTAGCCAAAGAGGCCGGGCTTCATCATCACCAAGAAGCCGAGCACTACACGCTTGGGGTGAAGGAAGTACTCGCGCTGCCGAGCGAGGTGATCAACGAGCGGTTCAACGTGGCCGACCATGAGGGTGTCGATTACGAGATCGTCGGCTGCACGGGCGGCATCGCTGGCGGTGGGTTTGTCTACACCAACAAGGACTCAGTTGCCGTCGGCGCCGTGTTGCACCTGCCGGCCCTCGGTGCCTCGGGCCGCCGACCGGAAGACATCATTGCCGACATCAAGGCCCACCCCTCGATCGCCCCGCTCATCAAGGGCGGCGAGCTCATCGAATACAGCGCACACCTCATTCCGGAGGGGGGCTATGACGCCATGCCCGAGCTCTCCACCGGCGGCCTCTTGATAGCGGGCGATGCTGGCGGCATGTGTCTCGCCGCCGGCATCTGGCTTGAAGGCGTCAACTATGCCATTGCCAGTGGCAAGATTGCCGGCGAGGTAGCGGCGCGCTCCGTCGATGCCGGTGACGTCTCTGCGCCCGCGCTCGAGGCCTATAGAGCAGAGCTTGCCGATTGTTTCGTATTGGCCGATCACAAGAGGCTGCGTCATGTCCCCGAACTCCTGCTCTCTGATCGGGTACAAAACCGTTATCCCGAGTTGGTCTGTTCGCTGGCCGAAGCAATGTTCACCGTCAACAACCCCGAGCCAAAGCCGCGGGTCAACCAGCTGCTGAAGGCAATGCTGAAGGAACGGAAGCTAAAGATGCGCGACGTCAGTCGAGACATGTGGCGCGGCCTGCGGAGCTACGGATGATCTTCAAAGACCGCTGGCCCAACGTGGCCTTCGCTGACCGGATGGGGACGGTCGAGTTCCGTGTTGCGCCAGGTGCGCACATCGTTGTCGACTCCGAAATCTGCAAGAGCTGCACGACACGGACCTGTGTGTCGGCGTGCCCGGCCAACCTGTTTGCGCCAACGTCAGACGGTGGAATTCTGTTCAACTACGAAGAGTGCTTCGAGTGCGGGACCTGCTATCTGCTCTGCAACAACGATGGAGCGATCTCGTGGTCGTATCCGGAGGGTGGGCACGGCGTCGTGTTCCGCAAAAGCTGATGGAGATCGTGGTCTGCCAGTTGCCATCGCCATCCGCAAGCGATCAGGCCGCGCTCGAACTCGCGCTTCGGTTCAATGACTCGGTGGTTACGGTCCTAAGTGTTGGTCCAGAGGCCGCAGACGGTGGGTTGCGAGACAGCCTGGCGGTAGGTGCGGCTTCCGCCGTTCGTCTGTCCTGCGAAGGCGACGATGCTCAGTCGGTGGCTGCGGCCCTGTCGTCGGTTTGCGCATCTGAAGCTGATCTCGTCATGTGCGGCGACGGTGGCGGGCGCAGTTCCAGCGTTACTTCGCGGCGACGCTCGGGCGGCCGCGGTCTGACCAGGCGATATCGATGGAGATGGGAGCGGGCGGACTGTGCGTGCACCGGCGTGTCGATCGTGGCCGAGTCGCCGTTTACAGCGCCGTTGCCTGCGGTTGTGTCGGTCGATGGCTCGATCGCTCGTTTGCGGCAAGGCGTCCTTTGCCCGGCGTGTTGGCGGCGGTGAGGCGACCGTAGACGTGCGTCCGTTCGATGCGTTGCGCCGTCTCGTGTGCGAGTGTCGGCACGGCGTCCCTACCGGCCCCGGACCGACGTCGTGGCGGCGCCCGCTGGCGGAGTCGCCGAGCGAGCGAGTGTTTGCTATCACGAAGGCGACCGAGGCCAGTGACGCCCACCGCGGACCCTGCGGTTGGCACCGGCTGAGGCCGCCGCCGAGACAGTTCGCACGCTGCACCAGTGGGGCTACCTCTAGCCCCCGCCCCGCCGGCCCCGCCGCACCACAGGGTCCGACGCTTCCGTACTTCGTACTCGGGCCCAGATCCAGCCGAGCCCAACCTTCAGCGGCGAGGTGGGCCCGTCGCGCACGTCAGTCGATTACGGTGCTGCAGCTTGGCGCCTCACGGCCGGTGGTGTGTCCGCTCGACTGCGTCGAGGATCAGGTATCACGGCGTAGTCGAGTACGAAGTACGGAAGCGTCGGACCCCAGTACGTGGTGGGGTTAGGCGAGGTCACGCAGAACGCCTGCGTCGACCACAACTGCACCGTCAAGCGACACCGTGCAGTGACGCATCGGCAGATCGAAGTGACCGCGGCAGAAGCGGCCAGCTACCTCGTTCGCCCCCGTGGAGTACACGAAGTTGCCAGCGAACGCACGCAGTTCGGTGCCGTTGATCGCCGACTTGTCCCACATCGCCAGCGCCTCCCAGCGAGCCGCTTGGTTCATGCCCCAGCCAACATGGCTCACGGCATAGGCCTCGGGTTCGCCGAAGGCTGCAATGTAGGACGACATAAGCGCGGCGTCGTGGCCATCACCAGAGATGTCGGTGATGTAATCATCGACAATCGTGAGGGTGATCGGTTCGCGAATGTACTCGTTGAACGTCAGGTTGATATCACCAGCGGCCAGGACGACGGTGCCGTTGACGGTCCCCGCTGCGGGGAACGCGAGCACCAGCCCGCCCGGCCAGTGAGCGATGGTTCCAGGCTCGGTGCACCAGCCATAGGACCCGGCCCGGAATGCGCCAGTGAGGTCGATGGTCAGGTCGGTGCCAGCCGCGGAGGTGACCCGCATCTGCGAGGCGTTCTCCAGCATGGCGACGCCACGGTTTACTTTCTCGGCGAACGCCTGGTCGTGAGGCCAACGTTCGGCGTTCTCTGGATGCTCAGCCGAGATCATCAAGACCCGGGCCGTGCCACTCAGGATCTCGCCCAGTTCCGGTGCATGGAGTAGCCCTTCGGCGGTGCAGTCGACCACAAAATCTGCCTCGCGCAACGCAGCGATCGCCGCCCGGTGGCCGGCGATGGCTTGGGACGCCCCAGTGGAGCGGATGGGGAGCGGACCAGGATTCGGCGGCGTCGGCATGCGCAGATCGGCAACAGCAGCGCCCATCATCTCGAGCGCCATGCGAGCAGTCTCGACGATCTTGGGCGAGCTCGAAGCCTCGTACAGCAGCACCGCGACCTCGCCCGGCTTGAGTTCGCAGGCCGCAAATTGTTCGGCGTACCGCTTGACCCAACGCCACTCGGCGGACGACTCGTTCACACGTCACCATCTTCGTAGAGACCGGCCTTGCCGAGCCGCTCGAGCGCAACTTCGACACTCCAGGGGAGCATAGTCGCACCACAACGTGCGTCTCGGTACGCCCGCTCGATAAGGCTTGGGCGCAACATCGACCGGCCGCCGCAAACACGGATTGCCGTTGAGGCCATCTGTGGAGCGCCTTCCATTGTGGTGACGAGCGACGTCATCGCCCGACGGACCTTTTCTGGTGACGGATCGATATCGACATCGCCAAGGACTCGATAGCAGAGTGCTTGAGCCTGTTCGTAAATGATGTTCATCTCGGCCCAACCCTGCTGTTTGATTGGAAATCGCGGCGTCCGCTGGTCGCCAGATACTCCTGGGTGAAGTCGAGAATGGAGCGCATCAGGCCCAAGAACGAGAACGACAGCGTCATGTAGAAATAGGGGAACCGATCGGCGGCCTGATTAAACATCCCGGGTGGGAGCCATTCGTGTTCGGCGGGAACGAAGACGTCCGTCATGACGAGGTTGCGTGAATCGGTGCCGCGCATGCCAAGCGGGTCCCAATCGCCGACGATTTCGACGCCCTTTCCTGCGTGGGGCACCCCAGGAGCCTGAGCCGATCGTCGCCTTCAACCTGGCAAAGGACGTTGTGGTAGTCGGCGGCACCTGCGAGCGACGCAAAGATCTTCTTGCCGGTGACGAGGAAGCCGCCATCGACCGGTTTTGCCCGAGTGGCGTACCCGCTCGTGGCCCCAACCATGATGCCTTCGGAAAATGGTTGCGAGTGGATGTGCTTGTCTTCAACCACGCCCTGCCAGAGGATCGCCCGACGGGCATCGAGGAAGGCCTGGTCAGCCGCATTGAGTCCGACGAGGTCGCCGATTTGTCCGACGAGCAGTGTGGTGGCCACGTGCATATTGAACGTGAGCGCGGTGCTGGCGTCGTGGCGGGCGAGTTCCTCCGACACGAGGGCATAGCCAACGAAGTCGCCGCCGAGGCCGCCCGCCTCCTTCGGGATAGCGACCGACAGCAGGCCCGCCGCCTTGAGGTCTTCCCAGTTTGCGAAAGGGAACGCGGCCGACCGGTCAAGTTCGTCCGAACGAGCAGCAATCCGAGGACCAAGCTCGGCCACCTTTTCGACGAGAGCGATGCGTTCAGGAGTGTGCAATGGACTATTCATCGGGTTTCCTTCGGTGCTTAGCGTGTGAGTAGGAAGTCACGGACAAGGGCGTTGAATGCGTCGGGAGCCTCAGCGGGCGACAAGTGTCCAACGCCAGGCAAAATCTCGAGACGACTGTTCGGTAGGCCGTCGTTGAGCACTGCGGCGTAGCTTGGCGGCGTCTCCTTGTCGAGTTCGCCAACAATCACGAGCGATGGATGCTCGATCGACTGAAGCTGGGAGCGGATGTCGTTGGTCGGCAGACATTCGACTGCAGAGCGGAAGCCCTCGGGCGAAATCTCGCTGAAGCACTGGATTTGTTCCGCTCGGATTTCGCCGGTGAGCCGGATTCCGGTGATGAGATCGATGACTCGCTCCGCCCCATCGGCAGGCGTGCCGCCGTTTTCGAGCGGCGCGAGTCGGTCCCTGGTCCAGTCTTCTTTGGTGGTGCCGTCCATGCCGAATGCAGGACTCGTGTCGGCCAACACCAGTCGGCCGACTCGTTGTGGAAAGTTGATGGCAGTGTGCAGCGCTTGCATGCCGCCAAAGGACAAGCCGACGAGGTCGGCCCGCTCGGCACCGACCGCATCGATCAGGTCGACAACTCGCTGAGCAATGCCCCGATACGTGAGTGGGGTGAGGGGGGCAGCATCGCCATAGCCCGGCATGTCCCACGCGATGCAGCGGAATTGGTCGGCGAGTCCCCGAAGTTGAGATCCCCATGCCGATCGGGTGCCGCCGAGTCCGTGAAGGAAGATCACTGGCGGGCCCTTGCCGGACTCGCGCCACGACAGCCCATCATGGCGATGATCGGCGACCGCAACCGGGGAGGCAGGAGTGGCGTCAGTCATACGGGCAACATATCGCGTAATATCGACGACCGCAAATCATGCGAATATTCCAAAGTTCTGAGATCCAACATAGATGGGTCAGCATCGGCGTTTGCATGGTGTACTTGCGACGAACGACAATTCTACACTATACTTCTCTGGAGGAGTTTCTATGACTGTCGCTGATGTCCACTCACCTTTTGTTGCTGCCGCCGTCCAGGCTTCACCGGTCTTCCTCGATGCCGATGCAACCGCCGACAAGGCCGCTCGACTGATCGCCGAAGCGGCAGGGAATGGTGCGAAGCTCGTGGCCTTCCCTGAGGTCTTCGTCCCCGGCTACCCCTATTGGAACTGGATCATGTCGCCCCTGGCCGGCAGCAAGTGGTTCCATCGCCTGCACGACGCGTCGGTGAGCGCAACGGGTCCGGAGGTTCGGAAGATTGCGGCCGCCGCCAAGAAGTACGGCTGCCATGTCGTTGTCGGCATCAACGAACGGTCGGACATTGGGGTTGGCACCATCTTCAACACGGTGCTCACCATCGATGACAACGGCTTCCTGATCGGCCGACACCGCAAGCTCGTGCCAACCTGGGCCGAGAAGCTGACCTGGACCGGGGGCGACGGCTCGAGCCTGGTCGTTCACGACACTAGCCTTGGCCCGCTCGGCGTCCTGGCGTGCGGCGAGAACACCAATACGCTCGCCCGGTTTGCCCTGCTCGAGCGGGGCGAGCTCATTCACGTGTCGGCCTACATCTCGTTGCCAACCGCCCCTGCCGACTACGACATGTCGGCGGCAATCCAGACCCGTAGCGCGGCCCACGCATTCGAAGGCAAGCTGTTCAACATCACGGCATGTTCGACGCTCTCGGAGGAGATTGTCGACGCAATGGTCGCCGAGGTACCTGACGCCGCCGCCATGTTTGCGCGAAAGAACGCAGCGTGGAGCGGCATCATCGGTCCGGACGGTGCCGTGATCGGCGAACCGATCATCGACGTCGAAGGCATCGCCTATGCCACCATCGACCTCGCCAAGTGTGTGCAGCCAACACAGATGCACAACATCACTGGCCACTACAACCGGTTCGATGTGTTCAGCTTCTCGGTCAATACTTCCGCTCAGGGACCCGAGGCCGCGCTCGCCGGACCGATCGATCTCACTGGAAGCAATCACGACGAGCCAACGGAGACTCCATGACCATTGACGAAATCGACGTCGATCGTGACAGCAAACTCGGCCGAGCCCGGGTCAAGGACAACGAAGACCTTCAGAAGTACTACGAGGAACTCGACGAGCTCGAGACCGGTGCGCTCTGGACGGTGGCCAACGACATCGAGCCGTGGGAGCCCCATGCGTTTGCGGCCCCGTTCTTGTGGCCGTGGGAGAAGCTCCGCGAGAAGGCGCTTCGAGCACTCGACCTGGTGAGCCCTGAGGATTCGGGCCGCCGCGTGGTGTATCTCCGAAACCCAAACCGCAGGCAGATCAGCGCTGCCGTTGGCCTGCTCTTCAGCGGGATTCAGGTGATGCGGCCGGGCGAGAGGGCTCCCGGCCACCGTCATGGCGCGTCGGCGCTTCGCTTTATCATGGAAGGCTCAGGCGGGTACACGATCGTTGATGGCCATCATGTGGATCTGGGTGCCAGAGACTTCGTACTCACCCCCAATGGGACCTGGCACGATCACGGCGTCGCCGACGACGGTGAGATCTGTCTCTGGCAGGACGGCCTCGACATTCCTTTGACCAACGCGCTCGAAGCGAACTGGTATGAGACGCACCCGAACGACTATCAAGTGGCTGAGTACCCACGCAATGACTCCGCCAAGATTTTCGGCAATATCGGCCTGCTGCCCACCAAATACAGCTGGGACCGGCCCTACTCTCCTCTCTTCCGGTTTGGGTGGGACGAGACCTATGAGGGGCTGCAGCGGGCAGCGTCGGCGGGCCTCGAGGACGAACACGACGGTGTCATTCTGCGATTCTCCAACCCCCACACGGGTGGCCATGTCATGGCCACGATGGGCGCCAGCATGCAGATGCTCCGCCCTGGCGAACACACCAAGGCGCATCGCCACACTGGGAACTCGATGTATCGGATCAAGTCGCCAAGGGTTCTGGTCGCTCGATCATTGCTGGCGAAGAGTTCCACTGGAAGGAAAAAAGGACATCTTCTGCGTGCCTTCCGTGGGCATGGCATGAGCACGCAAACGTCCTGGCAAGAGACGCCTGCCTGTTCAGTTTCAACGACTTCCCGGTAATCGAGCTCGGATTTCAGCGGGAGCAGGGCCTCGTCGACAACGACGGACACCAAGAAGTCACCGCATCAAATGAGAGGCAACGTACGAACTAATGAAGCTCGCCGCCTATCGCTCTACTCCTCTCGACGAAGCGCGCCTTGGCGTCGTGCAAGGCGACAGCCTGATCGATGTTGCCGTGCTCGGCCATCGCTCGGGCGTCGACCTTCCCTCGACCATGCTCGAACTCATCGACCTCGGCCCTGACGCCGTTGCTGCGCTTGGCGAACTCATCGCCGACGGAGTCACTGATAGCAGTCAGGCGTCCGACGTCCGCTGGCCAACGTCGGAGGCTTTGGCCCCAATTCCTTTGCCCCAGAGGCTATGTAGGGCATCGGCCTCAACACTACGCCGAGCACGTTGCCGAGAGTCGAAGCGATCCTCGACACCGCCAAGGAGATGCCAGACAAGCCGGTGATCTTTCCAAGCCGCCGTCGGCCGTGTGCGGCCCTGGCGATGCCATCGAACACAATCCTGAACTCACCCAGCAACTCGATTGGGAGGTCGAATTGGCCATGGTCATCGGCACTGGGGGGCAAGCGGGTGTCGGTGGACGATGCAATGGCCCACGTGTTCGGCTACACGGTGATGATCGACGTGTCGGCCCGCGACGCCCGTCGGGCCCGGTCAGTGGATTGTGTCGAAGGGGCAAAGACACCTATGCGCCGATGGGCCCGTGGATCGTCACCGCCGACGCCATCGACGACCCACGCACTCGACCTCTGGCTCGCAAGAACAGCGGGAAACGATGCGAGCGTCGTCGAATACAAAGCACACATGCTTCAAGATTCCCGAGCTGATCAGTGACATCAGCCAGGGCATGTCGCTCGACCCAGGCGACATCATCATGACCGGCACCCCCGAAGGCGTCGGCGCTGGTCGCGACCCACAGGTCTGGATGTGGCCAGGCGCGACCGGATCACCGCTCATGTCGAGGGCATCGGAACGATCTCTCACCCCATTGTTGGTGTGTAGCTAGCTCGATACCAAACGGACAAAGTGGCGCCACGCGGCTGGCCGCAACTCGGCGGCCAGCTGGGGGCTTCGAACGGGCCTCGACGCTAAGCCAGTCATCGGGAAGGTAGGCGAAGGCGGGATGCCGGGGGTCGAGGAAGGGGCAATTCGCCAGGTATTGACGTTGATCAGATACCGGACGAGCGCCGTCTCGTCATCTTCTGGTCGCCCGAGCGCCACAAGTCCATTTGCGGTGGTGAGGTACTCCGTGTAGGCAGCGTGAATCCGATTGAGATCCACGCGCCGGCCACGAGCTTGGTCATCTCGCCTGGTCCGAGATGGTCGGCCTGCCAGAGCTCGACGTAGTCGGTGAAGCGGTCGCGAGACAGCGCTCCCATCACCTCGTCGAGAATGAGCACGGGTGCGATCATCAGACCACCAGACACCTGTCAAACCCGAGGTCTTGTAGGCGACTTCCCGGATCTGGTAGCGGATCGAACGACTCTCCTCCGGCACGCTGAACGGCGCGAGCAGCCAGGATTCATCGACAAACTCTGGTCGTCCCTCCATGATGCGTGGCGTGCCAGCGCTTCCGAACCATTGCTCGGCCGAGTCGGTGAGGGCGTAGCCACGAACGGTGCCGCGTTGGACCGAAACGAGCTCGCCTCGGCGCTTCATTCTCGAAAGTGCGGACCGACCCGAAGCGGCACGTAGCAAGGGTCTCAAGGGCTTGGTAAGTCGGCGACCACGATCCAGCCGCCCAAAAGTCGCGAACGAACGAGCCGTAGATGTCGAGGATCCAGTCGCGCGGCCCCGCCGATTCTCGTGCCGATCGGCTGAACTCTGTGGTCACCCAAACACACCAATCCGGCTACGCACCGTGTAGTACCCGACTACCTTCGTCCGCAAGCGATAGTACCTCGCAGAGCATTCGATCACGAGCGTTGCTGACCAGCGCGGCTGACTCGGCTTGGCGGTGCCGGTTGTCTTCCTCGAGCGGATCGACGAGATGATTGTAGAACTCGGCCTCGTCGGTGCCGTGATAGATAGTGAGCCGCCCTTCGTCGGTGATGAGGGTCCGGATGCGCACCGGACCAGGAAGGTTGGTCGCCCCAAACGGCTGATCTTCCTCGATCAACACCGCATCACGGTGGGTCGTCGTCGAACCATCGAGAACCGGTACGAGGCTACGACCTTGGATGCCGCGATGCCCAGCGACACCAGCGAGCTCAAAGATTGTTGGCACGATGTCGGCGTTGGACACGAGCGCATCGGTTCGGTGGGGGCGTGCGCCTTGGCCCGCGATCACCAACGGGACACGGGTGACGCCCTCGTAGTGAACGTGGTGCTTGAGCATCAGCCCGTGGTCGCCGAACATGTCGCCGTGATCGGCGGTGAAGACAATGGTCGTTTGGTCGGCGAGCCCGGCGGCGGTGATGGCCGTCAGCATCTGGCCAACGGCAGCGTCAAGTGTGGCCATCAGGCCGATCTCGGCAACCATCGCTTCTCGGAACTGTTCTTCGGTTGCGGCGAAGCTGAACATCGGATCGGCGTGGGGAGTGCCGCGATGTGCCAGCAAATACTGGATGTGTGCTGGTAGCCCCTCTGGCGCCTGGTGGAACGTCGACGGGAGCGGTATGTCCTGGGGCGAGACCAGGCCGGCGAACGCTGGTGGGGGACAGAACGGATGGTGAGGGTCGGGGAACGAGGCAAAGATAAATGTCGGTCCTTCGCGCGTAGCGGCCGCGTTGATTTGGTTGACCGTGCGCTCGGCGACAAAGGCGCTCGTGCCCAACTCGACTGGTACACCCGTGGTCCACACCTGATCCCAGAGCCGGCTCGGGAACGCCGAGTTGGCGTGTCCGGCGAGTGGTGCCGGATCAACGCCCTTCTCCTTCAGCCAGTGCGCATAGTGGCCGCTGGCACGGTCGCCGTGTCCGACAACCAACTCGCTTGACGCAAAGCCGTAGTAGTCGTCTGGCATTTCGACCAGTTCATCGCGATGGCGCCGCAGGTCTTCCCAGTCGTAGCGGTGTCCCAAGCGCCCGCCCCGAGCATCGACGAGGGCGGGATCGATCGATTCCGGATTGGTAGCGGCGATCTCGGCCAGTTGGAAGTCTTCGGCTGGCCATCCCATCGTCTGCAGGTGCAGCTTGCCGACGGCGGCGGTGTGCCACCCCGACCGTCGAAGTCCGCTCATTACCGTCTCGGCCGTGGGGTCGAGCGGGACACCGTTTGTCCGCGTGCCATGTACCGACGGCCAACGACCGGTCGCCAGCGTCGCCCGACTCGGCATGCAGATCGGATTGGTCACGTGGGCCCGGTCAAACACGGTTCCGGTCGCAGCCAACGTGTCAAGGTTTGGTGTGTGCGCGAGCTCCATTCCGCCGAATCCGAGATGATCGGCTCGGAGCTGATCGCCGACAATGACGAGGATGAGTTTGGGTGGCCTAGTCACGAGCCAGGAGCCTCGACCGGTCGGGATTCCACGTCACCGTGACGGTAGAACCAACCTCGATGGCGTCCAGATCATCGGGAATCTCGGCTATGCTCATGGTTGCGCCAAGGGCACGGCGGTCGGCACGGTAAGGTCAGCGCCGAGCCACGAAGCACCCCGGCATCGATAATGGTGGCTTCCAGCGCACCGCCCGCCGGTCAGGAAACGGACATGCTCGAGCCGTACGACGAGTACGCGATGGCCCGTTGAATCGGCCGATGCCACGACAGGAAGACGGAGTCGGTCCGGGTCACGACGCATCCCGCCTCGACCGACGCCACATCAACATCGAAAACGTTACGTCTCCGACGAAACTGGCGGCAAACTTCGACTCAGGCTCACGGTAAGATCGACTCGGCACTATCGAGTTGGATAACTCGTCCCGAGTTGAACACTGCGATTCAGATCAGACGAGCCAAGAGGGCCTCGCGCTGGTCGTGGGTGACATAGACGAAAGTCGCTCCGGTCTCCCGGTGGACCCGCCGTAGCTCCACTTCCATTTCAAGCGGACTTTCAGGTCGAGGGCGGAGAGAGGCTCGTCGAGCAGCAACACCTTAGGCCGGTTATTTGTCGACCGGCAGGAGTTGGCGCGTTGGCGTTGGCCACCGGAGAGCTCGGTGGGTCGCCGGTTCTCGAAGCCCTCGAGACGAACGAGGTTGAGCGCCTGGCGTACGCAGCTTGATGTCTGCCTTCCGGGACCTTGGCGACCTTCAAACCGAAGAGAGCGACGTTCTGACCGACGTCAAGGTGCGGGAACAGCGTGGACTGCTGAAACACCATGTTGACGGGTCGCTTGTAGGGAGGGACCGTCGTGATATCGACGCCATCGAGCAATACCTGTCCCTCAGTCGGCGTCAGGAAGCCAGCGATCGAGCGGAGCGTCGTGGTCTTCCCGCAACCCGAGGGGCCCAAGAACGTGAGGAATTCACCATCAATCACGTCGAGGTTGATATCGCTCAGTACCTCGGTTGCGCCGTAGCGATGCGTGACGTCACAGAAGTGAGCAAGTTTTCAGTCATAGGACCTGATCCGATTGTTGATTCCGGGCATCACGCTGGCGGCGTCGTTCAAGACGCACGGCATAGACAACGGCGATAAGCCACACAGCCAAATTCACGAACAGAAGCAACGACGAGATCGCGTTGATCGATGGATCGATCGTGCGGCGAGGAAAATGCGAGAAGATGACGAGCGGCAAGGTTGAGTCATTGCCAATGACAAATGCAGTGACGATGAATTCGTCGAAACTGATGACAAATGCCATTGCGCCAGCTAGGAGAATTGGGCAAGATCTGCATGAACGTCACATGCCAGAAGCGATACCACGGGCTCGCTCCTAGATCGGCAGCGGCTTCGAGTTGGCCGACGCCAATGCGATCGATCGCCGTGCTGGCGATGACAGCATCGGCATGACGAAGACGGTGTGGGCGATCACCACGGTGAGGGTTGAGAGGAGATGCTCCGGTTGGGCTTTTTGACTGGAGCGACACGCCGAAGTCAACGCCGGCATTGCGATTGGCGTGAGGAACAGCGAGCTTGCACTGGCCCTGGTCGCGACTCAGGCGAGCTGCCCCATAGGCGCCGCTGCTTTAGTGCCAAGGATCAGCGTCGTGAGTGACACAGCAGCGACTTTCAACAGGGAGTCGCGCCCTGACCGGACGGATCGGTCGCTGAGCACTTCGCGATACCACCGGAGGAGAACCCATCGAAGGGGAAAGTTCAGTGCATTGGTGCTGTGAAACGAGAACAAGACAACGCTCGTCAACGGCGCAAACAAGAAGAGCACAGCGAGGGCCGAGATGACGGTCGGAGCGACTTCGACGACCATCCATTACGCCCACTCCACCTTGTCGAGACGCATCAGGCGAAGGGCGAGTCGCAACGAACCGGCGATGATCGCATACGCCAGCATCATGGTGATTGAGTGCGGCCCCTTTGCCGTAATCGCCAGCTTCGCGGAAGTACTTGTTGACCTGGGTGCCGATGAGCTGCCCCTGGACACCCCCAAGAAACTGGGGTAATCACGAAGTCAGACGAGCTGATGATGAAGATGAAGGTCCAAGCGCTCACCATCAGTTGCGGCCATCAACAGCACCACAACGACGCCAACGAATAGAGGCTCGCTCCAAGATCTTCACGGCCGCCCATAGCAGGTCGACGGAGACTGGCCGTATCGCCGTATACAAAATGATCGCAAACAACCTTAAGCAGAAGGTCGGAGTTCGGCAATTGCGACGGAGAGTCGATTTGAAGATCAGAAAGCCCAACGGCTCGTCGACAATACCGGCTGACGTGAGGCTCGAATTGATCACGCCGTTGGTGCCCAGAATGCTCCGCCAAGCGTAGATCGAACGAGATAGCCAGCGAACATCGATGCCACGACGATGGAGACAAGCGGGGTTGAGGCGACGACCCGCACTGACGTGAAGCCAATACGCAACCGGGAGGCCAACGGCACGGTGAGTGGTGGCCGTCACGGCGCCGATAATGAGGGAGTTGATCGCCATCGTGCGGTTGACGTCGGGCCAAAGGCGCTCTCGGCGTAGTTTTTCCGTTGTGATGGGTCCGCTTACCTGAAAGTTCTCGCCGTGAAGGAAGCTATGAACGATCCTGATGACGATGGGGATGAAGAAGAAGAGCAGCATCCCAAGCGCTGACGGCGTAGCAACCGCGAGGGGAGTCTCGAAACAGTCGAAGAGACCCCTCTTTAGGATCAGCCACCGGTGCCAATCGAGCTGTATGCCTCGATGAACTGGCCCATATCAATCGTGCCGTTCTCGCCGGTTGGTAGTGTGATTGGGTTGGCGGCAAAGAACGAGTCGAGATCGTCGTATGGGTACAGCGACTTGTTGAGGTCGCTCATCAGCGCCACCGATGCTTGGATCGGTGTGGCTTGGAGCAAACTCCTCATTGATTGCTGCGTTCATTGCTGGCTCGAGCGGCATCGCGTTGATGAAGGCCAATGCGCGCCCCGGCGGTTGTCGCGGCACTGGCGGATCAAGCCTCGCGTGCGACCGCTCACCGCTGCCAGGGAGATGGTGACAATGTCGGGATTTCTGTGAACGCACCAAGTCGGGGGTAGCCACCGAGAAGCTGGCGACGATCTCGCCCGAACGAGCAAGCCGATGATGTCGCCAAACGATGGCGAGAGCACCCTCGCCTGACTTCCGAAGATTGGCGTCAGATAGGCGGTCTCCTCTTGTTCGGGCGTGCCTCCTCGGCCTTGTAGCCCAAGGCTGCCGCGCAACCTGAAGGAGCAGCGGTGGTACGTCCAGATACCGATGAGTCCTTTACGAGCTCTGGGTCGAGCAGGTCTTGGTAGGACGTGGGCGAAATTTTGGTCTGGTCGGTGATTCCGAGTGGTGCGAAGCTGAATGGGATGGCCAACCAGTTGCCGTCTGCATCCTTGAAGTGGCCCCAGGTGTCGTCGGCGAAGGCAGTCATGAGCCCTGAGTTCGGTACTTCCTCGGGCTTGATTGGCGACAAGGTGCCTTCGACATCGCACGCAGCTGGCGATGGTTGGCAGTCGTCCAACCAAGAGGTCGATGCCTTCGCCGCCGCCGCTCGCAAACTTGGCTGCGATGTCGGGACACCACCGATGTAGCTGGAGTTGAAGTCGATACCAAGCTCGTTGAGTGCCGACTCCATTGGCCCCGAAAGAGGTGTCGTAGCCCTCCCAGCCGAGATAGTCGAGGGTGCCGTACGGAGGTCCGGTGTCCTCGGCTACCTCCGGCGCATCGCTGCCACAAGCAGCGGCTAACAAGCCGACAGCCGCACCGATGCACGCTAGTTGTCGGAAACGGCTCCTCGATCTGCGTTCGTTCATGCGTTGTCCCCTACGTTCGTTCATGCGTTGTCCCCTACGTGAGTCTGGTGACCTTCAGCACACCCATCGACGATCACAGAATAGACGATAGTCCGTAGCGTTTTCAAGACGAACTCTACCAGGGCGGCATAGATCTGTTCTCTCACCTGGGGATATGTGAAAAACTAAGCAGTACTTTTTTGCGGTCGTCAAAACTGCGTATGAAAACTATTCGCTGACCAGAGGTCTGAATCGATTGCAGTGGAACGCTGAGTCCACATACAGTTGCGCGCCATGACCGCTGCCTACACCGACTTCTCCCGCATCCGCCTGCTCTGGCCAGACCAGCATGGTCTGGCACGCGGCAAGTATGTGCCGGGTGACCTCGCCCACAAAGGTTCGGGCTTCTGTGCCACCACGTTCGGCATGACCTACAACCGCGAGATCATCGACGCTCCTCACGCCTATCTGATGGAGGGTCTGAAAGACGTTCACGGCACCCCCGACCTCGGGTCGCTCCGACCATCGTGGGAAGACGACCGCACCGGCGTTGCCGTCGCTCACCTCGCACTCGATCACAAGCCCTACGCCGCATCGAGCCGCGCCGCTCTCGAAAAGGGAATCGCCGATTGGGTAGCGCTTGGCTACGCGCCCAAGATCGGCATCGAACTGGAGGGCTATCTCCTCGAACCTCGTGACGACGGAGGCTGGGGCGCCTACCGCAATCCTCGATCGATGGTCTACGGCACCGGCCTCCTGGGCGATCCATCCGGCTTCCTCGACGCAGTAATGGAGATGTCGGATGCCTGCGGGTTCCGCATCGAATCGGCCAATGTCGAGTTCGACGAGTCACAGTTCGAGTTCACGCTCCGCTATGACGATGCACTCAAGGCCGTCGACGACGCGTTCGTGTTCCGGGTGATGGTCCGCGAAGTCGCCCTCGCCATGGGCCTCGACTTCACGTTCCTCGGCAAGCCCTTCCCGGCGATCGCCGGCTCAGGAACCCACATCAACTTCAGCCTCACGGACGCTGACGGTAATCCGGCGATGGCCGACGACGCCGACCCCGATGGCGTCTCCGATCTCGCCCGTAGCTGTGTGGCTGGCCTTGTCGAGCATCACTGCGCACTGACCGCCGTTGTCGCCTCAAACGTCAACGCCTATCGCCGCCTCCAGCCAGGAACCCTCGCGGGCTGCTGGGGGAACTGGGGCATCGATCATCGAAACGTCACCAATCGGATGCCCGCCGAACGGGGCAGTGCCATGCGGATCGAAAGCCGAGTGGGCGATGGCGCGATGAATGTGCACCTGGCGGTGGCGGGGATCCTGCAAGCGGCCCGCCTCGGACTCGTTGACCAACACGTTGCGCCCGCCGCCTACCTCGGAGACGGCTTCGACGACGGCGGAACGGGTGCAGCCCGAAGCGCAACGTCCCTCGAACGTGCGCTCGACGATCTTGAGGCCGATGAGCCGTTCGTCGAAGCACTTGGCTCGGGCCTGGTGGCGAACTACGCCTTCAACAAGCGGCACGAAGCGATGCGGTTCGCCGAGTCAGGCGGTTCGATCGACAGCCCCGAACTCACCGCATTCGAACTCGCAAACTACCTTCCGTACCACTGAAGCTGCGGGCACCGTAGCCGGATGCAACCAGCGAAGGCCGCAGGGACCTAGTCGAAGATGGCGCCAACGGTTTGGCCCGCAAGTGCAATTGAGTCGGTGTCGTGGGCACTGGCTGGGAGGTTGAGCGTCACGCCGTCGAGACCGAGTTCTTTGAGCTCGGTGATCGCTTCGCCGATCGTGTCGGGATCCCCCATCAACAAGCGAGGCTTCATCAGGTCGAAAACTTCGGCTGGCCAGCCATGATTTGCTACGAACTCTCGTGCGTAGCCCTCGGCCGCTTCCATCGTCTCGCCGATCACCATCATCAGCAACTTCGTGACCTTGATCTCGGACCGATCTCGACCCAGCTGCTCGCAATGCGCGGCGAGCGCGTCGAGCTTTCGAGGAATGTCCGCGTTGTTGCAGATGAGGTTTGACTCGTCGGCGTATTGCGCAACCATGCGCAGCGTCTTCTTCTCGCCCGAGCCGCCAATCATGACCGGAACGTTTGAGAGCGGAGCGGGCGAGTTGATGGCGTCGGTGACCGAATAATGCTTGCCAGAAAGCGTTGGGCGCTCGCCTCGTAGCATCGGGATGATGATGTTGAGGGCTTCTTCGAGCTTCTCGAACCGCTCGGTGAACGTGTTGAAGGGGATCCCGAACGCGTCGTGTTCCATCTCGAACCAACCCGAACCGATGCCGAGGGAGGCACGGCCGTCGGAGACGAGATCGAGTGTCGTAATGATCTTTGCCAACACAGCCGGGTTGCGGTAGGTGTTGCCTGTGACCAACGCGGAAAGCCGAACGGTCGTTGTGTGTTGGGCGAGAGCAGCGAGGGTTGTGTAGCACTCCAGCATGTAATCGTCAGGATTGCCGATGCCGGGCAGTTGGTAGAAGTGGTCCATGAGGAGGACCCGATCGAATCCAGCCGCCTCGGCCGCCTGGGCCTGTTTGACGAGGTTGGGGAAGATGCCAGCCGGGCCGATGCCTGGGTAGGTGAAGTTGGGGATCTGGTAGCCCAGTCGTGTCATGTCGTGGTCTCCTGCTTGACGTGCTGCCAACGTAACGCGGGTCGGGCGCTGGGCACTGATCAGATCCGGATCCGTGCCGGCTCAGATCGAGATCAGGCCGAGCGAAGCGTGCGAGCGAGTACGAGTACCGAAGCGTCGGACCCCAGTGCGCGTTCGACCGGATCGCGGATGCGTTGTAGCGTCGTCGCATGACGGATCAACTGTGGACGAAAAGCGCAACCGAGCTCGCTGGACTTATCGCCAGCAAGCAGGTCAAGAGCCGGGAAGTGGTCGACGCTCACCTCGACCGAATCGCCGAGGTAAACCCTCGGCTCAACGCCATCACGGTCGAGATGGCGGAGGCAGCCCAGGCCGGCGCTGACGCTGCTGATGCGACCGAGGCAAGCGGCCCGTTCCACGGCGTGCCGTTCTCCATCAAAGAAAACATCGATCAGATCGGCTACGCCACAACCCAAGCTGTTGCGGCCTTTGCCGAGGCCCGACCCTCGGTCAACGCGCCAACCGTGCAGCGCATGCTTGACGCCGGGGCCATCCCGATTGGGCGCACCAACATGCCAGAGCTTGGGCTCCGCGTGTCGACCGACAACTCCTTTCGCGGGTTGACCCGCAATCCCTGGGCTTCGACCACACCGCCGGTGGTTCGAGCGGTGGTGAGGGTTCGGCCATAGCGTCCGGCATGAGCCCTATCGGTCTTGGCAACGACATCGGCGGGTCCGTTCGTAATCCGGCACTGTGCTGTGGGGTTGCGGCGTTGAAGCCGGGCTATGGACGCGTTCCGCGAGTTGCTTCACTGCCGCCAACCGAACCTGGCATATCCGCTCAGCTGATGTCGGCCGAAGGGCCGATGGCGCGAACGGTCGCCGACCTTCGAGTTGCCTACGAGGTGCTCGCAGGGCGAGTCCCAACCGACCCCCGGGTGATCGACGGAGCGCTCTACGGCGCCCCAACGGCGAAGCGTTGCGGCATCGTCCGCTCGCTCGAAGGCACCACCGTAGGCACTGGTGCTCTCCTCGCCGTCAACGCCGCCGCCGCGGCCATGGAAGCAGCCGGCTGGGAGGTCATCGACATCGAGGTGCCCGAACTGGTCGCGACCCACCATGTCTGGCAACGCATGCTGGCCTTTGACTTCGCCGAGACGATCCCAATTCTCGAGACCTTCATGGGCGACGCCGAGGTCGCACTCTTGAAGACCCTCGTCGCCCAGGCGTCAACATTGCCCGGCAGTCCCCAGCAGCTCTTCGCTGAGCGACTCCGACTTCAGAAGGCCTGGGCCGCGATGTTCGTCGATACCCCGGTCGTTATTGGCCCCGGCTGGAACAACGAACCATTCCATCACGGTGAAGACGTGGCCGAAGGCCAGCAGATGTCCAAGCGCGACGACCGTCTGAGCTTTATCGTGCCCGCCAATGCACTCGGCCTGCCGGTCGTTGCCCTCGCAAACGGCACCCACGACGGGCTCCCCGTTGGCGTGCAGGTCTACAGCGATCACTGGCGAGAGGACCTCTGCCTCGACGCCGCCGCCATCGTCGAGTCGGCGAGCACCATCACCACGCCCATCGACCCCGTCTGGAACTAGCGGTCGACCGGCAAGCTCAGGCTTGCTGGTCGACCCGGTTTGCTTCGGCGATGACGCCAGCGAGCTCAAGGATCCGCGTTGGTGGCAGGTGCTGCTCTCGGATCTTCACCCCTTTCGATGCCAGCGCGTCTTCGATTGCGTTCGTGAGCGCCGCAGGAGCAGCGATCATGCCGCCTTCGCCCACGCCGCGGTAGTTCGCCTCGGCGGCCGACGGCGTCTCGATGTGGTGAATCTCAATCTCGGGTATCTCCATGGCGGTCGGGATGAGATAGTCCATATAGGTGCTGGCTTGGAAGTTGGCCTCGTTGTCGTAGGCCAGCTTCTCGTAGAGCACCGCACCAATGCCTTGCGCCACTCCGCCGCGTATTTGGCCCTCGACGATCGCGGGGTTGATCATCTGGCCGCAGTCCTCGACGACGATGTAGCGAGGAATAGTCACGAAGCCAGTCGTCAGGTCGACTTCGACGAAGCAGACGTGGGTCGCGATGGCCCAGCCCCCGTCGCCCTCGCCCATGTAGCGAATGTTGGTTGTCAGCTGGCCATCGGTCCCGGCCTTCTTTGTGGCCACTGCTGCGGCAACGTCGGCAAAGGACGTGGTGATCGAAGGGACGCCAGCGACATGGATGTTGCCGTTGGTGATCTGGAGGTCGCCGACGCTTGCCTCGAGCAGGTCGGCCGCTTCCTCCAGGATGAGCTGGCGCAGTTCACGGCTGGAGAACTTGACTGCGCCGCCACCCATCGGGCCGCCCCGGCTGCCACCCGTCCCAAGGATGCCAAAGGGGGTGTCGTCGGTATCACCCCATCGAACGGTGATTGCCTCGAGCGGTAGTCCGAGCTCGTCGGCCGCGAGTTGGGCATAGGTCGTTTCGTGGCTCTGGCCGTGGGGCATCTGTTGGGTTTTGACCGTGACGGTGCCGTCAGGTTCGAGAACGGTGTCGATCGGTTCGGCCAGAGCGAAGCCGACTCCCGGCGAAATTGCATCGGAATAGTTGGGCGGTCCAGGGGCCGCCTCGTGGAACGTGCAGAATCCAACGCCGAGGTAGCGACCCTCGGCTTCAGCCGCCGTCTTTGCCGCGGCAAACGCGGGGAGGTCGGCAAGCTCAATTGCCTTGTCGAGCGTGACTTTGGCGGTCATCTCCTTATCCATGTCTGGCCCGGTGATCATGGCACTCGGGAGCTGCTCTCGGGTATAGACATTCTTGAGGCGAAGGTCCGTCGGCGACATGCCGAGCTCGCGAGCGACGACATCCAGCATTCGTTCACGGACCCAGGTCTCGTTGGCCCACGGCCCTCGGTAGGCGACGTACCGGCCCTTGTTGGTGGCAACCACCGTGGTGTCGATCTGAAACGCCTTCAGCCGGTAGGTGCCCGGCATCATCACACGCATGATTCCAGCGAAGAGCCCTGTGTTGATTGGCACCGATGGGTAGGCGCCCTGGTCCATCACCAGATCAACCTTGAACCCTTGGATCTCGCCGTCGCTGCTGCACGCAACGGAGATGGTCAGTTGCTCCTCTCGAGCGTGCCCGCCATCAGCCAGATTCTCCGAGCGGTCCTCAATCCATTTCACCGATCGATTGAGCTTCTTGGCGGCGACAAAGACCGCGATGTCCTCCCGGTTGACCGGACCCTTTGAACCGAAGGCTCCGCCGATGTCTTGGGCGACCACACGGGGGAAGGCGTCGGCCGCCAGCGTGTTGGCGAACAGGCGGCCAAGCCTGAACGGCGTCGATCGGTCGCGTTTCATCTGGTAGGCGCCCGCGCCCGAATCGGATTTCTTGAGCTCGTCGAGGTTGGGCGCAACGACGCTCTTGGCCCCCTGGTAGAACTTCTTCACCCGCTCACGATTGCTGGCGAGCGAACGAACCGAGGCTCGAACGTTCTCTTTGTTGGTCGTCATAGCCAGGTACCACCGAAGCGCGTGGGCAGCCTGGGTTGTGGCATGAAAGGTGACAGCACCGGTTGTGGGGTCGATCTCGGCCACGGCCCCTCGTGTTTCCATCGGCTGGTTGGACTGGCGATGGCGGTTGAAGGTCTCGGTAAAGATGTGGTCAGCCTGGGCGAAGACCTTGTCGACGTTGCCGTAACGAGGTGTCGTGCATCAACCGTTTGCCCTCGGCTTTGTCCCAAATCTGGGCCGAGGCAGGGTTGAGTGCCTGTTCCATGGTGCCGACGGGGTCGAGCTGGCGGTAGCGGACGTCGATGAGCTCCAGCGCGTCCTCGGCGATGTAGCGAGACTCCGCCACGACAATGGCTATTGGGTCGCCGACGAGCCGTACCTTGTCCTTGGAAAGGGCGTAGAAGATGGGTACGTATTGGCCCCGTACGGTCGAGTGGCACAAACGGGTTGGTCAGATCCTCGATGTCTTCGCCGGTGAGGACATCGAACACCACGAGCAACGAGCGCGGCGCTCGTGTCGATAGAGATGATCTCGGCGTGGGCGAAGGGGCTGCGGAGGAACGCCGCATGAGCAACACCATCAGGTTCAACGTCGGCGATGAACTGGCCTTGCCCGGTCAGGAGACGCCGGTCCTCAACCCGTTTGACGCTGTGACCAACGAATGTCCCGGCAATTGATTCACGCATTGGTGCCTCCGTTTTGGTTCCTTCGGCGATGAGCGTGACCGCGGTTTCAATGCCCTCGATGATGGAGTGGTAACCCGTGCAGCGGCACAGGTTGCCGAAATCTCTCCGGATCTCGTCTCGTGTCGGCGTCGGGTTGTCTTCGAGCAGACAGAGCGTCGTCATGAGGAAGCCCGGAGCACAAAAGGCGCACTGGAAGCCGTGGCTTTCGTGTAGCGCCTGCTGGATGGGATGGAGCTGGTCGCCGGTGGCGAGTCCTTCGATTGTCGTGAGTGATGCACCGTCGGCTTGGACGGCCAACATCAGACAGGGCACGCCGCTTTGCCGTCGACGATGATGGTGCAGGCGCCGCAGACCTCATCTCGCATCCGAGATGGGTGCCCGTTAGGCCGACGTCTTCGCGAATGAAGTCGGCGAGACTCTTGCGTACAGCCACCGAGCGGTGGTGGGTGGTTCCGTTGATCGTCACCGAGATGTCGAGGGTCGCGTTGGTGAGCGTCGGGTTGTCCATGGTCATGTTCCGATCTTGCTGGCTGCTTCGGTGAGCGCCTGTGTGGTCAGCACGCCGGCGATGTGAGAGCGATAAACCCTGAGGCGTGTCCGTCAGTTGGGGGTCGAGTTCGAGGGACACCAACTGGGCGGCAAGGTCGAACGACGCAGGAACTGGGGCTGTCCGATGAGCGCTTCTTCGCACGAACTACCCGGTCGGTTTGGAGCCGACGCCGAAGAACACGAGGAGGCGTCGCTGATCCGATCGTCGTCGACAATGAAGGCGGCCGCCACGCCGACCAGGGCAAAGTCGCCGTGGCGACGGCTGAGCTCTGAGCGACGAGTAGGTGTTGGCCGGCAACACCGGGAAGCGGACGGACACGAGCAGTTCGTCATCGGCGAGGTCAGTCGAGAAAACCCCGGTGAAGAAGTCGACCGCGTCGATCACTGGGTGCCTCGTGATGAGAGGGCGACAAACTCGGCGCCGAGCGCCAACGCAACCGCCGGCAGTTCTGCTGCTGGGTCGGCGTGAAAACCAGGCTGCCGCAGACAGTGCCTCGATTTCGGATCGCTCGGTGCCCAACGTAGGGCATCGCCGCGAGAAGTGGCACGGCAGTGGCGCAAGTTGGGATCTCTCAACCGCGGCATGGGTCACACGACAGCCGATCTCGAGCATCGGTCCGTTGAGTTGGATTTGGTCGTAGCCACTCATCCGACCGATGTCGATGAATCGCCGGAGACCCGAAGTCGTATCGCCATGACCGGGAGCAAGCTCTGACCCAGCGAGCACCTTGGCGTCGCCGTCGAACTCGTGGAAGTAGCGCAACTGCTTCATCGACCGAAGTTGGCCGGTGATAGGCAAACGCAGGCATTTTCAGCGGCAACCGTAGTCGGCGAGCTAGACCCCGGCGATGTCGAGCAGAGAGACACCAATTCAGCAGGCCGGCTGAAGGGCACTAGGTGATCAGTCTCGATCTCCTCATAGCGCCAGCGTTCTGATCCCTGGGCGATGCGGGCCGCCCTCAGAAGACCGAATCGGCCGGTTCGTTTGGGTCGGCAGTTGCCTTGATGAACGTCAACGAGAACGGGTGGTCGACGAGCGGTGTGGCGAGCGACGCGGGCTCGAGAAAGGTGCGGAGCGGCTGGTCGGAGCGTCTCGCGTCGGACCACGCTTGCTCGACCGGGTCGGCCATTGGCCTCGGGGCGGGTGGTATCCGCCACTGACTCGGATCGGGTGGTGCAGAGTTTTCGCCGAGCAGCTGGGCGCGCTCTGTCCATCAGCGGGCACCAAGGCATCGAGGTAGACGAGGTGACTGACCCGATCGCCGATGTGGTTGAGCGCGCTCGTGACGACCATCCCGCCGTAGCTAAATCCGAGCAGCACGATGTCGGAGAGATCTTCGTACTCGATCGCATTGACAAGGTCGGTGACGTGGGTCGTCAGGTCGATTGTTTCGGCGATGAGATGCGAGCGTTCGCCGATACCCGTCAGACTCGGCGTGAAGACCTCGTGCCCCTCAGCTTGAAGCAAGCGGCGGACCTTGTGGAACCCATACGATCCGCCCCACGCGCCGTGAGTGAGCACGAAGGTGGTCATTGGGCAACCGCGTAGTCAGAGATCTGGGTGTCGTCACCTTCGTCGGTGAAGTTGTCGTCGATCCTGGCTTGCATGAACTCGGCCCAGACGAACGGCCGATACCGGTCAGCGCCAAGGTCTAGCTCACGAATCGGCTCGACCAGTAGGGACGGCGACGGGTTGAAGAAGTAGGGGATGCTCATCCTGGTGCTTGTCGTCATCGGCAGCACCCGGTGAACCGCGGCACGGTAGCGATCATTGGTCCACACCTGCATCACGTCGCCGAGGTTGACGACGATGGTGCCAGGCTCCGGTTCGACATCGATCCAGCCGTGCTCAGCCGACTCAGCTTGCAGCCCGCCAACGCCGTCTTGAAGCAGGAGCGTCAGCACGCCAGGGTCGGTGTGGTGTCCGAGGGCCACCGGCGCCAGGTCGGCGAGTTCACCTCGTTGTTCCTCCGGAACCGGATCGCCGATGTTGTAGTGGTTGAGTCGAACGGTGCTCGCCCGTCGAGAACCACGGTGCCGATCGGCCACCTCGCCCGACAGTCCAAGTGTGTCGTGTACGAGGGCAACGGTCCGTTCGGCGAGATCGCTGAACGCATCGAAGAACTCAACGAGAGTCTCTTGGTAGCCGATGAGACCGTCGGGCCAACGATTGCGACTACGTCCCGCGTCTTTGTCCGGGTCGATGTAGTCGAACACTTCCTTGTGGTCTCGCACCCGCTTGGTGAGCTCACGATCGTAATAGCCGAGCGGGTTGTCGATCGTGCGAGCGATCGAATCCTTGACCGATCTATCAGCGGCGAACAACCGCTGCCCCTCCTGGAAGGTGCGCTCAATGAGGTCGTCGAGGCCATGGCCGCGAAGTAGGAAGAACCCATGATCAGCACACGCTCGATCGACGGCTGCCGATTCGGTGGCTGAGGGATTGCTGATGTCGATGACCGGAACGTGGTGCATCGAGCGAGCCTAAGCCGAGGACGTGGGCGAGTAAAGCGGAGCTCGACGACGGAGTAGGGATGGTCGGTGATCCCACGATGGGGAGAATGTGGGAGAGCAGGACACTTCCCCTCAAAAGCGTCCTGCTCGATCCCGTAAGCCCCTACCGCCGAGGCCATGGGAATAATTTACGGGCGTCGCCTACTGCTGACGTCGGGGGTTTCCCCCGTTTGGGAAGCGCTCTATTGGGGTTCGATCTACGGGAAGATGACCGTCTTGCTGCCGATGAGGTGCACTCGATCTTCAGCCCAATACCGAACGGCTCGTGACAGCACGAGTCGCTCGGTGTCCTGGCCGAGCGCCACGAGCTGCTCGGCGGTGTGCGCGTGGGTGACTCGGGCGATGTCTTGTTCGATGATCGGCCCTTCGTCGAGGTCGGCCGTGACAAAGTGGGCAGTCGCGCCGACAATCTTCACGCCACGCTCGTGCGCTTGGTGGTAGGGCTTGGCCCCCTTGAATCCGGGGAGGAACGAGTGGTGAATGTTGATTGCTCGCCCCGCGAGCGCCGTGCACATGTCGTCGCTCAGAATCTGCATGTAGCGCGCCAGGACAACGAGGTCGATGTCGTGCTCCTCAACGAGGGCGAGGATCTGGGCCTCCTGCTCGGCCTTCGTGTCCTTGGTGACCGGTAGATACCGGTACGGCACGCCGTGGTGAATGGCCAGAGCTTCACAGTCTGGATGGTTCGAGACGATGAGCGGAATATCGATTTTGAGGGAGCCGCGGCTCCATCGGTAGAGGAGGTCAGTCAAGCAGTGGTCGAATTTGGACACCATGATCATGACCTTGGGGCGGTCGTCGACCTGGTGAACCTTCAGCACAGCTTCGGGGTCATTGAGCTTGGACGCGACGAGGTCGGCAATGACGGACGAATCGGTCTCCTCGGTCGTGAAGACCGTGCGCATCGTGAACAACTTTGAGTCGGGATCGCCGAATTGAGCATTCTCGGCGATATCGCTGCCGGCCTCCAGTAGCGCACCGCACACCGCGTAGACGATTCCGGGTCGGTCCGGGCAGATGAGCGTCAGAACATGGCTTGGCATCGGGTGAAACTATCGCCATTCCTAGGAAACGAGGGTCAAACCAGCAGTCCGGTGCCGACGCTGGTGGCAATCGAATGTCAGCACCTCGTAGGACGGAAACTGCGCGAGCCATTCCGGATTTGACTGGTCGACACTCCAAAGTGCCGTCGCCAACGCATCCGCAACGCCAAGCGTTGGCCCGGTGACCGTGATGCTGGTCAGGACGTGATGGTCCGCACCCCAGATGTGATCGCCTCGCTCGTAGTTCGCACTGGTGGCAACGGCCAAATTGGTGCATTCGAGAACGGCGCCGACCGCCGAAGGGTCCGACGGATGGCGGATGCCGATTCGCCAGGGGTCCGAGGCTGAGTACGCCACGATGTCACCACCGGCGTTGATGAAGAATCGCTCGACACCAGCCTGGTGGAGATCAGCCACGACCTGGTCGATCGCCCAGCCCTTCACGTAGCCCGACGGGTCGAGTGGCCGTTCGCGTCCACCAGGCCAGTGGCAGAACGCTCCGCTCGTCGCCACGTAGAGGTCGTGGCACGTGGCCAGTACGGCCTGCACGTCCGCATCGGCGGAGGCGAGGGGCAGGGTGCCCTTTCCGATCGATGAGATCTGGCTATCGGGACGAAAGACGCTATATCGCTGGTCGATGTCGTGGAGGCGTTCGATTGCGTCGACGAGCACGCCGACGTCGGTATGGTCCGGGAGGTCAAAGGTGACGGCGGTGCCCATGACGAATTCAACGTGACGCATTGTGGGTCCTCAGGTTCGCAGGGATACGACTGTTCGGTTGCTTCTTCTGGTTGAGCTTCCAGGACACGGACCGCAACGGGGTAGGAGAACAAGGCGGCGCAGGCGAGTAGGACAAGTTGAGCGATTGCGGTGCCCGAACTCGTGCCAACCATCCAGGCATGAACGCCAGCCAGAGCGACGCCGGCGACCGAACCCAGATGGACCCAGCGCCACACGTTTCTCGGGAGCCAGCGCCTGGGCCAGCTGGTCAACACCGCGGCGGCGAACAACCAGAAGCTGATCGTGCCCAGCGCCATGCCGATCGTGGCCGACCCTGCGGCGAACGGCACGAGCGTGGCAATGAAGCCAAGACCATTCATCGAGTCGCCGACGACGGCAACCATATGGACGCCCGTGAACGCCAGCGCAAGGCCGCCGAGGTAATTGTGGAGATCGAGCCACCAGGCCGGCTTCGGCCCGAGCGTGTCGCGAGCGCTAAAGATGAAGCCCAAGAAAAGGGCGAGCACCCCAAGTACGAGTGCAACCCAGCCGCTCGATCGAACGACAAACCACAGAACGGTGTCGAGGCTCATGTCGCCGCCAACTGGGCCGAGAGGGCAACCGAGGCGTCGTCGAGCGCGGCCTGCAAGGAGTCCCGGTATGCCTTGCTCGTGTAGGTGGCGCCCGACACAATGTCGACATTGGCGCTCTGCGCGGTGAGCGACTCGGAGACAAGGACCGGTCCCGCAGCCGTGTTGATTCGAACGCTCTTCCGGTCGGCGGAGGGGATGGACAACAAGTCGACGGCGACGATCTGGTCATTGCTAGTCGTGACCGATACCTGCACATCACCCCAGCGCGTGCTGGCCGCGCGCCCGACAAATGTCCCGTCGGCATAGGTCGCGTTGGATGTCGCCTCCGGCTGGAGCGGGGCTGGCGTCGCAGCCGAACCATCGGCCGACGGGATCGGCGTGCTCGGTGGCGTGGTGGTGACCGTCGCCACCTCGCTGGTGAGATCGCTCGCGGCGTTGCTCGTCGCCATCGCCCCGGCAAGTCCACCGGTCGCAAGGACGCTGACGGTGAGTGCGGCGGCACGAGTTTTTCGTGCGGCGTGCCGTTTCTTAGGTGCGTTTCGCATGGGTTCCTTTCGAGTACGTTTCGCCAGCATCGGTGGGGTCGTTGAATCCAATCTGACAAGCTGAACACGCAGTCAGTTGCGTCGATCGACCGGGACCTGCGAACGTGTCTCCAAACAATCGAACGGAGTCGCCTTGCCATCAACGACAACCACGTCGCCGCTACAGACCAGCTTGGCTAAACGGTTTGGGCTGCGCGCGCCGATCTTCGGCTTCGCCCACGACATCGCGACGGTCGCAGCCATCACCAATGCGGGTGGACTCGGCGTGTACGGGGCGACTCGACGGTTCCCCAACGAGATCCGCGACGAGCTTGCGGAGATCCGGCGATTGGTTGGCGACAAGCCTTTCGGCGTTGACCTGGTGCTGCCGCAAGGAATGCCCGAGCACAACGATCGGGCGGAGATCGAGAAACACATTCCGGACGAGCATCGTGCCTTTGTGCAGGGGATGGTTGAAAAGTACGAGGTACCAGCACCAAGCGGTCCGGGCATGCGGACCCGATTCGTTCGTTCGGCCGAGATCGAGGCCGAGCAACTGGCGGCGGTCATGGCGTCCGACGTCGACCTCTTCGCTTGTGGAATCGGCGCACCCAAGGCTGCAGTCGAACAGGCCCACGAGCTAGGGAAAGCAACGGCAGCCCTTATCGGCTCGCCTCGTCATGTGCGGTCGGCGCTTGCTGCTGGCGTTGAGATCATCGTGGCCCAAGGGACCGAAGCCGGTGCTCATACCGGCAAGATCGGAACGTTCTCCCTTGTTCCCCAGATCGTCGATCTCGCCGGCGATGTCCCGGTGCTGGCGGCCGGGGGAGTGGCCACTGGGCGTCACCTGGCCGCAGCGCTGGCGCTCGGTGCTGAGGGCGTTTGGACCGGCACGATGTGGCTTACCACCACCGAACACGCCCCTCATTTGGGGCCGACCCTCGTGGCCAAGTTGTTGGCGGCGGGCAGCGACGACACCGTCATCCAGCGAAGCGAGTCGGGCAAGACAATGCGCATGATCCGCACGGCGTGGTCGGACGAGTGGGCGGCGCCCGATGCGCCGGAGCCATTGAAGATGCCCTACCAAGACATTTTGGTGGGCGATTTGCTTGGGGCCATCAGCGAGCACAATGTTGAACCACTGGTGCATTCGCCCGCCGGGCAAGCACTGGGCCAACTCAACGAACTGAAGCCGGCGGCGCAACTGATCGACGAACTCATCGACGAGGCCAGCAGCGCGTTTGGCCGACTGGGAGGAAACTGATGGCGGAGCCAATGGTAAACCTGACGATCGCCGACGGGGTGGCCAGAATCGAGCTGCACCGGCCACACCGCAAGAACGCAATGACTGGTCCGATGATGGACCAGCTGGCTGCGGCCGTCGCGGCGGCTAGCGCAGATGTTCGCGTGAGAGTGGTTCTCCTGTACGGAAGTGATGGCGCGTTCTGCTCGGGGCTTGATTTGAAAGAAGCCAACACGAAGCCGACGCCTGATTGGCTGCCACCCAGCCCCAATCGATCCGCTCGGCCCATGTGGCGCTGGCTCGGTGTCCCCATCCGCTGATCGTGGCGCTGGAAGGCTTTGCCATCAACGGAGGCGCCGCTTTGGCGTTGGCTGGCGACATCGTCGTGGTCGGCGACGACGACTTCATCCAGGTGGCCGAGGTGAAGCTTGGCATGGCGGCGCCAAATAACCTGGCGTGGCTTTGCGCCCGGTACTCGCCCGCGACCGTGCTGCAAATTGTCCTTGTGGGTGACAGAATCTATGGACGTCGTATGGTCGAGCTTGGGCTTGCCTACGAATCGGTGTCATCCGATCAGGTTCTGGCTCGCGCCACTGAGCTCGCGAATCAGCTTGCCCACTATCCGGCCGGTGCTGCCGCTGCGCTCAAGCGGGAGACGCTTCGGATCGCCGGGCTCGACGATGTCGACGGCTGGTTCGAGAACGTCGGCGCGCCAGCGGTGGCCAACATGCCAACGGGTCTGATGAAGTAGGCGCCAGCCAAGCGGTGACGCCCACTTCGACGCCCCCACGCCCTTAACTTCGCTTGGTCCGACCAAACGAAGTTAAGAAGACTGTCACAGGGCGTCATTACTGTGCGAAGTATGGGCAACCAACAACGAGACGACGAAGCGGGCGCGTTCCATCACGTAATGAACCGGGGCGCTCGGCGCCACCAAACGTTCGAGTCACGCCAGGACTGCACCCATTTCCTCTACCTTCTCGGCCAAGCATGGCGGGAGTACGGCCTCGAAACGCACGCTTACTGCCTGATGGGCAATCACTATCACCTACTCGTGCGGAGCGCCGAAGGGGCGTTGTCCGAAGCGATGGCGATGGTTGGCTCGGTGTATACACGCCGATTCAACCGGCGCCACGGCTACGACGGGCCGCTGTTTAAGGCGTGCTTCCTGTCGAAACGCGTCGATACAGATGAGTACTTGCTCCAGGCATCCCGCTACATCCATCGCAATCCAATCGACCTTGGCGCCACGGTCGACAAGGCCACATACGACTGGTCGAGCTATTGCCACTACCTGTCCGACCGACCCGTTCCGAGGTTCTTGACAACGTCGGTCGTGCTGGGCCTAGCGAACGGGCCTGGGCCCTACCGAGACTTCGTAGAGCGGCGACATCCAACCGATGCTGCGCTTCACTGGAGCGCCAGCGTGTTGCCGGATCCAAGCACTGAGCGGTCGCTGATCGTTCCCGGCGCTGCCGACGTGGTCGTGCCACTCGAGGAGATTGCTACTGCGGTCGCGCTCGAGTTTGGTACGTCGGCTGCTGACTTGGCGAAATCTCGCCGCCGAGGCCAGCGACGCCCCAAGTTGGCGGCGTTGCTCATTAGCTTGCGTCTGTCTGGAATCGATGCGGCCACGATTGCTAGTCGGTTCGGCTACGCGAGTGTCGCCAGCATGAACGCCACACTTCGTCAGGCCCGACAGAGCCCAGACGGCGCGCAACTCGAAACCGACGTGGCGCGACTACAGGCCCGACTTCTCGATCGGGCGTTGACGCTTCCGCCCGCAACTTCGTTTAGTCCGACTTCGCGAAGTTAAGGGACTACGCAGGGTTAGGGGTTGGGCGCACTGTGGGGCTACGCCGGGAGGCTGACAAACAAGCGGTGAAGGTCGGCGGCACGTCCTAGCTCGTCCACACAGCAATCGACGAACTCCGACGTCGAGATGCAGGTCGGTACCGGCCGGATCCAGCGAACCTGGATCATCTTGTGCTTCAACAACTCGCGACGGGGATGGTCGGCAGCGAAGGGCTTGGGCACCGTCTTCAACTCTTGCCCCGCCACCATGGCGCCGGTCTCGGTCACGAGCGCATCGATTGTTGCTTGTAACTCGGGTCCGAACCTCTCGCTATCGACGGTTTCTCGCCAGGTGTTCACGTCATGAAACATCACACCGCTTTCGCGATGCCGATTCCGTCGCTCGGACTCAGGCGGATGAACAGCGTCGGTGCCGTCTTCTTGCTTGCGCCTTCCCAAAATCGGAACAGGAGATGGTCCTTGTAGGGCGAAGCGTCGGGCTTGAATCGAAGATCGTTGTTGATCGGCCCGATCGAACCGTTGGTCTTTGGTGACGCCACGATGTCGGGGATACAACCTCGTGCAGCTCCTCGCCCAGCGCTACAACAAAGGCCTTCGCTGCAAACGGCTACCTCGCGTTCGTAGTGCTTGCGGTTTTCGTCCAACCACGCCTTGTTCTTGGTGCCGAGCGTGCGTAAGAGGTCGAGTCCAGCGGGGGAGAAGCCGGTGAAACTCACCTCGTGCCCTTCGCTGCTTTGGCGCTTCTTGTCGGCATTCGCTTCACCGAACTCGACGGCCTCGGCGAATATGGTCGTCCACAGCGCCTCGTCCCGTTCAGCAATAAGCACCCATTCTTTGAAGACCTTGTCGCCAGGTCCGAACGGAACCCCAACGCCGTCCCCAATGAGCTCGGCCACGCGCTCAGCCGGCAGCTTGGCAACGAGGTGACCGTGTCGATGTTCGGGCATCGACACAAACTCCTCTCGAACCCTGACGCACGGAAAGTTCATCAGCGAACCTTCGGTTGCCTTGCCCGTGGCGATGTGATGTTCTGCTACGCCCCAGAAAAGTGCGTCATCCGTGTCAGCCATTCCCCAATCGTACACGACCGCTCAGGTGGCCGAGATTGTGATGACGACAAGGTCGGTGGGCTCGTGGAGTTCAGGTGCCGGCAACTCGCTGACCGTTCGACGGTGGCCAACCACCTGGGCGTTCAACAACCTGCCATCCGGCGTGCGGGCGATAGCTTTCGCCCGGACGACCGAGGAGTCCAGTGCGGCGAGAAGCGATACAAGCTCGTCTTCGCTGATGGGATCGGGGAGGGGTACTGCAGCAACGGTGTGGGAGTCGAAGAGGCTCGGCGAGGGAACGGTGATGCCGTCATGGCGAGCGCCGAGCTCGAGGATGCCCGCCGTCGCAAACGCACTTGGTGGCTCGATGACCGGCGTATCGGGTGCCAGCTGGTGGAGTCTCGCTCGCACGTCTCGGATCGTTGACTCATCGACGAGATCGAGCTTGGTGGTGATGAGGAGGTCGGCTGCTTGTACTTGGACCCGGAGCGTGTCGCCGACGACGTCGTGCGATTCGTTGGCGAGAAACTGCTCGACATCAACCAGTACAACAATTCCGTCGAGTACGAATCCCGCCGATTTTGTCCATGGGGCGACACGGGCCGGATTGGCGATGCCGCTCATCTCGAGAATGACATGCTCGGGCGGGACCGGCCTGGCCCTCAACTGGTCGAACGCCATTCCTAAGCCTTGGCTGAGAGTGCAGCAGACACAACCATCGGTGAATTCGATCGTGTCTCGGCCGCGACGTCGGATCAGCTTGGCATCGACGTTGACGGAGCCTGCATCGTTGACCAAGACCGCGATCGGCTTGGTTGTGCGGCCGAGTAGTTCATTGATGATCGTCGTCTTGCCCGGTAGCCGCCCAGCAGCGTCACCGGAACACGTCGGCCGTCCCACGGGAGAATTCGGGTTCCTGGAAACGCATACTTGACCCTACAGGTGGCCCGGCACAGACAACGAGCAAAGTTGAGTCGCCGCTGCCGACTACGATGAAGGCTCGATCCCAGGAGCATCAACCATGGCGAATGAAACCAGTCCACTACTTGCATCGATCCGCGAGGACCTCAAGGTCGCGATGAAGGCTCGCGATGCGGTGAAGCTCCGGACTCTTCGGTCGGTGATCAGTGCGGTTCAGGAAGCCGAGACCGCGGGGACGGCGGCGGTCGCACTCGACGATGATGGTGTGCTCAAGGTGATCGCCGCGCAGGCCAAGCGTCGGGTTGAAGCGGCGGAGGCGTTCGAGGCGGGCGGCCGCGTTGAGGCGGCCAACGGCGAGCGCGACGAACTCGTGGTTCTCGAGAGTTACCTGCCCGCCGGCCTGAGCGAGGCCGAACTCATCGCCATAGTCGAAGCCACGTTGGCCGCCGAAGGGTTCACAACCAAGGCCGACATGGGCCAAGCAATGAAACGCGTCAATGCCGAGGTCGCCGGTCGGGCCGATGGCCGAACGGTGGCCGACCTTGTCAAGTCCCGCTTGGTCTGACCGCCACATCGCCTAATCGGCGTGTGGCCCCGTCGGAAATCGGTGGAGCGCTGGCGCCTTGAGACCCCACGTTTCGCCGAGGTAGGCGCTGGCAGCGGCGTCGACGGTGTGGAAGATCTGCGCCGCTCGCTCGTAGGCCCGCTGGCCGGGCCATCTTGGCGGCAGCAATGGTGCGGGCAGTTCAGGGTCAGCCAGACGGGCACGACGGAAGTCGTGCACCATCATCGATCGCACGAGGAAGGCGGCATGGCCGTCCTCCTCTCCCAGTCCCTTGAACCACCGCCAGTCGGCGATGAAGTTGTTGTAGGCCGCAGCCGATTCGTCGACACCAAAGTCGGCGTCAAACGTGTCGCGCTGGACGAGCGCGTCAAGGTCGCTGAATCGAGCGCGGGCCGTCGGCAGCGCGATGTCGATACCAACCCGCGACGCTGCGACAGCGACCGTGCTACGAGCCGCCGTAGGCGAGGCGAAAACACCGGCTGCGAGGCGGCCAAATCCTTGCCAACGTAATGCTCGGGCGAGGGCAGCTTTGGTTGTGTCGTCGAGGCGGTGATCGTTTGCGAACACAATCGTCCACTCATTGTCCCAGTCGACGGCTGGCTGGTAGTAGATCCGTGCGTCAGCGGCCGCGAACTCTTCCTGCGCTGTTCTCGACAGGGAGTACCGGCTGCGCCGACCGATCCGTTCGGTGTCGAAGAGGCCATCCTCGCCGAGGCGGAACAGGGACGTGCGCACGAGTCGGTCAGAGAAGGAGAACGGCTTCATCAGGTTGATGAGGTCGCCGATCCAGATTGCGCCGCCGGACGGGGCGATGGAATCGCCGAAGACCGTTATCAGCATGGTCCGGGCGGTGATGTCGGCTCGCTCACCGTAGTTGGCGGCTCGGGTTCGGATCGAAGTCACGTCTATATGATACACACACCTTGCATTATTTCTAGAGTTGAGTATCATATATTAAGTCGCACTACGAGGAGGACCGAATGCCAGACGAGTTGGCGCACGAAGCGCGCTTCGAGGCCGTTCTCGCGGCCGATCAAAAGATCGAGCCGAGAGACTGGATGCCTGAGGCCTACCGAAAGACCATGATTCGCCAGATCGCACAGCACGCGCACTCCGAGGTGATCGGCCAACAACCAGAGGGCAACTGGATTACCCGGGCGCCGACACTGCGGCGCAAGGCGATCCTCATGGCCAAGGTGCAAGACGAGGCTGGCCACGGGCTCTACCTCTATTCGGCTGCAGAAACGCTCGGCGTTTCCCGCGACGAACTCAACGATCTCCTCCACAGTGGGAGGCAGAAGTATTCTTCGATCTTCAACTATCCGACACTCAGCTGGGCCGACATGGGCGCTATCGGCTGGCTCGTCGACGGCGCCGCAATCACCAACCAGGTCATGTTGACTCGCACC
Source organism: Acidimicrobiales bacterium (assembly GCA_041394345.1). Taxonomy (GTDB): domain Bacteria; phylum Actinomycetota; class Acidimicrobiia; order Acidimicrobiales; family SZUA-35; genus JBBKWJ01. The sequence continues at coordinate 6,047 of JAWKIN010000016.1, read as the reverse complement.
TCGTACGGCCCCTACTCGCGGGCCATGATCCGGGTGTGCAAGGAAGAATCGTTCCACCAACGACAGGGCTACGAGATCATGATCGCCCTTGCCAACGGCACGCCGGCGCAGCGGGAGATGGCCCAAGATGCGCTCAACCGTTTCTGGTGGCCGGCGATCTCCATGTTCGGTCCGCCTGACGATCAGTCGCCAAACACCGAGCAGTCGATGAAGTGGAAGATCAAGCTGGAGACAAACGACGCGCTGCGCCAGCGGTTTGTCGACATGACGGTTCCCCAGGCGGAGTTCCTCGGGCTGACCATCCCTGACCCCGATCTCCGATGGAACGACGACACCGGGCACTACGACTTCGGCCAGATCGATTGGGATGATTTCTGGCAAGTGGTGAAGGGCAACGGCCCCTGCAATAGGGAGCGAATGGCGCACAAGGTCAAGGCTTGGGAAGACGGCGCCTGGGTTCGTGAGGCGGCCATGGCTCATGCCAGCAAAGAACATCGCCGCACGCTCGCGGCGACGGCGTAGGAGAGACCATGAGTTACGAAGTTCCAGTTATCGAAGGTGAAGCCGAGGCGGTGCTCAAGGGGACAGCTGGCGGCTACCCGTTGTGGGAAGTGTTCGTGCGCGCGTCGCGCGGTCTCAACCACGTGCATGTCGGATCGGTTCATGCGCCGGATGTCGAGACCGCGATGCAAAACGCACGCGATGTCTACACCCGCCGTAGCGAAGGCGTCAGCCTGTGGGTAGTGCCCTCGTCGGCCATCTCGGCGTCCGAACCGCACGACCAAGACGCCTGGTTCGACTCGCCGAAGCCGTACCGGCACCCGACGTTCTACGAGATCCCCGAAGAGATTGGGCACATGTGAGCGCCGACCTCGTCACCTATCTCCTTCGGCTTGCCGACGACAATCTCATCCTTGGCCAACGACTCGGTGCGCTCGTCTCGCGGATGCCCGATCTCGAAGAAGACATAGCGGTCGCCAATGTTGGCCTCGACCACATCGGCCAAGCCCGCCACCTCCTGGCCTATGCCGCGGAGGTGGAGGGAGCCGGTCGAAACGAAGACGATCTCGCGATGCTGCGAGACGAGCGCGCCTTCCTCAACTCGGTGCTCGTCGAACAGCCAGATATCGACTTCGCTCACACGATGGCGCGCCAACTTTTTGTCGACGCCTACCAGGTGCCGCTCTATCGAGCCCTTAGTTCGAGCACCGATGCGACACTCGCAGGGATAGCGCAGAAGGCGTCGAAGGAGGCCGACTATCACCTGCGGCGGTCAGCGACATGGGTTGTCCGCTTGGGTGACGGTACCGAGGAAAGTCATCGTCGGATGCAGGCGGCTGTCACCGAGATGTGGAAGTACGTCGACGATCTCTTTTGGACCGACCACGTCGAAGCATCGCTCCAAAGCACCGGCGTCGCCCCCGACCTTGGGCCGATCCGGGCACAGTTCAACGCCACCATCGCTGAGGTGCTGGCCGATGCAACCGTCCAACTCCCCGACGATCCTTACCAGCGCATTGGTGGCCGCACGGGCTTCCACACGGAGCATCTCGGCCATCTCCTCCCGGAAATGCAGTCGCTCTACCGGGCTCACCAGGGAGCAGAGTGGTGATGCTTTCAGCGGCCGCACCCCTGTCATTCGACGAGCTCTGCGAAGCGGTCGGGCAGGTGCCCGACCCCGAAGTGCCCGTTCTCACGATCGAAGACCTTGGGGTGCTCCGCTCTATTGACGTCGCTGACGGGACGATCATTGTCACCCTGACACCGACCTACTCGGGTTGCCCGGCCATGCGCTACATCGAAGCTCGGTTCGTTCTGTGCTCAGCGACGGCGGCCATCCCGACGCCGTGGTCAATACGGTCTTCAGCCCGGCGTGGACTACCGAGTGGATGTCGGAGGAGGGCAAGGCGAAGCTTGTCGCTTATGGCATTGCTCCGCCCCATAGTCTCGACCAGCGAACGTCGGGCGCCGTCACGTTCACCCGTCGCCGGCCAATCGCCTGTCCGCAATGCGGCTCGAGCGATACGGCAGTCATAAGCGAATTTGGCTCCACGGCGTGCAAGGCGCTGGTGCGGTGCAACAGCTGCCACGAGCCCTTCGACTACTTCAAGGAGATCTAGTGAGCGTCGAGTTCTATTCACTTCCGGTAAGGGTCAAAGCGGAAACCGACGACTCGGTCGCTGTTGCGTTCGACGTGCCCGTCGAGTTGCGAGACGTGTTTCGACACAAGGCCGGACAATACCTGGTTTAGCGGCGCGAGATCGATGGCCAAGACGTTCGGCGGTCCTACTCGATCTGCACCAGTGCGGACAGCGACGAACTCAAGGTAGGTATCAAGCGGATCCCCAACGGCGTTTTCTCCAAATTCGCTACCACTGAGCTCAAAGATGGCGACCTGATCGACGTCCTGCCACCTGTCGGTGAGTTTGTTCACGAAGTCGACCCCGATGCCGCCAATCACTACGTTGCTCTGGCCGCTGGCTCGGGTATCACCCCGATGCTGGCGATCGTGTCGACCATTCTGCAAACCGAAGCAGCCAGTAGTTGCACCCTCATCTACGGCAACCGAACGACACAGAGCATCATGTTTCTCGAGGAAATCGAGGGGCTGAAGAATCTGTTCCACGATCGGCTTCAGATCGTTCACATTCTGAGCCGCGAGCCGCACGATTCCGCTCTTCCAGGGACGAATTGACGCCGACAAGATCAGGGCGCTCACTGACTCGTTGATCAACCCGGCCGAGGTAGCTGGCTGGTACATGTGCGGGCCGCTCGACATGATCGAGTCGGTGAGTGCGACGCTCGGATCGCTCGGGGTGGATGCCGACCGGATCCACTACGAGCTTTTCTTCGATCAGCGGATCGAACCGATCCCCGAGCCTTCCAACGACGACGAAGGTCTCGTCAGTTTGACTGTCACACTCGATGGTCGCAGTTCGGTCGTCAGGGTCGATCCCGATGGGCCGTCGATCCTCGACTACGCCCGTTCGGTTCGAGCCGAAGTCCCATTTGCGTGCAAGGGTGGGATGTGCGCGACGTGCAAAGCGGTCGTCGTCGACGGCCAGGTACGAATGAGCAAGAACTACGCGCTAACGCCTTCGGAAGTCGATGCGGGATTAGTTCTAACGTGCCAGGCTCACCCGGTCGGCGGCGACGTTCACGTCTCGTTCGACACGCATGGAGGGATGGGACGCTGATGCCGATCGAGTTTGTGAGCGCGGAGCAATTCAACGAGAGCGGGCTGGTCGATTGGCGCTATCTGCTCGGGGCGATTGAGGCAACGTTCGTGGCTGGCACATTTCGCGACGGCGCGGCGTTTGTCGCCGAGATAGCCACACTCGCTGACACGGCCGATCACCATCCAGAGATCGCGTTGCAGTATCCGGGTGTCGTACGCATCAAGCTCACAACCCATTCCCACCGCGGTCTCACGAGTCTCGATACCGGTCTGGCCGAGTCAATTTCCAGCGTGGCCGAAGCGCTCGGTCTCCGGAGTGAGCCGACGCGGGCCGAGCGCATTGAAGTGGCGATCGATGCCATGGACATCGATGCCATTCGGCCGTTCTGGGCGGCCGTGCTCGGTTACCGGGAAGGTCCGGCCGACCCCGAGGGGATGGTCAGCGACCTCGTTGACCCTGATGCCATTGGGCCCGGCGTTTGGTTCCAGCAGATGACCGAGCCTCGGTCCGACCGTAATCGGATCCACTTCGATATCTCGGTGCCGCACGATGATGCCGAAGGTCGGGTGGCCGCCGTGTTGGCCGCCGGCGGAAGGCTTGTTTCGGACGATCGGGCCAAAGCGTTTTGGGTCCTCGCTGATGCTGAAGGCAACGAGGCCTGTATCTGTACTTGGCAGGACCGCAACTAGCAACCGCCGCGTGGTCAGACCCCAAGCGCGGTTTGGTGGTGGCACTCGATCCGACATGTTGCACAATGACGACATGGAACCGATCTATGAAGTGGTCTGGCCTCAGTCGCCCCGCGGCGTGCAACGGCATCGTCGTGCGGCTCGACTCGAAACGCTCAATGGCAAGCGCGTGGCGTTCCTGTGGGACTACCTGTTCCGCGGCGACGAGCTCTTCCCCGTTCTCAAAACGGAGTTGACCGCACGCTTCGCTGATATCGAAATCGTCGGCTACGAAGCCTTCGGCAATCTGCATGGCGCCGATGAGAAGGAGCGAGTCGGCCGACTTCCACAGGATCTCCGTGATCGCCACATAGATGCCGTTGTCTCCGGGATGGGTTGTTGAGGCAGCTGTACGCCCGCCGTGTTGCGGGCATCGATTGCGTCTGAATCAGCTTCCATCCCATCGGTTTCCATCGTTTGTGAGGGCTTCGAAGGCCAGGCCCGGGCGACCGCGAGGGGCCACGGCTACGACGGCTTGCCCCTTGCGGTCACCGTTGGCCACGTCGACTCCCAATCGGCCGACGAGATGATCGACAACTTCGTGGCGTACACGGTTGATGCCATCGTTGCGGGGCTCATTGGTGCCGACGAGGCAGCGGGCGAGGACAACGACGAGCCAAACGCGCTCGACATCGTGGCTCGCGGATCCATCGATGAGATCAACGCTCAGTTCCTAAACGAGGGTTGGACCGAAGGAAACCCGATCATCCCACCGACCCGAGAGCGGGTTGAGTCGTTTCTCGTGGACTCGGGCCACGACCCGTGGAAATTGCTAGGCATCGCGAAGTCATCGGGTCGCGACCTCACCATCTGGTCCATTGCGGTCAACGCGGTGATGGCCGGATGCCGCCCCGAGCAGCTGCCCGTTCTCATTGCGTTGACCGAGATCCTCGCCGACCCGCGGTATGGGGCGGAGCATTCGGGCAACACGACCGGTGCTGATGCGCTCATCGTGATCGATGGACCCAACGCGGCCAACCTTGGTTTCAACACAGGACCTGGCGCGATGCGTGAAGGCGCTCACGCAAACACCAGCGTGGGTCGGTGGCTCCGGCTTTACCTGCGTAATGTGTTTGGCTTCACGGTGTCGGAGCACGACAAGGCCACGTTCGGCAATCCGACGCGGCCGGTGCTTGCCGAAGACATGGCGTGCCTCGCCGAGATCGACTGGCCGCCGCTGAGTGCTGCCTTCGGCTTTGGTCGGGATGAGGATGCCGTGTCTATGGCGCGGATGAATAGCGGGACGATCATCGGCAGTGTGTTCGGCTCGACTCCAGAGGCGATTGTGCCGTACCTCGCCAATGGGTTGACGCGAGTCGCGGCGTGGGACCTCACCCACGTCTATGGACTCGGCCACGATCAGTTTCAGCCGCTCCTTGTTATCTCGCCGATGATCGCCCGAACATTTTCCAAAGCGGGCTGGAGTAAAGCCGATGTGCAACGAGCTCTGTTCAACGAGGCGCGTATCCCCGCGCAGATCTTCGAGAGGATGATCGGGGAGTGGAGCAACCTCACGGCCGGCCAGCCAACGCTGGTTGATCTTGTCGAGGCCGGCCACCTCGCGCCCGTGTTCGGTGAGTCGGACGACCCTGGACGTCTGGTCCCCATTGTGATGGCACCTGAGCGGCTGTTGATTGCCGTCGCCGGCGATCCGAATAGGGCTAACGCCTTTGCTCTCAGCAATGACGGCCCGCATGGGTGGTGGACGGCGAAGGGGATCGATCACACCCCAGCAAGCGATCTGGTGTGCGCTATCGAGCACCCGGGGTCCGACGCTTCCGTACTTCGTACTCGGCTTCCGCCCGGCTAGCCGGCGGAGGCGAGCACGAGCGGAAGCATCATCGTGCGCCTTGGTGCCAAGAACCTGCTGAGCTCCGCCGCTTAACTTCGTTTAGTCGGACTACGCGAAGTTAGGACCCGCGGCGTTAGGGGTGTGCGTCGTCTACGGGCAACGACGCCAGACCGGCCATCAACATCGAGGACATCCCGGCCAGACCGGCCAGCGCTTCATAGGCCTCGGCCGACGCGTCTGACGCAGGATCGAGATGCCCATACAGCTCGAGTCCCAGAAAGAGCGACGAGATTGATCGGGCCAGCTGGGGGTACGGCAACATTCCCGCAAACGGCGTGTCGGCAAAGA
>JAWKIN010000015.1:0-95033 GCA_041394345.1 Acidimicrobiales bacterium | reverse complement strand
TCCGCATCGCGCCAAGGCCCCTTCGCGACGCGGCATACCGCCTGGTCGCACGCAATCGGCACGCACTTGGCCGAAAAAACGACGCGTGCCGAGTTCCGGACGCCAGCGTACGGCGCAGGTTCTTGGCCTGACCCGGGCGACCGTTGACCCTCATCGTTTTTGCGCCAGACCACTGCGCTCACCGCTCGGATCACCTAGGCTTCTCCAATGCAACAACGGGCCCACGACCATGGGCACAGTTCGTCGCCCACGCACAACAGCGTCGGCACCAACCTCGCAGTCGCGGCAGTCGAGAGCGCCCGCACACGTATCGCCCAAGCCCACGACGCCGCTAGGCGGCGCGATCCCGCAACAGCAGAGCGACGAGCAACCGAGGCGGAGGCCCTACTCGACGCCAGGCCCGGGGCATGGGCCGAACTCGACGACGCCGCGACTGGTCAGCTATTTGAGCTTCTCGCTACTTCAGCCAGGCAACGAAGCGATGCCGAACGTCTGCTTGAAATCGCCATCAAGATGCATCGGTACAATCCGCCCAGCCTTCCCACCTCGGCCTACCAGTCGCACCTACGTCTCCTTGCCTACATCGAACTGGAGCAAGGGAATCTGACGGCGGCTGCCCAGTATCGAGCAGCCTTCGATTGGCGATCGCCTGCTGGCAGCCCGTCCGACACCGTCTCGGCTTCGCTTCTCAGTCGACTGCTGGCCGCCGAAGGCGACTATGCCGCAGCCATCGAGGCGGCCGATTTGGCGGTGCAGCTGGCGGCCGACGCCGACGATGCCCGAGCGCTCGAAACCTATCGGGCCTCCATCCCGCCTGCTCTATGCCGGGCATCCCGAGCGTCCGACGTCGGCGCCGCTATCGAAGCGATCATCGAACGCGGTCACCAACCGGAGTCCATCGACCACATCGTGCTTGGGGCCGTTTGTGTTGCGCGAGGCGATCACGACGCCGCCAACGGCCACATGCTCGAGGCCAAAGGCTTTCACAACCCACCGTATACCGCTCGGGTGAAGCAAGCTCTGACCTATTGCGGGCGGCGATGTTCACCAACAGCGGGCGGGGGCAGGAGGCAATCCGAATCCTCGCCAACCCCGACAGCGCCGTGAGAAACCACGATGACCTGTATCGCTACTCGCTTCAAGCCCAGGTTGTCGCGGCTGCCTCAACCGGCGACGCTGAAGGCTGTCAGTGCCCTCAAGCTCATCGATGCGTCGCTGGGGTCTCGGCGCCAGCGCAAGCGGCCAGCACGTGAAGCTGAGCTGCGGTCGAAGCTGCTGGCCTTGATCGACGATGACTACACCGCAGTGTTCGAAGATCTGCTTTGGCAGAAGTCCGAAGTCCAGCGGATCGTGCTTCACGATCTCCGCGTGGCCTCTTGCCTGCCAGGCCATCGACTTGCTTTCGATCCAGGATGCGGAGACGACACGTGATTCCATCGTTCGCAGCATCGAGTCGGCGCAAGTCGTTGTCGAGAACCTCAGCGTGTTGACAAGCCTCGACCGTGGTCAATTTGTACCGAAGGACGGTCTCGTCAACGTTGGCGAGGTGGTGCACCGACTTCGCACTTTCGATGCAGGCGCTCGCGACGAGACGCGGTATCACGATCGTCGAGGCCGAGACGACGATCGAGCCCGAGGTTCGTGCCATGGTCGATAGTCGACTGCTCCACACGACCCTCTCCAACCTCGTGTCGAATGCCTTGAAGCACGCGATGCCGGCTCGACCGTCACCATCGGAACCGCGGGCCCCCACGCGGATGGCCACGTAGTCATCTCCGTGGCCGACGACGGCCCTGGCATCCCGATTGACGAGCAACAGACGATTTTTGCGTCACACCCGCGCTCGGCGCACGCTGGCCGAGCGGCGCGGCGATAGCGGGCTTGGTCTCGGTCTCTTACATTGCCAGAGCTTGCTGCACGCTCAACGGCTTGGTGTTGTCGGTCAGTTCTGCTGGCGACGGCACCGGGGCTCGATTCGACATCACCATCCCAACCAGCAAGGTGCGAGCCAAGTGACGTCACCTGGGCGCGTCTTGCTAGTCGATGACGACAAGACGTTCAGCCACTTGTTGGCGATGTGGTTGGAGCGTGAGGGGTGGATCGTCGACGCCGTTCATGACCGTGCAGGGGCGTCTTGCGGCGTCCAGCGGCATCGAGTTCGATGCGCTCGTCTGTAATTACGAGCTCAGCCAATGGGTGACTGGCCTTGGCGTTGCCGCGATTGTCGTAGCGATCAATCCTTCCATCGCAAAGCATCGCACGTCGGGGCATCGAGTGGTTGTCCGATCGGCGTCATCAAGTCTGACCTATCAGTTCTTCCAGAAACCCTTTCCCATCGAGCAGCTCGCCCTAGCTCTGCGGCCCGAAGAAGCCAACGCGGACGGCCGTCAGGCTTTGGCGATCGGCGCGAACTCCACATCGAGCGTGCCACCGAGTCGCTCGATGTCGCCTGAGCCACCGCAAGCCCGGTGCCGCTGCCGACAAGCAGCCGGGCGCCGCAGCCCGGTGCGGCCGGCCCAGGCAAACAACCCTCGTCGTTCATCGGCCGAGAGCGGCCGGGCCGTCGCCACCGTCGCCCGCACCGTGACCCGGTCGGCGTGCGTATCGCTCTGCACCAACTACAGCCCCTGGCGCCGCCAGGTTGGCCTCGACCAAGAGCACAAACGCAAGACACCGGAGTCAACGCCTCACCGACGGCTCGAACGGCAGGCAGGCCTGCTGATGGTGCGATGACAATCTTGACCCTGCGTTCGACGCCACTGGACCGACGATGACGACGCGGCTGCGAGCGCCTGTGTGAGGTCGACGACCGCCCATTGAATCGAGACGTCTGGCTCTTCCCAGAAGGCGACTTCGGCTAGCTGTTTCGCAGTGAGATCAAGCTCTGCGATAGCGCATTGAGCTTTGGCAGCAGCGACTCTCGATCGGAACCGGCAGCAAGCAGCTGTGATGCGAGATTCATTGAGGCCAATGTCCACGGAGGTCTTGGCGGCCAGCAACAACACACGGTCACGATCACGCAACGCTCGTCGGAGCTTCGCGAGCTTGGCGGCGTGGGGACTCGTAACGAACACCGACTCCAGATAATCGGCGAGTTCTTGCTCCATCGCCGACGTCGCGGGAGCCGACAGGCTCGCGACGCCAGCGCCACTGCATCGGACCAATACGCAGCCGCGGTGTCCCAGTCGCTTTGCTGCTCGGCCAACTCGGCCATCAGGAGAAACCGTTGCCGACGTTCGGAGCTGCCGAGCCGGTTGGGGTCGATCTTCTCTAGCTCGACCAGCGCCTCAGCCGGTCGCTCCAATCGGACGAGCGCCTGAGCCATTTCGAGCCGCGCCACCCCCTCCGACACGACAAGACCGGCCTTCGCCGCTAGTTCGACCGACCACTGTGCCGACGCACGCGCTGCTTCGTGATTACCCGATGCTGCGCTCAGTCCGGTGACAAGGTTGGCGAGGAGCAAGTTCTCGTCATCGTTCGTGGCGTCGGCGAGCTCGGTGGCCAAAGCGGCATGCTCCCTCCTCGGCCGCCGCGGAGATCATGTAAATGCAGATAGGCGCGAGCTGCTTCTCGATGACCCCGTGAGGTCCATCCTGGCTGCTCGGCTGCGTCAGTGAGCCGCAGGCTAATCGCCTGACGTGGGAGATCAAGCCAGAGGTACAGGTCGGACACGATCGATAGGAGGCGTTGATCGGTCTCGTGTGGCCTCGCTGGTCAACAAGAGCTCCACGGCCTCAGCCGCCCGGGCACCGTTGCCGAGCCGACGCTGGAGAAAAACGAGGCCGGCGCAGCTGCGCCCCCACTGCGCAACGAGGTGGAACTCGTTGGCGATGTCAAGCGCCTCCTCCAGCTGTTCCAGGGCCTCGTCAAACAGTCCCCGCTCGTCAAGACAGTCGGCCAATGCGTGGTAGGCGAACCAGCGAAGGATCGGATAGTCGGTCGACTTGGAGTCGGCAATCATCCTCGTGGCAGCACGAAGTAACGACTCGGCCCTCCCACACTCAAGGCTGAGCAAATCACCGTAGGCCTGATGCGCCAGGCCCGCGGCTTGGATAACGGGGTGTGAGCTTTGCGACGCGACCTCGGCCAGCGAGGCATCGACCGTCACGTTTGAGACGCGAGACGGCAGCGCGGCCTCGAGCAAGCGGGCTCGTTGGTCGTCGGTCAATGGCGTGTCGTTCGTCGCCATCATGTCACTGCCGACGCACCGACGAATCGGTCTGCGTGACCCGCGACCGGATGGTATAAACACTGTCGCCCGAGAGGATCCCACCCCGAGCCAAGAGCCGGCCGTTCTCCCAGTTGCTGAGGCCAAGTTCGGGACGACGGAGCGAGTATTGGCCATCGACCCAGCGGGTGAAGCCGTCACCAACGAACGGCGCGCCGAGGCCTCGCCAGAACAGGTCGTGCTCGTCGCTGTCCTCGGAGATGAGCGAGGCCACAAATCGCGCGACTGCGCATTGAACCGCAGAACGGCATCCGAAACGGAGTCGACAACAACGAGCGTGATTTCTGGCGACCTTCCCATTCCCATTCGCGACCAAGCTCGCTGGCTTCGATGGGCTCGGCGATGGGCTCCTGTTGGTCGCCGCTGGCCCGCCGAATCGCCACGATGTCCTCGAACCAGCCGGCCGGAACAAATGGGCGGGCCGAATCGGTCACGTGGATCTTTGGATTGACGCCCCGGGACCGAGCAGCGGCACCGAGCCCGGCGAGCACCCGTGGTACGAGCGCAGCGGCCGCGTCGCTTGTCACACAGCAGGTGTTGAGCGTGTTGCAGACCTTGCGATCGAGCGACGCCGCCACGACGGCTTCTAGTCGGTCGCCGTTCGCGGCTTTGCTGGCGACGAGCCACGCACCACCGGTGCCGTGGACCGACACCGGGACCCCCGCCTGACGGGCGATGGTTCCCAACTGGGCGACGGCGCGTCCACTCCCCCGAGCTACGGCAAGCGCAAGACGCCGATCGTTGCACATCGCCCAGCCTGCTGCATGCGCTTCGCTCGCCACGAGGGAGGCCGACCCCGGTGGCAAGCCGGCGGCCTCGAGCGCCGGGTCGAGTGCATGCTTGACGATGGCCAGCGCGGTCTGGAGCGCATCGGAGCCAATCCGGAATACCACCGTGTTTCCGCCCCGCAGGACCCCGCAGGCGTCAGCAAAGACATTTGGTCGGCCCTCAAAGACGAAACCGATGGGACCAAGCCCGGATACCCGCTGTTCGAGTGACCACCCGTCATGATCGACTCGCTCGATGACCGAGTCGCGGACCGACGATAGGTCGCGCCAGGCGCGGAGCCCGGCGATCATGTCGCGGCGCATCGACGCCGTGAGCTCCAGTCGGGTCGTCGACCGACCTCGTTGGCGCGCCCGGACCGAGTCGGCCTCGTTGGCGGCGGCAATTGGGGCGAATGTGTCGTCGTCGGCCAATGACGCCGCGAAGTGGTCGAAGAAGTGGCTGATGCTGTCGTCAGATACGGCACCCATCGCGGCGAAGGCGTCAAAGCGGCCCGAGTGACTGCGTCGCTCGCAACCTGGGCCCGGCCGCCGGATATGCAGCAGCTCCCCGTCAACGACGAGGAGCTGATCGCCAGGGGCAAACGCGGCCGCAAGATCGGCCGAGACCCGAACGACGGACCGCCGCCGTAGACAATCGGCTGGCCGGGTTCGAGGCCCCGGAATCTCAATCACGCATCCAGTATGGCCCAATGCCCTCACATCTCGCGGCCAGCTTGGTACTGCGCTAGTTGTTGTACGCGCCCTCGGCGTGCTGGGAGGTGTCGAGACCCTCACGTTCTTCTTCGACACTTACGCGTAGACCGATAGTGGCGTCAATCGCTTTGGCGATGATGTACGTCATGGCGAAGGCGAACACCATGACGAAACCGTTCGCAAAGAGTTGTTCGCCGAGAAGGCCGAGGCCGCCTCCTTCGAAGAGCCCGGCGTCGAAACTGGCGCCACCCAGGGAGGCGGGCGAGGCGAAGAAGCCGATCAGGATGCCCCCGAGAAGGCCACCGACAAAGTGGACCCCGACCACATCGAGCGCATCATCAATGCCAACGCGGAACTTGATCCGAACTGCGAACGCACAAGCTGCACCAACGATGAGGCCAACACACAAGGCGCCCCAGATGCCCATGAACCCAGCACCGGGGGTAATGCCAACGAGGCCGGCCACGATGCCGGAGGCGGCTCCCAGGCTGGTGGCGTGCCCGTCTTTGAGGTACTCGACGACGAGCCACGACAGCATGGCGGCAGCACCGGCGATGAACGTATTGGCGAAGGCCTGGATCGCGGTGGTGTCGGCGGCGAGGGCCGAGCCAGCGTTGAACCCAAACCAGCCGAACCACAAAATGCCAGCGCCGAGCATCGTGAAGGGGAGGTTGTGGGGCAACATCTTCTCCGAACCCCAGCCCCGACGCGGGCCGAGCACGATGGCCATCGCCAAGGCGGCGGCTCCCGCCGCCACGTGGACGACGGTGCCACCGGCGAAGTCGAGGCTGCCCCGCTCCTTCAGCCAGCCATTAGGGCCAAAAACCCACGCCCACGCCGGCACGAAGACCAACATCAGCCAGACCGGGACGAAGACGACCCACGCCGAGAACTTCATTCGGTCAGCAACCGCACCTGAGATGAGCGCCGGGGTAATGGCCGCGAAGGTCATCGCGAAGAACGCTAAGAGCAGTGTTTCGCCCCCGTCTTGGTTGGCCGTAATGTCGGCCATGAAGAGGTGATCGAAGTTACCCAACCAGCCGTGCGAGGTCTCCGCTGACGACAGGCTGTAGCCCGCGATCACCCAGACGACCGGCACGATACCCAGGCAGATCATGTTCATCATGAGCATGTTGAGCATGTTCTTGCCGCGAGCCATGCCGCCGTAGAACAAGGCGAGCCCCGGCACCATGAACAGCACCAACGCGGCCGAAATCATTACCCAGGCAATTGAGCCAGTATCCATCGAGCACCCTTTCGAGGTAGCTAGTCAGATGGAATCTGACCAACAGGCATCAGGATGCAGGGGGCGTCTTTCCCTCGTGTTTCTGGTTTGTTTCCATCGCGTTAACAGACCCACCAGTAGCTGACGACTTTCTGACCGCGCGCCGGCGGGGCGCGGCCATGACCGCCGCTGCCACCGCTGACCCCCTGGACGCGACCGGCACCCACATCCCCTTGCGTTCGATGGCGACCGGGTCGCTGAAGACAATGCGCCAGATCAAGAAACTGGCGAGCGTGAGAGTTGGCCCGAGGAGCGCCACCCAGAAGTACTGATTGCCGAACACCGACATGATGGCCCCGCCGGCAATCGGCCCCGATGCCGCGCCAATGCCGCTGGCCACCACGAAGGTGGCTGAGGCGCCGACCATCTTGTTGGTTGGCACCCAGTCGTTCATGTAGGCCAGCGAAAGCGAGTAGAGCGGGAAGATCGCGCCGCCGAAAAAGAACATCAGGCCGACCGCGACCAGTGACGCGGGATCAATCTGCAGCATCGTCGTCGCCAGTAAGGCAACGACCGCACAGTCAGCCAGCATGACCCCGCGCCGGGATACTCGATCCGAGAGATAACCAATTGGGTACTGGAAGATGACGGCACCGACCATTGGGGTGAAGAGCAATCGAGAGACCTGGCTTGCGGTGAGGCCAGCCCGAGTGGCGTAGACCGCGAGCAGGCCCATGAAGGTTCCCTGAATGCCGCCAATGAGCAAAGCCGATACCAACCTGAAATGGAATGAGCCCGCCATCCGCAGCGGAATCGCCTCGGGGATGAGAATGGGAGGCGCTGAGGTGGTCGACAACGCGATGGGCACCAGAGCGAACGAGCACAGCACCGAACACACAATGAAGAGCGGGTAGTCATTCGGATTGTCGACGGACAGGAGGAGCTGGCCGACAGCCATGCCGCCCATCGTCACGATCTGGTAGGCGGCCAGGAGTCGGCCCCGAGTGGCGTTGGTCGAAATTCGTTGAGCCACGACTCGGTAACCACATAGATTCCCGCGAGGCAGACGCCGCTAATGAACCGCACGGCGATCCAAACGACGGGATCGACGAAGGTTGCGTGGAGTAGCGCAGCAGTCGAAGCCATCGAGGCGAGGGCGGTGAACACTCGGATATGGCCGACGTCGCCCAAGGCCTTCGAGGCCAACCGAGCGCCAAGGAGAAAGCCGACGAAGTAGGCCGACATGATCAGGGTCGTGGAGAGGCCCGAAAACCCCGCAGTCTGGGATCGAATGCCGATCAGCGTGCCTTGGAGTCCGTTGCCGATCATCAGCAGGAGGAAACCCGACAACAGGGCTGCTGCTGCTGCCGTTGGGGATGGGTGAGGTGCTACATCCTCAATCAGCCGTGGTTCAGCGATTTGCCCTGGGACGACACTCACCGCAGAATCCTATGGCCGAACTACGATGACGCGTTGTGCCTAGTGGACGATTTGCCCCCAGCCCAAGCGGCCGCCTTCACGTCGGGAACCTTCGCACGGCGCTGGTGGCGTGGCTTGCGGCCCGGTCCAGCGGTTCCCCTTTTGTCATTCGGATGGAAGACCTTGAGCAAAGCCGGGTCAGACCAGAGTTCTACCGCCAGCAGCTCGACGATTTGGCCGCCATCGGCCTTGATTGGGACGGCGAGGTCGTTCGCCAAACCGATCGTCGTCCGCGCTACGACGCCGCGCTCGGTCGCCTCATCGAGGCGCAACGCACCTACCCGTGCTTCTGTTCTCGCCGCGACATCCGCGAGGCCGGCGAGGCGCCCCATGGGCAGCCAGGCCGCTACCCCGGCACGTGCCGTTCGTTGACCGCCACCGAGGTTGCCGCCAAGCTCGCCGCCGGTCGAACACCAGCCCTGCGGCTTGACGCCAAGGCTGCGCTCGCCTCGTATCACGACGAACTACTGGGCGAACTTGCCGGCGCGGTCGACGACGTCGTGCTGCAACGCAATGACGGCATGCCCTCGTACAACCTCGTCGTCGTCATCGACGATGAGGCGCAAGACATCGACCTCGTCGTTCGAGGCAGCGACCTCGCTCTCCCGACCCTCGCCCAGGTGTACCTCGGCCAGCTGTTGGGGTACCGACGCCCGCGCTACGCCCACGTCCCGCTGGTGTTTGGCCCGACGGGCAACCGTTTGGCCAAACGCGACGGTGCCGTCACACTCGACGACCGCCGCGAGGTCGGCGAGTCGCCCCTCGATGTCGTGTCCTTCTTGGCGCACTCGCTCGGCCTGTGTGAGGCGAACGAGCGAGTGTGGCCAGCGGACCTCGTCGGGTCGTTCGATCTTGGGCAAATCCCACGAGAGCCGCTCACCCTCGGCGCGTCCTACCTCGCCGGAGAGCGCTCTACTCCCCGCTGACGGTGCCCCACTCGCTCTCTTTGCGGCCCAACTTGGCCAAGCGTTCCACGGCCCACAACGGGGTTTCGATCTGCTCTCCGGCCAGTACCGCTTTGGTGAATTCGCCCTCTTCGTCCCAGATGTGGCACGTGTTGATGTTGAAGGACATGGCCTTCCGGCGGCTCGTCTCATCGGGCTCGGCGTTGATCGACACGGACGTGGTGGGATCGAGCGAGCGCATCGACCACATCGATTGCACCGCTACCGGGGCCATCGCCTGCAAGAGCGCGCCTACGGGTGCAGCCCCTTGGGCCACCGAAAAGGTCCTTCACCTGGCGAAACCACGGGCGATCGACAGTCCGACAAGCTCGTATTCAACCTCGATCTTGGTAATAACGGTGTGGGGAGTGACTTCCATGATGACCCCCGCCTCAACGATCTCGAGCGAGGGTCGAGCACCAGATCGACGACCATCAGGTGGACGTCGAGCGGTTCGGGGTCGTCGGGGAAGTGATACAACGATGGCGGCTTCTGGTCGTTGACCATTCCGCAGGCGGAGCCGCCGCTCGGGGCTCGCGGTACGAGCGAACGAGGTAGGTTCGCTGGTGAATCAACTTCGTATCTGGCTCGGGCGGCAGATCGCATCTGAGCAATGCAAGCCGGAACGGCCAACAAACGCAAACCGGCGCAGACGCTACCTCCGCCTAGACGAGGAACTGTGATGCGCTGTAGATCGCGAGCCCGGCGAGGCCGCCGGACGATCGTGCCGTTGATCCGGATGAACTGCAGGTCTCGACCGACCTGAAGTTCGAGCCGGTCGGCAGTCTCCTCGGTGTGTCCCATCCCTGCACGGTCGTCGCTATCAGGCCCGCTACTTCGCCCCGGAACTGCTCAGCGACGTACCCCGTGCCGTCAATGATCCAGCGATCGACCTTGGCCCGAATGACTGGCGCGTCGATCACAATCGATCGACCAGCATCGACGAGCGTCGAGTCGATCTGTTGGCGAAGCTCAGAATGGGGGCTGTCGGTTGCGTCGATGAGGCCGGTCTTGATACGCCCCAAAGTGACGCCGACCACGCGCGAACCTCCGGGTGGGCCAGCAAGCTCCAGCTTTAGCTCCTCGCCCTTCGCCAGCAGCTCGGGGGAGCTTTTCAGCCGTTCGGCCAGCTCACGGGTCGAGCGGTCGAGTTGGCGTCGCAACTCATGGGAACGGTCCGTGCTGACATCGTCAACAAACCGGTTGAGGGCGTCGTAGATCTTCTCGAAGATCCGGTCATCCAGCTGCTCGGGCACCCACCACGGCGACTCCTGATTGAGTCGCTTACGAAACGGCCCGCGGTTGTCGTTGAGAAACTTGGCGAGTCCGACGAGCGTGGCGTCGATAAGCACCTCGTGATGGTCACCTTCGATGGCAACGTCAACGATCTGGCCCGCAAGAGGGGCGACGGGAATCGCGCTGACCCGATTGGTGATCACCTGCTCGATGCCACCCTGCACCATGTCGTCCTTCAGCACCTCGGTCAGGCTGCAACCACGGCCGCACTCTGGTCGCCGACGAGCTTGGCGTGCTGGGGGTCGTTCAACTACTGCCAAGGCAAGCCAATGTCGGCGTCGGCCAGACGTTCGTCGATCACCTCACGGGTGAGGAAGCGTCTTTCACGAAATCGCTCCAGGCTGGCGCCAATCTGATCCTTGCGTTTCTGGATGATGGCCGTGTGCGGTATTGGCAGATTGAGCGGGTGTTTGAAGAGAGCTGTCACCGCAAACCGTCGGCGAGCGCCCTGACCATCGCTTGCCTCGGCCGTCGCCCGGATGTACCTGACCCAGTGACGGTCCTCCTCGACCACCTGAGCAACCACAAAGACGACGGCCACGACGAGTAGGCCGGTAGCGAACATCTTCATCCGGCGAAGGTCACTGCGGCGAACTTCATCTTGTTCAAAGGTTGTCAATGGCACTCCGTAAGGATGCCGCGGTATTGGCTGTTGTTGAGCGCGGTCGAGCGGTACGGTGTGCCGATGTCCGGTCTTGGCGAACTACCGCAAGCTCATCAGCGCCAGTGCCATCTCGAATCTGGGAGATGGCGTTGGGCAGATTGCGTATCCATGGCTGGCCTCGGCAATCACCCGAAACCCGGACTTGATCGCCGGCAAGCACGCCGGCCTGCGGGCTGCCGTGGATCTTCTTCAGCCTCCCGAGCGGGGTCATCACCGACCGCTACGATCGCCGTGTTCTGATGTGGACGATGAACGCGCCCGAACCGTCGTCACCCTTGGCGTTGCGTTCGTGGTCCTCTTGCAGTCTGATGTGCCGCCATCGGCCGAAGAAATCGCCGACCCTCAGACGACGATCGCGACTCAACCTCCTCTACGTTCTCATCGTTCTGGCGATTGCGCTCGGTTGCGCCGAGGCTTCATGACAACGCCGGTGTCTCGTTCCTTCCTCAGGTTGTGCATGAACGCCAACTCGAACGCAAACGGCCGGATGTGGAGTGTTGAGGCCGCGGCCAACATGTTCATCGGCCCGCCGCTCGGTGCCGCCCTCCTGACCCTTGGTTTCGCGACCCTTCTTCGTTGATGCCGCACGTTTGGCGTGGCCGCTGCCCTGGTGTCGCTGATCTCCATCCAAAAGACTCTCGATCCTGCCGCCGCATCGGCAACCGACCGGCCCAGCTGGACCGCCGATGTCCGAGAGGGCGTCGCCTGGCTCTGGGCCAACGACTTGCTGCGGCGGTTTGCCATCGTCCTTGGATTCTTCAACGGCCTCACAATGATGACCGGCGCCGTCCTCATTCTGTTTGCCCAGGATGTGCTCGAGACATTCCTCCACTGAGTTTGCGTTCATGAGATGGAGGCGCTATCGGCGGTGTGGCATCGGGCCAGCCTGCCGCTCGATTACCGATCGCGCCCCACGGCCCTCTCCACGGCGCACTCTGCACGGCCACGCTGCGACCGCTTTCGTCGAGGGCTCGACGGGCTTCTGTGGGTCTTTGCGCTGACCGGCATTGTCGGCGGCGATGCTTGGGACTATCTGGAACGTCATCACCGTCAGTCTTCGCCAGCGCCTCATTCCCGACCAGCTGCTGGGCCGGGTCAACAGTGTCTACCGGTTCTTCGGTCTTACGGCGCCACCGGTGCCCTCGCAGGTGGCATCTCGGTCAAGGTCTCCGACCATTGGTTCGACCGCGAGCTGGCGCTTCGCTACACGTGGTACCTGTCGGGCGCACTCACGCTCCTACTGGCGTTGTATGGGCGTCGCCACTTCACTACAGCGAAACTGCTCGCTGCCCAACCACCCCAGGCCGAGGCAACACGGTCAGAGAGCATCGCATGAGTTTTTCGCCGGGTTAAGGCAGGTGCCTGTTTCGACCAAACGCATCGTCCGGGGTGTCCTGCTGCCGCCGGAGTTATTGCGGCAACCTTCACCGCCACCGCGTTCGTCATCGCCGAGATCATCACCGAGTATGGCGTCGGACGAGGCGCGGCGGCCCTGGTCTCGGCGTTTCAGGTGGCGGGGTTTACCGCCGCCAACCTGCTCTCATCCCGGTTTCTCAAGCCGTCGGCAGCGCTCGCCAAGATTGCTGTCGCCGCGCTTGCTGTCGCCAACCTCCTGAGCGCTTTCGCGCCGTACTACTCGTTCCTTCTGGTGCTACGACTCAGCGCTGGCTTTGCTATGGGCCTCATGACCTGGATCGCATGGAGCGATACCGCTGGCGACGCCAAGGGCCGAGGCGAGGTAACCGCGGTCGGCCCGCTTGCCGCCATCGTCGCATCGGTCCTTGTCGCCGTGGCCGCCGACAGCGCAGGTCTTCGTGGTATCTACCTGCTGCTCGGCGTTCTCTCCCTGTTTCCGCTCGCCCTGACCTTTCACGTATCGGTGCAACTACCGACGGCGCGAAACCCCATCTTGGCTCGCGGTGTCTGGCCAATCCTGATCGCCCTCTTCGTGTTTACCGCTGGCGGGTCGGCCGCATTTGTGTTCGCGTCGGTCCTTGCCTCAGAACACGCCGGCATGACCGCCATCGGCTTGTCGCTGGCCATGAGCCTCAACGCCGCGGCCGGTATTCCGGGAGCGAAGTTCGCCGGCCGTCGCCGCATGCCCGGCGTCTGGATGATCGTCACCGCGTTCTGCGCCTACTTGTTGACGGTGGCAACCCACGAATGGATGATCTTCGTCAGCCTCGGCCTCTGGGGACTCGCGTTCTGGACCGCGGTGCCCGAGACGTTCTTCATCCTTCAGGACCGATCGGTCCACCCCGCCGATCGGGTTGGCGACGCGCAAGCCGCAATGGCGATGGGCCGAGTGTTCGGACCCATTTTCGGCGGCGTCCTCGCTGGCAGCGGCTCATTTGTCCTACTCGGCGTGGTTTGCTTGGTAACGATGTCGTTCGCTGGTCTCACCATCCAGGGTGTCGCCATGTCTCACCGGTTCCGCCGAGCGAGCTAGTCAGACCAACGGGGCCGTTGAGCCAGAGAACTACAGCTTGGCGTGAAGCGCGAGGGCCTGTTCGGCTGCTTTGGCTCGTACCTCAGCCTCATCGACACGCGTCGAACGGCCGTCCTGCAACACGCGTTCGCCGTTCATGACAATGTCGATGGGGCGAACACCGGTGGTGAACGCCAGGTGCCATGGCTCCATCGTTGGGTAGTTCCACGTCACAACATCGTCCTTCGCCTCAGGAACAAGCCGCCAGCCGTTCTCGAGCCACGACCACGGCAGGTCGGGCGACGACGTCACGTCGACCTCGCGGAGTTTGACGTAGGCGAGTCGGAACTCCTCAAGCATGTCGGCCCCGATGCCGTCGGTGCCGAGCACGACCGGCACGTCGAAACGACCAGGCTGGGCGTAGCCAACGGCGTTGTTCATGTTGGATCGAGGGTTGTGCGCCAACGTTCCCTTGGTCAGCACGCCATCAGGAAGGTTGACCCCGTGCACGAGTAGCCAGTTGTCCTTTGCCCGACGGGTAAGGGCCGCGCCAGTGCCAGCGTCGCCGATTCCCTCCGCCACATGCACGTGCACGCCAACGCCGAGGTCGTCAGCGAGGCCAACGGCGTCGTCGATCGTTTGTTGCTCACACGTAAAGGCGGCGTGCATGCCGACCATGCCCCGACCGCCTTCGCGAATGAAGCGCTCGTTCTCCTTCAGTCCGGCCCGAGCACCCTCGCGCCATGACGATCGGTGACGCCGTACGCACACGACGCGGACGCCCACTTCAGCACAGGCGTCGGCGATGACCGACAACGAGCCCTCGATCGCGTTTGGCGACTCGTGGTGATCGATGATGGCCGTCGTGCCCGACTTCAACGCCTCCAACGCGCCGAGCATGGCGGACCAACGAATCATCTCAAGATCGAGTGCCGTGTCGAGCCGCCACCAGATCTGCTCAAGAATCTGGGTGAAGCCCGTCGGCGTTGACGGTGGAGCCGGCATGCCCGCCAAACTCGAATAGAGATGATGATGGGCACACACCAGGCCCGGGGTAACGCCAGTCTCAGTCACTTCAGCACACTAGTCGTTCATCGGAGCGTGTTACGCCATCGTCCATCGGCCATGTGGAGTGCCTTCGCTACGGCGCCCGCAGTCGGAACGAGACCGATTTCGCCGACACCTTTGATGCCATAGGGTGAATCGGGTTGTGGCACTTCGACGAGCACAACATCAATCTGAGGCAAGTCCTTTGGTCGAATGATCTCGAGCGACCGGAGGTTGTGTTGAGGATTCGACCCTCGGCATCAGTGGGGAAATCTTCGCTGAGGGCATAGCCCAGACCCATATGTACCGAGCCCTCCACCTGTCCGACGACAAGCAGCGGATTCACGGCTCGACCCACGTCATGGATCGCGACCATGCGCTCGATCTTGCCGGTTTCCTTGTCGGCAATCGCGACCCGTGCGGCGTAGCTGAAGGTCGAGTGAATGAGAGGGTTGACCACATCGGGGTCGCCGAGCTTGGTCGTCCAATCGACCCGGTACTCCCCTCATAGTCGACCCCAATTTCTGCAACCGCCGGCCTTGGCCGCGAGACACGCGTCTTTCACCGGAGCCAGCGGCCATGACCGTGCCTCGACTACCGGTGGTTTGGCCAAGGCCAAGCTCCACGCGACGTGTCGACGATCACTTCGATATCGGCCGGATTGAGTCCGAGTTCCTCGATTGCCACCTGCATGGCCACCGTGTGAACGCCCTGACCCATCTCGGTCCAGCAATGCCGGACCTCCACCTTTCCGTCGGCCCGGAAGTGAATGACGGCTTTGGCAATTTCGACAAAGCCGTTGCCAAGACCGGAGTTCTTGAGTCCGAGGCCAAGGCCTACGGCTTTACCGGCAGCAAGCGCCTCGTCGACGTAGGGCTTCGCCAGGTTGAGGCATTCCTCGGCCCCGCCTGCTCCGGAGTCCATAATCTGGCCCGGGCCCCAGGTCATACCGGGCTTGATCACATTGCGGCTACGCATCTCCCAACCCGAGATGCCAACCATCTCGGCGAGGCGATCGATCTGACCCTCCATCGCGAACTGCGCTTGATTTGCGCCGAAGCCTCGGAACGCACCGCACACAGGATTGTTGGTGCGAGCCGCGATGGCCTCGATGTCGATCGACGGAATGGCGTAGGGACCGCAGCCATGGCCAGCCGCCCGCTCAAGAACCTTCATGCCCACCGATGCGTAGGGACCAGAGTCGCCGATCATGCGGAGCTTGAGCGCGAGTAGCTTGCCGTCCTCATCACAGCCCGCCCAGCTCTCGATCTGGATCGGGTGACGCTTAGCGTGCATCCGGAACGACTGCTCACGAGTAAGGGTTGTCTTGACCGGCTTGCCCAGCAGGAAGGCGGCAAGCGCGGTTTGACCCTGATTCGACAGATCTTCCTTGCCGCCGAAAGCGCCACCGTTTGAAACCAGCTCGACGGTCACCTTCGATGGGTCGATACCCAGAATGGCGGCGATTGAGTCGCGGTCGTCCCAGACGCCTTGGCCGCCCGACCAGACATAGATCGAACCGTCCGCTCGGGGTTCGGCGAGCGAAGACTCGGGTTCGACGAAGGCATGCTCGATGCGCTGGGTGCGGAACATCTCGTGCGAGACATGGGCGCATTCGGCCAACGCGACCTCGATGTCGGAACCAACGGCATAGGCCGACGTCGAGAGCACGTTGCCGTCAAGTTCCCAGACGGCATTCTCGTCGCTGATGACCGCCTCGACCGGGTCGGTTATCGGCGTCAGAACGTTGTAGGTCACCTCGATCAGATCGGCGGCGTCTCGGGCCGCCTGCTTCGAATCGGCGACGACAATAGCGAGCACATCGCCGCGGTAGCTGGTGCGGCCGCCGACCGGAATGAAACACGGCCAGTCCTTGTGGATGAGGCCGGTCCGGAGGTCGCCCGGCACGTCGTCGCCGGTGTAGATCGCCTCGACGCCAGGATGCGCCAGCGCTGCCGTGGTATCGATTGCGATGATGTCGGCCCTGGCGTGCTCAGCCAGATGTAGCGCGCCGTGCATCATGCCGGGAAGGTCCATGTCGTCAATGAACGGCCGCCGTCCGATCGCGAGGTCGCGGCCTTCGTACTTCACCCCCGATGACCCAACGCCACCGTTTTGCGTCAGCGTCACCGGTGTCTCCTGGGCCAAGACCTCGATGGCATCGAGCACCTTGACGTAGCCGGTGCACCGGCAGAGGTGGGCGCCAAGATGGCGGGCCGCGCCGTCTCTCTTGAGGTCGCGGCCCTTCTTGTCGATCAGCGCCTTGGCTCGCACAACAATGCCGGGCGTACAGAACCCACACTGCAGCGCGCCACACGCCGCAAACGCGCCGGCGTATCGGTTGACCTCATCGTCGGGCAACCCTTCGAGTGTTACGACGGACTTGCCCGCCGCCTTATCGAGCGACGTGGTGCACGACACGACGGCCTTGCCATCGAGCAGCACCGTGCAACAGCCGCACTGCCCAGACGGCGAACACCCATCCTTCGGCGAAATGATCTTCAGTTCTTCGCGCAAGGCAAAGAGCAGGTTTGGGTGCGTCGACGAGACAGATACATCCTCGCCATTGACCGTGAGGGTCACCGTGGATGAATCAGTATCGGTCGTGGTTGTCATGAGATCTCGTTTCCCTCGGGAGGCAAGATTGCACCTGTTGTTCCGTGATGCGTGAGTAGTACTCGGGCATCCGGTAGTAGTCGAAGTTGAACAAGGTGTTCTTGTAGTTGTTACACCAGTCGAGGTCGCACTTGGCGACGACGAGCTCGTCGCCTTGGGTCAGTGCCTGTGCCACAACCTGGCCAGACGGGGCGATGATGGCAGTCTGACAGAGCGACTCTACGCCCTCTTCGACACCGCCCTTGGCCACACCGACCACCCAGGTGCCGTTCTGGTAGGCCCCCGCCTGCATCACGAGGTGATTGTGAAAGCCTGCGAGCACGTTTTGGCCGGGATCGGGGGCGTAATAGATGGGCGTATTGAAACCGCAGAGGATCATCTCGACGCCCTGCAAGCCCATCACGCGGTAGGTTTCGGGCCAGCGGCGATCGTTACAAATCATCATGCCCACCAGGCCGCCAAAGGCCCGCCAGGTACCAAAGCCCTCAGGACCCGGCTCGAAGTAGAAGCGCTCCATGTGTTGGAAGGGCCGATCGGGTTCGTGGGTGTCGTGGCCGGGGATGTGGACCTTGCGGTACTTGGCGACCGTCTGACCGTCCCGCTCAACGAGGATCATGGTGTTGTAGTGATGGACTGTCCCGTCGGCATCGGTCGCGAGTTCGGCGTAGCCCAGGGCAAACCCGATACCGAGACGCTTCGCCTCATCGAAGAGCGGCTGCGTGGCCGGACCCGGCATGTCGGTCTCGTACCACGCATCGATCTCGGCCTGGTCGGTGAGGTGCCAACGGGGGAAGAAGGTGGTGAGCGCAAGCTCGGGGAACACGACCAGCTCGACGCCTTGGTCGGCTCCCTCACGAAGTAGGGCGATGAGCCGCTCGACCACTTGTTCGCGCGAATGCTCGCGCTGAATGGGGCCAAGTTGGGCAGCACCAACGGTCAGGAATCGGGATCCGGTCATAGCGCTTCTCCATTGGCAAGGGCGTGAACGACGTGGAGGAGGACGTTGGCGCCAGCCTCGAGATCGTCGGGTTCGGTGTGTTCGGCTGGGTTGTGGCTCAGCCCCTTTTCGCTCGGCGTGAAGATCATCGCCGTCGGGCAGATGCGAGCGAACATCAGCGTCAGGGCCAGCGCCGGAAGGAAGCCGCACGTAGTGCAGCCCTGGTCTGGTCGCCGTTGCCTCGATCAGGTCGCTGACCCTCCTGTCAAACACGACAGGCTCAAATCGAGCGAGCGATCGACGTTCGATGGTGACGCCTTCTGCTCGCTTCAAGCTCATCGCACAACTGATGAAGGCGCCGGCGGAGGCCATGCGGTTTCCGTCGGTGTTATGGAGGTCGACCGTCATCGTGGCCGTGGCCGCGACGACGTTGACGAGGTTGGGGTGAAGGGTGAGCGAACCGACAGTCCCCACTTGTGGATGGCCGATTTCGCGGCCAGTTCGAGAACGAACGTCGATACGCTGCCACATAGCCGGGATCGTGGCGGAGTCGCATCGGCGTTGTACCCGCGTATTGGACTGGCCGGTAATGACGAGCTCGGTCCACGAGATGCCCTGACGCCTGACACGCCGATCTGGCAGCCTCGCTTCTTCGAGCACTGGGCCTTGCTCGATATGCAGTTCGACGAACGCAGTGGCACGGCGCCGGGGCACGGCGTGCTTCCAGGTAGCCAATACGACGTAGTTCGTCACCGGCCTTCAGTGGCCATCGATGCCGACGGTGCGTCGTGGCCTCGACGGCGAGCCCGCCGACATAAACCAGTTGAACCCATCATGTCGGGAGCGAATCGGGCCCCTTCCTCGTTGGTGAAGAAGCCGACCCCAAATCGATGCTTTGTGGTGATGTCGTTGGCGGCGAGGGTCTCGATGACCTCGGAGATCGGCGAGGACGCCAAGATTTCCGTCGTAGCGACTGCTGTTTGACCGTGTCGATGTGGCCCCCGGCGAGCACGGGCGGAAGGTCGTCGGACCCTGGGCGTACGCCGATGGCGGTTATCGATGGCATCGATCAAAAAATCGTGAGGCCAAGATCGCGCATCCACGCGACGACAAGGTCGCGTCCTCGATCGACGCCGGTCAACGCCAGCGGGCCGATCCGGTGGTTCCTCTGATGCCGCCGACCATCGAGAGCGTGGCCAATCGGTCTAAAAGCCGCTCGTGGCTAATCGTAAGCATGGTTCCTGACACGCACCATGGTGGCACAATTCAACAATTTGTCAAGTCGACTCCGGCCTCTTCGACCTACGCCGCCGGGCCGCGGTCCCCTTCCAACAGTGAGAAGTCCCGACGCCACCCGATCGGTCGGATCGCTACGCGCGCCGCCGACGGACAACCCAGCGGCGCTGACTCAACCTGAATCGACAATGGCCCCGCCAGAAGGATGCGTCATGAACTTAGCCACAAAAGATCCCTGATCGGCCTTGCCTGATGAGCTTGCCGCTGGCCTCGCGGCGACACCAGCCATGGCCGTCGATGGTGCCGAGCCAACCTCGCGGAGAACTTTGACAGCCTTGGCTCGGAGAACACCTGGTTCATCGAAAACGGCGGTCACGACAACGTGGGCCTGCTACCGAGCGTCGGAGGCCGAACAGGACGCCAGCTCGCTGCGGCTGATCGCCGAGCGTCAAGACGCTACGTGTGCCAACGACGTCGACAAGGTGCAGGAGGGCCATGTCGAAGAGTTCCGCTGTGTCGGGGTCCATCCGATCGGCCACCCGGTTGCCCCGCTTCGGCACGATCGAGGCGCGCTCTCAAAATCCCGCAAGGTCAGGGTTTGCGACCGGTGTTCTGCTGGCCCACGACGAGGGTGGCCGCATCGCCGAGGTCGACGTCATGGACTCCGTTCCACGAGGAACCGGGGCTCGCCCGCACCACGATCAACTCCTTTTCGATGACGAAAAGCGCCAGACGGGCCGAGCCCCGCTTGAGGCGCCCGGCACCGAGGCGTTGTGGCACGATTTCTCGGTCACGATCGAGCCGGCGGGCAATGGCGTCCGCTTCCTCGTCATCGTCGACGGAACCGTGACCGTGGACTACATCGAGAGCGAAAACCTCGACTGGTACCATTGAGCACCTTCGACTCGGTCGATGCGACCTGGGAGATCCGGTTGAACCTCGCCATTGGCGGCCAACGGATCGGCATCCTGACGACGCGCTCGGCGTCCTATCGCAACTGATTGGGATGGCGCTCGCTGTGCCATGCTTCCGGCCCGGAGCCCCAGCAAGGTGACGTGCCCGACGGTGTCGCTGACCGGCGTTCCCATCGTGCGAGCGACCTTCCCTGTGGTCTTCGAGGTCGACTACATCCGCTTCACCCGCTTCAGGCCAGGACTGAGTCACCAACATCGAGCTGGACGATGGTGAGGTGGTCGATGGTGAGGTGGTCGATGCACCGGCCACGACCGAGGCAACAGCCACCACCGAGGCGCCAGCCACCACCGAGGCGCCAGCCACCGCAGGCGGCCTCCTAGGTGATGAGCTGGTGCAGGGTCGACCCTGAGCCGTCGGGATTGCGGGTCACCTCAATGCCGACTTGGAGCGCTCGTTTGAGGGCCTCGACATGGGTGATGACACCAACCAGCGAACCTCGACTCCGCAGCCCATCCAACACATCAATCGCATGGTCAAGGGCCTCGGCGTCAAGCGAGCCAAACCCTTCATCGACGAAGAGAGCGTCGATCTGGATGCCACCCCGGTTGGCCGACACCACGTCGGCCAGACCAAGCGCGAGCGCGAGCGACGCCTGAAAGGTCTCGCCACCGGAAAGTGACGCGACCGGCCTCGGCTTGCCGCTTCGGGCGTCAAGTACGGTCAGGCTCAGGCCAGCTTGGCTCCGCCGATCATCGACGGCATCGGAGACAAGCAACTCGTAGCGGCCACTGCTCATCGGTGCAAGGTGTTGATTGGCGAGTGCGACAACGTCGCGCAGGTGGGCCGCCAGGACCCACGACTCAAGCGACCGACGATGGGGACCATTGCCGGCGCACACATCGGCGAGCTGTTTGACGCGCTGGGCCGCAGCCAGTTGATCAGTGGCCTCAGACTGGACCGCGGTTGCGTTGGCCAGCGCATCGTCGAGCGCGTTCAGGTGGAACGTCGCTTCGCTAAGACGGCTCCGTAACGACACTGCGATCTCGTGCTTCTCCTTAGCGGCCAGTGCCAATGCGTCGAGATCGGGCGCCACCTCGGCCAAGGGAAGGTGTTCGATCTCGGCGAGCGCCGCCGAGAGGTCGTCCCGCTCCTTGACCCAGGCCTGACGCTGCGGGCAAGCTGCTCGATCGCGCCGGCCTCTAGCCAGCTCGCCAACGCATCCTCGACGGTGGCAAAACCAGAATTCGCCAATTGGACGCCGAGGTGTTGGGCCGTCGCTTCGACCCGCTCCGGCCCTCGTCGAGCCGTTGCCGAGCGAGGTCGAGGTCGTCGATCGCCGACCCGAAGTGTTCGAGCAACTGGCGCGGTGCTGGTATGTGCTGGCGTCACCGTCGAGATCGGCAGTGATGCGGTTTGCTTCATTGGTCGAGAACTCTTGCTCGGCCCGGGCCTGGATACGGCGCTGCTCGGCGGTGGCCAGATCGTCGGCGACCGCGGCAAGGTTGCCGTCGAGGTCGTGCTCTATGGCGCCGAGTGCAGCTAGTTCGCCGACCGTCCGCGGCCGCCTCCTCCACCCGTTGCTCTGCGTCGCGCACGGCTTCAGCAAGCTTGTCGATGTCGGCGTGCGTGCCGTATCCGAGCGCGCCCTCCAGCCGGATCCGGTCGGCCAGTTGACGGTCGCTCGGCGGTCACCGTCGACCGACGTTCGTGATTCGCCGCGATCTCCGCAGTGATCGCGACCTGCTTGGCTGCTGCCTCTTTGACGAGTTCCGCGGCAGCCGTCGCCTCTGCAACCCGCTGGAGTGCCTCGGACTTGGCGGTCTCTAGATCGGCTCGCGGCATGGCGGCTCGAGGACCAAGGGCCGTCGTCAGTCGGGTGACGTCGTTCTGGGCCGCGTACATCGCCTCACCCGCGTCGGCTAGCGACCGGTGAGCTGCTTCCACTGCACCAAGATCGGCGCTGCCACCACCAGCTGGGTCGACGGCGGGAGCCGGATGCTCGGTCGATCCGCACACGCTGCACGGCTGGTCGGGCACGAGCGCTTCGGCCAGTCGCCAGCTCGCCGCCCTCGCGAACTCACGAACGACGGCCTCACTGGCGGTGCGAGCCTGCTCGAATGCAGCGGTCGAGACCTCATGTTTTTGTTGCGCGGCACTCAGCTCACGCCGAAGGTTGACCGCAGTCACCAGCTCGTCGGCCGCGGCCGTTCGTTCGAGCAGTGTGGCGGCGATGGCCTCGGCGGTGCCGATCTCGGCCGCAACCTGCTCCGCTGTCGTGGCCAGCCGCTCGTGTTGTTGGACCAGCGCCTCGAGGCGGTCCTCGGTCTGCTTCAGCTCGTCGACAAGGTCGGCCAACGACCGGCGACGGGCCAAGCGATCGGTTGCGGCCACGAATGCGGCCCGACGAGTCGGTTCGTCGGCTCGCACTACGGCCAGAATCGACCGGCGCTCGGCCGTGGCGGCGCGCTCGGCTTCCAGTGTCGAACGGACGCCGGTGAGGCGGTTGATGTCGGCCTCGCGATCGGCCGCAGCATGTGCCGCTTGTTCGGCCGCAGCCCGGTGCTTCTCCGCCGCTGCCAATTGCTCCAACGCTCGCTGATTCTGACGGGTCGCTTCGCTCACCCAGGTACGAGCGACGCCAACGTCGGGCGGCGACTGCTCGGCCGGAAAACCAAGTGGTCCGCCACACACCTCGACGGAGGCAGCCTCATCGGTGATGGACTGCTCGAACGAACGGAGGTTGTGACGCTGTCGTTCATGCTCGTGGTGCGTCTCGACAACCGGAAGGGACGCGTCGCCTTGGCCACCGCCGACTCGTTGCCCGTACCTCGGTTCCTCCGGGCGAGATCGTCTAGTCGAGCCCGATACTCATCTCGGCGCAACCGACGTAGTGATTCGGCCTCAGCCCGATCGACAGCGGTCCGCGCCGCCTCGGCTGCCGAGTCCGCCTGGTTGGCGAGCAGGGTGTGTCGAGCCAACGCTCCCGCCCGAAGCGCCCGACCACCAGCGGCTAGTGCGTCAGCGTCGAGTTTTTCCCGGTCGAGTAGATCGGGGTCGAGTTCGGATCGTTGGGTCGTCTCGCCTTCCGCAGCACCTGCATGTGGGTTGTCGAGCGCTCGTGTGGCCGACTCGAGCGACGTTGCCGCAACCTCAAGATGGCCCTGCACTTTGGCCGCTAATTGGGCCAAACCTTGTTCGCCGGCTTTCGCCCGCTCCTTCAGCTGCTCTTCGATGTTGAGGTACAGGCTCGATCCGAAGAGGGTGCGGAGCAGCTCGCGCCGATCCTTCGAGTTGGCTTTTAGCACCTGCTGAAACTGGCCCTGTGGAAGCAGTACCACCCGTTGAAACTGATTGGCGTCGAGACCAACGAGCGATTCACATCGGCTGGTCACCGCTTTTAGCGACGAGGCCACGCCGTCCCAGCCGTCGAGCGTCTGGCGCTCGAGCACGGCCCTGGCGTTTTCGGTGGCCATACCGCTACCGCGCTTCTTGGCCCGCTCTTGGGTGGGCGTCCGAGTGACCCGCCACAGGTCGCCGTCGGCCTCGAACACGAACTCAACCTCACACAGGAGCGATGGATCGGCGTGATCGGACCGAAACTCATTGAAGCCACTTCGCTCGCCCGGCAGTTCGTTGAAGAGCGCGTAGGTCATCGCGTCGAAGATCGAGGTCTTGCCGGCTCCCGTTGGGCCGCTGACAACAAAGAGGCCCACCGTCGCGAGCCGGGTGAAATCGACCTCGGCAACGCCGCCGTAAGGGCCGAACGCTTGCATGCGGAGCGAGATGGGCTTCATGAGCCGACCTCATCACGATCGAGTTTTTGCAGGACCTCGATGACGAGCGCTTCCTGATCGGCCAGCAGCTCCTCGGTCATGTTTGCTGACCAGAAGGCATGGACCTGCTCAAGCGGCGACAGGGCCCGCATCCGAACCGACGACGGAGCCGAGTGGTCGGTCACTTGCTCGCCGCCGATGTAGGCGATCTCGGCCAGATACGGAAAGTTGGCCCGCAGGCGACGGTGAGCGTCGATCACCCGGGTTGGGTCGGTGAGTTCGACACGGACAAACGGATCGCCGGCGAGCGGCGGATGGGCCATCACGTCGTCGAACGATCCGCGCAGCAGTCGGGCTCGGCGCCCAACCGGCACCGGAATCGGCGTTGTCGACACGCCGCCTGCGGTATCCATGTCGACCAACACGACCTGTTTCTGGTCATCGCGCTCGCTAAACGAGTAGGGCAGTGGCGAACCCGAGTAGCGAATAGTGACTTGTCCGTCGACGATTTGGGGCCGGTGAAGATGGCCAAGCGCGCTATAGCTGAAACCAGCAAAAGCAGCGGCCCCAACCATGCTGGCCGCACCGATGGTCAGTTCGCGTTCGGAGTCGCTGGCCTCGCCCCCGGCGACAAACGCGTGGGCGAGCACGATCGAACGCGGCGCGGTGGCGGTCTGACGGCGAACCGCATCGAGGGTGAAGCGAAGCACCGAATCGTGGGTGTGTCGATGAAGACGCCCCACATCGGCCTGCTCGTCGCGGTCGTCGTCGACCGATTCGAATCCGATCGGGGCCAACACGGGGTCGAGAAACGGGACGGCCGCGATGGCGAGTGGACCGTCGCTATAGGTCCGAATATCGACGCGGCCAGCGCGGTCGTAGCCGCCTCGAATCACCAGACCCGAGGCTTCGGTGAGGCCGTCGTAGGCCGCGAGGCGCTCGGCGCTGTCGTGGTTGCCGGCAATGGCGACGACCTCGATCTGGTGGGCCTGCAGCTCTCGAAGCACATCGCGGAGCAACGCAACGGCATCGGCCGGCGGCACCGAGCGATCGAAGAGGTCGCCGGCGATTGCCACGAGTTCAACGCCTTGGTCGACACACACCTCGACAAGCCAGTCGAGGAACAGTCGCTGGTCGCCGAGCAGCCGGAAGTCGCCAAAGGATCGGCCAAGGTGCCAGTCACTGGTGTGCAAATTCGCATAGGTACCGACAGTACTCAACGGGTGTACACTCCCATGCAACCCTAGCGAAGTGGCCGCTTCTACGCCCATTTCCGGGCGTAGAAGTGGCCGCTTTTACGCCCATTTCTGGGCGTATTCACCGCAGCTACGCGACGATCGAGCGGGCGAAGTCGAGGAGGAGTGCAGCAAACAAGGCGGGTTGCTGGTTGTAGGCGGCATGGCCAGCGTCTGGCACCACAACAACCTCCGACGAGGCAAACGCCCTCGCAAGTGCCTCGGCCTGCCCCCGAGGATCAGCCCCATCGCCATCACCCCAGACCGCCAACGCCCGAACGCTCAACGGCTCGGATAGCGATGCTGCGAAGTCGGCCGAACCGACCGGGGCGA
Organism: Acidimicrobiales bacterium; assembly: GCA_041394345.1. Classification (GTDB taxonomy): domain Bacteria; phylum Actinomycetota; class Acidimicrobiia; order Acidimicrobiales; family SZUA-35; genus JBBKWJ01. The sequence continues at coordinate 69,196 of JAWKIN010000015.1, read as the reverse complement.
CTCCAACAAATCCGGCCAGGTCTCGAAGGCTGCCACGCTGGAACGAGGGAAGGATGAAGGTGCCCGAAATCGACGGGGCGACAATGATCGTCTTGGTCGCATCGAGGTGTAGCGCGGCCATGATCTCGGGCACGACATGCTCGTTCGTGAGGTCCGTCGGCGACGACTGCCCGTACCCGGGAAGGTCGATTGCGATGGATCGAAAATCCTCGACACTTACTGCTTCGAGCACGCCGTTCTCGACCCACGTGGCGGACGTGAAGGCTGCACCATGGAGAAAGAGGAAGGTCAGCGCTGCCCCCTCGTCCGTGCCTGCCGTCTGATAGTGGACCGACGTCCCGGCCGCATCGACGAACCGCACGTCCGCCTGGTCAGACGATGGGGCACCACCTGATCCACAGCTGGCAGCCAGCATAAGCACGACGAACGAAGCGGCACGCCAACGAGACAGCATGGCGCGACCGTAGCCGAGCAATCTGGCCAATCTGGCGCGAAGTGGCGGTGAATACGCCCAGAAATGGGCGTAGAAGTGGCCACTTCGCTGGGGGTGGGGGTGGAGGGCGCGAACAGTGTCAGAGGGCTCGACTAAGGTCCTCTGGTGCTTCACCTCTTTGTCGCCGAGACAATCGATCCGCTCGCCCAGCAGCTCGCCCGTCGACTCGCGATTCCCGGCCCCGACCCCCTCGGTCCGGAGCTTGTGGCCGTCCCGAGCGGCGGCATGAACCGTTGGATCCGGCTTGAACTGGCCAAAAGCCTAGGCGCTGCTCCCGGCCGGACTGACGGCATTGCCGCCAACATCGAGGTGGTATTTCCTGGCAGCATTCGGGCCCGCCTACTGGCGGCCGACGCCTTGGCCGAGCACCCCCCACCCCTCGCCGCCGCACCACCCTCAGAGCCGTGGGCCATCGAGCGGCTCGTGTGGAGCATCCTTCAGCTCATCGCCGACCCCGCCAATGCCCGCCTGCTGGGTGCCGTAGCTTCGCTGCCCCCAGGGGCGACGTGGTACGGGCGAGCCCGTGCTATCGCTGACCTCTTTCGACCACTACAGCGTCCATCGACCAGCCATGTTGATCTCGGCATCAGGGCTACGACGTCGATGCCTGCGGCGAACCGCTCGCCCTGAGTCAGTCCTGCAGCCGACGCTCTGGCGCATGGCTCGCCATCCATCGACCGCCCCAGCATCGCCGAACGCCTTCTCGCCTTGCTCGCCGCCCTGGCCACAGATCCGACCGCTACGTGCACCGACCGCCACCCCGCCTGGCCGTCTTTGGCTCGTCGTTCCCCTCGGCGGACAAGAATTCATCGACCTCATGTAGGCGTTGGCCGTGCACCGCACGGTCGATCTTTATCTTGTGGCCCCGTCCATCGCTTGCCGCCCGCTCGGCCCAGCCCGACACCCACCGCTCCACACCTGGCCCGGCCGGCCAACGATGCGGCCCTACTGCCGCAACAGCCCGACGACGTCGTCCTTAACGTCGAGCCGACGCCACTCGCTCGCTGTTGCACCACCTACAACACGACATTCGAACCAACGCTGCTCCCACCAGCCCCCTTCCCCCGACGACTAACCAGCCCACGAGTGTTTCGGACCGGTCCGCCAGCTCGAGGCGTGTCGCGATGGCGAGTGCTGCGGGCGCTCGCCGCCGACCAAAGCCTGAACGAGGCCGACATCACCATTCTCGTGCCCGGATCTCGTTCGGTACGCCCCACTCATACCGTCCGTCTTTTGGGCTCAGCGTTGGTCCCGAGGTCCGCCGCCCCAAGCCGGCGCGCCGACTCCCGCTGCGTTACGTGGTGACCGATCGCCCTCGAACTTCCCGACCGAGCTTGAAGAGGCCGTCCATGCCCTGCTGCGGTTACTCCCGAGCAGATTTACGCGCGACGTTCTTGACTTTCTCAACCTCTCATCGGTTCGCGCTAAGCCGCCGGACTCGACGATGGAGGCCATGACGACCATTAACCAGTGGGTTGAGTCGAGCGACATCCGCTGGCCTCACGGCGCACCACCGGACACGCTGGGACATCCCCGAATCATTCCAAGCCAACACCTGGCGCGGACGGTATCGATCAGCTCTGACCGGTATCGCCGGTTCCTGCTCGCTTTTGGCCCCGGCGACGTTGCGGCACGAGGCGTAGAGGGCAACGATGTCGAGGTACTCGGGCGACTCGCCATGATCATCGCCAGGCTGGAGCAGGACCTCGTCGCGGGCCTCGACGCCCGGTCGGCAATGGTCCGTTGGCTCGATACCGCCGTCGACGCGACTAGCTCGGCGTTGGCCCTGACGATGCGTGGCAACGCGACTGGCTTGCGGCCATGCTGATACAGCTTGGCGACGATGCCGAGGCGAGAGCGGCCCCGAGGTGTGCATCACCTGATCCAGCCCACTCCAACTCGTGGGTCGCGCCTGGGGTGCTCCCGGGCGCAACCGTTTCACAGCGGCGGCATCACCATTACCAGCATGCAACCGATGCGATGGCTCGCGCCACGAGTGACCGCCATTGTCGGGCTCGATGAAGGCCGGTATTCGCTGCCCCGATCAGCAGTGGCGTGACGACCTGGTCGCTCAATGGACCCAACTCGGCGACATCGACCCGAGAAGTGACCGCCGCCAAGCGGTCCTCGAAACGATCCTGAGTACCACCGACCAACTGATCGTGACCCGAACCGCTTTCAACGAGCGGACCAACGCAGCCATCCCCCCACCGATCGCCATCGCCGAACTCATCGACGTGCTCCGGGTGATGACTGCTGGCGCCTTCACCCCGGTGACCCACGCCCGGCAGCTCTTTGATGAAGGGCACTTCGACCCCCAGCGTCCGGAGATCACCACCTTCGACCGGCGTGCCCTCCGCTCGGCCGAAGCCAGACGCCATCGCCGCCAGACCGACTCCTGGCTCGCGGCCCCCTTGCCCCCGGTGCCGGTGGTGTCGCTTTCGCTGCACGACCTTCGGTCGTTCCTTTCCGCGCCCACCCGCACCTTCTTCACAAAGCGCCTCGATGTCCGCCTGAGCTCGCCGGACGAATCGAGGAGTGAGCAGCTCGTCACCCAGCTCGACCCTCTCGAAAAGTGGACGCTCACTGACGAACTCCTCACGAGCCACCCCGACCGAGACGACTGGGCCTATTTTCACCAACGAGTAGGCGACCTACCCGCCGGTGTTACCGCGACCGCCTCGATTGAAGCGATGACCGAGGCAGTCGACGCCTTGACCGAAGCTGTGGCTGACGTATTCCGACCCGGGACCCCCGTCGCCGCGATCGAAGTCGACCTTCACCACGATGACACCCGCATGGTCGGCGTCGTCGATCACCTCGTGCTGGACCACGACCATCCGGGCATCTTGTTTGTCACCAACAGTCGACTCAAGGCAACGCATATCCTTCACCGCTGGCTCGAACTGGTGATCGCGACCCTCCACGACGCTGAGCCGCAATGGCGGGCCGTCGTCGTGGCGAAAAACCCCAGCAACTCCAAGCGCGAGCCCATTGTTGTACGCGAGCTTCGCATGAAAGGGAGCACGAGCATCGAGCGCCACCGTGCCGCCAGCGAGGCGCTCACCGTCCTCCTCGATCTCTACCGACGAGCGCTCTGCGAGCCGCTGCCGTTATTTGCCCAGACGTCGAGAGCTATCTACACGGGCGGCTCGGCCAAGGAGAAATGGCTCCCGTACGCCGGCCAGGGTGACGTGCACGACGTCTACAACGCCGAAGTGTGGGGCGCCGAATCGCTGGACGAGCTGGTAGAACATCCGACCCAGAGCCACGACCCCGTTGGGCCGTTCGATGCGAATCCGACGGTACGCAGCCGTGCTCTGGGACACCGTCCGGGCGTCAACCGTGGGAGGGATCGATGTCTGGCCCTCCATGTCTGAGCCCTCGATGTCGACTTTAATGCCGACGCTCCCACCGCCGTTTCGCCTGTTCGGCCCCTGCTGCGTGGGGGTCACGGCCATCGAAGCCAGCGCGAAGCGCCAGCAAGACGTTCACCCTGTCGGGTCTCGTTGTCCGATGGCCGGGCCGGCTGGCATCCCGGTTGACCAGCAGCTCGTCAGCAACCTTCACTCGGGCGGCAGCGGCCAGGCTTCGTGATCGGGTCCGGGCCAGACTCGCCGACGCCATGCGCGCCTTCACCGACCCTAGCGGCGCGGCGATACCTGTTCGCCACCTTCTGACTACCGACGATGCCACCGGGCCCTACGGCTCGAGCGCCTCCAGGTGGCCCTCAAACTTTGGCGCGGCGACAATCACCACGGTTCATGGCTTGCCCAGCAGGTGCTCGCCACCCTTGGCGTTAGCGCTCCCCGGCGATCCCGATGCTCGCCTTGTCGACGACACAACCGATCTGATCGAGGCGGTGCTTCCGATCAGATTACCACCTGTCGCTTGCGCTCGCCAACCCACCACTCCTTGCCTCGGTGCGGTTCGGCTCAACCGCAGCGCAGGCGCTCGATGCCGGCTTCCCCGCAGCCGGCCTCCTGCCGACCGTTGACGACGTGGTCAGTTACGTCCGCACGGTCCTCGGCAATCCCGGCATCGTCGTCGAGCCAGCCGTGGCCGATCTCGAGGCCGACGGCGATTGGTCACTCGCCGTGCTTGGCTCCCTGGTGGCCTCGGTCGCCACGACCGTGCAGCAGCGTCGCCGATCATCGGGAACGATGTCCTTCGACGACATCCTGACCCAGCTCCGCGACGCGCTTGGGACGCCATCCAGCAGCGCCCGCGAGGCACTTCGCCGGCGATTCCGCGTGGCCCTCATTGACGAGTTCCAAGACACCGATCCCGTCCAGTGGGACATCTTCGCCTCGATCTTCGCCCAGACCCCCGACCCGACAACATCGCTCGTCTTGGTTGGCGACCCCAAACAGGCCATCTACGCATTTCGCGGCGCCAACATCGATACGTATCTACGCGCCGTCACCGCCACGGGCACGCAACGGTTCTCACTCCCGGTCAATTGGCGGTCCAACGGCGCCGTGATCCAGGCGTTCGATTCGCTGTTCCGCGGAGCTTCATTTGGTCCAGACATCGGCTTCGTCCCCGTCCTCGCCACGCCAGAGCACGAGCCGCAACGACTCCTCCGTAAGGGCGAACCGGCGCCGGGACTCGTGATCCGTGTGTCGTCGCCGTCCGGCTTTGGCCGCCAGAAAAATGGTTCGCACCTGCTTGTGGGGCCCGACAAACAGTTGGTGCGATCCGATCTCGTCAACCAGGCGCTCGAACTGCTCGACCACGGCGCTCTACCCGTTGATGACGCGATGCCCGTTGATGACGCGATGCCCGATGATGACGCGCTGCCCGATGAGGGCACTTCGAGTGGCGCAACGCACCGCCCGGTCCGGCCATCGGACATCGCCGTCCTCGTTGCCAGCAACGGCGAAGCGATGAGCTACCAGCGCTCGCTTGCGGCAGCTGGTATTCCCGCTGTCGTGATGCGGAGCGGCAACGTCTTCGCCTCCCCCGCGGCCCAGCAATGGCGGCGCCTCCTGACCGCCATCGCACAGCCAGCAAGTGGCCCGCGCGCTCGGGCGGCAGCAATCGGCTGGTTCGTCGGCATGAGCCCGACCGATCTAGACCAAGCGACCGACCGAGAAATCGCGGCCGTGCAATTGCAGCTGCACGAATGGAGCGAGACGCTGCGACGCCACGGAACGACGGCCTTCTTTAGCCAGGTGGCCGACCAGAGCGCCGTAGCCGAGCACGTCCTCGATCGACCCGACGGCGACCGCTCGCTCACCGACGTGCACCACATCGCCGAAATCCTCCAGATCGAGGCCGGCGCTCGCCGCCTCAGCCCAACCGGCCTCGTCGAGTTGCTCGACGAGCTCGCAGCCAACAACGACGAGACCGACGCGGAAGCCGTCCAGCGTCGGGTCGAAACCGACGCTGATGCTGTCCAGGTGGTGACCATGCACTCATCGAAGGGCCTTGAGTTTCCCATCGTTCTCTGCCCGGAGCTCTACCTGGAGGGACCCAGCGAATCGAGGCAGCCGCTCACCTACACCCGCGACGGGCAGCGACTACTCGACCTCCGGAAGAACACCGCCAAGGGAAATGCTCCGAGGCCGCCCGGCAGGCCGCAACGCTTGAGCGACGAGCCGAGCGGCGCCGACTGGCCTACGTGGCCCTGACCAGGGCCCAGCACCACGCCGTCGTGTGGTGGGCCAATATCAAGGCAAACGCGGCGTCGCCTCTGTCCCATCTGCTCTTTGCCCGCGATGCCTCAGGCACTATCGACCCGGCGCTGTTTGGGCAGACAACGGTCGCAGCGCCTACCGACGACGAGGTCATCGAACGCTTGGCGCCGCTGGCCAACACGCCCCACACCGCCATCGAGGTGACGGGCCATGCCGGGCTATCCCATGGCCCCATCACACCGCTATGTCGCCGACCAAGCCACAACCCGGGCCCCCTTGGTGCTCGGCGAACTCGATCGCCGCCCGACCGGCTGGGCGAGCGCTGGTCCTTCACGCTCATCACCAACCGGCAAGCAAGCGCTCTCGAAGAGCACGGGTTGACCGCCGACGAGCCAGTCCAACAGCTTCTCGGCGACGGTCGGGCATCGACCGAGCCTTTCGAATCGAGCGACCTGGTGTGGGGTGAGGTTCCTGGCAGTGCCGCGTTCGGCACGCTTGTTCACCAGATCTTCGAACGAGTCGACTTCAGCTCGGCGGCGCTTGAATCCGAGGTGCAGGCACTCGTGGCCGACCAAGGGCGCTCGACCACGTGGCCGGCCGACGATGCCATCATCGTGGCGGGAATCGTCAACGCGATCACCACACCGCTCGGCGCGCCATTCGGCGATATTGCACTTACGGGCTCTCGATCGGCACCACCGACTCGACGAACTCGGTTTTGAGCTTCGCCTCGGCCAGCCTGATTCGGCCGCCACCGGCGAGGCGCTTGGACAGCTCCTCCTTCGCCACCTGGCCGACGACGATCTCTGCGGGCCTGGGCGTCCACCATTGCCGCCGGCGCGTTCGCCGTCGACTTGCGTGGCCACCTCACCGGCTCAATCGACGCCGTACTGCGCCATCCCGAAACCGACGACTACATCGTGGTCGACTACAAAACCAACAAGCTGACCACGTTCGGCGCCAAGGCGACGTCGGACGACTACCACCCTGCGCGCCTCCCCGACGCCATGGCCCACCATCACTACCCGCTTCAGGGGCTCCTGTATTCTGTCGCCCTCCACCGCTATCTCCGATGGCGCCTGGCCGACTACGACCCGGCCCGGCACCTGGGCGGAATGGCGTATCTCTTCGTTCGGGGCATGACTGGGCCCACCACCAGGGTTGCGGTCGATGCACCCTTTGCTGGCCAGCGCCACGGTGTGTACAGCTGGCGACCGCCAACGGCGCTCATCGTCGAGCTCAGCGACCTACTAGATGGAGTCCGAGCATGACGAACCGCCCCAACGTTCCCGACCGGCTCCGAGCGTTCGGTCCTTTTGTCGACGCCGGACTCCTTGGCAACACCGAGCTTCAGGCGACCGCCGCACTCGCCCGCTTGGCCCCCGAGACACCGTGCGACGTGCTGCTCGCCTATGCCTTCGCCGTCCGAGCACCCTTGTGGGGCCATGTGTGTGTCGACCTCGCCACCATCGCTATCGCTCCGCCCGTCGACGACCCAACGGTGGTCCTCCCCTGGCCCGAGCCAAGCGATTGGCAACAGAGCATCGAGTCGAGCCCGCTCGTGCGCCCGCTATCGGCCGACAACGCTCACTCGCTCCTCCGCCGCCGACCGCTCGCCATCGAGGGTTCGCGCGTGTACCTCGATCGATATGCGCGTTACGAGCAACTCGTCGCCCATCAGCTTCGCCGGCGAACCGGCCCGCCCCGCTCTGTCGACGACGCCCTCCTCAACCAGTTCTTCCCCGACGACCCAGACGACAAACAGCGTCAAGCAGCCCGGGTGGCGCTCGCCAGCAATCTGGCCGTCATTGCTGGCGGTCCCGGCACCGGCAAGACCAGGACCGTCGCCCGACTCCTGGCCGCCATGTTGAGCGACGCGGCGTCCACGGGGGCCATGCTGAGCGTCGGTCTGGCGGCACCGACCGGCAAGGCGGCATCGCGCATGACCGAGGCGATACGAGGCGAACTCAACGATCTCGACCTCATCCCCGAGGTCTACCGCACCCTCAGCACGATTGAGGCAACCACGATCCATCGGCTGCTTGGCCCTGCGGGGGACAACCGATTCCTCCACGATCGACAGAACCCCCTCCCCCACGACGTCGTCGTGGTCGACGAGTCATCAATGGTGTCGTTGCCCCTCATGGCTCGCTTGCTCGATGCCCTCCGGGCCGACGCGCGCGTTGTCCTCGTTGGCGATCCGTATCAGCTGGCAAGCGTCGAAGCCGGTGCGGTGCTCGGTGACCTCATTGACTCATCCGACCTCCCCGACAGCATCGTGCGAGCCCATACGGTGGCCCTCGATAGGGTGCACCGTTTTGGGGCCGACTCCGGCATCGCCCACCTAGCCGGGGCCATCCGCCGCGGCGACGTCGACGCCGCTCTCGCCGTCATCGACGACCCCGCGTATCCCGATGCCGTCCTGGTCGACCCGGCCGACCACGACGCCATTGCCCACCTTCTCGAGCTCACCGGCGCCGCCGCCACCGCCGTCATCGATGCGGCGAAGCGAGGCGATGATGCGCAGGCCCTGCTGGCCGCAAGCGCGGTGAAGGTCCTGGCGGCTACCCGCGAGGGACCGCTTGGCGTCCAGTGGTGGGCCGATCAGATCTTCGCCCGCAGTGCCGACAGCCTGGCTCGCTCCGATCTCTACAACCCGTGGTATGTCGGTCGGCCTCTACTCGTCACCCAAAACGACCCGGTCCAGCGGGTGTTCAACGGCGACGTCGGCGTGGTGGTCGACCATCACGACGTCCGCTCACTTGCCCTTGCCGACCAGGGTGCCGGCGGTGTTCGCTACCTCCCCGTCGTACGCCTTCGAGCGGTTGAGACCTGGTGGTCGATGACCATCCACAAGAGCCAGGGTTCAGAATTTCCCGCCGTGATCGTGTCGCTGCCGTCAGTCCCGTCGCCGATAATGAGTCGCGAACTGCTCTACACCGGTGTGACCCGCGCCAAGGAGCGGGTTGTCATCGTCGCATCACGGCGTTCGCTGGCCGGCGCTATCAATCGGCGGGTCGAGCGGACATCGGGTCTCACCGGGCTCCTTCAGTAGGCAGTCGCTGATCAACGAGGCCAGCAGGCCATCGACGTTTGTCGTGGTCGGCCGACAGTTTTCGACGAAGCCGACACATTGGCCCCGACTCGCTAAGATGTCCCGAGTGCCGCGGGCAGCGGCCATCCTGTTCCCTCAGGCCTACCAGGTGGAGGAATCCATGAAGAAGCTCGCTGCGCTGTCAATCAGCGCTTTCGCGATTGCAACCGTACTCGCCATCCCGGCTCATGCGGCCGAGGTCATCACCATCCCCGTCGACAAGATCGTCTACGGCGTCGAAGGCCGCGTGTATCCATTTGAGACCGCTGAAGTTCCCGCCGAATTCGTTGGCTGGGTCTGTGTTGGCGAAGGGGTTACCGACAACAACGAGTCGGAACATCCAAACAACGACATGATTATCACCTCGGGTGACACGTCGGTCGAAATCATTAATGTCGAATCGGCCCAAGGCGACGAGCCACGAGATCGAAGGCCATCTCATTCTCGGTGAGGTCATCGAGGTGTTCGTCCGACTGGACCGGACGGTGTTTCCAGCGGGGCCTTCGACATCACCCCTGATCTGCGATGCCCGGCTCCGCCGACCACGACCCACGACTCGGGGCCAACGGACCCAACCGTGGAAGGTACCGTTATCACCCGCCCCTGTGATCCGACCAATCCCACCGGCGGCGACACCACCGGCGGAAGCGATGACTGTGGCGAAGGGGCGACCACAACGACGGCTCCTGCACCACTTGGTCCAGCCGTTGTTACCAACGCCTGTGATCCAGCGGCGGGTGGCGGCTCAGGCGGCGATGGCGCTGGCTCCGACGGCGACCCGTGCCCAACAGCACCGGCCACCACCGCCCCTGCGCCCCTCGGCCCAACGGCGACCCTGCCGGTGACCGGTTCATCGACCACCTACCTCGTCGCATCCACCGGCTTTGCCTTGCTCGGCGTTGGCGTCGCCCTGCTGGCGCTGGTCCAGATCGGTGCCTCACGAGTTCGAGTCAGCCGGGTTCGTTCGAGTAACGAACACCCGACCGTAAACCATTGATGCCCGGGACAGTGTCCCGGGCCATCGGCGTTTTCTGGTCGGGTGTGGCGCCGTCGTTCTAGTGTGCCGCCGGACGAACCGGCAGACCGTCGACACCGCCAAGTACCTCAATCACCTTGGCCACCTGATGGGCGACCTGATCGGCGGCCCTCGTCACCTGCATCGTCACCCGACCCGATGAGGAACGCAGGGCCCGTGGCGGTCTCGAATCGATACCTGTGAGGTAGAGCTTGGTCGATCTGCGCCGGATCCCCGTCCTCAGGGCAGAACACCATGCAGTTGCCACATTCGTTACAGGACTCAGCGAGAACCACGTATTCCCAACGGTTTCCCCACGATGCGGGGCTCGGCAGCTTGAGAAAAGCGTCGTTTGGACACACGGTCACACAGAAGTTACAGGCCACGCACCCCCACATCTCGAGCTCGTGATCGACCTTGCGAGGAGCTTGGATGTGCCGTCTCGGGTGTACGCCCCATTGGTATCGGGGGCATAGAGCGTGGCAACGTAGGCGTCGACGGCGCCTGGGCTGGTGGCGGCGACGTAGTCACGGAGGCTGCCATGGCCACTGCTCGTGACGTCGTTACCCAACTGCTTGAGCAGTGGGGCGAGGCGACCATAGCCACCCGGCTTGAGCAGGTCGGAGCAGATGGTGGTCGGCACAATACCGAGGCCGAGCGTCGAGGCGACGTTGGTCTTGTCGATGCCCGCTGACCAGCTGACCTGGATCGGTGCGGTGTCGGGCGAATTGCCATCGACTCGAGCAGCCCGGGCAGGGCCCGGTTGAGTTCGACAACACCGTCATCGCCAGCACGTGGAGCGGTGGGCCAGACCTATACATCGTGTCGTCACCCAGGAATCCCTTGTGATTGTTGACGATCATGGTGTTGGTCAGCTTGATGCCGAATTCTTTGCCGTGTTCCTTTGCGAACTCTTGCAGCCCGGCCAATCAACTCGACTCCCCGATTGAACTGGAGATCGGCGTCAAACGCCGCCGGATCGAGTTCGAGCTCGTGGTAGCCGAGCGTCTCGTGAAGGATGGAACCAACCCGCTCATAGCCGAGCAATGTCGGATTGAGTTTGACGATGACGTTGAGGTCGTGCTCGGTGATCAGATGCTTGGTGATGAGCTCAATCTGCTCGGGCGGGCATCCGTGGAACGTCGACAGGGTCAGGTGTCTGACATCTTGGGGTCGAAGCGAGATCGGCAAACTGAGCCCATTCGCCGGTGAGGTCACGGCGCAGGGAGTCGATGACAGGCGTCGCATCGCTCATGCCGCATGAACGCCGCGACCTTCTCGGACTTGATGCCATCAAGGTCGTAGCCAACCGAAAGGTCGAAAACATGGGGACCGGGATCGGCTCCCAGAAACGGCGTGAGTGGCTCCCGGCGAAGGATGTCGAGCAGCATCCAGGCCTTGACGTACTCTTCGAGCGATTGGGGTGCGCGAAGCTCCTGACTCCACTCGGTGTTGAAGCCAATCGTTTCCATGTCGATGCACGGCCGGTTGATCACGAGATCATCAATGACCTGGACCGTCTTGAGCTCGAAGATTCAGCCCCACCGAGCCAAGCCAGCACGATGTTTTGGGCGAGCTGGGTAGGTCCTTGGCTGGTGGACCGACTGGGGTTGCGATCGGTCGACCAAGGAACATCGTCGACAGATCGGGGCCCTCCTCGACGTTGTAGAACCGTGCGGTAGGGAGGTCGAAATGCGTTGCCGAGACGCCCACTCGTGCCTGATGCGATCGAGCAGCACCGACATCGCCATCGGCGTAGTGGTTCGTCTGCGAGGCTTGCGGCGTCAGTCACGACTGGGCTTCCTTAGTTGGGCCCGTACTCGGGCGGGCGGGAGTGGGAAGGAATGGAACCAAACACCGGTTGCGTCGTGGAGCGCGGCAACAACGGCGGGGGCGTAGGGCATGAGTGGCATTTCGGCCATACCTCGGACACCGAATGGCCCAATGGGATCGGGGTGTTCGAGCAAGACCGACCGGATCGACTCGGGGACATCGCCGATGCCGGGGATGAGGTAGCCACTGAACCGTGGGTTGAGCACCCGGCCGTCTTTGACGACGAGCTGCTCGGAGAGCGCATACCCGTGCGCCTGAACGATCGCCCTCAACTTGCCCGGTTGCGAGCTGCGGATTGATCACGCGCCCCACGTCAACGGCGCAAACAACCTCATGCACAACGATGTGCCCCGTCTCGATGTCGACGGACAGATCGACCGCCTCAGCGACGTAGCCGTAGGAAAAGTTGGGCGTCGATGGTGCACCGTTGGGGTCGAGCGGCCGGTTGGTGGTGGCGTGTAGCGGAACGATCCTGACGCTGGTCGATCGCCGTCGATCCAGGCTTTCTCGGCCTCGTGCGCCGCGCCGATGATGGCGTTGCCTGTCATCCACGACAGTCGCGATGCCGACGCCGAACCCGAGTCGCCCGTGGTTGCGGTGTCGGAGAATGTCGCCACGATCGCCTCGACCGGAAGACCAGTAGCTTCTGCCGTCATCTGGACAAAAGCCGTATGAGCACCCTGACCAACCTCGGCACCAGCGAGGAACACTTCAGCTGAGGTTGGCTCGTCGTCGCCGTGAAGCACGATGGTGCAGTTGGAGCGTTCGGGGAACCCGAAGGAGAAACCCACATTTTTGTAGGTACAAGCGAATCCCTTGCCCCGCCGAACGGTGGCGCCACTCGCTGGCAGCGAGGCAAAGGCAGCAATCGCCGCCGGCTGACCAACCGGGTCTGTCCACGAGGCCTGCTGGGCACAGGCGTCGATTACTTCGGGCATGCTGACACCGGCCGGTAGGGGTGTGGAGGTAATGCCGATTGAGCCCTCCCGCAGGGTGTTGCGACGCCGTATCTCGACCGGATCGATACCGAGCGCATCGGCGAGCCGGTTCATCTGGGTCTCGGCCACAAAGCAACCCTGCGGGCCGCCAAAGCCACGGAACGCTCCGCCCGGCACGGTCGTGGTGTAGACGGCGTAGCTATCGATGCGGGCGGCTGGCACCTCGTAGGCCCCAGCCACGGTCAGGTGCAGGTTGCCGAGCACCTTGTTGGACGTGTAGTTGTAGGCGCCGGCATCGAGATAGGCGTCGGCCTCGACCCCGAGGATCTTGCCGTCGGCCGAGGCGGCCAAACGGGCCGTCACCCGACCTCGATGCCGCTTGTGAGGCCCCACGATCGACTCTTCACGGGTCCATTGGCTCCGGACTGGTCGATCGATGCCTCGCTTCGCCAACTCGGAAACGGCGAGCGCCATCACGATCTGCAGGCTCATGTCTTCGCGACCGCCAAACGCGCCGCCGATCGCCGGGTAGATCACTCTGACCTGGTCGGGTGCCAGATCGAGCGCGTGGGCGATCTGCTCCTGGTCTTCGTGTGTCCACTGGCCCGCGATCTCAACCGTAATGCGGCCGGCGTCGTCGACGTAGCCAAGCGCCGCCTCCGGCTGCAAGTAGGCGTGTTCTTGATACGGCAGCTCGTAGGTTCCCTCGATCACAACGGCGGCGTCGGCGAACGCCTTGGTGACGTCGTCCTTGCGAATAACGATGTGGTAGTAGGCGTTGGTGTCGAGACCGTTCTCGGGGTGAATAAGCGGTGCGTCGGGAGCCAACGCGTCGTCGATGTCACCGACGACGCCGAGCTGCTCCCACTCGGCCGTGATGAGTTGGGCGGCCTCCGTGGCGATGGCCAGTTTCGGCAACCACGAACGCAGATGGTCGGCTTCCGCGAGACGTCGTGGGGCACCGATGCTGCGGCCGTCGACTCTGGCCCAATCATCACCGGCTTCGATGAACATGTTGGGAGCCATACTCGTTGACCGGCACGTCGGCAGCCGTGAGGACGAGGTGGACGCCGGGCAGGGCACGCCGCCGTCGTGTCGAGTGAACGAATGCGAGCGTGAGGTTGGTCGGTAAACACGACCCGCCCATACAGCACGCCGTCAGGAAACTTGTCGCCGGCATAGGCGGCTTCGCCGGTCGTCTTCGCGGCCGCATCGATGCGATGGGGACTTGCGCCGAATGCCATCGAACGCCTCTTCAATCTTGACGTAACCGGTACAGCGGCAGGGTTGCCAGACAGGCCGAGCTGGAGTTGTCGGCGACTCGGCTCCGGACACTCACGTTGGAACGCCGCTCCCGCCATAAGGAAGCCAGGGATGCAGTAGCCGCACTGGACAAGCGGCTTGGTCGACAAATGACTGTTGGAGTGGGTGAAACACCTCACGGTGGACTCGCCCAAACCTTCAATCGTAACGACTTCGTCACCCAGCCGTCGGCCCGATGGGCAGGTACCCAGACAGCTGAGCACCGACGTGCCGTCGGACACACCGTGCAGGCTCCACATTCGCCCTCGGCGCAACCTTCTTTGGTGCCAGTGAGGCCAACGCCTTCTCGTAGCCAGTCGAGCATCGTCTCGCTTGCCCCCGCAGGCGCAGTTGCGGACGATCCGTTGACTGTTGCGGTGATGGCGTCGCCGTCGACCACGTCTCGCACCGCCGTCGGCGAAACGACAGCGGGGCCACCCAGAAATGGCGGGCTTGTCGGGAACGCATCGGCCTGCACGCCGGCGGCGAGGGCGTGCAGCGCGCGTCGGACCATTGTGGCCACTTGCTCGGATCGGTACTCCGCGTCGGCTCGCAGATCGTCGATTGGCCTGACGGCAGCCTGTGCCGCATCGCCCGCAGCGGCGATTGTGGCGGCGTCAAGCCGAAGCCCGACCAGCGAGTCTTCTACTGCGGCACCGGACAATTGTTGGGGCGACGCTGCCGAAGCGCGAGCTGACTTCGACACCATGTACGTCAAGCCGGCACCACGCCGCCAGATGCGCGAAGCCGAAGTAGCGCCGCCCCGCCGGAGGCCGAGCTTTGAACACGGCTCGGCATCGGTGGGAACCGGCTCGATCGAGATACCCGTGACATCTCGTCGGCCAGCACGGTCGTTCGCACGCCGGTGTAGAAGTCGGCCAAGGCGATGGTGCGTCGGCCTCGTCGACATGGCCGTGACCTGACAGTCCAGAACCGACAGCGCTGAAATCGTGTCGTTGGCCGGGCTGCGGTCACCATGTTGCCGACCACGGTCGCTCGATTCCGAAGTGCGGGCGACGCCACCTCCCAGCAGGCTTGCACCAGCGGCAGCGCATGAGTGACGAGGTCGGCGTTGGCGACGCATTGGTTGTGGGTCGCCGTTGGGCCGATATGGAGTCGGCGCCCGTCGTGGAGGATGGCATCGAGACCCTCGATGCGGGTCACGTCGATGAGTACGTCGATGTCGTGGCGATGCCGGTCGGTTCGAGCAGAAGGTCGGTACCGCCCGCAATAATTCGAGCCCGCTCGCGGTGTTGGGCGAGAAGGTTGAGGTGTCTTCGATTGAAAGCGGGGGCAATGTATCGGGGCACGGCGGTCGCCGGCAGCTGGACCTCATGCATCTTGGGCTCCGTTGTAGATCTTGCCGCCACTTGCGGCATAGCGCGACAGTACTTCGGCTGCGTCGGAACGAAGAACGTCGCGCACCACTGAGATGCCGATCCTCTCAAGGTGGGCAATCCAGTCGGCAGGCTTGTTGCCCTCGTCAAACCCAGCGGACCGAGCGATCGCTGTCACGGGCGCCGATGACAATTCGCCGTACCCGCCCACGGCGGCACCCAGACGCATCGCACACGGCTCGGTCGTGGTGACAAGCGTGAGTTGGCCGATCGAGCAGCGCGAGGTCCACGTCGGCGGCCTGCCGGCTACGCAGCGATGGCCACGATCTCGGCGTGCGCAATCGGGGCCGAGGCGGCGACCGCGATTGACGCCAGCGGCAACGATGGCGCCGGCCTCGTCGATGACGGCGGCCGCGAATGGTCCGCCATCAGAGGCGATATTGCGTTCGGCCAGCCGGGCGCGAGAACGCCATCGCGAGTTCTGGCGAGGTGAGCGGCTCCGTCGCAGCAAGCTCATCGTCAAAGGCGATGGGAATAGTGGGATATTGACTGACTTCGGCATAGCCACCCTGACCAACAATGAGTAGTCCGACAGTATAAACAATTTGTTGAATTACGTCGACGCCGCCACGCGATAGCGTCGCCTGGTGCGACTTCGTTGCCTTCCTGCCCTTGCCGTTGTCGCCGCGGGCCTGACTGCCTGCGGCGAGTCTGGGTCCGATGTCGGTACTGGCCCGCCGGTCAGCGCCGCCGACGGGCTTACGCTGGCCGCAGCCGACGGCACCTGGTTTGTCACCGCCTATAGCGTTGACGGACAATCGGCGACACCCGATATCGATGCGACCGCCGTTGTCGATCTCGACGTCTCGACCTTCACCCTCGGGCACGGCGGGCTGCGGGCACGTTCCTTGCTCAATTACGCCCAGTACCGCCGCCGACCCGGCCTTCGCTGGCTTCACCATTCCTGGCCGGTCACCTTCGGAGTGCGCTGCGGCACGCCAGGTGAACGGCGCGGTGATCCCGCCGCCCTCGAAGGGGTGACGTCCTTCCGGCTCAACGGCGACGATCTGGAGCTCGTTGGTCCAACGACAACGGCGACGCTGTCGCCCGCCGGCTGAATTGCCAGGCCGGTGTAGCACCTGCACCTTGATGCCACCATGACCAAACGAGGAGATCAGCTCAGAGCGCCGGCTCGGCGTGGCGAGCCCAGCTTCATCTGTCTGAGGCCACCATCGTGAGCCCCCACGACGGGCGGCGTTCACGAACAGCGGCACCGAACTTCTAGAAGTCGCGCATATCGCCGTCGCCGACTCGCTTGCCGTAGGGGAGTTCGTCACGACGAGGCCGGCAACACCCGACGGAGTCATATGGAAATCGACCGCTGCTCGATGACGAGGTCGTCGAGCACCCCGGCCCGATCGGCGTTTCTTTCGTGATGGCGATGTGCGCGTCATCGTGATCGGTCGCCTCAATAGTGATATCGCTCAACGGTTTCACGACCGACCAGGCCCCCTTGCCGGCACTTGCGACGTGTGCCTGGTTGGAAGCTGGTCCAGTCTTCGAATGCGTAGTGTCGATCGCCGCCTGGCGCCATACCCCGCAGGCCAACAGCGCCGCCTCAATGGCAATCGTGCCCGAGCCACAAAACGGATCAGCGAGCGAGGTGGTTCCGTCCCAACCAGAGCCAAGCAGCATTGCGGTGGCCATCGTGGGCCGGATCGGCGACGCCGATTGATTGCCGCCACGGCCGATGATTGAGCGGGATCCGCTGCAATCGACGCTGACGTTGTAGCCACGTCGTTAAAGAAGCGTACGACAAAGGGCTGCACCTGCTGGCAGGTGAGCGCGGCCAGGCCGGCGACATTGTGCAACCGCTCGGCAATCGCCTCCAGTGATAGAGCGCACTCTTCGATGTGGACACCCGGAACGACGAAGCGATGCCATCGGGCAGAGATTCGGACCAGTCGATCTCCGCGCCCGCTCTTCGAGATGGGGAAGTCGGTGGCCCGGAAGGTACCGAGGCGGAGCAGCACTCAGGAGGCCGTGCGCAATTGGACATTGGCCAGATAGAGCTCGCGGAGCTTGGGCCGGAACCGAACAACGCCGGCCGACTCGAGCTTGGGTCGTTGGCCGAGCGTCGAGCTCGGCGATCCAGAAGGGCTCGAGGCCCGGCAGCGCTCATATTGCTGCTGCTTCGAGCGTTGAGGCCATGGTCGGAGGCTATCGGCTCACAACCACGAGCCAGTGAGGGCGGCTATGGTCCCGAGATGCGCCCCTTTCGCTTTGGCTACCAGTTTCGAGGCACGTCGGCGGCGGAGCTCGTCGAGGCGGCGATCAAGGCAGAAGCAGCGGGGTTTGATGTGTTCAGCACCGCCGACCACATCGGCGACGGCTGGCCGCCGTTACCTCCCTTGCTTGCCGCTGCCTTGGCCACGACCACGCTTCGGGTCTGCCCGCTGGTCATCAACAACGATCTGCGGCACCCCGTCGAACTTGCCCGCGACGTCTTGGCGATCGATCAACTGACGGGCGGTCGGATCGAGCTTGGCATCGGGGCGGGGCACTCGGCACCCGAGTACGCCGCTCGAGGGCTCGCGTTCGACTCGGGTCGGGTGAGAAAGGCACGATTACGCGAATCGGTCGAGATCCTGCGGTCCTTGTTGTCGGGCCAACCAACCTCGTTCGACGGCGACTTCTACCAATTGGACGCCGTGAGGCTCCAGCAGCCACACGGCACCCATGTGCCTCCTCCTGGTTGCGGCCTCCGGACAAACCGCTCGCGTCCACTCTGCTCGATTTGCCGACATCGTTGGCTTGACGGGTCTCGGCCCGACACTGCCTGATGGCCACACTCACGCTGTTCACTGGGACGCCGAGCGCCTCGATGCGGAGTTCGAGATTCTGCGGGCGAACGCGCCCGATGTGTTGCCCGAGCTCAACGCCCTGGTGCAAGTAGTTCAGATCTGCTGACGACCGCGAGCTTGCGCTGGCGACAATTGTCGATCAGATCGACGGCCTCGAGCTCGCGACGGCCCGCGAGACACCGTTTCTCGCCATCGGCTCGCCGGACGAGATTGCGGCGACCATGGTGTCGGCCCGCTCCCGCTGGGGCATCAGCTACTTCAGCGTTCGCGAGATCGATGCGTTTGCGCCGGTCATCGAACGGCTCCGGGCGATCGACGCCGCCGCACCAGTTTGGTCATCCCCCGGCGCTGGCATGATAAGCGCCGCATGTCCGATGCCAGCCCAGTCGATCGCACGACTCGAGAACATCACCGTTTCGTACAACGCCAAACATGCGCTCGACAACGTCTCGATTGTGGTGGGCGCGGGTAGGTCCATCGCCCTCGTTGGCGCCAATGGCAGCGGCAAGACGACCCTTCTCAATGTGCTCGCCGGTCTGGCCAAGCCGTCCGCGGCTCCGGTCACACCATCGCCAGCTCCCTCGTGCTGCCTATGTACTCAGTCATCACGATCAGGTCGCTGGATGCCTGATCACGGCGGGCGAAGTGCTCTCGATGGGCCGATTCCCACACCACCGACTCGTCGGCCGAACAACCGCATCTGATCGCCGCACTGGCCGGCTGGCGAAGCGGCTGGAGGTCGACGACCTGCTCGACCGACAGTTCAGCGATTTGAGCGGTGGGCAACGCCAACGTGTCCTCGTTGCTCAGGCCATCGCCCAACCGCGCCGCTCCTCCTGCTCGACGAACCAATCACGGGCCTCGATATCCCGAGTCAGAATCGGATCCTCGACCTGATCGACGACGAAACGACCCGGGGCACCGCCGTCGTCATGACGACCCACAATCTCGACGAGGCCCGCCATTGCGATCAGGTGGCCCTCCTCGCATCGCACCTCGTAGCGATTGGTTCACCCGACGAGGTTCTTGTTCCCGACCTGCTCCGTACCACGTTCGGCGAGCGGGTCCTCGGTCGCCACGGCGACCACGATCACACTGATGACCTACTCCTCATCGACGATCACGGACACGATCACCTCCACTGATCAGACTGAACCCGCCGCCTTTCTGGGGGTTCATCTGTGGACAGAAGGTGGACAACTCACAAACTCTGGGGACAATTAGTAATTCTTCAGCCCCCTTGACGCCCGGTCATCGGGACCGAAGATGGTGCCGATGCAACGGGCGAACGCCCCCGAACAGCTCGCTCAGGCGGCGCTTCGGCCCCGCAGTTTGGAGTCCGGTTCCCGGGCCTCACCCCAACGCACGACCGACAGGATTCTGTCGACAACGGAGGCCCTACGTGAGTGCTAGCAACAGCCAGCACAAAGGGGGCCCCGTCATTCCTGGGAGATCGTCGCCAGTCCTGTCGCCTCGATCGCAGCAATGTCGCCAACGCCGCGCTGAGCGAGTTCGGCGTAGACGTCGGCCGCCGCCTCCGGGCTGATCGAACATCGTGCGATGTGCTCCTGCTTTTCGTTGGCGACTGCGAAGGCATGGCCGACCGGTCGCCATCGCCCGAAGCGCAACAACACGTCGAGTCGATCCGAACACGCACATGCCGCCTCGACGGCTGGGTCGGCGCGCCGAGCGATGAGCGTGACCTCAGTCCACTGCGCAGCCGCCCTCCGAAAGGTTTCGGCTGCCTCGGCTGCGCCCGAGACCATCGGGGCCACCTCGTCGAAAGTCGGCGTAGAGCAGCCGAGAGTTGCCGGCCGAGGCATAGTCGTAGGTCACACCGATCGACGAGTCGGGTCAACCCAAACGCAGCCTTTGCACTGGTGTTGAAGACGGTGACCCACGCCTTCGACGCGACGGGCCTTCAGCACGTTCTCGAACTGGCCAGGCCAGCCAAGCCGACGTTGGCGGCAAACTGGGGTACCAGCTGGCGTGTTGTAGCCCTTGATGCCCTCCGCCACGATGTTCGGCACTACCTCCTCCCACCTGACGCTCTGACCGGACCGCACCGTGATCATCGAATTGTTTCGCCACCCGACTGGCGGTCCGCGCCGCGTCGGTGGGCCCGCCCAGCCCGACCGAGGCGTCGATGCCCGATCGTCGATCAAGAGTTCGTCGCCGTCGACGCCGACCACACCAACGAGCGCCGGCGCACCGCCGAGAGGCACTGATGCGGCGGTATCGGCACGACATGGACCAGCGAACGCTGTCCGTCGGCCACCAGCTGCGTCGAGTTGCTTCTTGGCCAGCTTGCTCCCCGTCGTGGTTGTCACGTCAGCGTCGATCCCGAGCCGTCGAGCCACGGGGGCCACGAGCGAGTCTGGCATCGACATGTTCCGCCCCACGATGGTCATGGTCGGCTGGTCGCCGTACACAAACACGCCGTACAAAAGCCGATTCCCCCGGTGCACCCGAAGGTCAACGCTTCCGAGATTGGGGTGCCGTCCGGTCCGACGATGCCAGCGGCCGCGAGGAGGTTCCGCGTACGGCGACGTCTGGTTGCGCACCACCACAGCGCGTGGTGCGGTCGAAGATCACGATGAACGATCGCCAGGTGCCGACAGGCTCGATTGCCAGGACGTATACATAGACGCAGAATACCCGTTTTGACAAAGCAGTTCTTGCTGGGTGCGCGAACTCGATGTTGAGGCTGCCCTTCATCGACAACGGCGATGCGGTCAGCTCGCTCGGCCGTCGCTAGGCGGTGGGCGATAATGATCGCAGTTCGCCCATCGAGTACGACATCGAGCGCCCGCTCGATCATGGTCTCGCTCTGCAGGTCGAGGTTTGACGTTGCTTCGTCGAGCAAGAGAACCCGCGGCCGCGACATGAACGCTCGGGCCAACGCCAACAGCTGCCGCTCGCCGGACGACAGTGACGAGCCGCGTTCATGAATCATCGCGTTGATCCCATCGGGATGCCGATCGATCAGGTCGCCGAGCCCAACCGTGATGCAGACGTCGAGCACTTCCTCATCGGTTGCGTCGGGTTTGGCAAAAACGACATTGTCGCGAATGCTGCCGTGGAAGAGGAACGGCTCCTGCGGCACCACCCCAACCTGGCGCCGGAGCGACGCGAGCGTGACCGAGCGGAGATCATGACCATGTCGATCATGACTGCTCCACGACTGGGGTCGTAGAAGCGAGTCACGAGCTTGGCCACCGTCGACTTACCGGCGCCGGTTGGTCCGACGACGGCAATAGGCCTTCCACGGCTCGACGACGAAGGACACATCGTGCAGGACCGGAATCTCGGGGCTATAGCCAAAGACCACCCGATCGAACTCGATCCGGCCATCGATCGGTAGCAGTTCGCTGGCCGTGGTCGACTCCACGACCGACGGTTCGATCGCCAGAAGATCGCGAATCTTATGCACCGCCGCCTGACCCTGCTGATACGAGGTGTAGAGCTGCACCAGCTGCTGGATCGGCGCGAAGAAATTGGTGAGGTAGAGAAGGAACGCGAAGAGTTCACCAACACTCAACGTGCCATTGACCACCATCCGGCCACCAATGAGCAGGAGCGCCGCCTGTCCGACGACACCAACGAACTCGCTTCCCGGGCCGTAGATGGCCCCCACCCTGGACGCGTAGAAGTTGGCCTCTCGGTAGTCGCCAACCACATTGTCGTGAACGATGATGTTGTGCGAGCGGCGGTTGTAGGCAGCAATGACGCGGATGCCAGCAAGGCTTTCCGCCAAATCGGCGAGCACTTCCGCGATCCGGTCGCGGACCTGCGCGTAGCCGTACTCAGAACGACTCTTGAACCATCGGGTGAGCAACCCCATGGCGGGGAGGACGACAAGTAGGGTGATCGCCGCCAGCGTCGGGTTGAGCACGACCAAGACACCGGTGATGATGACCAAGGTCAACGCCTGGACGAATAGGTTGACGAGACCGTCCTGGAAAAGCGCACTGAGCGCGTCGATGTCGCTCGTCATGCGGGTTAGCAACCGCCCTGACTTCTCGCCCGTGAAGAAATCGAGGCTCTGTCGTTGCATGTGACTGAAGACGCGCACGCGGAGGTCGAGCATCAAGTCTTCACCGAGACGCCAGGTGAAGAGGATGCGGACGCGGGCCAGCACCGCATTGAGAACGATGAGGCCGAAATCAGGTGGCGCTCACGATCACGAGTAGGCGTTTGTTGGCGGGCAGGATCGCGCGGTCGACGCCGATCTGGGTCAGGAGGCCCGGCCTGGAGCGCAACGGTTTCGAGTACAACCAAGATGATTGCGATCACCATCTGGGTTCGCTTGGGGGCCAGGAACGAGCGAAGCGTGAACGGCTCCCGCTCGAAGTCGGTCTGCGAGAACGCCACCGGACGGGCTGGATGAACCGGCTCCTTGTCGAGGATCTTCTTGGCCTTGTCGGCGAGTTCCGTCGGCACGCCTGCGAAAGGCAAGCCTGATGCTGCCGATGTCGCACTACTCGATGGCCCGCCGAAGGGCGATCCTGCTGGTGGCCCGAAACTCACGACGGTTCGACCTCGTTCTCGAGGGCCATTCCATGGTCGATGGTCGAGTCGAGAACGTCGCGGTAGCGGGGCTCGGACGCCATCAGTTCGTCGTGAGTTCCTGTGGCCGCCGCCTTGCCCCCTTCCAGGAGGACCACCCGGTCGGCCAGCGCGATCGTCGAGAGGCGATGCGCAATGATAATGACCGTCCGACTGGCCAGCCGGTCGGCCAGCGCATGATGAATTCGCTCCTCGACGTGGACATCGATCGCACTCGTGGCGTCGTCCAGGATGAGCACCGCCGGGTCGGCCAGCAGAGCCCGAGCAATCGCGATTCGCTGCCGTTGCCCGCCAGAGAGGGTGTACCCCCGCTCGCCTACGACCTCGTCGTAGCCACCAGCCAGATCGGTAATGAAGCCGTCGGCTTGTGCCGCTTGGGCGGCACGCTCGATGTCTTCGATCGGCGCCCCAGGGCGACCATACGCAATATTGTCGGCCAGGCTGACAGAAAAAAGGAACGGGTCATCGGCAACGGCCCCAACGGTGTGACGAAGGCTGCGCAAAGACACATCTCGAACGTCGTTCCCGTCGATACGAATGGCGCCACCATCGACGTCGTAGAAGCGGGGAAGTAGTCGGCCGATCGTCGACTTGCCGCTCCCGGTTCGACCGACGATGGCAACCGTCTCCCCCGCCTCGACCCGCATCGAAAACCCATTGAGGATTGGCTCGGCGGTGCCATAGCCGAACGTGACATCGTCAAAAACAACCTCGCCCGCGCTCGCAACCAGGTCGGCGGCTCCCGGACGATCGACGACCGTCGGCATTTCGTCGAGGACCTCGTAGATCCGCTCGGCCGACGCCTTTGCCCGCTGGCTCATCATGAGGAAGAAGCCGAGCATGCGAAATGGGGCCTGCAGCATGGCGACATAGGTGAGAAAGGCGAAGAGCGTTCCCGGGGTGAGTTGGCCCTCGATGGTGAGCCAGCCGCCGTAGAGAAGCACGAGTAGTTGTCCAACCCGAGGCAGGTTCTCGATGACAGGGTTGTAGTTGGCTTGCGCCCGGACCGTACGAAGGGCCGACCAGCGGAGCGAGGTCGCCGCCCTCGCAATGGCCCGGATCTGATCCTCCTCGGCCGCGAACGATCGAATCACTCGGACGCCATTGATGTTTTCGTCGACAATGGTGGCGACATCGGCCACTCGGCCCTGGGTAATCCACGACAGGGGGAAGATTTCGTTTCGCAGGCGAGCCCCCAGGAAAAACACCCCGGGCAGTGGTGAGACAGCAACAAAGGCAAGCCCCACATTGATGGTCAGCATGAAGCTGAAGGCGACGATGAACATCGACATCGTGATGCCCATCAGCGGCCCAAAGGTCAGGAACAGCTGGACCGATCTGATGTCAGAGTTGGCTCGCGAGATGATCTGACCCGACTGCGTCTTGTCGTAGAACGAGAACGACAAGCTCGTGAGGTGTCGATAGAGCGTGGTACGAAGGTCGCTATCGATCCGGAACGCATTGCTGTAGAGGCCATAGCGGTAGACAAAGACGAGTAAGGCCCGAACGCCGCCCAGAATGAGCACGATGACGACATATCGCCCGATCGATTCGGTTTGACCGACGAGCGCGTTATCGATCGCCGAGCGAATCACCGCCGGTAGCGCACGACCTGCAACATCATGGCCACGAGGGCGAGCAGAATCGGACCGAAGAACAACACTGGTCGGGCCAGCACGATTGGCAGGACCCGCCGGAGCCAGCCCTTGGACTGGTCGGGATCGACCCCGCCGATTGGCGGGCCGTAGCGTGGCGTTGCGGCTACTGGTTCGTAGTCGATCTCCGGCAACGTCATCGGAGCACCTTACGCACCACAATGGCAACCGAGCCAAACCGCAGCACTTGCGAAGCCCCGACCGATGCGACAACGTGTCGACAAGAAAGGGCCTCATCATGTACACCGCAAACCACGCCGTTGACACACCAGACAAGCCAGCCATCATCATGGCCACGTCCGGAGAAACCATCACGTACGCCGAGCTAGATGGGCGAGCCAACCAACTCGCCCACACGCTCCGGGCCGCTGGCCTCCGACGCCTCGATCACTACGCCATCTTCATGGAGAACAATGCCACCTACGTCGAGACGTGCGCCGCAGGCGAGCGTTCAGGCCTCTATTACACGTGCATCAACTCCTACCTGACGGCTGACGAGGTGGCGTTCATCGTCAACAACAGCGAGTCCCGTGCCCTGATCACCTCGGCGAGCCGACGCGATGTCGCCATCGAAGCGCTGAAACAATGCCCGAACGTCGAGCTTGCACTCATTGTGGGTGGCAGCGGCGATGACGGGCCATTCGACGATTACGACACGGTCGTCCGAGCCAAGCCACGTTCGCCGATCGACGACGAAGCGCTTGGCACCTCGATGCTCTACTCGTCGGGAACAACCGGCCAGCCAAAGGGCATCCTGCGCCCGCTCCCCGATCTCGCCGCCAGCGACAATCTTCCCCTCCTCACGTTCTTGGCGGGCCTTTGGCGCTACCGCGAGGGTATGACCTACTTGTCACCGGCGCCGCTCTACCACTCGGCCCCGCAGGCGGCAGTCAACCTTGCGCTCCGGCATGGCGCCACGTGCGTGATCATGGAGCGCTTCGACCCGGAGCAGTACCTTTCCTGCATCGAGAACTACCGCGTGACCCACAGCCAACTCGTGCCAACGATGTTCAGCCGGATGCTCAAACTCGACCCCGAGATCCGAAACCGGTACGACCTGGCGTCCCTGGAAATTGCGGTCCACGCCGCTGCTCCCTGCCCGATCCCGGTCAAGAAGGCCATGATCGAGTGGTGGGGGCCGATCATCGAGGAGTACTACGGGGCCACCGAAGGCCTTGGTTTCACCGCCTGCAACACCCAGGAGTGGCTCGACCACCCTGGCACCGTGGGCAAGGTCATCTTGGGCGACCTCCACGTGCTCGACGACACCATGAACCCGCTTCCACGGGGTGTGCCGGGAACCTTGTGGTTCACCACGGCGACCGAGTTCCAGTACTTCAACGACCCGGCCAAGACCAAAGACTCGACGTCGCCCGATGGCACCATGACAACCGTTGGCGATGTTGGCTACCTCGACGACGACGGCTATTTGCACCTCACCGACCGCAAGACCTTCATGATCATCTCCGGTGGAGTGAACATCTATCCGCAGGAAGCGGAGAACCTGTTGATCACTCACCCGAAGGTCATGGACGCCGCCGTTTTCGGCGTGCCAAACGCCGATTTGGGTGAGGAGGTAAAAGCGGTGGTCCAGGTCGTTCCCGGTGTCGTCGCCGACGCAGCGCTCGAACGGGAACTCATCGCCTTTTGCCACGACAACCTCGCTCGGCAGAAGTGCCCCCGCTCCGTTGACTTTGACGCCGAGCTACCGAGACTGCCGACAGGCAAGCTCTACAAGCGGGAGCTACGCGACCGCTACTGGGGCGAACGAGATCAGCGAGCGAGCCGCATTGTGTAGTCGGGCGCTTGTGTAGTCGGGCGCTTGTGTAGTCGGGCGCTTGTGTAGTCGTGATTGAGTTACCAGTGGTTGTGTGATCGCTTCCGGTCCGTGCCAGACTCTCGACATGGATATCGAGTTCTGGATTGACCCTATTTGACCGTGGTGCTGGGTGACGGCCCGTTGGGTCGTCGACGCTGTAGTACCCCATCGCGATGTCAACGTGACATGGCAGCCAATCAGCTTGCTCTTCAAGAACGAGCCCGCTGAAGATAGCGACTATTACGGACCAGTTCTCACGACGCACAAGATGCTTCGGGTGATGGAAGCGGTTCGTGCCGATCGTGGCGACGACGCCATACAAGCGCTGTATTTCGAGTACGGCCGCCGCATTCATCACGACAGCGACCGCGATTTCCCCATCGCCGACGCCCTCACTGCGATTGGCCTCGACCCCGCGTTTGCGGCCGCCGCTGACGACGAGGCATGGGACGTTCCTATCCGAACCCGGATGGACGAAGGGCTCGCACTGACGGGCCAGGACGTCGGGACACCAATCATTGCGCTCCACGACCGCAACGGTGTCAAAAAGGCCTATTTCGGTCCCGTGATCACGCGGGTGCCGCCACTTGAGGATTCACTCGCCATGTGGGACGCTCTGGTCGCGATGATGAACATCGACGGCTTCTGGGAGCTGAAGCGGACCCGAACCGAACGGCCTGAGTTCGGCGACCGGCCCTAGCAGCGCAGCTCACGGCCATCGATTCGACAAGCATCGCGATGAATGGTGTCCCATTTCGACTAGGGTGTAAGGCAACGTCTTGCAAGGAGGACCATGCAACGCCCACCTTCCGTGGACCGCGACGTCGATTCTCGAATCTTGGCTGCCGTCGTTCTACCAGAAGGCGCCACCGCCCCGATTGCCACGCGTGGTTCGAGCGCGGACGTCGATCGGCTTCTCGCCACGCTCGGCGACAACATCGTCGAGATTGACCTCCGCGACGCGACCGACAAGCCCATTACCGTTCGGCTCCTTCTCCGGGGAGCCGACGACGCAACAGGGCCCGATGCATCAGCCCGGCACATACTCATCATCGACGACGAGGCCCACAATCGTACGTACTACGAGGAAGTCCTCGCCTCAGGTGGCTACGACGTGCGACTCGCCGCGACCGGCTACGACGGGTACAAGGAGGCACGACGCCATAAGCCAGCGCTGATCTTGCTCGATGTGCGTCTGCCGGATACCAACGGTTACGAGGTCGCCCGCCTGATTCGATCCGAAGCCTCACTCGACGACGTGCCCATCCTGTTGATGAGCAGCGACCCAGAACTCGCCGTCGACTCTCGAATTGCCTCGGCTGGCGCCGCTGGCTTCATTGTTGCCCCCATCGCTCCCGAGCAACTCCTGCGCGTTGTCGGCCAAACGCGTCCGTCATCCGCAGCCTCCGGGCCACCGCTTGCCGTCACCGATCGAAGCGAAGCTACCGGCGTCACGGCAACGCTCTTCGGCCCCCCGGCCCTGTCGGGGCCCCACCGCCGCATCGCCGTTCCGCCCGGCCGATCGGCTGAGCTCTTTGCCACGCTCGCGATCTCGGCCCCCAACCCCGTCCAGACCGAGCGGCTGGCCAGCCTTGGATGGTCCGAAGGAAACCCCGCGAGCTCGGGTGCTGTCTACACGGCAATGAGTCGACTCCGTACGCATCTCGCCCGGCGTGGCTTCGACCAAGTACTCGAGAGTGATGCCGCCGGCTACCGGCTGAGCATCAAACCCGACGACATCGATGTCCTTGTGTTCGACAAAAGGGCAACGGACGCGCTCCGACTCGACAACGCCTCCTCGACCAATGCTGCGGAGCTGACCGAGATTCTCGGGCTCTGGACGGCACCACCGTTTACCTCCAGAGTCGACAACGAGCTAATCGCTCGCTTCGCGGTTCGCCTCCACGAAACGAGCGCTCGGCTCCTAGAAACGCTGGCGGTCTGCTATCTCGATGACGGCGAACACAACGCCGCGACCGTTGCCCTCACCAATCTCCTCGCCGAAGAACCCTGGCGCGAAAACGCCTGGGCGCTGCTCATCACGGCGCTGTATCGAGCCGGTCGCCAACGCAACGCTCTTGAGGCGTTCCAAGAAGCACGGTCGAGAATGGCCAACGAACTCGGCGTCGACCCTGGCCCACGCCTGAAATCATGCGAACTCATGATTCTCCAACACGACCCGACCTTGATGACACCACAGTGGGTACGCGCTCATCGCGTAGCCCGTGCAAGCGCGAAGGTGCCCCTGAAGGATGGGGGCGACAATCCTTCAGGGGCGGTATTGCTGGACATCCGTTTGGCGACCTGGCGGGGCGGCACCAGTAGTGGTCGTCAGGAGTCCAAACAATATCGACGCAGTTGCATCGAACAAGATGCACTCTGACAGACCAACCTTTCATCCATCTCACGGGCTTTTGGGGAGGCGAGTTCAGTCCCGGAGCCGTCACCGGCCAACGACCGGAGCTACTCTGCGGTGGTCGAGTCGTGCTGCGAGGTGCTGAGTGTCAGATGCCGAACTGGAAAGCAAGCAGCTGCTGTCGTTGATTAGTCACGAGCTGCGCACTCCACTGACGAGCGTCATGGGCTTTGCCCAACTCATTGCCATGGACGCAGACGCCTCGCCGAAGATCGAACGCTGGGCCGACATGATCTTCGCGGCCGGGACAAGCCTCCAAACAATGATCGAATCGCTCGTCATCTTCGCGTCGGCCGAGGGCTTTGCCCTGCCGTACGGCGGCACGCCACCGGTCGGAATCGTCACCACGCCCTTCCCGTTCGCCCCGGCCAAAATGATCGCCGGCGCGGCGGCCCATGTCAGGCCATACTCCCGCCCGGCAGCACGCCAATCAGCGTGAAAGTAGAGGCCGACACCCCAATGGTCGTTGGCTGCGAACGCTCGCTGCGTCGGGCGCTCGTCAATCTGTTGACGAACGCGATGCAATACGGCAACGGTTGGGCCGAGATTACCCTCGCGACACAACCAGCCACCGACCGATCGGCCGTCGAGCGGTCCGAGATGGTCACGCTTCGAATCACCGTCACCGACAATGGTGATGGCATCGCACCGTCTGACCAAGCCGAGTGTTTCCTCCCTTCCGGCGCGGCCCCGCCGTCGGGGATCGGCCTTGGCCTCGGCCTTCCGGTTGCCGTCTACCTCGTCGATGCGCTTGGCGGCAGCATCACCTACACGAATGGCGATGACCACAGCGACGGACCGAGCACCTTCACGATCGACCTCACCCTGCCGGCGGCCGACGACTCCAGGCCAATCGACTAGGTGTCCACCGAACACGCACTCACCACCGACTTGCCGCAGATCGAGGTCGTTTTGTCGACGTTCGATGCTGCCTGGCCCGATCTGCGACGCGCCGCGATCTACCTCGACGAGCGTGGGATCGGCGGGCTCTGGATCATGGACCATTTCTCGGGCACCGTTCACGATCGCGGCCATGTGCTCGAATGCTGGACCACCCTCGGTGCGCTCGCCGAAGCGACCACTCGTTGTCGCCTAGGTACGCTCGTAGCCAATATGTCGGTTCGCCAGCCCGTGGTACTCGCACAGGCCGCTGCCACCCTGCAGGCGCAGAGCGGAGGCCGACTCGTCCTGGGACTTGGAGCCGGCGGAGGCGACCCCGGGTCCGCCTACGCCGCCGAGGTCGAATGGATCGGGGAAGCCAACGGCTCGGCCACCGAGCGACGAGACCGTCTCGTTCGATCGCTGGACACGATCCGCTCCACGTGGTCCGGTTCACTTCATGCCGACGCAACCGGTTTTCTCCTGCCTGACCCAACGCCGCCTGTCGTCATCGGTGGCTATGGCCCCAAAGTGGCGACCGTGGCCGGAGCGCACGCCGACGGGTTCAACACAAGCGCCGCGAACCCCAGACTCAGCGACGTCGTCTGCATTGCCCGAGACGCGCATGCCGACCGAGTGAGAAACGCTGGCCACGATGGTGAGTTCACCGTCAGCGCATTCGTGCCCGCCGACCAAAACTGGCTCGACCCCGGCGGCTCGCCTCTCCAGGAGATCCGAGCGGCCGGGGTCGATACCGTGCAGTTCATTGTGTCGCCACCGTTCGATGCCGAGGTGCTCGAGCGAGTGACTACTTTCGCAAAGCTCGGCTGACCAGTCGCTCCGAGGCAGCCGCCGCCTTCGGCTTCGACATCTTCATGTCGAGCCGGAACGACTCGTAGCTTTCGAAGCTTGTCGCTAGATCAATACCAGCAAGTGCGGCCGCTTGATCGGCCTTTGGCAACTTGTCCAACTGCTTCTTGTATGCGGCCTTTGTTTGCCCACGAAGCACCTTGCGATGAGCGCTCAACCGCTCGGCGACCTCGGCGGATTGAGCGGCGCCGAGGCGAAGGGCACGGGCCACAGAGGACGACCGCTCCCACAGCTCAACTCGAGCGGCTGGCAGATCATCGGTCGCCGCAGCAGCCTCGGACTCCAGACGGTCGCAGGCTCGTGACAGCGCGGCTGCCACAACATCGTCCCTCTCTGGGAAATAGCGGAACACCGACCGGTAGGAGACCCCGGCTCGGTCGGCAATCTCGGTGACGCCAGGAGCGACGTGACCCTCAACAATCAGCTCGATTGCCGCCTCAACGACAGCATCAAGGTTCCGGTCCCGTCGAGCTGATCGCCCATCGATTTCCACTTTGTCACTCATCGGCAACGCACCTTCCAAACACACCACTGCATCGAATGGTGGCCATGTTATGTCCTGCAGTAGGTCAATTGGCTATCGGCGCATCAAACCAGAACTTCAGTGTTTTGTCGAAATGGTTGCCAGCACTTCCCGTTGCTAGTGGGAGCGACCGGAGAAGTGACGGCGAGCTTCAGCGAGGCCGATAAGGAGTACGCCGCTTGACTGACCGACAATCCACGCCCAGCCCGCTCCGGCGATACCAATCTTCGGGATCATGACCCAGGCGAAGCTCAGCGCAATGACCGACATCGACACGCTGAGGACGGCGACTTCGGCCACCCGATGCTGCACCCGCCAGCGAGCAACCCACACATTCGTGATGGCGTCAGGTACCGCAGACAACACGAGGAGGAAGGAGCGGATAACCAACAATGGCGTAGTCGGGACCGAAGAGACCAAGCACGAACCGTCCGAGAAGGACTGCCCCGAGCATGGCCGGAACGAGAATCGATCCGATCATGCGAGCCGCTGCGGAGCTGGGCCACAATCTCGTCCGGAGCGTGTGACCCCTCAGCGAAGAGTGTGTTCGACGTTGCGTTCGACACCATGAAGAAGATCGAACCCACCATCCAGGTGATGTAGAAATGCGCGCTCGCTGCGTCGGAAGCCCGGCTGATAACGAACAGCGGCAAGAGGAACATCGGCAGTTGACCGCCGAGGTTGGCGAAGTGATGGCCCAACGCCGACGGCACCGTTGCCCTCGCCGTCGACAGTAGGGAGTGTCGAGCGGGACGCGTGTCTCCGTAGAACTTCGGGAACACGATTGCCGAGATGAACCCAAACCCGATAGCCAGGCTCAGCACCCAGTTCGAGAGTAAGAATCGCTCACCGTTCAGGGTTAGCTTGGCCGCCGGAAGAAGCATGACGAGCTTGAACAGCGTGAACGTGACGTTCCGCATCAACAGTCCTTCAGCCTGTCGCCGCGCAATGGCGATCGAGTCGGAGATGACCGAGAGCACACTCAACACCACGCCCATCGTGAACACCGCCACGACGGGCAGGGTCAGCACTGATCTCAGCGTGGGAGCAAAATGAGGCAGCCCGAGGCCAACCGCCGTGCCCAGAACGAGACACATCGCGACAGCGACGGCGAACGAACTCGTGACTAGGGACACGCGATCCTCCACCGACTTCTGTTTCGGCAGGAGACCAATGAGTGCGGTGGGCAGACCCATGTTCGCGACGAGTGCCGTGAGATTCATAGCAGCGATGACCGCCGAGGCTCGCCCGACCTCGTCCGCGTTGAACAGACGGGCGGCAAACATCCAATAGAAGTAGCCGAATCCGCTGTTGATGACCGTCGTTGCCATGACCATCGCGCTATTGCGAACCAGCGAGTCACTCAGCAGACGTCCGAGCGGACCAGATCGGCGGGCAGGGTTGACCGGAGGATTCGATGGATCAGTCGACGACGGATCTTGCGCTGGGGAGGAAGGACGAGACTTTTTCGCAGCACTGCGAGGCGCGACAGCTAAGGGCATGGTGTTGTATCGTCGACAAGCAGCAACAGATTAAGTGTTCATCTGCGGGAATTTCTGCCGATGGAACCTTGACATGTCTACTCGTCTTGCCTTCCTCCGCCTAACCGCGGCCACCGCGCTCATCGGCGCCATCGCCCTTCTGCCTGCCAGCGCAGGCGCTCAGGAGAGCCCCGACACGGCGAATTCAGCCGACACGGCCGACACGACCGTCGTTGGCGAGAACCTCGATTCTGCGGCCGATCCCGCCGAGGCTGTAGCCGATCCGGAGGCCGATCCGGAGGCCGACGCGGCCGCCGAACCCGCCGCCCTTCCTGACTACATCTACGCTGGCTTCGAAGACGAGCAGGTCAGGGAGCTGGACGCCGTCGACCAACTCCGCCTCGGCGATGACGTCGATCGAGAACTCGGCGTCATCCAAGTGACGCCGGGCCTCTGGATGATCCCGTTCGAAGCCGTCGCCATCGGCTCTGGTGTGCGGATCGCCGGTGAAATTAGTCAGGCGACCCTGACGGTGCCGGTTCCACAGGGGCTCACACCGTCGTCCATGCGCGCCACGATGACGCTGTCCCCCGATATCGGTAGCGGCTATATCGAGTACTCGGGCCCGGGCTCACCGGTCCGCACCTTGGAGCTGGACGGCGATCGCTTTGGCGCGGGTCCCATCGAGGTCGAACTCGATCTCAGCCGCTTCGAGGTAGTCAACGATCAGCTGCGCATTTCGTTCCGCAGCCGGCTCCGGAGCGAAGACAGCAGCTGCACAACAGCCATGATCGGCTCCTACATCGACCTCCGCGCCGGCGTGTTCCTTCTGACGGGCGAACCAGAACCAGCCGATACGGTCGCATCCTTTGTGCCCCACCTCCTCGAAAACCTGACGATTGCGCTTCCCGACGAGCCAACGAGCTCCGAAGTCAAGCTGGCGACGGCCTTCGCGCTTACCGCAACCAAGACCGCAATCGGCCATGTACCCACGATCGACATCGTGCCCTTTGACTCCATAGACGACTTGCCGACGCCGAGCACGTCTCCCACCGACCGCCTCGTCGTCATCTCCCACAAGCTCGACGCTGGCCTGAACGTGGTCTCGGTCAAGGGCGGGCCGGCCCTTGCCATCGGCGGCAACGACGAGCAGATGGACAAGCCAGCGATCTCGTGCTCGACCCACTACTCGACCTCGCCATCGGCACTGAAGTCGAGATCTTTCGGGCCGACCTCGACAGCAGCGAGGAGAGCTCCGGATGCCGGATCAGTTGGCGCTGCAGAAGAAGCGGACGCAACCGGCACACCGCTCACGACCACCGACCGGTTGGCCGATATGGCTGCGCGTGATAAACAGTTCTCGCTCCGTGACCTGAATATCACTGGCACCAAGCTGTCCGGCGTCGGCCGTATGGAGATGCCGCTCAGTGTCACCCAAGCGAGCCTCGGCGGCAGCGTGTCATCGGTCAGGATCTATCTCACGGGCGTCCACACGCCGGTAGAGGCGCCAGCCTCCGGGCTCGGCGTTCAGCTTGGGCGGTAAGGTCGTCTCCGCTATCCGTTTGGACGACTCGGGGAGTTCACCGTCGACGTCACGGTCCCCGACTACCTGTTGAGCCGCACCATCTCGCTACTCGGTGTTGTCGAATACGCGCCGGCCGGAGGTTGCGGTGTCGCCTTCTCCCCTGCGCTCACCTTCCAGGTCGATCCTGACGAGTCGCTCATCTTGATCGAGGAAGGCGAAGTCCTACCGGCCACACGTTCGAGCGGTACCCAGCCGCCTTTGTCGATGGTTTCAACGTCAGTCTTGATCGTTCGACATCGATCGAGTGGAGCTCGCCATCCGAACGCCATCACTGCGCTCAGCGAGTCAGCTCGGTCGTCCTCCATCCGACCTACATGCTTGCCGCTGATGCCTCACGCTCGACGAGCCAGCATTCATTATCAGCACGCCATTTGGGCATCGTCGCTGCTCATCCGCTCCTTGCCCTCGACCCAATGAGCACGATCGATACCGACCGGGTCGAGCGACTCCAGCTCGATGTTGATCTGCCGTATGCGGTGCTGCCAGACATTTGAAGACAACGGCAACAACCGCCTGCTGTTGAGTTGGAGCCGGGAGCACCGAAAGGACCCAAGAAGAGGCGATCGCCTACGCCGACCAGCTCGTCAGATCGTTCAGTACCCGAGATGCGAATTGGAATCTGTTGTTCGGCGATACGTATCTGATCTCCGAAGGAACACCGCCGCTAAGTCTCAATGTGCGAGGCGACGACATCCAGCTCGCTGCGGTCATAGCGCCGCCCGACTATATGGCACGGGCTGTGCCACTAGCTGTCGGCGGCACGTTCATCGTTGTCGTTGGGTACGCAATGAACCTCGTCCGGATCCGGCGAGTCAAGAAATCTCGAGCAGCGAAAGGCCAAGCATCATGAGCTCCACCACACTTCCCAACCTGTTCCTGATTGGAACCCACAAAGGGGGGACGACGTCGTTCTACGAGATGCTCGCAACTCACCCGGCAATTCATGCGCCGGAGCCGAAGGAGCCGGGATACTTCAGCCTCACGCCCACCATCACCCCCTCCAATCTCGCCGATTACGAAGCGATTTATCGAGACGCAACCGAACAACACTCGTATCGCCTTGATGGGTCGACGTCCTACGCACAGACGATTCGATATCCCGACACGATTGGGCGTATTCGCCAGCATTGCGGTCCGGACGTCAAGTTCATCTATCTCCTTCGAGACCCGATTGAGCGGATGCGCGCGGCCTATGTGCAGCTTCGCTCCGAGGGCAACAACGATCTACCTCGCGATCTCACGCAGGCGCTGCCGCGGCTCATTGAACCAACGATGTATCTCCTGCACTACGAGGCCTACGCCGCAGTGTGGGGGCCCGAGTCGATCTTCGTTGCGACGTTCGAGGAGCTCATCGCTGCGCCGCAGGCGCTCACCTCTCGCTGCCTCGACTTCCTTGGCGTAGAGCAGCGCTCGCTACAGACCATTCACGCAAACGCTGGCACCAATCGGATCCAGAACGCTCCGGCGCTCGACGCAATCATGAAGGTCCCCGGGGCCCTTGCCCTCGCAAGCCGGCTGGCGGCCTCGCCGCTTGGTGTCCCGCTGCAGCGCATCCGAAGCCACCTCAGCGTCGCGGTTGAGAAGCCCGACATTACCCCTGAGATCCTGGGCGACGCGTGGCCGGAGATTCGTCGCCAAGCCGAAGACATCTTGGCGATTGCTGGCCGCGACGCATCCGACTGGAAGTCGCTGGCCGGAACACCCCAGCCGGCCTAACAGTCGGCGTTGGTATCTCGGAAGTAGAGGACCAGCGGGTCGCGAACGAGGTCCGATCCAACTTGTTCGAGTTGCACTTCGAGTCGGCTTGAACATGACCTCGATAAATCCCGGCCAACGGCCGACCCGTGGAACTGTTCGTATGGTTCGATCGTGACGATATCAGCCCAGTCGTCACCGCCGAGGACTGAGTTCGCACGACATAGTTTTGGACCGAGGTTGTCTGGTTCTTGACCTCGTACTGGATCTGCACATCGCGTGTGGCATCGACGCGAACGATTCGATTCTGTCAGCGCCCACGTGCCATCGAATGCGATCGCCGAGTATTCGTCGGCTGGTTTGAGGAAACACCTTCACTGACCCGTAGGCCACGAGCAACGCCGAGGCCATGGCGACGAACGGAACGACGATCTGGTGAGGCGCCACCTGCCTGGCGTATTCGGCGTGCGCTGGCTTCGAGAATTCCGGCCATCGTTTCGTCCGGAGGGCGACGATGCCACCACAGACAAGTGACAACGTGGCGACGCTCAGCACGACCGACAGATGCGAGAGGCGGAAGCCAAGGCCAAAGACCGTGAGCGCCATGATCGAGTACGACACGAGGCTCATCACGCCACAGTCCGGCGGCGCACCCTCCGAACTCGCTGGCGACCGAAGATGGCAGAGACGACCGCATTACCGGGGGCGAAGAAAACCAGCGGAAGGGTGACCCATCGCAGGTCAATGGGAAGTCCATAGCCAAGCGTCGCCAAGGCAAGGCCTAGGCCAATGATGCCCAAGGGCGAGTCAATAGCGAAGAGGCTCGGTCGACGTGCCATCAGCGTTCCCAACGCCGCGCTTTGTTCTTCGTCTGCCGCCCCGTTGGGGACGGTGAACGTATCGCTGAAGGCGCTGGCATCGAGTCGATAGATGATCAGGTTGTCGCTTTCGTAGATTCGAATGCATGGCATCTGATCCCACTTCGTCAGCGAGCCAAGACCGACCGGTTCGGTCCGCTGGAAGGCCAGCGGCTCTTCTGGTCCAAATAGAACTTCGTGCGAGGGATGAACTGGACCTGGCGTTTGTCGATCACAATGAATCGAAGATCTTCGTAGAGCACCTGGTCAAGCAGCTCCGGGCCAATAGGTTCTTCCTTGATGATGAAGTCCCACACTGGGTACGACTCGCTCGGCACGCCGAGCACGGCCATGCCCTGCGCAGGCAAAACGCAACTTGATTCGAGCGGTCGGCGATCAGACCCTGATTCGGTCCCTGGGTGGCTTTGAACCACGCCGCTGTCTCCATCACTTCTTCGGTGACCGACCGGGTATCACTGCTAAAGATGTACCGGCCAGGGAATCGGTAGAGCTCATTTGTCCCAAGGCAATATTGCTGACGAGCAGAATAACCATCCACGACAAAACCATGACATTGCCCGGCCCCTCGACCCAGGCCTTCCGATGCAGGGGAAAGACCTGCACCCCCAGTGCGGATCAGCACCGCGACGCCGACATTGGGTGAACGACCACGACCGTCGAGGCCTCTTCGGCGCCCGTCTCCGAGAGCATCATTGGATACACCACGAAGCAGATGCCCGAGATGAGCGTGCTATGGCCAGCGCCGTCGACCGTCGCATACCTCGCTTCGCTTGGATCAGGAACGACATTCCCCGCCAACCCGAGCACGAGTACTGGCGCGGTGAAGCTGATGATGATCTCGCATACCTGAATGAGACTGCCGCTGAAGAGTTTTCGTGCTTCAACCTCCGGGGCCGGCGCCGACTCGTCGGCCTTCTTCAAGAATCCAAGCGTTTCGGAGAAACCTCCTTCGATGTACGGCTGGAGATAGGCGCGAGGCCTGGCGCCTGGCGAAGGAACCACCACACCGTGAGCGAGAGCACGATGAGGAAGAAAACGACTGCTTCAACGTAGTTGATGCTCGACTCTTTCCGCAGAATCACCAACACCAGCGATGCACCGACAAATGCACCCAGAACCAAGAGATTGACGTAGCTGGATAGGTGGTGCGCACTCGCGAGCAAAGGCCACCAGCACACCGTTGAGGAGCCAGCCCGTGCGACTCCATTCGAGGGGCGAGGCCATCTGGAGGTGCACCACCGACACGGTCGACCAGATGAACAAGATGATGGCGAACGCCTCGTAGGCGAACCGGGTGTTGAAGTACCAGAACTGGACCAACGGCATACAGCAGTGCCGCGAGCCCGCCCACGCGGCCGATCCCCGACCCGCATCCCGATCGAGAACACCAAGCAGGGCCAGGACATGGAGCACACCGGGATGATGCACATTGCCGTTCGATACGTCTCAAGGCCCGTGAGATGGCGGATGCTGGCCGCTGCGGTGTGCATGGCCGGGTAGTCGCCGATGACGACGACCTGATTGTTCTTCGCGAACAAGAGGCCGTTGCCGTAGAGTCGTCGACCTGGGTCCAGTGGGCGTACTCGTCGAAGAAGGCGGGTCGGCCCGGTAACCGAGAACTTCGGCAGGACACTGAACACGCCGATCGCAATGACGATCAAGTAGCGGTCGATGTCTCGGGTTTCGACCTTGGATCAGCCTACCGGCGGCAGGCACGAGGAACCCCAGCATGCCGAGCCAGAACCATTCAAAGAACCCCCGATCGTTTTCGCCGGCAATGCCAGCCTGACTCATCGCATAGCCAATCGCGCTCGCTTCAAGAACGAGATTGATCCAGACCAGCACCATGCCCGAATCCATGCCGTGTTGAGGGCAGCCCTGGTTGGGCATCAACTACTTGCAATCTTCGTGTGGGGTAGAGGACTTCGGCATGATCCGAACAATTTCTCAGGGTCGCTACCCATCGGCGTGGCGACCCACTTTCTTAGCGGAACGCCTTCCATGCTCGCCCGATGCCCGACTCCTTCGATTTGTTGATCCGAAACGCCGGTTGTATCGCCACCGTCGATGACGCTCGAACCGAACTACACGGTGGGTGGTTGGCGACATCCGGGACCACCATCGCCGCCATCGGACCAGCGGGTTCAGAACCCGCGGCCGCTCGTTATCGACGCCACCGATTGCCCGTGACCTCGGGCCTGATCAACACGCATCACCATCTGTACCGTCTGACTCGGCCCACTCCGGCATGACGTCCGCTCCACTCTTGGCTGGCTCCAGTCGCTTTACCCGCTCTGGTCACGGCTCGACGAAGAAGCCGCCTTTGTTTCGGCGTGGAGAATTGGCCGAGCCGCTCTCGGGGGTTGCACCGTCTGACCGATCACCTTCATGTCCATCCGCTGGTGCCGGCGATCCGGATCTCCGCCGAAATCTCAGCGGCCGTCGACCTGGGGATGCGGTTCCATCCGACACACGGATCGATGAGCCTGTCGGTGAAAGATGGGGGCCTGCCTCCGATGACGTGGTGATGGACGAAGACTCGATTCTGGCTGAGAGCGGCTTGTTGGCCTCCACCACGACCCGTCGCCCGACGCCATGGTGTAGCTCGCGCTCGCTCCCTGCTCGCTGTTTTCGGTCACCCCACGGCTCATGACGCAGACCGCCGAACTCCGCCGAGCGTCTCGACGTTCGCCTCCACACCCACCTTGCCGAAACGTCGACAGGACATGGTCGAGCCACTGCAACGTTTGGCATGTCAGGTGTCGAACAGTTTGAGCACGTTGGTTGGCATCGGATCGGTCATGGGTCGCTCACTGCGGCCTGCCCTTCGCCTGCCGAGATCACGACTCGGTCGCGCTGGGGTGGGCGTCGCTCACTGCCCCAGTTCAAACATGATCCTGTCGTCTGGCATTGCCCCCGTCGTCGATCTGCGCGCCGCCGGCTCGCCCGTGGGGCTCGGCTGCGACGGTTCGTCGTCGGCCGACCTGCCCTCCTCTGGATGGAGGCCTGAAATGCGTTGCTCGTCGGCAGTTTCGCTCGGGCGCCGACGCCATCGCCGCCCGAGACGTCCTGGAGATGGCGACGAGGGGCGGCGCGTCGTGCCTTGGCCGCGACGGCGAGATTGGGCAGTTGGCGGTTGGACTCCAGGCCGATATCGCCGTGTGGCCATTGACGGGACCGCTTGCCGGCCGCGATCTTGTCGAGGGTTGGTTTCGCTGCGGACCGTTGGCGCCGAGGCATACGATTGTCGCTGGTCAGGCCGTGGTGACAAACGGTGAACTCGTCTCCAGCAAGGTCGACGAGATGCTCCGCACCCACCGCAGCATTGCCGAACGATTCCAGGCACCGGGGCCGACAGCGACCCGCTAGCGGCCGAACATAACGCCAGAAACAGCAGACCAATTGGCTTCGTCAGCGACGGCCAGTATGCCGAATCCGTCGTGTTTATGGGTGTAGTCGCTGCCGTCGAGCCAACGAACGGCACCGCCAGTCTCGGCGACGAGCAGCGCCCCTGGCACGTGATCCCATGGCAGCACCCGCCCGTAAAGGATGAAGTCGCCATCGCGTTCGGCTAAGGCAGCATATTCGACCGCAGCACAATACTGGCCGACGCCAACCGCCCCGAACCCGGCCGCCGTTGCGCTCACCTTGGCGTTCATGTCCGGCGGCAGATAGCGCCGTTTGATGGTGCCAGACATCTGCGACGGCGCCTTCGTTGACGACGCATCGTCGATTGGGGTGTTGTTGCGAAACGCACCCTGCCCCCGAACGGCCGTATACATGAGTTCGGCGACGGGCAACCAGATCCAACTCGCCTGAGCGACGCCGTCGACGACCAACGCCACCATGACCCCGAACGCGTCGGAGCCATTGACGTAGTTTCCGGTGCCATCGATTGGGTCGATAAGCCACACGGGATCCAAGTCGAGAAGAAGCCGACACGCCTGTCGGCAGCAACCGCTTCTTCGCGCGACGACGACCGAGCCCGGTAGCAGCGCCACCAGTGCTGCGGCTGGGCTCGGCTCTGGCTTCACGATCGCGACCGGGCTCACGGGAGGTCACCAGGTGATCTCCTCACGACATCCTCGACGGCCAGTTGACGGAATCGAGGTAATGATCCGATCGGAGACGCTGCGGATGAGGTCTTTCACATTGTGGGCCAGGTCGCCGGTGATCATTGGCTCTCAACGTACATGGTCTCGCCATGTTCAACGATGGCGAAGCCAGATCAAAGCGGTCGAGGTTGTCAAAGATCGAGCCGAGCGCAGCAGCGTCACCGGAAACAACAGCCCCTCCACTCGCAATCAGGTCCGATATTGAGCCACTCTCGGCCACGAGTATCGGATAACGCTCCTGCGGCAATGGTGACCGAGGCCGCTGCCGCCATCCGTGCGATTTGCCCGGAAACTGAGCGCCCGATTCTTCAGGGTCGATACCCGTTCCTCGCTCGCCGTCGTCGCTGAAGGTCCAGTTGATCGACACACAAATCCCACCAACGTCTTCGGCCCGCAGTCGAACCGCCATCGTTTCTGAAAACTCTGCCTGATCGATAGGGCCTGGCGAAACCGCGCCGGCATGGCGTCGTGGCGCGGGATGACCATGACGTAGCTCTTGGGCACCGGTCAAGAACGTGCTGGTGGAAGGTCGCCGACTCGGCCTGGTAGCCCAACTGTTCGAGCGCATCCGCTTGAGCTCACGCGCTGCCGTGTTGGTTGATCGGCAAAGACAAGGTGTTGACCACCTCGGCCACTCCAGCGGTAGTCGCCATCGTCGTACGAGGCCTGCGCCTTCTCCTCGATCAACGCGCCGGCCCCTCCGGCGAGCGCCACATGGCGAGGGCCAACCTCGCCTCGGAGGCAGCATCCAAAGGTGGGATGGGTTCCGTCGTACCAGCCTGGCACGC
This sequence comes from Acidimicrobiales bacterium, assembly GCA_041394345.1. Classification (GTDB taxonomy): domain Bacteria; phylum Actinomycetota; class Acidimicrobiia; order Acidimicrobiales; family SZUA-35; genus JBBKWJ01. The sequence continues at coordinate 27,405 of JAWKIN010000015.1, read as the reverse complement.
TGATAGACCGCTCCTTGATGTTGTGGGCAAGATGCCCGTAGTAGCCCGCGAGGTGGAGTCACCCTGAACTCGGGTGGGAGCTTCAGCATGTCGCCGATCTCGATGCCGGTATAGCCGTGGTTGGCGAATCGCATCGTCTGGTCGTGATCCAGCGGTAGATACTGCTGGCAGCTCCATGAACTCTCGGACATCCTCGCGACCCCAACGCGCTGCCAGTGAGATGTGGAGGCAAACATGACATCGGTTTGGTCGCCGAAAGTTCGATCGCCCATCAATGTACTTCGACCAATTGAGTGCGTTTCGAGCCTGCGCCCCGAATTGGCACAAGGTTACGCATCGTGTGCGAGCAATTCTCGGCCATACAAAGCCAACCATGGTCAGGAAGAAGAAGTTCGACTTCGCTGGCGCTCGGCCTCGGGTGTGAGCTGGAAGACGCGGACACCGTCGACGTTGAGCTCTTGGCCCGTTTCGGTGATGTCCTCGGTTGGGGCAATCAGGCTGGCGCCGAGAGTGGCACGGCTCGCCCAGTCCTGAGTCGATGTGGCCCTTTGGGTTGGACGGCAACAGCGGCCCGAATCAGGTAGCCCGCTCGCCGTGCCATAGCGAAGCCGGCGATGACGTTTTCGGCCACGGCCTCGGTCATGAAGTGTTCGGGGGCGATGATGCGGCATTCGCCTGCATCGACCTGCTCTTGGGTGATAACCCCAGCCACACCGCCGAAATGGTCGGTGTGCGAATGGGTGTAGATGACGGCCACGACTGGGCGTTCGCCTAGCGTCTCGTTGGCCAGTTCGAGACACGCGGCGGCACACTCCGGCGACGTCAAGGGGTCGATGATGACCCAGCCGGTGTCGCCCTCGATAAAGGTGATGTTTGAGAGGTCATAGCCACGAACCTGCCAGACCTTCGGCGCCACCTCGAAGAGGCCGTGGATGTTGTTGAGCTGGGCCTGTCGCCAGAGGCTTGGGTTGACGGTCTCGGGGTTTGGCTCGTCGCGCTTGATGAAGTCGTACCGATTGATGTCCCACACCGGCCCAAACGGGCCGGCTATCACGCCGGTCGGATGCTGGGCGATCAGACCCCGCGACGCTCGTTCGAAGTCGGCGTCGTCAAACGGCATCAGCCGAGGCGCATTCAGCGACTTCGTCGACGGGCTGGCATCTTTCGGTTCTACGGACATCAACGTAGTCTGGCTACCCTTGCGATCGATGACAAGTCGAACAGTGCGGCCCCGCTGGTCGCTTGTACTCGCTGGCGTTGTAGTCACCACCTCGTGCAGCAGTCTCGCTGTCTCCACCCCCGCCCCACCCGCGGCTCCCCCAACCGCCGCGCCAACAACCGCAGTAGCGCCAACCGCACCTCCAACAACCGCTTCCGATGCCAACGAGCTGGTGAGTGTTGGGGCGGCCGAGCTGGCGGCATCGGGCTTTGCCGTGCTCGACGGTCGCCGGGTCGGCCTCATCGCCAATCAAACGTCCGTTGTTGGCGATAGGCACCTGGCCGACCTGCTGAGCGAGGCGCCCAACGTGACGCTCGGCGCCATCTTCGCTCCCGAGCACGGCTTCCGGGGCACCGACGACGCAGGCGAGGGGGTGGCAGACGACATCGATCCGAGAACGGGGGCAACCGTCTACAGCCTCTACGGCAACGCCAAGCAGCCGACACCAGCCATGCTCGCCGGACTCGATGCGCTCGTCTACGACATCCAAGATGTCGGCACCCGCTTCTATACCTACATCTCGACGATGGGTCTCGCTATGCAGGCCGCGGCCGACGCCGGCATCGCCTTCGTTGTTCTCGATCGACCAAATCCAAACCCCGGTCCGTCGGCTGGCTTTGTCCGCCAAGCCGATCAGCAGAGTTTCATCGGCCAGTATCCACTGCCGGCGTCGTATGGCCTCACGCCGGGAGAGCTTGCGCTTGCGATCAAGGGCGAGGCGTGGCTGAGCGGACTCGAGTCGCTCGACCTCACCGTGGTACCAATGACTGGCTGGCGTCCCTCGATGTATTGGGGCGCCCGGCCGTGGATCGCGCCGAGCCCCGGACTCCCCAATCCCGTTGGCGCCCGCCTCTACCCTGGCACGGTCCTGTTCGAGGCGACGTCACTGTCGTGGGGACGGGGCACAGACGCACCGTTCGAACAGGTTGGGGCCCCCTGGCTCGATGCGACCACGATCGCCGCCGAGCTCAACCTCTCGACAGCCACCACGCCACAACTTGGCGGCGTGCACTTTGAGGCGACCACCTTCACCCCGCAACGCCTCGACTACATGACGGCCGATCCCCAGTTCGCCAACGTAACTGTGCCCGCCGTTCGCATCGCTATCGACGACGAAGCAGCGTTCGAGCCAGTCGCGGTCGGCGTCTATCTTCTGGCATCCGTCATCGCTCACGCCGACGGTCAGACAGTCATCGTCGCTGAGGCGACGTTCGACCTTTTGGCCGGCAGCCGTGAGCTTCGCACGAGCCTCACTGAAGGCGTACCGGCGGCCGATATCGTCGCCAGTTGGGCAACCGAGACGACGGCGTTCGACCAGGCGATGCGGCCATACCGGCTTTACGGAGACTGACGACCTTCGGCGCCGCGTGCGTAGTAGCCCCCGGCGGTGCTATCAATCGGACATGTCTGTCGTAAAGATCAACGCACTCGAAATCCCACCCCAAGCCGGCGATGAGGTTGTTCGGCGCTTCTCCAGCCGCCTCGAAGCGCTGGCGGTCGTGCCCGGATTCGAGGGGTTTGAGCTTCTCCGACCAACGGGACAGACCGAGCAGCGCTGGTTCGTGTACTCGCGCTGGGCCAGCGAAGAAGACTTTCAAGCCTGGCGATCGAGCGATACGTTCGCGGCCGGCCACGCCGGACCTCCGGCGTCGGCTGACGGGGCCGAGCGCACGCCCGTTGCCACCGGTTCGGCCTTGCTCGAGTTTGAAGTCGCAGCGTCGGCCGACCCGGCCTAACGCACCATCTTGCTGTAGCGGGCAATCCAGTCGGCGATGCCCGGCACGCCAGTGCGATGCGCCGTCCGCCCCACAAAGAGCCCCACGTGTCCCGCGTCGAGCGCCAGCGTCTCATTGATCTCCGAGCCAACGAGTGAGTTGAGTTCCTTGGTCGCTTGGTACGGGACGATGTGGTCGCGCTTGCCATACACATTGAGGAACGGGACGGTGATGTCAGACAGGCTGACTCGCTGGCCGTTGAGTTCGACGCTGTCGTTCATGAAGGCGTTGCCGCCGACCAGCATCTCGTTCATCTGACGGAACGTTTCGCGAGGAAACGGGATCTGATCGTTGCCCCACGCCGTCATGGCATTGTGCGCGGCCACGAACTCATCGTTCCAGAGGTTGTTGAAGAAGTTGACCTTGGCGGCGAAGTCGGCCGTCGGTGTGAGGGCTCGAATGGTCGATCCGATGAACTCGCCGGACACGTTGCCATGATCGTCGAGGAGCGTATCGACGCTGAAGGTCTTGGATGAGGCCCGCTGGTACGACTCCGGCAAATGGTTGGCATCGACCGGCGTCGCCAACGCCACGAGCGAGCGCAGCCGATTTGTGGGGTTGGCGGCCGCATAGAGAAGCGAGAGGACACCACCAAAGCAGTAGCCAAGCATCGAGACATTCTTGCTCGCCGCGATTGAGCAAACCTCGTCGACTATCTCGGGCAGGTAGTCACAGGCGTAGGTCTCGAGCACATTCCTGGCGTCGGCCGCGTCGGGCACGCCCCAGTCGATGAGATACACATCGAATCCCCGGTCAAGCAAGGCCTCGATCATCGAGTTGCCCGGGCGGAGATCAAAGATATAGCTGCGGTTCACAAGGCTGTGCACCAGCAGCAACGGGGTGGCCACCGTCCGCTTGTCACTGCGATAGCGCCATAGTTCGACCTTGTCGCGGTGCCAAACGACGTCTTTGGGCGTTACCGCCATCTTTGGCTGATCGAGTCGGGCGTAGTGGAGCACCGCGTTCTTCAAGCGCTTGTTGTTTCGCTCGGTCTCTTTCAGAATGCGCTCGCCGAGGTCGGTCCAGGATTCAAGTGGTGCTGGCATCGCTGTCTCCTTGACGCATCTCATCGAGTTGGCGGTTGAGGCTCCGGAGTTGCCGCTCGAGATCGGCGATCTGGAGTGAAACTTTCCGGACATCGGTACCGGCCGGAAGGTTCCAGAAGTGAAGCACACGCCGGGACACCGAGCCGATGTCTTCGAGCATCCGGCGCCGGACCGCAATGGCGATCGTGAGGGCCTCGATGATTTCGGGCGTCGCCAACGCGCGGGTCACCGAGGGGCTGAGCCGCTTTTCTGCCTCGTCGAACGCCCGCTTCCACGCTGGAGATTCAGCCACTAGACCACCCTTCGTCGTCAGACCGTAGCATTGCCAACGGCCACTCGTGAAGTAACAATTCGGCCTCGGCGGTCAGTTCGTGAGCTCCAGGACGACCGGCGCATGATCCGACGGGCGTTCTCCGGCGCGCTCCTCGGTATCGATCCGTACCGTTCTCACCCGATCGGCGACCGATGGCGAGCAGAGTGCGAGGTCGATGCGCAGGCCCCGATTGAGTTCGAACTGGCCGGGTCGATAGCCCCACCAGGTGAACACGCCAGGTCCCGGGAGGTGTTCACGCATCACGTCCCGCAGGCCGAGATCGGTCAACGCCACGATCGCGCCACGTTCGGGCTTGCTGGCGTGTGTGCGCTTCTTCCAGCGCCTTGGGTCATAGATGTCGGCATCCGTCGGCGCCACGTTGAAGTCGCCCGCGACGACGTTCGGCTCACGTGGATCGATCGAGGAACGGAGTCGCTCCAGCCAGACCAGCTTGAACAGATAGTGCGGATCGTCGAGCTCTCGCCCATTCGGCACGTAGACCGACCACACCCGAATACCTCCGCACAGCGCCGACATGACCCTGGCCTCGTCGAAGGGCGGGCGGTTGTCGCCGGGAAAGCCGCGACGAACATCGTCAAGGCCAACCCGGCTAAGGATGGCGACACCGTTCCAGTGGTCGACGCCGGTGTGGGCAGTCTCGTAGCCGAGGTTGGCGTAGTCGTCGACCGCCACGTCGGCGCGTCTCGACACTTCGTCTCTTGCAGTAGCAGGATGTCGACATCGTTGGCCGCTAGCCACTTCATCACGGCGACCATGACGGGTCCGAATCGAGTTGACGTTCCAGGTCGCAATGCGCATCGACCGAGACTACCGATGAGCCTGCGGGGTCGCTGGCGCGGCATGTTCATCGGCTCGGTCGCGGCCAGCCGTTCACGCAGCGAGTGAGGGAACTCGTACTGCCTTGTCGCGAATTTGCAGCGCCGCGAGGCCAGCGGCCACGGCGATGGCGCCTGCGGTGCTAAACGCCCAACCGTAACTACCCGTCGATTCGCGAACCAGTCCGGCTCCCCAGGCCGCCGCAGCCGCCCCAACCTGGTGCGCAGCGAAGACCCACCCATACACGCGTTCCTGCGTTGTGGCGGCCAAAGAGGTTGGCGCACAGCATGATCGTCGGCGGCACGGTGGCGATGTAGTCGAGGCCAAAAAGCACCGCAAACATTCCTACCGACAGGTTGCTGTGAACCAGCGGCAGAAACATGAGGGAAATGCCGCGAAAGCCGTAGTAGGCCATCAAGAGCTTCCTCGGGTCGACGCGATCGGTCAGCCAGCCCGAGCCGACCGTGCCAATGAAGTTGAAGACTCCCATCACGGCAAGCCAATTGGCGGCGGTGACTTTATCGAAGCCGTGGTCCTGGGCATGAGCGATGAAGTGTTGCCCGACGAGTCCATTTGACGTGCCGCCGCACACCATGAACGTCCCGGCGATGAGCCAGAACTCCGGGCGTCTCACCGCCCCGCCGCATGATGTCGCGGTCGGCTGGTTTCGCCGGCTCGGGGACGCCGCCAAGCGGTGCCTCGCCGATGGAGGCCGGTGACTCCTTGAGCAACACCAGCACGATGGGGAGGACCACGGCCGAGCCGATGGCGGTCCAGAGGACAGCTGTTTGCCAGCCGGCCACGGCGGAGATGCCTGCGAGCAAGGGGAAGAACACCAACTGGCCAGCGCTCTGCGATGCGCCGAAGATCCCCGTCACAATCCCCGCTTGGCCACGAACCAGGTGTTGGCGACGGCCGCGCCCAGCACACTGGCGACGAGGCCGGCGGCGACCCCGGACACCAAACCAAACCAAACCGACAGGCCGACGAGGCTGGAGACATGGCTGGCGACGAACATCGACGTCGTCGTGAGGCCAAGGCTGATGATGGTCATTCGCCGAATCCCGAAGCGGCGAAGCAGCTGACCAGCGAACGGACCTCCCATACCGTAGGCAACCAGCCCGATCGCAGCCGAGAGCGAGAGGTCGGCGCGGCTCAGGCCGGTATCGGATTCCATGTCGACCAGCAAGGCGCCCGGTGCCGAGCGGGTTCCCGAGGTTATGAGCAATACCAGGGCCGCCACCGCGACCACAATCCAACCGTAAAAGAAGCGGGAGCGCATCGGTGAAGCGTATGGCAACCGAACTCGGTCGCGCTCAAGGATTTGGCGTCGGCCGACGAAGACACCTTCATGCCTATCTCTCGACTCGCCCGCAGCCGCCTGCTCAAACGCGTCGCCATGGCCACACTGGCTGCACTCCCGCTCACCGCCATCGCGGTCGCCCAGTCGCCAGCCCCGGCCTCAGCCGCCACCGGCTGGGACGTGACGGTCGCTCCGCCTGTGATGAACAACCCAACCCGCATTGAGCTCTCGGCGTCGACACCAACCGACTACATGCCACCGTGGGGCATCTTGTGCGAGGGCCAGACCTACGACATCCGATTGGGCAAGGATGAAGACGCCATCATCACCATGGCCGGAGACGAGCCGCTGAAGTATCCGATCTGGATCGTGGGCGGTCGCAATGTCCGCGTCGTCGGTCTCGAGATGGCGCTTGATGTCCAGCCTGGCTGCGGCGTCGGACAGCTCCGGAACTCCGGTAGTACGGCCACCAACATCCACCCCCGTCTGCCCGGTGCGATGGCACTACGTTTGGAGAACTACGGCACCTCATTTGTCGAGGGGGTCGACATCGACCTGCGGGGCCACGAGGCCGATTGTTTCGTCGTGAGAAACCCCGCCGACCTCACCAACGCCCAGGCCCGTGTGAGCCGAAACGTTGTTCTTCAGAACACGTCGTGCATCGGGATCGAGGGTCTTGGCCAGTCCGATATCGGCGATGGTGTCCACGGCGACCTGCTTCAGAATCAGGGATTCGATGTGATGAACACGCTCGCCATCGAGAACGTCTCGGTTCGCACCAGCATGGAAGGCCTTGTGCTTCACAACGATGGCGCCACCGCTGGGGCCAAGAAGCTGACCATTCGGCGTTTCGACTACGCCGCTGACCCCCGATACGTGGCGGACGACTCGTTCGAACAGTTTGGCCTTGCCTATTCGGCATCAGCCGAGCAGTGGACGCTCCACGACGTTTACCTCGACGACCCTGAGGGCAACAACTACGGGTTCATCAACGATCAGCGCTACGGCGCGATCGTCTCGCCCTACGTCGAACTCGTGAGTGGTGTCCACAATGGCCGCCCGTCAGGCGGTGCGTTCGCCGACCAGGGGCGGGTTGGTCTTGGCTATGTCTCACCGCACGACGGTCTGAAGGGCAACACCGCGGACCGTCTCGCCGGCGCAGTCAAGCGGCTCTATCAAGCCAGCTTCGGTCGGACCCCGGAACCAGCAGGTGCGATCTATTGGCAGCAGGTCGCTCGTGACGGCGTCCCGCTCGCCGCCATAGCCGCAACGTTCCAGGATTCGCCCGAGTGGGCGCAACGCTATGGCCGTGATGCCACTCCGGAGGCCGTCGTCGATGGCCTCTACCGCAACGTGCTCGGCCGGGCTGGCGATGCCGAGGGACGCGCCTATTGGCTACAGCTACTGCGGAGCGGCCAAATCACCAAGGCGCAGATCCTCCTCGAGTTCTCCGAATCCACCGAGAACAAGATGCGGACTGCGACCAAGTAGGGCCCGGCGCGCTAGCTCAACGCCGCGACCGCACCGACAAACCGATCGATCTCATCGTCGGTGTTGTAGTAGTGGATGGACGCCCGTACCACCGAGTCGAGGCCTCGCATTCCCAGATCGAGGCGTGACATTTCCTTGGCTCCAACACTGGTGTTGAAGCCGCCTTGGCGCAGACGACCAACGGCGTCAGGCGCAGCAACGTCGGCGACGGTAAAGGTGCAGATGCCCGACAAGTCGACGCCAAGGTCACGTACCGTCACGGCCGGCAACTCGGCGAGTGCGGCCCGGAGCGTGTCGGCGAGCCGTCGGACTCGCGCCTCAATGTTGTCGAGGCCGAGCGACAGGGCGTAGTCAAGGGCGACACCCAGACCGAGTTTGGCCGCGAACGAGACCTCGCCGAGCTCAAATCGAAGGGCCGTTGGCTGTAGCCGGTACCCGAACGGTTCGGTCCAATCCGCCGCGCGAGCATCAACGAATACCGACGGGTTGAGCGATTCGAGCACGGCCGCCCCGAACAAAGAGTCCGGCCGTGCTGCGCAGCCCCCGCAACCACTTCCGACCGGTAAAGACAAGGAAATCGCAGCCGATCTCGGTGACATCGAGGTTGATCTGGCCCACGGCTTGGGTCGCGTCGAGCAGATAGATGGCGCCGGCTCCCTTGGCCAATTGCCCGATCTCAGCCACCGGATTGAGGCCGCCCGACGCCATCGAAATGTAGGTCGTGGCCACCAAGGCAGCGCCGCGCTCGAGCTCGGATGCCAGCTGTTGTAGATCGAGGCGGCCCTCGCTGTCATTGTCGATGATGACGACGTCGACGCCCCGTGCTTTTGCTTGAATGAGGCCAAACATGTTTGCCGAGTACTCCGCTCGGCCCGTCAACACTCGGTCGCCTGGCGCCAGGGGTATCGACGAGAACGCCCGCCACCACGCGTCGGTCGCGCTCGTGCAGAACGCCACTTCATCGCGACCGCAGCCCAGCAGGGCGGCCGCCGAGTCGTAGAACCGTTCAAACCGTTCGGCGGTCACACCGAAGGCTTCGTACCCGCCGATCGTTGCCTCGAGTTGGAGGTAGTCGACCATGGCGTCAACGACCGGGGCCGCGCGAGCGACGCCCCAGCGTTGTTGAAATGAACCAGCGTCGGGTAGCTGGGGTGTCGGCCCGGAGCGCCGGGATGTCGAGTTCTCGCATCCGACGACGGTAGTCACCGTACTCGGCGCTCGCGACGATTTACTGCGGATTCAGTCGGACTAGAGCTTCGTGTTCGAGGTAGGCCAGCGGGCCGTGCTGACCAGTTACGACGACGTCGAGGATGACCCGCTCACCGGCGCGTATCGAACCGGTCGACGACGACCGCCTCGGCTCGAATCTGGTCGCCGCGTTCGGCCCGGCCGAGGTGAACGATCTTGCTTCGGGTGTGGATCCAGGGGCCGTCGACGAGCTGTTGGTGTGTCAGCCGATTGGCGAGACACGGCCAAACCGACGGATGAGCGAGGCCCTCGTCGTCGTAGAGGCTCAACTCGTCGCCGCATCGCTGGCCGTAGCGGGCCCAGTGGTCATCGAGAACGGCGTCAAGCGGCCGGAGCTGGTCGCCTGGTCGAGCAACCATCGGGGCCGGGGCACGACGCGACCCATCCAGCCAGACCTGGCACGTCGCGTGCAACTCACCGTCGCTGACGGCGTCGACGAAATCTGAGCCCTCTCGCACGGTTGGCTGGCACGTCAGCGCGGCATTGGCCGCGACCGGACGGCGGAACCGAACCTCGGACGCCCCGCCCGTGAGCCACGGCACGCCCCAGCCCGCCGCGGGCGGGCGGGTGAGGTAGGCGTACACGGTCACTCCGGCGACCAGAGCCCCGGGGAAACCCTGGCGTCGGGCACCATCGTCGGTGTGGATCGGGTTGTCTTGGTGCTCGGGAAGATTGCGGGCCGCAATGGCGAACGCGGCCAGACCGGAATTGCTGGCCGCAGCCACTGGTTCCGAGCCCTCGGCCTCAGACAACGAGCGCGCCGAGCTCGAGTAGTTCGGTGATAGCGAGCGCGCCATTTTCCGGCTCAAGATTCACCGCCGCCGAAGACTCGGCGGGCACGATGACGTCGTAGCCATTCGTCAGTGCGTCGATGGCCGTAGCCTTCACGCAGACATCGAGGGCGAGACCAACCACAACGACCCGCGCTATCCCCCGCTCGACGAGGAGCTCATCAAGCTCGGTGGGGATGGTTTCGCCGGTTTCGGGGTCGCGCATGGTGAAGCCGGAGTAGCCGTCCTCGCCGCCGGTCCCCTTGCGCACAATTGGTCCCCGCACCAGGAGGTCGTCACAGAGCTCTGCGCCCCACGTGTCACGAACACAGTGGACGGGCCAGACACCGCCCGAGGTGACGAAATGCGGCGTCTGTTCCGGGTGCCAGTCTTGGGTATAGACAACGAATGCGCCAGCCGCATCAGCCGCCTCGATCTGGTCGTTGAGACGGTCCAAAAGCGCATCGCCGCCAGTGACAAAGAGGCTTCCGTCGGGGCTGGCAAAGTCGTTCTGCATGTCGACAACGATGAGCGCAGTTGACTCGTCGAACACGATTGGGTCGTCGCTTTCCAAAGTTTAGGGTGTCACAGTTGTTCTCCAGATGCCCTTTTTGTCGAAATACCGGTAAGGCTACGAGGTATGAGTATCACATCGCGGTCGCAGGCCGAGCGTGCCCTGTTCGTTGACAACTACCAACTGACGATGGCCCAGCTGTACTTTCGCATGGGAATCCACGAGCGGCCGACCCAGTTTGAGCACTTCACGCGGGCCAACCCCAACTACGGCACCCACCAGGCCGGCTACTGCATTTCCGCCGGACTCGAATGGTTGCTCGACTGGATGGACGAGGCCCGCTTTACCGCCGACGACATCGCGGCGCTTCGCTCGCAACAATCGAGCGCCGGGACGCCGCTTTTCGACGACGACTTCCTGGCCTGGCTTCTCGCCAACGGCAACTACGAAGCACTGACCATTCGGGCGGTTCCCGAAGGCCGGGTCGTCCACCCGAATGCTCCCTTGACGATGGTCCGAGGGCCACTGGCCATGGCCCAGATCCTTGAGACGTCATTGCTCAACCACCTCAACTTCCAGACACTGATCGCGACCAAGGCCAGCCGCGTTGTCGAAGCGGCCCGAAGCCAACCGGTGCTCGAGTTCGGCCTCCGTCGCTCGCCGGAGCGAGGCGCATCCGCGGCGACAAGAGCAGCATTCATCGGCGGCGCCGACTTCTCGTCAAACACCGGGGTGTCTCACATTCTTGGCGTACCACCCAAGGGCACCCATGCCCACTCCCTGATCCAGGTGTTCATGGCGCTGGGACTGGGCGAGATTGGCGCGTTCCGGGCGTACGCCGAGCAGTACCCCGATGATTGTGTCCTGCTAGTTGACACAATCGACACGCTCAACTCGGGAGTCCCGAATGCAATCCGCATCTTCGACGAACTGAAGGCAAAAGGTCATCGCCCCTCGGGCATCAGGCTCGACTCCGGCGACCTCGCCTACCTCTCGATCCAGTCGGCCGTACAGCTCAACGACGCAGGCTACGACGACGTCGCCATCGTTCTTTCGAGCGGTCTCGACGAGCTCCTCATCCTCCAGATCCTGGCCCAGATCGACCAGGAAGCACCGCGTTACGGCATCGACCCCAAACGCCTCGTCGGCCGACTCTCGTTTGGCGTCGGCTCAAAGCTCACCGCCTCCAAAGGTCAGCCCTACCTCGACGGCGTCTACAAGATGGTGGCGATCGAGGACAACGGCGCCATGGTGCCCGCAATCAAGATCAGCGAGAGCACAGCCAAGCAGCAGAACCCGGGCGACAAAGACGTCGTTCGGGTGTACGACGACCGTGGCCGGGCCACCGCCGATGTCCTTTCCATCGCGGGCGAACGGCTCGACCTCGACCACCTGCGCCTCCACCACCACACCCAACACAGCGTCGAGCGCACCCTGACCCGAAACCAGATCTCTGGCATCGAGCCGTTGCTGGCGACCGTGTATGAGCAGGGCAGTCGGCCGCTCGGGTCGCCGAGTCTCGAGGAGATGCGAGCAAACCGAACGGCCGACCTCGATCTACTCGACCCTGGTGTCCGCCGGCTCGTGAATCCCCACACCTATCACGTTTCGCTCACGACCGATCTGTGGGAGCTCAAGCAGCGCCTCATCAGCGAGGCTCGATCGGGTTCCCAGCCGCCGGTCCCATAACTCGGTCGGCTCCACTTGGTGTGCAGTAGCTGGATGAGCTAGATCAGTAGCGGAGAACTACTCGATCCGGAGCCAGCATGAACTTTGATATCCCGCCAGAACTCGTCGACTACCTAGCCGAACTCGATGCGTTCATCGAGGCCGAGATCGTTCCGCTCGAGCAATCAAACGACAACATCCGATTCTTCGATCATCGCCGCGAAGATGCCCGCACCGACTGGGACCGTGGCGGGCTACCAAACGAGAGTGGGAGCAGCTGCTCCGCACGGCCAAGCGAAAGGCCGATGCCGCGGGCACTACCGCTATCCCCTGCCCGAGGAGTTCGGCGGTAAGAACGGAACCAACCTCGGCATGGCGATTGTTCCGCGAGCACCTCGCCCACCGCGGTCTTGGCCTGCACAATGATCTCCAGAACGAACATTCCATCGTCGGCAACAACGTCGGTGTGCTGCTCATGCTTCGCTACGGGACGGAGGAGCAGATCGCTGACTGGACCGAAGACCTCCTACGAGGTCGGCGAGTTTCGCCTTCGGCATTACCGAACCGGCACACGGCTCCGACGCCACGCACATGGAAACAACCGCCTACCGCGATGGCGATGACTGGGTCATCAACGGCGAGAAGACCTGGAACACTGGCATTCACAAGGCCCAATCCGACCTGATCTTCGCCCGCACGTCGGGCGAAGCAGGCGACAGTTCAGGCATCACCTGCTTCCTCGTGCCGTCCGACAGCAAGGGCTTCAAGGTCGAGGAGTACCTGTGGACGTTCAACATGCCAACCGATCACGCACATCTCACTGACCGACGTTCGTGTGCCCCATAGCGCCATCTTCGGGGGCGAGGGCCGGGGACTTCAAGTCGTTCAGCACTTCTTCAACGAAAACCGCATCCGCCAGGCCGCCTCGTCACTCGGTGCGGCCCAGTACTGCGTCGACCGAGCGGTGGAATACGCCAAGAATCGCCGACCGTTTGGGAAGGCACTAGCCACCAACCAGGGCATCCAGTTCCCTCTCGTCGAGCTCCAGACCCAATGCGAGATGCTCCGGACGCTTATTCACAAAACGGCCTGGCTCATGGATCGTGACGGTGGATTCACGGTGTCGGACAAGGTGTCGATGTGTAACTATTGGTCGAATCGCCTGGTCTGCGAGGCCGCCGATCAGGCAATGCAGGTCTTTGGCGGACTCGGCTATTCACGGCATGAACCGTTCGAGCACATCTATCGTCACCACCGCCGCTATCGGATCACCGAGGGCGCCGAAGAGATTCAGAAGCGCCGGGTCGCTGGCTACCTGTTTGGCTTCATGGATCAGCGAGCCCCGAAAGGCGTCACGACCGACAACTAGGGTTGGGCGGGCTCGTCGTGCATCGAGGCAACGAGCGCCGGGAACACCCTCGCTACCTTTGTCGTCAGATAGTGGCCATAGCTTCCCTCCCAGAGTCGCACGCTCGACCCGTCCCATCGCCGGGCCGGGTCGTCGGCGGGCGGACTGCCAGCAAGCGGCATGACCGGTACCACAGCGTCCCACGATGGGTCGAGGAACAGCGGGAACGAGAGTCGACTTCGCCCGCTGGTGTTTCGCACGCGGTGCACGGTTGATCGATACCGCCCTTCGGTCAACCGCTCAATCATGTCGCCAAGGTTGCACACGAACACACCCTGCTCGGGCGGAACGTCGATCCAGTCGTCGTCGAGGCGAACCTGGAGCCCGCCGCATTCATCCTGGGCGAGGACGGTGAGCAAGCCGTAGTCGGTGTGCTCACCAACACCCCAGGTTGCGTCGTCGCCAGGCGGATAGTGGAAGATGCGGAACAGCACGGTCGGATCGGACACCAGGTTGTCGTCGAACCACTGTGGGGCCAACTCAAGCCCTCGAGCAATGCCTCGCAGAATAGCCAGACCGACGTGGGCCACCTGGTCGATCCACGACTCGACGAGCGGCTCGAGGTCGGCGGGCTCAGCGGGAAACAAGTTTTTACCGTGCAACGGGACGCCCGACCGCACCCGCGGGTGGTTGGCCGAATGGTTCGAGCCGAAGTAGATCCCTTCCTTCTGATCGGGCACACCCGAGGTGAGTTCACCCCCGACCGGGAACCAGCCACGCCAGGCACGACCACCGTGCTCCATCGCAATCGCCGCCTTCGCCCCCTCGGGTCTGTCGAAGAACGAATGGGAGGCAACTTCGAGCGCAGGCTGGAGGGCAGGGTCGATCCCGTGGCCCACCACGCGAAAGAACCCGAGGTCTCGACACGCGTCGTCAATTTGTCGCGCCACGATGGCGCTTGCCTGGCTGTCTGGATCGGCGAGCAGCGGTGCAATATCAATGAGCGGGAGCACGGGGACGGCCATGTCGACACGGTACCTGTTTGTCCTTGGGCGAGTGCGTCGTTATACCCCCACGGGTATTATGCCAAGATGCGCTTCCCCGAATCGGCCGACCATGATGCCCTGCTTCGCCTCCGCCGTGTCGAAGGACAGATCCGTGGAATCCAACGGCTCATCGAAGAGGGCGCAGAGTGCAAGGACATCGTGACCCAGCTCGCGGCGGCCAAAGGCGCCATTGACCGGGTCGGGTTCAAGCTGCTGGCGGCGGGAATGAAGGAGTGCATCATCGACGGGTCGGTCGATACCGACGAACTCGAACGGCTCTTTCTGAAACTGGCGTAGCACCTAGCCCACGAAGTCGAGCATGCCGCCCTCAAGGTTGGTCACGGGACCAAAGCCTTGAGCCACAAGAAACTCAGCAGCGCGAGCACTTCGGCCACCGGAGCGACAAAGCATCACGAGAGGGCGGCTCTTGTCGAGCTCGTCCAGGCGGTCGGGCAGGCTTCCGAGGCGGGATATTGACCGCCCCTCCCGATGGTGCCTTCCCGGCGACCTCGTACGGCTCACGCACGTCGATGAGTTGGGCGCCGTCGACCATGGCGTCGGCGTACTGGTTCACTGGGAGCGATTGGTAGGTCATGGGGTTGTAACTTTCTTGTCGTTGGAGGGCCCGTCGCTATCACTGCGTGAGCGGCGACATCATGCGAATTGTCTCACTGGGGTGCTCACCCAGCCGAGCGAAGATCATCCACGGGTACCGCTGGATCGAATGGCGAGCAACGCTTCGTACGCCGGCGTGGCGGTTTCGGCGAAGCCATCCCAGAGACCGGCGCGCTGCATCACGTCTCGCACTGGACCCTTTACGGCCGCCACATGAAAGTCGATACCGGCGGCGTCGAACTCGTCGATGAACTGTTTGAGCATGTCGGCACCGGTGGCATCGAGGTCATTGATTGCTGACGCATCGAGAACGAGTGCGTGGGGCGAGCCGCTGTCTGTCGACACGGCACGCTGGAGGACCTTCTTGACGTTGACGGCGTTTACGAACGACAACGCAGCGTCGATTGAAAGCACGTGCACGCCCTCAACGGCCTCGACCTCCGGAAGCGTTGGACGTTGCGAAACGTCGTGGTTCTGGAACCTGGCCCAGCGTGGCGACATGGGGCCGGACATCCGGGCAAAGACGACCAGCATCGAAGCGACGACGGCGACGAGGATCCCCGCTCGATGCCGAGCACCAGGGTGGCGAAAAACGCAACGCCGAGACCAACGAGATCGGAGCGCTTCACCGCGGCAATGTGACGCATCTCCTTGATGTCGAAGAGCCCGATGACCGCCACGATGATGATGGCCCCGAGTGGGCATTCGGCAGGGTTCGGAAGAGGGGGCGTGAGGAACAGAATAGCGAGGAGGATCACGGCCGCGATCACCAACGACGCAAGCGGCGTACGAGCGCAGACATTGTCGTTGACAACGGTCCGAGAGAAGCCGCCAGTAACAGAAGAAAGCCACCAAAGAATTGCTTGCCGGCGTGGCGACGCCAAGGGCGATGAGCTCGTTGTTTGGATTTCGACGGGTAGCGATGGCGGCGGGCATACACCTTGGCGACGGCAATCGACTCCGCAAGCCCACCACCGTGATGACGAGTGCCGTTGGCAGCAGGTCAGCAATGAGCGAGCCACTCATCGAGGGCAAGCCAAACGCGGGAAGCGAGTCGGGTATTGCGCCGACGGCGACAGCGACATGCTGAGATTCAAGTCGAACAGGTTGACCGCCAGAATCGAGCCAATCACGACGACCAGGGCGGCGCCAGGAACCTGCTTCATAGCGCGCTTCAGCACCAACATGGCGACGATCGACACGAGGCCAATCGTCAGCGTTGTTCCGCTTGTCTCACCGACGTGGCGCCAGACCTCGCGAACCGTCTCGGCGAACGACTCTGTTCGCTCGGTCTTCACGCCGAGCACGTGCTTCACCTGACTGAAACCAATGATGGCGGCCGCCGCCAAGGCGGACCAACGAGCACCGAGTGCGACAAGAGTTGACGACAGGCAAGGCGCCCTGCTCCCAACACGAGGTGGACGACGCCCACGAGGAGGGCGAGTTGGCGGCAGCCTCGAGATAGTCGGCCGTTCCTGTTCGACCACCGTGGCGAGCGTTGACGCTGTCGCAGAGCAGACGTTACGATGGCCACCGGGCCAACGGCGAGTTGGCGGCCTCACGTTGAACCGCGCGTAGAGCGACGGGGACCGTCGGCGCGTACAGGCCAACCTCGGGCGGCAAGCCAGCAAGGAGGGCATAGGCCATCGCCTGTGGCACGAGCATCGCCGATGGTGAGGCCCGCCGCGAGATCGCTTCGCAGGTCAGCCGACACGTTTATGCGCGGGCCCCATCGCATGATGGAAGGGCATCTCGAGTCGGCTCACGGCGATGTGTTTCCTCATCCGTAGGGTGGGCGCAATTGAACAGATATACGGACATTTAGGGCGGAAAGCTCAGCACCCCGGGGTAGTACTGCCTACCCGATCAGAGGCGACTCTCGAAACCGCCAGCAATTGGGTAGGCGGCACCGCTGGAGCAACCAAAGCGAACAAGGCGATGGCCACGACCGCATACGCACCGAACTCGACAACGGACGATTGGTGTCGTCGCTGGGCAAACTGCTGGGCGATAAATCCGCCTGCACAAAGCCGGCGATGCCGCCGGAGTGACTAGAGAACGAGATGGTGGGGAACAGCAACGGAAGGAACAGATTGAAGCGCGATCACCTGGATCATCGGAATCTGGTTGAGCGGCCGACCGGTCGCCACGAATGCACCAGCTATTGCACCGGCCAAGCCAAGGAGCGCTCCCGAGGCACCCAGCGTCGGCTGGCCCCACGAAAACAAAAGCACCGCGGCGGCGCCCCCAAGCAGGGAGATCAGGTAGATCGCGAGGAATCGGGCTCGACCAAATAGTTGGTGGACGAACGGGCCGAGAATGCCAGGAAACCGTACATGTTCATGGCGAGGTGAAGAAGGTCAGCGTGCATGAAGCCCGACGTGATGATGCGGTAGTACTCGTTTCTGAGGTCGACGGCCGGACCCCAGAGCCATCCGTCACGGGCGATCCCGTTGTTGACGTCGGTGCTGCCCGCCGACACCAACTCGGCGATCAAGACCACCACGTTGATCGCGATCAGGGTCGCCACCGCAGCAGGCACCGCCCGACGGCCACGGGAACCACGGGGAATCCCCGGCGATACCTTCTGGGCGCCCTTCTTGGCGCACTCCGGACAATGGAACCCGACCGACGCCTGCTGCATACAGAGCGAGCAGATTGGCCGGTCGCATCGCTGGCAGCCAACGGCAGCTGGTCGGTCGGCGTGTCGATAGCAGCGATCCGCAGGCGAAATCATAGATCGCCGACTGTAGCCAACGGATCGGTTCACCCGGCGTCGCGCCTGCTACGACGCCACCGTGGTCGCATGACCAAATCGACGCCCACAGGCTCAATTCCCTTCACCTGATTCGATCGCCGCTGCTGACCTCGACGGGGCAGTGGCGTTCTACAGACGTCCTCGGTGTCACGACGTTCAACGACGGCGAGACCCCCTACTACACGTTCATGGTCGACGGTGTGCCGGCCGCTGGCTGCTTGGCCATCTCGCCGAAGATGTCCCAGGCGGGAATACCCCCCCGTCTGGTCGACCTACATCGCGGTCGAGGACGTTGTGGCCACGATCGACGACGTTGAAGCGGCGGGCGGCTCGGTGTTCCAGCCGCCCTTCGACATTCCTGGCGGCGCCAAGATTGCCGTCATTGCCGACCCCGCCGGCGCCGTCATCTGCCTTCGAAGGCGGCGTGGCCATGGGCTTCCGGGGTGATTGACGAGCCAGGGGCCCGCCTGCTGGTTCGACACAATGAGTCGCGATGCTGAGGCCGCCACGGTGTTCTACCAGACGGTATTCGGCTGGAACGCCGCCGTCATCGACGGCATGCCGTATCGGGTCTTCGACCTCGACGTGGCAGCCAATTCGCCGGGATGTTGACACTGGACGACGGCTTCCCCGAACAGGTCCCGTCGCACTGGGCGGTCTCGTTCGCGGTCAGCGACACTGATGCCGCCGTTGAGCGGGCGGTGGCCCGGGGCGCAACGCTGAAGATCATGCCGCCGAGCGATAGCCCTATGGCCTTATGGCAGGCCTGGTCGACCCGTGGGCGCGGCTTCAACATCATCGCCCGCCACATAACCCCCTCCAAACTGCGAAGTGGCCACTTATACGCCCATTTCTGGGCGTATTCACCGCAACTTCGGCCAGAGAGACGTGACTGTCATACCCCTTCGTCATCATGAGTCCATGACCCTTACTACTGATGCACGTATTGTCCGACTCGCTCTTGCCAACCACGGCGCCTGCTCGCGGCTCGATCTGACCGAGGCCGGCGTGTCCAGTTCAGCGATCTCGCGTCGAGTTCGCGACGGCGCTCGAACAGATCGACGCTGGCCTCTACGTGCTGTGTCGTGAGCGGACGAACGCTCGGCTCGCAGCCGCCAGCAATCACTTCCTCCGGCGTCGCGTCGCACTTCTCGGCTGCTTGGCTCCATGGCCTGCCGACGGCGCTACCAGCGTTGCCACAACTACTCGTGCCCCGTGGTGACCGGCGCCGCACGGCGATCGTCGAGGTCCACGAAACGTTGCACCTTCCGGCCTACGACGTCACGGCGGCGCGGGGAATGCCAACGGCAACCATGGCACGAACCCTCTGCGACATAGTGCCAATCATCCGCGGCGAGCGCCGCAACCATCTGATCGACGTCGCCCTCCAGCGCTTCGTTGACGACAGCAGCCGAGATCATCGCCTGCAGCAACGCGCTGGCCCGCCAGGGTCGAGCCGGAACAGTCGCGCGCCGAGAGTTGCTCGACACCAAGCTTGGGTCAGTCATGACAATCTGTCCGAGCTGGAACGTCGCCTGTGGAACGTGCTGCAACAGGCCGAGATCGATGGCGGGGTTGCCAGTTCAACTTCCCCTTGGTTTGACGTGTGCAGGGCGTTGTCGACATTGCGTTCCCCCGACGCAAAACTGATCATCGAGGCCGACGGCCGGACGTGGCACGCGACCGAGCAAGCAATGCGGACCGATCGCGCCCGTGACAGGCGCGCCATCAAGGAGGGATGGGCGACATTGCGATTCATGTGGGCCGACGTAACCGAGCGACCGCTCGACGTCATCGACGAGATCCGAGCGGTCTTGGCCCGGCGCCGCCAAGCAAGGCCGCCGTGGGCGACCGCAGCGTAAACTCACCGGCCCGAAGCTGCGGTGAATACGCCCAGAAATGGGCGTAGAAGTGGCCACTTCGCAAGCTAGCGGGGGCGGGGCGGGTTAGCGCTCCCAGATGGGGGTGAGGACGGCTCGGGCCAGCACGTTGCCAAACATGTTGAACCCGCACACTGCGTTCGACACATCATCGCTGATCGGCAACGACGGCACGCTGAGCGCATGAACGGCGAAGAAGTACCGATGCGGGCCGTGCCCCGGAGGTGGGCCAGCACCGATGTAGCCCGGCCCTCCCCCATCGTGTTTGAGATGCCTGGCTCCGTCCGGCAGGCCAGACCCGTCGCCAGCGCCAGCGCCGGCCGCGAGTGACGTGACGCTCGAGGCGATGTTGTACATCGTCCAGTGCCAAAACCCGCTACCGGTCGGAGCGTCAGGATCGAAGCAAGTGACGACGAAGCTTTGCGTCTCCTCGGGGAATCCGCTCCACGCCAGATCGGGGGAAACGTCCTCGCCACCGGCACCGAGAATGCCACTTACCTGGGGCATCGCCAGCATCTCGCCATCGGCGAGGACGGAACTGGTGAGCGAGAAGGATGGAACCGGGGGAAGGAAGTCGTAGGGGCTTGGTGGGCGGGCAGTCATGACGTCTCCTTATCGATGCTGACGCCACTCTGCCACACCGGACGCGCCGAACCAGATCTGGCCGCAAACTTACTATTCGAGAATGGCGTCGGTCGGGAGGGCGACGATGCCCGAGGCGCCAAGCGCCCGAAGCTCCCCAAGGCGACCCCAGAGATTGGATCGCTTCACCACCATCTGGGCTGCCACCAGGTCGGTCCGGCCGGCGAGCGGCAGCACGGTGGGTGCCGCCAGGCCAGGGAACAGCTGCCCGAGCTCGTCGACCTTATCGGCCGGGATATGCAGGAGAACGAACTGCGTCTTGCGCGCTTCGAGTGCGGCACCAATGCGGAGTTGGAGATCGGCAATACCGGCCACCGGCTGGGGCGACGTGGTGAAAATCGCCTGACAGCGCACACCCTCTTCGATGGCGTGCAGTCGGTTGCGAACCAGACTGCCGCCCGTTTCACGCAGGTCGACGATGGCGTCAGCGAGCCCGACGGCAACGACGCCTTCCAACGAGCCGCCCATCGCCATGACATTGGCTTCGACGCCGAGTTGCTTGAACCATCGAACAGTCCAGTTCGGCAGGTGGGTGGCAACGATCTTGCCTTCGAGATCGTGCGCCGAGGTAAAGGGTGCGTCTTCCCGACACGCCACGATGAGGTCGGACGAGGCCATGCCCAACTCGATCGATGGCCAGTCTTCAACCTCGTTTTCTAGGGCGGTGTCGGTGGAGATAAACGCCGCATCGAGACGGCCGGCGCGGAGCCAGGCAGCAGCGTCTCGGGGCCGCATCTCGATGAACTCGATGCCCTCGACCACGGCGGACGCGCTCGCGCCCTTGAAGGCGCTGAGGCTGTAGCCCGCATGCTTGAGGAGATCCATGACCGATTCGCGGAGTCGCCCCTTCGACGGGATGGCAATACGAGGGACGGTCACGATCGACGACTCTCGAGCACGGCGAACACGTCGGCGAGGGCGACATCGGCACCGACGAGTGCCGTGATCAGGTGATAGAGCAGATCGGCCGCTTCGCCGGCGAGGTGGCCAGCATGGATCTCTGGGCGACCAAGCTCCAGACAGACCTCAAAGGCCTCTTCCATGATTTTGCGCTGGTTGAACTCGGGCTCGGCCAATAGCTTCGCCGTGTAGGACGGCGCGGGATCAGCCGATTGGCGTGATCGTATGACGTCCTCTAGCTCGTGAAGAATCATGTAGGCCAGGGTAACCCGGCACGCCACCCGATCAGCCGGACGACAGGTGGTCAGCTGATGAACTTCCCGTTGCGGATGCGCTCCGCTTCCATCATCTCAACTTCATGGGCGCCCGAGACCACGATCTCGGGGTCGAGAACGAAGTCGAGGTCCAGATTGCGATCTTGGTAGTCGATTGCGTCGAGAATCGCCCGCATGGCGTTCAGCCGGGCCTTGTGCTTATCGCCGGAGCGAATGATCGTCCATGGCGTTGCACCGGTGTGCGTGCGGCGAAGCATCTCGTATTTGTACTCAGAGAAATCGTCCCAGTGCTCTTGAGCCTGAAGGTCGACTTCGCTCAGCTTCCAGCGGCGCAAGGGGTCGTCGCGTCGGCGATCGAACCGCCGTTGTTGTTCGGCCTTGGATACCGAGAAGTAGAGCTTGACAATCACGGTGCCTTGGCGAGCGAGGTCTTTCTCAAACCCAACGACGCCTCGAAGGAAGTTTTCGTATTCCTCAGGCGTGCAGAAGCCGAAAACCGGTTCGACCATCGCTCGGTTGTACCAACTGCGGTCGAACAGCACCATCTCGCCACCGCGGGGGAATTGTTCGACGTAGCGCTGGAGATACCACTGGCTCTTTTGGTCTTCGGTGGGCTTACCGAGGGCGACTACTCGATAGTGCTTCACGTTCATGTACCGGGTCACCCGGCGAATCGTGCCGCCTTTGCCTGCGGCGTCTCGCCCTTCGAAGAGGACGATCATTCGGCGACCGGTTGACTCAAGGTGGGCTTGGAGCTTGAGGAGCTCGACCTGAAACGGGACAAGCTCGTCTTCTTGACGCTTCTTCCGCGCCAGCTTCTCGTATTTAGCGACCTTGGCTGCTTCTTGTCGAAGCCGCTTTTCTTCGCTCGTACCCATGACTCACCCTTCCGATCGCACGTATCGCTGACTCCATCGGCCGCTGGGTCGGAAAGTAAACCCATCGACCCGGCTTGGAGTGATCGTCGTTTGTCACTCGTGTTGGCGGCGACCGCATCGCCGTCTCTTGAGGTTGTACCAGGCAACACGCTGACTGCAAGTTCGGGGCCGCAGAAGGGCCGAACGACTCCTTCGGCTGCCGTTCGCTACGCGTCGAGATGGGCGAGCAGCGCATCGAGGGCAACGAAGTAGCTCGTTCGCCCGAATCCGGCCACAACACCCAAACAGACAGCGCTCAGCACAGAACGATGCCGAAACTCTTCCCTGGCGTGCACATTGGAGAGATGCGTTTCGACTACGGGCAGCTCAATGGCGGCAATCGCATCGCGCAAGGCAATGCTGTAGTGCGTAAAGGCGCCCGGATTGAAAACAACGCCGTCGGCCCAGTTTCGGGCCTCGTGAAGGGCGTCGATTAGTTCGCCTTCGCTATTGGACTGAGCGGCGCGAACGGTTGCACCGCGGGTCTCGGCGTAGGCGCCGAGCGCCGCGACGATGTCGTCGAGCGTCTCGGTCCCGTAGATCTCCGGTTCGCGCGAACCAAGAAGGTTGAGATTTGGTCCGTTCAGCACGAGGATAGAACTGGTCATTGGGTGCAACTGTAGGAGTCGGCGCGAGCGAACCGGTGGATTTGGGCCATGGCCACGTAGTCCTCTACCACCGGAACATGAAGCTGACCCGCTGCGCGGCCGACGCGGTTTTGGGGACCGCGTGTTCGAAGAGTGCTTGGGCCGTGCCTCCCATGACGAGCAGATCGCCCCGGCCGACCATAAACGACGTCGCCGAGCCCCCCGACTTGGGCCGGAAAAGGAACCGACGCCGTTCGCCGACGCCAACGATGGCGACGATTGCGTCGCCGAGATCGGGCACATTGTCTGAGTGCCACGCCACCGAGTCGTTGCCGTTTTGATACCAATTGGCGGCGACTCGCGGAGCCTGACCCCCGTAGTAGCAGCCAAGCACCCGGCCAAGGTCGGCCAGAATTGCCGGGCACGGATCTTGCTCGCTTGACTCGGCTTCGTACGGGTCGCCAAAGACGCACCACGAACGGGGAACGTCGACGATCCGGTCGTACATCCGCCGAGTGCTCCGCCTCCAGGGGAAGGTCTCGACCGCCCAATCGAACCACCCATCAGACGCGGGCAGCCAGGCTGGTCGCCAATCGAGCCAGGCCCCGTCGCCGAGGTCGAATCGTTGGACCTGATCGAGCACATCAGGCACCACGGGGTCGCCCATGTCGAGGAGGCTTCCTTGGTACACAAACATATGTTCGATTGTAGCCGACCGTGGCGGCGCCGCCAACTGTCGACGGGCGACGCAGCTAGGGACCTGAGGTGTACTCGTATCGCACAATCGCACACGACGCGGCTGGGCGCCCCGCCCTCGGGTAGGTGGTCGTGCGGCTGGCGATTTCGGTGCCGACCACGACGGAGCCAAAATTGGTGGAAGCCGGTCGCCACACGATTGCCGTCGGCGTCGCGGACGGCAACGGTGACCACCACGTCGCCGATAGCCGTGGCAACAAAGGCGAGCCCGACGTCGTAGTCGCCGCCACCGGTGGCCGGCAAGATCTGGCATGTGCCCGGCAACACGGGAACAGGCCGCTGATCGTAGCGTACGTCGACGACCACACAGGACGCTGCCCCCGTCGTGGCCACGAGATCGCCCATTCGCTCGCCAGCCGAAACGGGACCGAGGTCGGCCTCCATGATCTGCGTGGTCGCGCTGTCGGCGAATCTCACTTCAAAGCGGACAACGAGCTGTCGTATTCCGCGCCGACACAAGCGATAGCTCCGCTCGCCGCCAGCCGCGCCCTGACCGGCGGGGACGATGACACAGGACGGCTGTTGGCAATCCCACGGCTTGGTCAGGCCGGTGTTGAAGTCGCCGAGCATCGGCGGGACCGTCCCCGTGCGGGTGACATTTTCGGGCGATTCGGAGAAGGCAACAACAACATGGTGCGGCTGAGACCCTGGGAAAGCTGGTCAATCCAATAGGCCCGCCCACCGGCGTCGCCAGGACGATCCAAGACGTTGAGGTACAGGTTGTCGACAAAGGCTTCGTCGGTCGGCGTCACCGTAGAGCGACGCGAACTCGTCGCTTTCGATGAAGTAGCCAGCCTGCGATCGGAGCGGGAAGTCGGCGCTGGTATACCGAGCCAACCAGTAGGTGAAGCCCTGCTCATCTGGTGCTCGGCCAAACGCCGCTTGATAGAGGCGGTAGACGGCATCGGACAAGTGCTCGCAGTTGGTCTGATGGAATGCCGCGGCCTCGGCCGACGCCGCCAGGGTGCGAGACCGAGCAATCCAAGGGCAAGCATGCCGAAGCCGATCAGACGAGAGAAATGCCGCATTTCGTCATCGTACCGCACAACGCTGCACCGCTAGGACGTTGTCTGGCCGCTAGAGGTAGAAGCTGTCACCAAGGTCGACGGGCATGGCCCCTTTGTTGGGCGAGAAGGCCAAGCATTTCCTGGGCAATTGTCGCCGCCGCTAACGCCGTGATCTCGGCGTTGTCGTACGCGGAGCGACCTCGACCACGTCAAAGCCGACGAGATTGCAGCCAGTGAGCCCGCGGAGGATGCCAAGCGCCTGCGTCGACGTGAGACCACCGGGAACGGGCGTGCCAGTACCGGGAGCGAAGGCCGGGTCTAAGCAGTCGATATCGAAGGTGACGTACGTTGGCCTGTCGCCGATGACGCGAACGATGTGTTCGAGCGTCGCCGGCACACCTTCTCGGTGGACGTAGGGCGCAGTCAAGATCGTAAACCCATGTGTGCTGTCGTTACTGGTGCGGATGCCCACCTGTACCGAGTGCTCGGGGTCGATGAGTCCCTCGCGGGCGGCCCGGAGAAACATCGAACCATGGTCGAGCCGCTCGCCGTCGTCGGGCCAGGTATCGCAGTGGGCGTCGAAATGCAGCAGTGCGAGCGGCCCGTGCACCTTCGTGAGCCTTCACTAGCGGATAGGTCACGAAATGATCGCCACCGAACGTCAGCATCTTGGCGCCAGAGGCGAGGATGGTGTCGGCGTGGGCAACGACGGCGTCGACGATTCGTTGCGGATAACCGGGGTCGAAGTAACAGTCGCCGTAGTCAATCACGTTGAGATGATCAAAGATGTTGAAGGCGTGGGGAAACAGGTCGAGGCAGGCGACTTCCGTGGAGGCCGCCCGAATGGCACGGGGGCCAAATCGAGCTCCTGGCCGGTTGGTGGTCGCCACATCGAACGGGCCCGAGACTGCGACATCGACCCCGTCGAGATCCCGGGTGTAGCGGCGACGCAGGAATGACAACGCACCAGCGAACGAATTGTCGCCGACGCTTCCCATGTTTGATTCGGACCGGAAGGCGAAGTCGCCTTTGAACTGAGTCATTGGCTAGTTCGCGTGGGAATGAGGCGGAACCGCGCCTTCGGCGGGCTGCACAATCACGATGCCGTTACCGCTGAAGGCAAGCTGAAACGCCTCGCCCGAGCCACGGCCAACCAGCGCGCCCGCTTTGACCGTCTTGTTGAGGGACGTCTCGAGGTTGGCGCTCCACGCAATGACCGCGTCGGGATCGGCAAACGTTGGCTGGTCGGTCTTCAGCACGACGGGGTCGCCGTTGCTCGTAATCGCCACCCAACCGTGGCCCTCAAGCCGGGTGTTGAAGAGGCCACCGGACATGATGCCTGCGCCCCTGACTCGCTCTATTTCCCAGGTGAGCGTCGGCTCGAACGCCAAGATGTTCTTGCCGTTGACCGAGAGTCCGGCGCCAGCGAGATGAAGGATGTGGATCTGATCGGCGTTGTGCGCAAAGAACACCTCGCCCTGACCAACGCATCGCATGAGCGGGACGCCTTCACCCGTGGCGGCCTTCTTCAGCATTTTGCCGACTCCCCCGGCGCCTTCGTATTCGAAGTCGACGCGGCCCTGGAACGCGACCATCGCGCCCTGCCGGGCCAGGATCGGTTCCCCAAGGGTCACCTTGAGCATCTTCGCGTTCTGGAGCACGACTCGCTGGCCCGAACCGACTTCTGCGTACTTCGCTTCGGTTAACAGGTCGGTTGTGATTCCCGCGATGGAGCCATCGACCCCAACCGGCGGCGTCGGCGCAAACGAGTGAGACGACGCACCAGGATCGGCCTGCGGGGCAGGAGGGACGGCAGGCTCGGGCGCGAACCCTGACGGCACGGGCTCGGACGCAAACCCTTGCGTCTCGGGCGAGAACTCTTGTGGCGGGAGCGGTGGTGCGGTTGCCTCAGGCGCGGGAGCCGGTGGTGCAGCCGGCGCGTACGGATCGGAGATGGCCGCATACGGATCGACGGGAAGCGGTGGCGTCGGCGCGTACAGATCGGGCGTGGCCACGGGTGGCGGCGGCGTCGGCGCGTACGGATCGGAGATGGCCGCATACGGATCGACGGGAAGCGGTGGCGTCGGCGCGTACAGATCGGGCGTGGCCACGGGTGGCGGTGGCGTCGGCGCAAACGTGTTGACAACGGGCGCCGGAGGTGGAGGCGCCTGCTGCATCATTGCTTGCGTATCAGCAGTCCACTGGCCTCCGTCCCAATAGCGCACGAGGGTGGGGTCGCCAGCCGGATCCGGGTACCAACCTGCAGGTGTAGACATGTCACGTTCCTCCCTATCGGGACGAGACTAGTCGCCATCAGGCGGGCGCACCGAACTAGCCGAGAAGGAGGTGATAGGCGGGGTGATTATTGTCGTCCCAGTACCGGTAACCAACCTCGGCCAAGAATGCATCGACCATCGGACGCTCGTCGATTGGCACCTGCATGCCCACCAGCACTCGGCCGTAGTCGGCGCCATGGTTGCGGTAGTGGAA
>JAWKIN010000014.1:0-103596 GCA_041394345.1 Acidimicrobiales bacterium | reverse complement strand
GGCACGGTCGATATCCAACCGCCCGACCAGCCTGTTCCCAATATCTTTCGGCGAGCCACCATCAAGTTCGGCAAGCCAATCGACTCCCTTCGCTATCGATCTCGTATCGGCGACCGAGTGGTCTACCGCCAACTCACCGACGAGCTGATGTTTGAGATCCAGGGCCTCACCGGTCAGATCTACGAAAACACCTACGCCAACAAGAAAAAGATCGAGTCGGTCGAGTCGGTCGAGCGTGACGAGCCAATTGCGGCCGAATCGACGATCGAACGGCGCCCGTCCAGCGACGCGCTGAAGACGCGGCCGCTCATCGACCTCGGCTGACCCGCTCCTGCTCGGCGGCGGCCCGCATATTCCCTGCTGCTCTGCTTCGTCGCCGGTAGACTCCGGCGGGTGACCCAGATTGACGTGCAACTTCCCGATGGTTCGAACCGGACTCTGCCCCAGGGCGCGACCGTTGCTGACCTCGCGGCCGATATCGGCAAACGACTCGCCAAGGACGCGCTCATTGGCGTCGTCAACGGCGCCGAAACCGATCTCACGTCGCCCCTCACCAATGACGCGGTGGTCGAAATCGTCACGCCAGACTCTGAGCGAGGGCTGCATACCATCCGCCACTCGACCGCCCACGTGCTAGCCCAAGCGGTGCTCGAGCTGTGGCCAGGTGCCACCTTCGCCATCGGCCCGCCGATCGAAAACGGCTTCTACTACGACTTTTCGTTGCCAAACCAGGCCACGTTCAACGACGACGATCTCGCCCAGATCGACGCCAAGATGCGCGAAATCATCAAGGCTCGCCAGCCGTTCATCCGCAGCGAACTGGGCCCGGCCGAGGCGCTCGAACTCATGGCCGAGCATCGCTATAAGCGAGAGATCATCGAGGCCGTCGCTTCAGGCGAACGAGCTAGCGCCGCCAGCGATCTCGCGAGCGAAGCCGACGGCGAGGTCATCAGCTTCTATCGCAACACCGACGCGTTCGTCGACATGTGTATGGGGCCTCACGTGCCCCATACCGGGCACCTTGGCCACTTCAAGCTGATGTCCGTTGCCGGTGCCTACTGGCGCGGCGACGAGAAGCAGCCGATGCTCCAGCGGATCTACGGCACCGCGTGGGCCGACAAGAAGCAGCTCGCCGACCACCTGCACCGGCTCGAAGAAGCGGCCAAGCGCGATCATCGCAAGTTGGCCAACGAGCTCGACTTGCTGTCGTTTCCGGAGTGAACTCGGCGGTGGTCTTGCGGTGTGGCACCCGAAAGGCGCCATCATTCGCAAGCAAATCGAAGACTATTCGCGCGATCGCCACGAGAACGGCGGCTACGACTTCGTCTACACGCCTCACCTCGCGAATGCGAAGCTGTTCGAGACCTCGGGCCACCTCGACTTCTACGCCGATGGCATGTATCCGCCGATGGAAATGGACAACGGGACCTACTACCCGAAGCCCATGAACTGCCCGATGCACACGCTGATCTACAGCTCGCAGCAGCGGTCCTACCGTGATCTTCCGATCCGGCTCTTCGAACTCGGCACTGTCTATCGCTACGAGCGAGCCGGGACCCTCCACGGCCTCATGCGCATTCGCGGCTTTACCTATAGACGACTCGCACATCTTTGTACTCAAGAGCAGTTGGCCGACGAAATCGCGCCATTGCTCGACTTCGTGTTGAGCGTGCTGAAGGCGTTTGGCTTCGAAGATTTCAACTTCAACCTCTCGACTCGAAACCCCGAGAAGTCTGTGGGGACCGACGAGATCTGGGACATGGCGACTGAGGCGCTTCGATCGGCACTTGAGGTTCACAACTGTGAGTACGGCATTAAGGAGGGTGACGCCGCGTTCTACGGTCCCAAGATTGACGTCGACGTCCGCGACGCCATCGGCCGTTCGTGGCAGCTCTCCACCATCCAGGCCGACTTCAATCTTCCCGACCGGTTTGGCCTCGAATACGTGGCACCCGACGGATCACGCAAGCAGCCGATCATGTTGCACCGGGCCTTGCTTGGATCGATCGAGCGGTTCTTTGGTGTGCTCACCGAGCACTACGCAGGCAACTTCCCAACATGGTTGGCCCCTGTCCAGGTCACGGTCTTGCCGGTCGCTGAAGAACACAACGCCTATGCAGCCAACGTCGTCGCCGCTTGCGAGGCCGCACACCTGCGGGTTGAGTTCGTCGAGGCCAGCGAGCCGCTAGGCAAGCGCATCCGTAACGCCAAAAAGCAGAAGACCCCCTATGTGCTGGTGGTTGGTGGCGACGATGTGGCCAACGGAACCGTCGGCGTCAACCCACGTGGGGGTGAGGTCGATCGCGACGTCAACCTCGACGCATTCGTCGCCAAGGTGGTTGCCGAGGTCGACGCAAAGGCATGAGCTCGCTCGATCAACTATGGGCGGGGTGGAAGCTGGCGAACTACCCCGAGCGGGGTGGCGACGGCCTCCGCCACGCCAATGTTGCGCCCGTGGACGGGCGCTCATTGTTTGAACGAATCGAGCAGTCCGGCCTGGCGGATGATCAGACGTACATCGTTTGGCGAGGGGCGAGTACCTTCGCCATTCTCAACGTGTTCCCGTACACGAGCGGCCATGTGATGGTCCTGCCTTTGGTCGCCCATCGCTCCGTCCTCGACCTTGCCGATGACCTCTACGACGAGTTGTGGCGAGCGGTCAGGGCGGCAACCACGGCTGTCAACCGGGCGTTCAATCCGGCCGGCGTCAACATCGGAGTAAACGAGGGGACGGCGGGCGGTGGCTCTGTGCCCGAGCACCTCCACGTCCACGTGGTGCCACGCTGGAGTGCCGACACCAATTTCATGACGACGACCGCCAATACGCGGGTATTGCCACAGACTCTGCAAGAGTCGTGGGCAAAGCTGCGTGACGCGTGGCCAACCTGAGTAGCGTGGCGCCGTGACTACCGAGGAAAACGCCGACAACAACGCCGAACTACCTGAGGCGGCCGACTACCGAGACGCGCTCCCCGACGACCTCCAGCCACAACTCGCCGACCACGAGGACTACCTCTTCCCGAACAATAATCGGCGACGAATCCCCGGCGTTCTCACCTGGCTATCGCCGCCGCACTGATTGTGCTCTACCTCGTCCGCGGCGAGGGCGTACCCATCAACCGGGCCCGCCCGGCGGTGCGATCATCCCGGCGTTCTTCGGTATCTACCATCTCGCCAGCGGGGCCAATCTGGCCGTCGACGAACGCGATGCCCTGATTGCCTCGATCGACCACGTTGGTTTCCGGTTGGTCACTGCCGGCCCAAATGGGCTGGCGAGGCTGGCTGAGCCGCCCC
The DNA here is from genome assembly GCA_041394345.1 of Acidimicrobiales bacterium. Classification (GTDB taxonomy): domain Bacteria; phylum Actinomycetota; class Acidimicrobiia; order Acidimicrobiales; family SZUA-35; genus JBBKWJ01. The sequence goes on along the minus strand of JAWKIN010000014.1, from coordinate 100,302 downwards.
ACCTGGCGGATCTCCTGATCTACTCGGCCGAAAACCCGCCGTCGAAACGCGGCCTCGTGCGTGCCGGGATGGTGTTGACGGTCGAGTAATCGAAACCCTCATTGAGGACAATCCAGAAGATTGGTCCGATTCACGGACCAGTAAAGCGCGGGTCGCGAGAGGCGCTACTGGCTCTGCATCCACTCGACCTGACTTTCAGCCGAACGGAGCACAGGGTGCTCAATCTCCGAACGGACCAATTCACGAACCACCTCGACCAGGGTTGTCGACCGCCGGTATCGGTGGCCGTGCGGTTCCCAATCGTCAGCAGAGACGTTGTCGAGTTGGTCGGACACCGCCACGGCCTCGTCGTTGAGCAGTAAGACGGCGTCGCTGGACTGTCATGGGTTCACCGGCGGTAGGGCTTCGTTCGTCGCGATCGAGCACGCCGTGAGCAATGATCGGGGTTGTCGTCGTCACGATGACTCGATCGCTCGACCAAGCATCGCCATGGTCCGCACTGCGCCGTTGACGAGGTCACTCAACGAGGAGCCGTCGGGGCCCAGGGGCATCGATGAGCGCGACCAGCCTCGGGTGTTCGGGTCGCCCCGGCATGCACGCTGTCGAAGCGCCGGGGGAGCGATCGGAGCGTGACGATGAGATCTCGCGGGGACAACTGGTCGTATCGGTCAGACATGGTCCGAGCGTAGTTGGTCGGGCCAGTCGACTACAGTGCAGGACGAATCGACTCCAAAAGTGAGTACCTCTATGTTCGACGGAAATTTCAGAACTGCATTCGACAAGGGCATGGTGCCAATCGGTCAAAGCCTGCAGAAGGCTGGCGTGTCCGCCAATGCCGTCACCGCGGCCGGCGTCGCGATGGCGGCCGGTTGCGCCGTTGCGATCGGTCTCGGCAACTTCCCGGTTGCCGTGCTGATGCTTCTGCTCACCGGTCTGCCCGATGCGCTTGATGGTGCGGTGGCGAAGGCGGCAGGTGGCGAGTCTGGACCTCGCGGCGCCTTCCTCGACTCAACATCAGACTGTCTGGCCGACGGCCTGTTCGCCGGCGCTGGCTGGTACCTGTCAAGACCGACAACCTGCGCATGGCAATGCTGCCGTTCGCTCTCTACATCGCCGCATCGCTGGCTTACCAGCGGGCCAAGGCCGAATCGCTTCGGCTACGACGCCAAGGGCGGGATCATGGAGCGGGCTGAGCGTTTCATCGTGCTCGGCTTCGGCTTGCTGTTTAGCCCTGTTCGTCGCAACGCTCTGGGTGATGCTCGTACCTCACCTCCATCACGGCGACATGCGTGGTTTGTCAGTCTGGCGTCAGGCCAGCACCGACCTCCCCGAAGCAACCACCATCCGGATGGAGCGGGCCTGACTCGCCGCCGTCAGCCCGTCCGGCCGGAGTCATTCGTAGAGCGAGCCAAGGCCCGCGCTCGAATCCCGTCGACGTCCCCGCCGCTAGCACCCGGCGCATTCCACGTCGGCCTTGCTGGCAGTTCATGAGCCAAGCTCTTCGCCTGTTCCAGCTTGGTAGCTGGATCGCGCCTGACTACCTTCGCAGCCTCCTCGTCCGTCTGGCCGAGGGCACGTTCCTCCCTCGGCGTACGCGTACGCCCGTCGACGGTGGCCGGGCTCGCCGAAAACCTCGAGCGAGTGATTCCCGGCGAGGTCGATCAGGCCCCGCTTCGAGACTAGCCAGCTACGGCCGGTATTGGGCCGAGACGTTCTGTGTGCCATCGCTGAGCCCTATCGAACTTGATCGTGGTTTCTCGTTCGTTGGGCTCGAGCGCATTGAAGACGGGGCCGCCGGAAGGGACCCATCATTGTTCTGCCCCACCTCGGCGGCTGGGAATGGGCGGCCGCCTGGCTTGGTCGTGCCGCGGGCCTACCCGTGACTGCCGTCGCGTCGAGCGGCTCCGCCCCCGACGATGTGTTCGAGTGGTTTACCGATCTGCGTTCGTCGTACAACGTCAACGTCGTCCCACTCGGCAACTCGGCGATGGCCGAACTCACCAAGGCGGTCCGTCATCGACACGTCCTGTGTTTGTTGAGCGACCGCGACATCGCGGGCAACGGCGTTGCGGTGTCGTTCTTCGGGCAACAGACACACCTGCCGATCGGCCCGGCCATCTTGTCGATCCGCACTGGAAGCGCCGCTTCTTCCCACGGCCGTGGTCTTCCGTGACCACGATCGGTTCTGCCGCTTGGGGTATCCTCTACGCCGAGGCCGAGGGATCGTTGCGTCAGCGGGCCGAGGCGCTCACCCAAGCATTCGCCTACGAGCTCGAGGCGCTCATCGCTGCCACCCCAGAGCAGTGGCATGTCCTCTCGCCGATCTGGCCCGCGAGTGCGAGCACGTCGGCGCCGAGCCACTAGGTTCGAGTTGTGCGAATCGGACTCGTCTGCCCTTACAGCGTTGCCGTGTGGGGTGGCGTCCAACAACAAGTCCTCGGGCTGGCTCGGACGTTGCGGGCTCAGGGGCACGCGGCCCAGGTCCTCGCCCCGTGTGACGGCATCCCTCCCGAGCCGTGGATCACGCCGCTTGGCAATTCGATGCCCTACGTCCAGAACGGCTCGATTGCGCCTCTCGCACCCGACCCACCGGCCCAACTACGAGCGCTCGGAGCGATCTGGGACGAGCGCTTCGATGTCTTGCACCTGCACGAACCACTCGCGCCGGGAGCGACGTTGACGACGCTGGTTGTAAAACCGGTGCCACTGATCGGAACGTTCCACGCCTCAGGCGACATCGCGGCATACCGCTACATGCGGCCGTTGCTTCGCCGGCTAATACAACGCCTCGATGTGTCAGTGGCAGTGTCACAAGAGGCGGCCAGCATGGTGAATCGGCATCTAAACGGGCGGTGCGAAGTCCTGTTCAACGGCGTCGACATTGAGAGCTTCCGGACTGCGGTGCCCACGTCGGCTGGCCGACCGTCGATATTCTTCCTCGCTCGACACGAGCCGCGTAAGGGGCTCGCCACGCTCATGGACGCCGCTCGTTTTCTGCCCAGCGATGACACCTGTAGGGCACGGTCCTGAGACCGAAGAGATGCGTCGTCGAGCGGCGGGTGACAGCCGATTTTGAGTTCCTCGGCCAAATCACCGACGACGAGAAACGATCGCTGATCAAGGGCAGCGATGTGTTCTGTGTCCCGTCGCTGGTAAGGAGAGTTTCTGGGGTCGTCCTCATCGAGGCGATGGCGGCCGGAACGCCGGTCGTGGCGAGCGATATTCCCGCGCACTGCATGGTGAGCGAAGGCGGGCGGGTCGGCGCATGTTTCCCGCCGGCGACGCCAGGAGCTTGCCGCTGCCCTCGTCGAGGTCTTGGAAGGAAACGGTGTGTCCGGAGCTCGTCAGCGCCGGTCATCGCCGGGCCGCCGGTATCGATGCAGGAGCCGCTGGCGGTGCCTATGTCGAGCACTACGAGCGGGCGGCGAATTGATGCACCTCATTGGCGCTTTCACGCGTTTAACCTTCCGTGGCGCCGTAGCATCGGCGCGGGTACTCCAGCACTTCCGCTGCGCTCGAAGGATTGTGTCGTGTCGAGCGAGACCAAGAAAACCATTGCGCTCGGTGCGTTGCTGCTCGGACTCGGGCTCACGATTCCGCTGGTCCTGATCCTCGTTCTACTCGGGCTTCCTGGTGGATAGGTCCCATCGTCGGCCTGCTCGCTGGCCTGGCTATTGCGTGTCGGGCTTCGCCGGGCCGATCGTTCTTGTTCTCGCTGTTGGGTGCCGTCGCCCTCGATCCCGACGACGCACCACGCTTTAGGAAATCTCCTTGAGGACTTGCGCTTTTCGCCGGTGTCTCGAACCCGACGTGTTCATTGTCGAAGACACGGCCCCAAATGCCGCCTCGGTGATGGTCAACGATCGGATGGCCGTGGTGGTGACCCGTGGGCTCATCGACACGCTGTCACGAATTGAGCTCGTGGCTGCGAGTCGCCGCCTGAACTGCTGGTGCGGCTGGTCTGGCGATGCCGAGGCCGCCACGGCTGGTTCCGCGCTGCTGGCGACCAGATCCGCCCACGACGCCCGGTCGCTGCAGGCGTGGCCCGACCGGTCGCCGCCAAGGCGCTACTAGCCCGTCTGGTGACCGCCGATCGAGATATCCAAGCCGACATGGCTGCGGTGGCGTTAACGCGGTATCCGCCTGGCCCGCGCCGGCGCTCACAAGAATTTCTGGGGTTTCGGCACAGCCGACGGGCGCGACCCAGGTTCACAGCACGTCTGGCTCATCTCCGATGACAGCCAAACAGTCATTCTCGCCGCTTGATTGGCGGATCGAAGTCCTAACGGAGTTGTAGAGCACACGCCCATTTGTTCAACGTCTACCCGCCTTCTTGCCGTTGCTGCGCTTGCGCTGGTCGCTTCGGCCTTGCTCAGGCGGCGCACGATGAGCCGTCGTCACGACCGTCTCTACCACTGAGGCAACCACGACCACGTCGGAAGCCACCACCACCTCGACCGCTCAGAATGGTCTCGCCGTTGTCGGTGGCGCACCGTTCACCGGAATGGCGATCCCCGAGGGTCGGACCTCAGTGGTCCGGTCCTCGCCGTCATGATCGACAACCACCCCGACGCGGCCTTCAGACGGGTCTCGACCAGGCTGACGTCGTGTTCGAGATGCGGGCCGAGGGCGTCACACGGTTCATGGCGATCTTCCACAGCACCCAACCCGAACCGGTTGGCCCGGTGCGCTCATCGCGCACATCCGACTTCGATCTGCTCCGGGTGGTCTCAGCACCCCGCTGTACGCATCGTCTGGTGGCAACAACTATGTCGCTTCGGGCCTTCAAGCTCGTTGCCGATAACGGCCGTCACAGCCCCTACCAGAAGGTGTACTTCCGCGCATACAACGTGCATCCAGCTCCCCACGAACTGTACGTCAATGCCCCCGATCTCTCGTTGGCGCCCGCCGACGGCGAGTCGCCCACCCCGTGGTTCCAGTACCGGGCCGAAGGTACCGTCATCGACGGCGAAGGCCATCACCGGGCCAGTAACCATTGTCATTCCGGCGTCCGATTGTCACCCACACCTGGGACGACGCGACAAAAGGTGGCTCCGAACTCCAAGACGGTCGGCCCCATACGACAATCGAAGGCGATCAGCTCGCCCCAGAAAACGTCGTCATTATGGAGACGGTCTACGTCCAGAGTCCTGCTGATGCCATCTCGCCGGAACTCGTGAGCGTCGGGAGCGGCAAGGCGTTCGTCCTCACCGACGGCCACGCCATCGAGGGGACGTGGGAGCGCGAGACGGCCGAGTCGCCGCCGGTTCTCCTCGACTCCGAAGGCACGCCCGTCCTGCTGACGCCCGGTCGCACGTGGGTGCTCTTCCCCGAAGCAGACGGCACGCTCCTGCCTGCCAACTGAGCAGAGTCTGGGTCTAGGCGTTGCCCGGTTCGTCGCCGAGTGCTTCCTGTAGTCGGTGGAGCATGTCGTCGTCGACGTTGGCATACACCAGATGCGAACCGGCGAAGCGTTTCGCTTCGGCAGACGAGCGTTTTCGCCCTCGTTGGAGTGGGGTCGGTGATGAGCAAGGCGACGATCGCGGCGCCTGGGGCCACCGCATCGCGGAACCATTCGACCCAATCGTCAGACACGCCTATACCGATGACCTTCGCCGCCACCACGCCGGCCCGCACCAGGGCAGCCCATGGCCCACAACCGGGCCGCCAATCATGAGGCCCACCAGTCCGGCCCACATCGCACCAGACAAGGCCGACCGAGGGTTGGGGATCGCGTGCACCGACGACGGTGGTTTTGCCGTCGACATTCTTCATGATGAGGACGACGTCTTCGAGTTTGAGCAGCTTCTCTCTTCCGACTCGAGCCGTGTAGCCGCCGTCATGAACTCTCGGGCCCGGAATGTGTCGTCGAACGATACGCCGACCAATACTTGCTGGCGCCCTCGGTCTCGGTCGTCATGGCGTGTCCTCGTTTGTCATCGTGGAATCTTTGACGCCAACCTAACCCGCTGGCACGCCCAGTCCCAGCGAAGTGGTGGTGAATACGCCCAAGTAGGCGGAAGCGGCCACTTCTACAGTCAGAAATGGGCGTGGAAGTGGCCACTGCGGTGGGGAACGGGGAAACAAAAGTGGCCTGCGGGCCGGTAGAAGTGGCCTGGGGTTGCCCGTAGACTGCCCGACAAGGATCGCTACCGCGAATCCAGAGCCCCAAAGCACCATTCGAGTCAAGCGTGGCTTGGCCGAGATGTTCAAGCGGCGGCGTCATCATGGACGTCGTCAACCCCGAGCAAGCGAAAATCGCCGAAGACGCTGGCGCCGTGGCCGTCATGGCTCTCGAGCGAGTGCCGGCCGACATCCGTCGTGACGGTGGCATCTCCCGTATGTCCGACCCGGTCATGATCGAGGGCATCATCGCTGCCACCACCATCCCGGTCATGGCCAAGGCCCGCATTGGCCACTTCGTCGAAGCCCAAATCCTCCAGCAGCTTGGCGTCGATTACGTCGACGAGTCCGAGGTGTTGCCCCGGCCGACGAGACCCACCACATCGACAAGTTCGTGCTCGAGGTGGCTCTTTGTGTGCGGCGCCACCAATCTGGGTGAGGCCCTTCGTCGTATCTCGGAGGGCGTGCATGATTCGTCAGCGGGTGAGGCCGGAACCGGCAACATCGTTGCTGTTCGGCACCTTCGGAGCATTCTCAGCGACATCCGCAAGATCACAGGCCGACGAGGCCGGAGCTCTTCGAGTGGGCCAAGCAATCACTCGGCGCACCGCTCCCGCTGGTGCAGGAAATCGCCGAGGACCGGCAAACTCCATGGTCCTGTTGTTCTGCGCCGGTGGCATCGCCACCCCCGCCGACGCCGCCATGGCCATGCAGCTTGGTGTGCCGAGTCGGTTTGCTGGTCTGGCATCTTCAAGAGCGACGATCCCGCCCCACGAGCCAGGGCCATTGTCGAAGCCACCACCACTTCAACGATCCCGAGGTGCTGGCCCGTTGGGCTGTGTGCGGCCTTGCGCAATGACCGGCATTGGCATGACGAGATCAACGTTCACTTCGCTGAGCGCGGGTGGTAGCCAGCCCCATGATCGGTGTCTTGGCGTTGCAAGGGGGCATTCGCCAAACACATCGAGGTCCTACGTCATCTCGGCGTCGAAGGTACGAGGCAAAGACACCAGCTCACTGGACCCGGTCGATGCCCTCGTGATGCCCGGCGGCGAGTCGAGCACGATGTCGAAGTTGCTCGACCTCCAGCACCTGCGAGTGCCGCTTGAGCAACGCCTCGCCGACGGCATGCTCGCCTTCGGCACGTGCGCCGGGATGATAATGCCGGCCTCCGAGGTACTCGATGGCCGGGCCGACCAGCGGTCGTTGGCGGCCAATGATATTGCCGCCCGGCGCAACGGCTATGGTCGCCAGATTGATTCGTTTGAGGCCGACGTCGATATCGTCACCGCTGGCACCGTCGGGCTCGACGACGGGCCGTTTTCGGGCCGTTTCATCCGGGCACCTATTGTTGAGCGAGTGGGCGATGGCGTCGACGTCCTCGGAGCAGTCGACGGGATTCCCGTGGTTCTTCGTCACGGCCCTATCCTGGCGACGTCATTCCATCCGGAGCTCACCAACGACCACCGGCTTCACCAAGCTTTCCTGCAACATCTGTAGACCCGGTCACACACACGCCACGAGTACACGAGGTTTCGTTGGGCCATTCCGGGGCAACAATCAAGCACAAGACGAAGGGCGCCGCCGATGCAAGCGGGGTGTCGCTGTAAGCTGATTAAGCAGGAGGTGGCGGCCCGCCTGCGGCGATCCAGAAATGAACCCCAACCTGCGAACGATGTTCCAGAAGGCCCGCGACAACTCGGTACCGATCGACACGATCGAGCGGGCCGTCAAGCGAGGCACGGGCGAGCTCGAAGGCGTCAACTACGAGCCGATCACCTACGAGGGCTACGCCCCAGGCGGTGTCGTTGCTGATCGATTACACTGTCTGGACAACCGCAATCGAAGGGGGCCGAGATCCGTTCGCGGTTGTCGACAATGGCGCTTCACTGGCCGAGCCAGGCGCCGTTGCGTGGCAATTCAATCGCAAGGGCGTCATCAAGGTGCCACGGACCGTCGACGAAGACGAGCTCATGATGGCGGGCCTCGATGCTGGGCTGGAAGACATCGAAGATCACGGGCGAGGTCTGGCAGATCGTCTGCGAAGCGACCGACCTTCATCGGTTGCGCGATGCTGGAGGCAGCCGGGATCGCCGTCGAAGAGTCCGACACCACAATGATGCCAACCAACATTGAAGATCGACGGATGCATCGGTGGCGGCCTCAGTGATGCGACTTATCGACATCCTCGACGACCAGGACGACGTCCAAGAGATCTACTCCAAATGCCGACCTCAGCGACGAGGCCGCGGAGAAGCTGGCCGAAGACGAGCCGCGATTACCGGGTCTGCGTTGTCTCACCGGGTCTGCGTTGCTCGTCGTCCGGGGCTAGATGCCCCCGGCCACGCTGCTGCAGGCGGCTACGGGTCACCGAACGCACGCCCGCGACAGCGAGAAGAGCAATAGCCCACGCCACGCCACCAACGATGAGCGGCATCGCCGTAGCCAAACAAGATGCCGGTCGATTGGCTATAGGCGATCATGATGAGCGGCAAGCTGATCAGGCCCGGGATGCCTACAGGCGGCCGCCGTCGACTTCACTAAGCTGACAAGCGCAAACAAGTGACAGGCAGATTGCCAAGAATGGCGGCAACACCCACAGAATCATGACTCACCACTGGGCGTTGGGAAGAACCAGCCGCCAACTGACGGTCCGACGGTCAGGTTGACGATGAGCGAGTAGAGGCCGAAGCCGACAACGGTGGTGACGTACCCGGGCACGAGACTGGCGATCAGCTTGCCTACATAGATTTCTCGGCAGGGGAGTGCGAGCGAGAAATTCACCCGTGCCCTGTTCCCGCTCACCAACGATGGTGGCGGCGCCAACTGCGGTCGAGATGGTTAGTGGCACGATGACAGCCACGGGAGTTAACAGGAACACGGCCAACGCATACGCGGTCTGGCCTTGGGGCGTGTTTCCTTCGATCTGGCTAAGCGCGCCGTCACGGGCAAAACCTGAGCGTTTCCGAGACCCGCGAGATGACCTCGACGGAGCCGGATCTGCGTGATCGTGATCAGAAGGGCGAACGGGATGATCACGAAGAAGAAGCTGCCAAGCAGCACCATCGGGAACCAGAAGTCTTTGGCTTGGATGAGTTGTTTGAGATCGGTGCGCGACTGTCCACATGCGAGACCAGTTCATGAGTTGCCCTATTCGTACGAGTGATGGGTGAGCGGATGATTAGGGCGGACGACGGCAGATCGCTTGGCGCGGGCGGGCCGTCGGGTGTCACAGGCGGGGAGCGATGTCGCTGGCCTGATCGCCCGCTTCTGCTGCACCGCGAAGTAGAGGTCCTCGAGCGTCGGCACGAACGGAACGACGGCCGTGATGCCAGCACCCGCTTGGGCGAGTTCGGCGATGAGAAACGGGATGTTCGAGCGAGTCGAATTCAATCAGGCGGTGTCGCCGGTCCGTTCGTAGTTCGCCACGAACGGCTGGTTCTGGAGCCGGTCGAGGATCTGTCCGCGCTGGCAGAGATCCGGGCCACCGGGGTTGGCCAATAGCGGAGGCCACACCCGTCGGGCTTGCCCCAAACCGAGAACGCTCTCGCCCTAGCTGTGACACGACGACCTCGTCGGCGCAGCCCTCGGCCTTCGAGGAGGAGGTGGGTGCATCAAGCACGGGTGCGGCCGTCGCCGGCCATACTGCGGATGAGTTCAAGCACGGCGAGCGCCGACTCTGGGTCGAGCCCCGACGTTGGCTCGTCGAGCAGGAGTAAATCGGGTCGTGCATCACCGCCCGAGACAGGGCGAGTCGAGTCTTCATGCCGGTCGAGTAGCTGCCGACCTGCTGGTCGAGGGCATGCTCGATACCAAACTGGGCTGCGGCCGAGCGAATGATCTGGTCAGCGCCCGTGCCACGGCCGAGGTCATAGGAGTTCTGCTGCGTAGCGAAGGTTGTCCCAACCGCTCAAGCGGTCATAGAGCGACGGCTTGCCGTCACGACGCCACAGCGGCGGCGAACCTCCTCGCCATCGCTGAGCTCGGATCCAGACCAAACACCGAGACCGAGCCGGTCTGGGGCTCGAGTGCGCCGGTGATCGTCCTGATGGCCGTCGTCTTGCCTGCCCCATTGGGACCGAGCAACACCGTGATCGACCCCTTCGGCACCTCGATGGTGAGATCGTTCAGCGCTTTGACGTCGCCGAATGATCGGCTGACGTGGGAAACGTTCGACCACGAGGTTGGAGCGGGACCGGGCGGTGGTGCGGAAGTCAGTCACCCTGTACTATCGGTCGACCTGGCTTGTAATCAAGTGTCCGTGAGCACGTCGCTTCGCCGATGAGGGTCGTGCCTATGCACCGCGGCAGACGCCAGAGTCGTGCGGCGATAAACGTCCTTGAATTGATCCGGGTCTCACCCGGTGCGGGTTCGCCGTCCTCGAATCGACGAAAGGGTCGCTCGACCGCCCATTCGCTTGGCGTCTTACGCAATCGACAAGGACGTGCTTAAATCGCCTATCGCCTCGCCGAACTCAACCACGAGCTGCGGCTCCTGCTCGACGAGTTTGAGGCCCTCCGTTGCTGCCATATCGAGCGCATCTTCTTCCAGAGCAACGCCCAATCGTTCCTCGGCGTTGCCCAGGCCGGGCGGCTCGTGCGCTGGCCGCTGCGGCCGAGCGCCGACTGGTCATTGCGGAATACTCGCCAAACGAAATCGGGCGGCCGTTGCCGCAGCGGGCGAGCCGACAAGCAAGCGATGCGGTAAACCATGGTCAAAACCCTGCTTGGTCTCGTCGGCGCAGCCTAAGCCGCTGACGCCGCCACGCAGCTGCTATTGCTCCTTGTTACTCTGGCCCACAACCCTGTCGGCCGAACTTCGCAGGATCCTTGTCATGATCGCCTGCTCCAGGTCGTGTCATCGACCTCGAACTTCCGGCTCGACGGCCGATCTCAATGTGGCCACGGGCGGCGGGTTACCGGGTTGTGGTGACGGGCGAGGCGCTGCGCCACGTCGCTTCAACGAGGCGATCAGCCTGCATATCCATCACCATTTTGGAAGCGGATCAGCGCCTGTTCGGCTTCCTCACCAAGGATGAGCGGATCGCCTTCGTTGGTCTGCTCGGCGCCCACAAGGTTGGCCCGGCCCTCGCTTTCGGCCATTATTCCGACCTACCGGCCAACCGAGCTGGCCACGATCTTGGCCACCGACGATATCGACGCCCTGCGCCGTGCCGGGGTTGCGCAAGGAAGACGCTCCAACGACTCCTGGTCGACTCAGTCGTCGCTGGTTCTGCCCGTGATCGATGGCACCTCGGGCGACACCCGTCGGCCGGCGAGCAGACACTTGCCTCGGCGGCCTTGGTCGATGCGCGAGGGCCCTGGCCGCGCTTGGCTACTCGGTCGACGAGGTCCGCCAAGGGAAGAGAAGCTGGCGAGGAGGCTGACCTTCATCGACTCGGGCGAGCTGCCCGGGTTGCGCGCTTGTTCCTTGGCGGGCACCTAGTGCGGCTCGTGACGAACGGGTCGATCCGGCTCCTCTGCCCATTGAGCGACAAAGCGAAATCGCAGATGAGGGCGGACTTCGGCCCCGGCAGCCCGGACGAATTCGTTGGTCAAGCCGAGCTCAAGAGCGTCTCGGGCATCATCCTCGAGGCCGCGCGTCGGTAAGGCGGCCGACCACTTGCTGTTCGGCGGCCCACCCGGGTTGGGTAAGACGACACTCGCCAGCATCGTTGCCACCGAGCTCGGCGCAAACCTGCACATCACCTCAGGCCTGGCCATCGAGCGAGCCGCGACCTCGCCAGCATTCTCACCAAGGCTTGAGGCAGGTGACGTGCTCTTCATCGACGAGATCCACCGCCTCCGCGAGTCGTCGAAGAGGTCCTCTATCCCGCGAGCGGAAGATCTCCAGATCGATGTCGCTCGGGAAAGGGCCAGCCGCCCGCAGCATTCGATTCGATCTGGAGCCGTTCACCCTCGCTGGGCGCGACCACCCGAACGGGGCTCATCACCGACCGCTTCGCGACCGCTTCGCTTTGCGTTTCGGCTCGAGTTCTACTCGGCTGAAGATCTCACCACGATCGTCGAACGAGCGGCCGCCATCCTCGATGTGGCCATCGACGACCAGGGTTCGTTCGAGGTGGCTCGTCGCAGTCGGGGCACGCCCCGGATCGCCAACCGCTTACTGAGGCGAGTGCGAGATTTCGCCGAGGTGCGGAGCCAAGGCGACATCACCCGCGAATCGGCGAGCGACGGACTGACCCTCTTTGGCACGATGAACGCGGCTCGACAAGATCGACCGCACACTGCTCGAAAATCTGCATCCACTTCAACGGTGGCCTGGTTGGCTTGTCCACCTCGCCATCAGCGTGGCCGAACCCACCGAGACCGTGGAAGACGCTTCATTGAGCCGTTCCTCATCCAGCAGGGCCTCATCATGCGCACACCCCGAGGTCGTGTCGCATGCCAGCTGGCGTGGCGCCATCTTGACTTACCCCGCCAAAGGACCAGCCCGATTACTACGGCAACGCGCCAGACTGACGCCATGTTCGACCCAAGCCCGAGGCAAGCTACGGCCTTTTCGACTACGACCTGCCCGAGTCGTCCATTGCACAAACATTCGCTGAGCCCCGCAGACAGCGCCCGGCTGCTGGTCGACCACGGGGGCCGACTCGTCGGTCAGCCATCGTCACGTCAGCGACCTGTGCGCTATTCTCCGAGCCCGGCGACACCCTCGTGGTAAACGACACGAAGGTCCTGCCAGCCTGACTCCACCTGCGTAAATCCACCGGCGGGATAGTCGAGATCCTCCTGCTCGAACCAACCGGCAAGCCTCGCGCAGTGGCACGCCCTCGTGCGACCCAGCAAAAAGGTCGCTGGGGAGCCGAGCTGGCTGACCCGATGGGCAACCAAAGCGAGTGGTCGTTGGTGATGTGCTCGACGATGGGCGCCGACTCGTGACCCTGCTCGCCGACGACCTCCTCGACGCCTACGGCGAGGTTCCGCTACCGCCCTATATCCACGTGACGCTCGCCGATGCGTCTCGCTACCAAACGGTGTACGCCAACGAACCAGGCTCGGTGGCCGCACCAACGGCGGCCTCCACCTCACCCCGAACTCCTCGACGACCTCGTTGCCATGGGCGTCGGTCGAACGGGTCGAGCTTCGGGTGGTCTTGGCACGTTTCGTCCGATCTCCACCGACACCGTGGGCGCGCACACCATGCACACCGAGCGTTACGTGATCCAACCCGACGTCTGGGAGCGCATCCAACAGGCGAGCGAGCGCCGTCGAATGAACGTATTGCTCTCCGTACGCTCGAATCGGCCCACTTTCAGCGACTCGCCGGTGAGACCGACTTGTTCATCACGCGGGGCTACGAGTTTGGCGTGGTCGATCGACTGCTCACCAACTTTCATGTGCCCCGCTCGTCGCTGCTGGTGCTCGTCGATGCGTTCGTCGGAAGCGACCGGTGGAAGGCGCTCTACGCCGAGGCGCTCGCCAATGACTACCGATTCCTCTCCTTGGCGACGCCATGCTGCTGAGCCGGCCGGCTCGATAGCGTTGCGTGGTGACTCTTTCGATCGCCATTGACGCAACCGACACCCGCTCCGGGCCGGCACGATCACAAACCATCGCGGGTCGTTCCAAACGCCAGTGTTCATGCCCGCTGGTACAGGGCGGCGGTTCGCACCTCGATACCGATGATCTCGATCGCCTCGGCCCCCGATCATCCTCGGCAACACCTATCACCTGATGGAACGACCAGGGGCTGACCGAGCAGATGGGTGGCCTCCACTCGTTCATGAACTGGTCGGCCATGCTGACCGGACTCCGGCGGATTCCAGATCTTCTCACTCAAACTCCAAGATCAGCGAGGCATGCGCCACGTTCAAGTCGGTGTACGACGGCTCGACAGTAAGCCTGTCGCCCGAGCGGTCGGTTCGGGTGCAGGAACAGCTGGGCGCCGACATTGCCATGGTGCTCGATGTCTGTCCGCCGCTTCCTCAAGCAAACCCAAGTCGACGCCATGGATATCACCGAGCCGTTGGGCGCTCCGATCAAAAGAAGCGCACAGCCGCTGACCAGGCTCAATTTGGCATCGCGCAAGGCGGTGTCGACCCTGAGCTGCGTGAGAAGTCGGCCAAACAGATCACCGCAATTGGATTTGACGGCTATGCCGTCGGCGGTTCGTCGGTGGGCGAGTCCTGACGACATGGTCATAGGGTTGCGGGCCGCAACCGCCCATTTGCCAGCCGATCGACCGCGCATTTCATGGGCATCGGTGATCCGATCGGATTGGTCGAAGCGGTCGCGCACGGTATCGACATGTTTGACTGCGTCCTTCCGACGAGGCTGGCCAGGCACGGCACCGCGCTGACCTCCGAGGGTCGGCTCAACCTCAAGAACGCCAAGTTTGCGACCGACGACCGACCCATCGATCCGGGCTTTCGTCATCCCCAAGCGACCGGTATAGCCGGGCGTATCTCCGCCACTCTTTGCAGGCCAAGGAGGCAACCGCGGGTCGAATCATCACCCTCCACAACCTGGCGTGGCTGGCCAACCTGACGGCCGAGATGCGCGCCGCAATCATTGCCGGGACCTTCGAAGAGCTCCGCCAACGGATCTGGCGAGTCTGGGCTCCCGATGCGTAATCAGGCAAACCACCATTTTGTGATTTGGACCGGCTACCGTCTGCGGGCTGGAGGTTCGCCATCGTGACCACGGACGCTTTGCCCCTTATTTTGATCTACGCCGCAGTGCTAGCGGTTTTCTATTTCTTCATGTATCGGCCCCGCAAAGCCGCCCAGGTTGCGGCCGAAACGGCCCGCAACTCATTGGAAGTTGGCGATGAGGTGGTGCTTGACGCGGGAATCCACGGGTTCATTGCCGCGCTCGAGGAGAAGACGGCCTGGGTCGAGGTAGCCGACAAGGTCGAACTCAAGGTGTCGCGGAGCGCGATCGCCGCCAAGCTAAACACTCAACTCGACGACAACGTAAACGACTAGAGAACCATGCCAAGCAGTCATAAGTACCGCGCACTCTTTATGGTGTTCCTTTCGGTCGCCGGAATGGTCTACACCCTGGTTGCGGGCAATAAGCCGTTCCTCGGGCTCGATCTCCAGGGTGGCGTGTCGGTCGTGCTCGAGCCAGTAGGCGACGCCGACGCACAAACACTTGACCAAACCCGCGACATCATCAAGCAACGCGTTGATGGCCTAGGTGTGGCCGAGCCCGACGTCAAGGTGCAGGGATCCAACATCGTTGTCTCGCTCCCTGGTGTCGAAGACCAGCAGCGCGTACTGCAACTCGTCGGCGAGACAGCCGAGCTTCGGTTCCGGCCGGTCTACCTCAACCTTGGTGGTGGCACCGCCGCCGACGATGCGCCGGCCAACGAACCAGAGCCGATGCCCGTCGATCCTGAATCGGCCCGACGACGGTGGTCGACAACACAACCGACACGACCGCTATCGCCGATGCAACAACCGACACGACTGCGGCCGACGCAACAAACCGACACGACCGCCGCCACTGGTGATGAGCAGGGCCTGACGGCTATCACGCGCAAGGTCAGACGGCGACCACGACCGTTGACGCCACGACCGATACGGCATCCGCCGACAAAGCTCGCATCCGCCGATGCTCACTGCGGTTGACGCCACCACTGACACGACCTCGGTTGACGACGCCACGATCGAAACGAGCGACGTTGCCGCTCACGGCCGACCAGATCGCCTCACCGATGCTTCGCCTTTCAGCTGAACTGGTGGCAACCGCGCTTCCCAGCCGACGACGGCACGGGCTACGCACTCCCAAGCGATGCGATCGGCAATCTTTACTGTGTCGGACCAACCTTGTTTACCGGCACGGCTCTCGAAACGGCCTCCTATTCCAACCCGTCGGGCATCGAATGGCAGGTCGATCCGGTCTTCAAAGAGGGTGCTGACGGCATCGACCTCTTCAATTCCGCTGCGGCCCTTGCTTGGCGGAAGCGAGGGGTGCCCGACGGGCCAACCTGCCATGGTGCTCGATCACGAGGTCTTGTCGGCCCCGGCGATTCAGAGCGACAATCTCGTCCGTGACCGGATTCAGATCACCGGGACGTTCACCCAAGACAGTGCCGAAGCCATCGCGCTGAAGCTCAAGTACGGTGCGTTGCCGGTCGAACTCGTCGCCCAGGACACACGAACCGGTGTCGGCCACGATCGGCGATGTCCTTCGCTCGGGCCTTCTGGCCGGTGCGATCGGCCTGGCGCTCGTTGCGGTGTTCTTGCTCGGCTTCTATCGACCTCGCCGGACTCGTTGCCCTCATCGGACTCGTCATGTCTGGCCTGATGCTGTGGACCGTTATTGCCTGGCTGGGTGAGACTCAAGGGTTGGCGATTACGTTGGCCGGGGTGGTTGGCTTGATCGTCTCGATCGGTGTGTCTGCCGACTCGAATATTGTGTATTTCGAGAACGTCAAGGACGTCGTTCGATCGGGTCGCCGTATCCCAACTCTATCGATCGGGCCTACCAGACGTCAACATCAGCACGATCGTGAAAGCCGGGATGTCGTCAGCTCATCGCGGCGGCCCTGCTCTATTGGCTCACCGTCGGCGCCGTTCGGGGCCGCCACCTACCTCGGCATCGCGACGATGCTCGACCTCATCATCGCCACCACCTTCATGCGTCCGGCGTTGACCTGGATATCGCAGCTTCCTGCCGTAAAGAAAAACCCACGACTGCTGGGGATTCGATCGGCCAACGTTGTCGGTGTCAACGCACAGGCAGGAGAAGTCAAATGAGTAAGTTCGCAGACATTCTCGATAGCAGTGCCGACCTCGATTTTCGGCCGGTCTGGAAGCGATCCCTGCCGATCTCGGCGGCCATCGCTGGTATCTCGATCATCCTCCTCGTTTTCCTGGGCCTGAATGCCAGCATCGACTTCAAGGGTGGCGGCATCTTCGAAGTTCCCGTTGCGGCTGGCACCGCGACCGAAGACGTGCGAGGCGCTATCAGTATCGCCGATGCGCAGGTGCAGATCTCTGAAGCCGCTGGCGGCAAGACCTACGCCACCGTGTCGGTGACCACCGAAGAACTCAACGAAGCCGGTTCCATCGTGACGGACCTGTCGAACTTCGCTGGTGTCCCAACCGACGAAGTCACCTCGTCGACGATCGGCCCGTCGTGGGGTGACCAGGTGACGAAGAAGGCGTTCGAGGCCTTGTTCTTCTTCTTCATTGCCGTCGCGATCTACCTGGCCTGGACGCTTGAGCCGTTGATGGCCGTTGGTGCCCTGATCGCAGTCGTTCACGACATTGCGATCACCGCCGGTATCTACTCACTGTTCAGGTTTGAAGTCAGTCCGGCAACTGTTATTGCCCTGCTGACCATCCTGGGCTATTCGTTGTATGACACGGTTGTTGTCTATGACAAGGTGCTCGAGAATGTTGGTTCCAACACCAGCAAGACAAAGTCCTACAGTGACATCGTGAACGACGCGATGAACCTCGTCCTCGTCCGGTCGATCAACACGACTGTGACAACGGTGCTGCCGGTCGCCTCGATGCTTATTGTCGGATCGCTGCTACTCGGCGGGGCCACGCTCCGCGACTTCTCGCTCGCCCTCTTTATCGGTCTGTTCCTCGGCACGTATTCCTCGGTCTTCGTTGCTGCTCCCGCGCTGGTTCACCTTCACCGCTGGCAAGACAAACGAACTGGTGGCGACAGCACCGTCGCGAAAAAGAAGACCAAGCATCGCGACAGTCTGAAAGAACAGGCACGGTTAGTTAAGTAGCGTCATGGCCATCGCCCCCACCGAGTCCTTCCTTGGCGTCGAGAACGTCAGCCGGTCGAACTCGAAATCGCGCCTTGTGCGGCGATTCACGGGCAGTGATCGGCATCAGCAGGTCGATCTCGTTAGCCGGGCCTACCGTATGCGGCCGACGCCCATGCTCCCCAGCAGCGAAAGTCGGGTGAGCCCTACATCGTGCATCCGCTTGCGGTTGCCACCATCGTCGCTGATCTCGGCCTGGACGACGTCACCATTGCGGCGGCGTTGCTACACGATGCGGTCGAAGACACCGGCGTCACGCTCGACGATCTCGTGGCCGAGTTCGGTCCTGACGTGGCGGCGATCGTCGATGGTGTCACGAAGCTTGATCGGCTCCGGTTCGATTCCAAGGAAGCGCAACAAGCGGCGTCATTCCGCAAGATGCTCGTGGCGATGTCGAAAGACATTCGGGTGCTCATCATCAAGCTCTGCGATCGCTTGCACAATATGCGAACCCTCGGCGCCTTGCCGTCGGCCAAGCAAGAGCGCATCGCCCAGGAAACGCTCGATATCTATGCGCCGCTCGCCCATCGCCTCGGCATGCAAGATGTCAAAAGTCAGCTCGAAGACTTATCGTTCGCGGCCCTTCACCCCAAGCGATACGCGGCCATCGAAAACATGGTTGCGGTCCGGGCACCCGAACGAGACCTCTACCTGACTCAGGTGTTGGAGGACGTGCGAACCAGGTTGGCCGAGCTCCATATCGACGGTGACATCACCGGGCGAGAGAAGCACCTGTATTCGATCTACGAAAAGATGGTCGTCAAGGGGAAAGAGTTCGGTGAGATTCACGACCTCGTCGGTATTCGGGTCCTCGTCGATTCGGTCCGTGATTGTTATGCCGCCCTTGGGTCGATTCACGCCACCTGGAAGCCGGTACAGGGCCGCTTCAAGGACTACGTCGCGATGCCGAAGTTCAACCTCTATCAGTCCCTCCACACCACCGTCATTGGGCCGCAGGGCAAGCCGATCGAGGTCCAGATCCGTACCAGGGAGATGCACGCCAGGGCCGAACATGGGGTGGCGGCGCATTACCTCTACAAGGACGATGGCGGCGACGTCGGCGCGCGTCCAATATGCCGTGGCTCGACCGAATCATCGATTGGGAGAAGGAGACGTCCGATCCCACCGAGTTCATGGCCAACCTCAAGCTCGATCTGGACGAAGAAGAGGTGTTCGTCTTCACGCCGAAGGGGAAGGTCGTTACGCTCCCAACCGGGGCGACCGCACTCGACTTCGCCTACACCATTCATACCGACGTTGGTCACCGAACCGTTGGCGCCAAAGTAAACGGCCGTTTGGTGGCACTCAGCGAGCCGCTCGTTTCGGGTGAGACGGTCGAGATCTTTACCTCCAAGGTCGAAGGCGCGGGGCCGTCCCGTGACTGGCTCGGCATCGTCAAGACCCACCGGGCCCAGAGCAAGATCAAGCAATGGTTCTCTCGCGAGCGTCGCGAGGACGCCATCGCCACCGGTCAAGAGGACCTCCAGCGAGCCCTGCGACGCGAAGGCTTGCCGGTCCAGAAAATTGCGTCGGCCAAGCTGGTCGAGAAACTCTCGATCGAGCTCAACTACGCCGATCTCGAGGCGCTCTACGCCGCCATTGGCGAGCATCAGGTGTCGGCCAAGGGAATTGCCGCCCGCGTATCCAAGATGCTCGACGGCGTTGCCAACGACGTCGAAGAGTCACTGCCGGTCACCATGCGCCGCCAGCGCCGTCGGCGCTCGGCTGGTTCGGGTGGGGTCCACGTCGAGGGGCTCGACGACGTGTTGGTGCGCTTGTCGAAGTGCTGCACGCCAGTGCCCGGTGACGACATCATCGGGTTTGTCACCCGCGGTCGAGGCGTGGCGGTCCACCGCTCAGACTGCGCCAACGCCGTGTCGCTGTCCTCGCTGCAAAACGACCGGGTCACCGACGTTGGCGGATGCCGATGGTGAGGCCGACGATTTCATCGCCTCCATCGAGGTCAAGGCCTACGATCGCAGCCGCTTGCTGGGCCGGAAGGTGTCGTGCTGTTCTCGGACCACTCCGTCAACATCACGGCGACCTCGAGCTCAACGAGTGACGACCGTATTGCCCGTCTGAGGTTCGAGTTTGAGATCGCCGATCCCGGCCACCCGACTCGTTGTTGCGCTCGATTCGTGCGGTCGATGGCGTATACGACGTGTATCGGACGTTGCCGGGCCGGGGCAACTGAGTACTACGTCCAGCCGTTGGCTGGGACGTCGCGAAACGGGAGCGTACGATCGGTTTCGGGCTCCTGGGCAGGCCGAGCACCTGTTCGCCGATGATGTTGCGCTGATCTGGTCGGTGCCCGCCGATCGAGGTGAAGTAGGCGTTGAGTTGCGAATAGTTGGCGTCGCGCGCCACGGGATTCTGGTCACCATCAAGCGCCGCTTCCAGGCCGAGCAGGTGGCCGTGGAGGCGGCCAGCCGAATGGAGAATCTCCGACATGGCCAGCTTTCCCAACGACGCCAGTGGGGACGATCCGTTCTTTCGCATGTCGGCGGCGGCCCGCGTCCCCGTCCAATCATTGACCTTGCGCAGGCAGTAGAGCTCAGTGATTCTCTGGCGGAAGACTGGCCGTCGGCCTTGCCGAGACGGTGTGCTTTCCTCGGGGACGAGGGAAAGGTCGGGATGATGCCATGGGCCAACGCGGTTGCACCTTTGGCCCTCGTGCCGCTGGGCGAGACGGTCGCCGTTCCCATGGTTGCCCGCTCGTAGGCCAACGCTGTTTGCAACACCATCCAGCCTGCGTTCACCTCGCCGAGACGGTGCGAGTCGGGGGACTCGAGCGTCGGTGATGAACACCTCGTTGAAGCATCGCCCGTGGCCTGTCGGAGCGGCCGGACCTCGACCCTGGTTGTCGCATCGGAAAGAAGAAGAAGGTGATGCCGCGATGCTTCGGCTGGATCCAATCGGTACGGGCGATGAGTATCCCGTAGTCGGCGTCCTTGCCGCCTGAAGTCCAGACCTTCTGGCCACTAACGATCCACTCATCGCCGTCACGGACTGCGGTGGTACGAACCCTGCGAGGTCGGAGCCGCACCCGGTTCGCTGTAGAGGAGGCACATCGCAACCTCGTCGACGAGGAGGCGTCGAACGAACGTAGCCTTCAGTTCGGGCGACCCATGGCTCATCAGGGTGCCAGCCCACAGGTTGAGTTTGTCCTGGCCGGTGCCGGGGGCGTGTCGAGCACCGAAGAGCGCCTCGCAGGCCTTGGCGTCGGCGTCGCTGGGCCGCGGCCCCCAGAATTCGCAGGCCAGCGCATGAGGCCCAACCATGGTCGACGACGAGATTGGTCCACTCGAGCCGATCCATGGCGGGATCCCAATACTCGTCGAGGAACGCAGCGGCTTGGAGTTCGGCGGATTGGTCATGGCGGCATAGTAGTGATCGGTTGCGCGGGCGCCACAACCGCCAACATCGCTGGTCACGCGGTGTCGTCCTTTGGAGCGAAAAGCCTGGCAAGCACCAGGGGTCGGCGCTAGCCTCCAAGGCCCATGGCTACGCCTAGTTTCCAAGCCCTCCCGGCACGCGACCTCCTTCCGCCCGACACCGACCGGATGCGGTGCTGGTGGCCATCTTCGCCGACGAGGCAGCCCGTGCTGGTTATGGCCAGGTCACACCACCGATCTTTGAAGACCTGCAGGTACTGTCCGCATCGGCGAGTCCACCGGATGTCGTGAGCAAGGAGCTCTACGCGCTCGAAGACAAGGGTGGTCGCCAGATCGTTGCGCCCCGAGCAGACGGCGTCAATTCGTCGCGCCTACGGACAACAACGCCCGGTCACACCGTGGAAGGCGTGGTACTACGGTCCGAACTTCCGCCAAGAAAAGCCGCAGAAGGGTCGATACCGCCAGTTTGATCAGGTCGGCGCCGAAGTAATCGGTAGCTACGACCCCGAGCTTGATGTCGAGCTCATAGCCATGGCGGTCCGCTTCTACCAGCGGCTCGGTCTGCGCAACGTTCGGCTGCTGATCAACTCGCTCGGCGATAAGGCCGACCGGCCCGCCTATCTTGAGGCGCTCGTCGGCTATTTCTCGGCCAACCTCGATCAGCTCAGTGAGCAGAGCCAACTCACGCTTGCGATCAACCCGCTGCGAGTGCTCGACTCCAAGCGGCCGCAAGACGCTGCGCTCATCGCCGCGGCGCCCATCCTCGCCGACTATCTGAGCGACGACGCCGCCGACGCGTTTCGTCAGGTGCAGGCGGGCCTCGACGCGCTGGGCATCACCTATGAGGTGGCTCCACGCCTGGTTCGCGGGCTCGACTACTACACCCGAACGACATTCGAGTTTGCGGCCGATTCGCTCGACGCCGCCCAGAATGCATGTGGAGGCGGCGGACGCTACGACGGTCTCGTCGCCGATCTTGGTGGCCCCGACGACCCCGGCGTTGGCTTTGCCTTGGGCGTCGAACGCACCCTGCTGGCCTGTGACGCCGAAGGTGTGTTTCCGGCCCCGACCAACCAAACCGAGGTGTGGGTCGTCTGTACCGCACCTTCGCCAGCTGGGCTCGTCCTCACCGACCAGCTTCGCGAAGCGGGTATTCGAACCAACCGAACGTTCGACGGCCGGTCGATGAAAGCCCAAATGAAAGCGGCCAACCGCTCGGGGGCACCAGTGGCGGTGATCGTCGGCGACGACGAACTTGCCGCCGACACGGTGTCGATCAGGCCAATGCAAGGACAAGGCGAGCAAACAACCGTGCCCCGCCTCGAAATGATGTCAACCATTGCCGAGCTACTCGGTGCCAAGGAGCAAGACCCATCATGATGCGTACCCATATGTGTGGCGAGCTGCGCTCAGCACAAATCGGCGAGACCGTCTCCGTTTCCGGCTGGGTAAACCGTCGTCGTGAACACGGCGAACACCCGCGCTTGTCGACCTTCGTGATCACACCGGCATTGTGCAGTGCGTCGTCGACAACACTGTTGACGTTCGTAAAGAGTACGTGGTCAAGATCACGGGCACCGTGGTGGCCCGCGACGGCGGCAACATCAACGCCGATCTGCCCACCGGCGAGATCGAACTCCACGACTGCGCCGTCGAGGTGTTCTCTATTGCCGAGCCGCCACCGTTTCCCGTCGACCACCGTGCCGACGAAGTCGACGAGTCCATCCGGCTGAAACACCGCTACATCGATCTTCGGCGCGAACGCATGCAACGCAACCTCCGCATCCGCTCGTCGGTCAACGCCGCCATCCGGATCGGCCATGTCGCTTCAGGTGGTTCTTGTCGACGTCGAAACGCCAATGCTCATGCCGTCGACGCCGGAAGGCGCCCGCGAATTTCTCGTGCCCAGTCGCCAGCAGCCAGGGCAGTTCTACGTGTTGCCCCCCAGTCGCCCCAGCTCTATAAGCAGTTGCTCATGGTCGGCGGCCTCGATCGCTACTACCAGATCGCCAAGTGCTTGCGCGACGAAGATCTGCGCGCTGATCGCCAATACGAGTTCATGCAGCTCGATATGGAGATGAGCTTCGTTGAGGCTGACGACGTCCTGGCTGCGGCCGAGTTGTCGGTCCTCGACGTGGCCGAGGCCGTCACTGGCGTTCGCCCCGATCCCGTCGAGAATACCAGGCTGCGACGCCATGAACCGATTTGGTTCAGACAAGCCCGATCTCCGATTCGCCATGGAACTAGTCGAGCTCACCGATGCGTTCGCGGCCACTGAGTTCAAGGCGTTTTGCCACGGCCGAGGCCATCAAGGGACCTTTTCAACTACAAGGGGGCGGCTCGGCCGACTACGGCCGCAACAAGCTTCGACGCCCTGACCGGACTTTGCCAAGTCGCATGGGGCGAAGGGCATGGTGTGGTTGCGGAGTCACCGACGACAAGACCCTCGACTCGCCGGTCGCGAAATTCATGTCTGATTCCGAGCAGGCCGAGCTTGTGGTGCGCCTTGGTGGCGAACCAGGCGACTTGTTGTTGATGATCGCCGATGACTGATGACCACGTGCGAGGTGCTCGGTGAACTCCGCAACCGCCTGGGTCGGCCGCCGGTGTGGGAAGGTCCCTACAAATACGTCTGGGTCATCGACTTCTCGCTCTTCGTCGGTATGGACGCAACGGGGAGGCCAAAACCAGGCACCATGCGTTCTGTCACCCACACCATGACGACCTCGACCGGCTTGGTAAAACCGACCCGATGTCGGTGCGGGCCCACGCCTACGACCTCGTATTGAACGGCTGGGAACTCGGCTCGGGCTCAATCCGAAGAATCCACGACCCGGCGCTTAACGACGGGTGTTTGGTCTTGGGCATCAGCGATGAAGAAGCAGACCGTCGCTTTGGGTTCTTCCTCGGATCCATTCAAATATGGTGCGCCGCCCCACGGAGGCTCTGCCTACGGCATCGACCGTCTCACTGCGATTTTGGCCGGTGAGGACAACATTCGCGAGGTCATATGTTCCTGCCGCAGTCGGGCATCGACCCGCTCACGGGCGCTCCCTCCCACGCGTCGAAGCGTCGCAGTTGAGCGAGCTCGGTCTTCGACGCTGCCGCCGCAACCTAACGCTGGGGCCTACGCCGTGGGTCGGGGCCCTGCCCCGACCACACCGACAACGACGTCGCCGTGTTTGGCGTCGGGATAGCGGCGGATGCCAGCCACGCTCGTCTCGGCCGGTTGGGCGTCGATCCGCATCGAAACCGTGTCGGCTCCCCGTTGGGCGACGGCCTCGTTCTCGCTGATCCCCATGACCTCGTAGCCAAGTCGCTCGAGCTCATCGGCCAGACCAAGGCCGACTTCCGGATTTGCCGTGCTCGTGTGGAGGCAGAGGTAGCTGTCGTTTGGTTCGATGCCGTCAGCGACGATCGGCGTGAGGGCCGCAGGCAAATGTACGCCGTCAAGCAAGGTGGCAAGCGATGGCATCGACGCCTGGCGGGCGCTGATCGTCTGGTGCTGTGGCGGTCGCTTCGCCGACAACGCTCGGGTCGGTCGTGAGCACCGCTGGTGCGGCGCCTCGCTGGGTGCCGCCGCTGACGGTCGACCCCGCGCTGTCCGTCGCTGGTAGCGCAGCCTCGCTCGACTCCCTCGTGGCGTCGTTGTCGGCGCGGTCGTCGGCGGCCGCACGTTGGGCTGCGGTGGCGGCGCCAGCGGCAGCCTGGTCGAAGCGACGGCGACGGACGAGTTGGATATCAGCGCCACCGCTGACGCAATGAGCCAAGCGTAGAGCGCGTATTGTAGTGCGGCAGCCATGATCGAACATCGTAGGTGCCACCGGCCGGTCACGCGCGGAGGCCCGGTTGATCACCGCTCGCGCTGCGGAGCCGGGCATGGCTGCAAAATCGCGACATCGCGGCCAGACGCTTCGACACGATGGGCCTGTTGCGCCAGTCAGACGAGGCACCAAGGGTTGCCAGCACCGGCCAGACGTGGTGGACGGAAGATCGCTAGGACTCGACTGCGGGGAGCAGGCTAGTCTCGAACGGTGCCCGATGATCTGTTTGCTAGCGCTGCGAAACAACGCCTCGAAGCGCGTTCACCCCTGGCGGCGCGGCTTCGTCCCTCGACCCTCGACGAGATCGTCGGTCAACAGCACCTCTTGGGGCCAGGGCGCCCCCTGCGCCGACTCGTCGAGGCCGACCGCCTAACGTCGGCGATTTTGTGGGGCCCGCTGGTACGGGCAAGACGACCTTGTCCCGACTGGTGGCTGCGGCGTCGTCAAAGGAGTTTGTCCAATCTCGGCGGTGTCGGCCACCGTCAAGGACGTTCGCGAGGTCATCGCCGGGGCAGAAGCGAGACTCGGCCACTACGCAGACTGCGGCACCATCTTGCTTCTCGATGAGGTCCACCGCTTCAACAAGGCCCAGCAGGACGCGTTGCTGCCCGCAGTCGAGTCTGGCGTGCTCACCCTATTGGGGCAACAACCGAAAACCCGTTCTTCGAAGTCAACGCCCCCCTGCGGAGTCGGTCGACCCCGTTCCGCCTCACGGTGCTCAGCGACGACGACCTCGTCGTGCTGTTGCGGCGCGGACTCGTGGCCGAGCGGGCCGTTGCCACCGATGAGGCCCTCGCCTACCTCGCGAGTCGGGCCTCCGGCGATGGGCGTCAAGCGCTCACGACACTCGAGGTCGCGGTGGCACTCGCAGCGGCGGAGCGGACCGACGATACTGCGGTCGCCGAGGTCACGCTGACCCACGCCGAAGGGGCAACCGACCTCAAGGCGCTGCGGTATGGCCGGGACGAGCACTACGACATCATTAGCGCGTTTATCAAGTCAATCCGAGGCTCTGACCCCGACGCTGGTCTGTACTGGCTGGCTCGCATGCTCGCGGCGGGCGAGGACGCCCGATTTATTGCCCGCCGCCTGGTCGTGTTGGCATCCGAAGACGTTGGCATGGGCGATCCGCTCGCCCTCGGGGTTGCCACTGCGGCCGCTCAAGCCGTCGACTTCGTTGGGTTGCCCGAAGCCCGCATCAACCTCGCGCACGCGGTCGTTCACCTCGCTACCGCGCCAAAGTCGAATGCCGCCTACGTGGGACTCAATCGGGCGATGGCCGACGTCGAGCGGCTACCAGCGGGCGAAGTCCCCTTGCATTTGCGAGACGCCAGCTATCGCGGCGCCGCCTCGTTGGGCCACGGCGAGGGCTACATCTACCCTCATAATTACGATCAGGGGTGGGCGCTTCAGCAGTACCGGCCCGACGAGGTAGCCCAACAGCGCTACTATGAACCAACGTCTTGGGGATACGAAGCTCGCGTTATGGCCCGCCTCGCGGAGATCCAAGATCGCCAAACCGACGAAAACGCAGGCCGGCCGCCGTCCCCCCGAGGAGCCTCATGACGATCCAAGAATTTGCTGCCATCATCGTCGCAATAGCGGTTGTCGTGGCTGCCGTCTTCCTCGTAACGGCCGTCAACAACCTCAATAACACGCTCGCCAAGCTCGAAGACACGGCCCATCAACTACGCGATGAAGGTCTCAACGCCTTTAGGAGCTTCGCCAACTTGTCGCCGATGCCGATGCCGAACTCGACAAGGTCGATATCGTGCTTGACCGGGCTGATCTCGCCACAACGGCCATTCACGAAACGTCGAAACGCACCCACGAGGCGGTGCAAGACCCGATCATTCGCTCGCTGGCTGTCGCCTCCGGGAGTTCCAAGGTGGCACGTAGCTGGCTTTGGGCCCGACGGCGTAAGGCAAGGGCAACAACATGATGGCCCTTCTGGCCCGGCGCTTTGTCGTTGGCCTGTTGGTGCGGGCTGGTATTCGACGTCTGGCCGCGCGGTCGGTCGATGTCGCGGCGGCCAAGCTCGAACAGCAGTTGCCCGAGCCAGTTGTCCGCCGCCAACGCCCTTCCCGGTGACCTGATGCGGGTTGGGGGTTCGGCCATGGTGGCTACGGGTGCCGCTCGGACCGCGGCCCTGACAACGAAGCGGGCAACCAGCAATATGAAGCACGCTGCGGGAGCCGTCGGCTCAACGGCCAACGCCGTTCGTTCCCTCCACACCGGGCCCGGGCTCGCCGCGACGACCTCCGGGCTCAGCTCGCGTCGGAGACCGAGTCGGCTCGCCGGTCGCTCGCCTCAGACTTTCAGCGAAGTCTTCGTGGCGCCGACGCCGGACTCGACGCCCTGCTCGACCGGCGGCCATCAACCCCAGAGCCGCTTCCGGTGGTGCCCGACTCGGTTCCGGCTGGTCGCCGACGTTTTGTGCCCCAGATTGCGCCTGCGCCGGTAGCTCGGGTGCAGCGGAGTTATCAAAAGCCCGTAAAGGCCTGGGATCGACCGCTCCGTCGCCGCTAACCTGGCTCTACCTATGAATGCCAATGAGCTGCGACGCGCGTTTACCGACTTCTTCACCCAACGAGATCACCTTCTCGTCCCTTCGGCGAGCCTGATTCCCCACGACGATACGTTGTTGTTCACCAACTCCGGGATGGTGCCGTTCAAGCCCTATTTCGTGGGTGAGGAGACCCCACCGTCGCGCCGCGTTGTCTCGGTCCAGAAGTGTGTGAGGGCTGGCGGCAAGCACAATGACCTCGACGAGGTCGGCCGCACCAGCCGGCACCTGACGTTCTTTGAAATGATGGGCAACTTCAGCTTTGGCGACTACTTCAAGTCGCAGGCGATTCCGCAGGCGTGGGAGTTCTTCACTGAGGTCTTGAAGCTCGACCCTGAGCGACTCTGGGTGACCGTCCACCTGAGTGACGATGAGGCCGAAGAGATTTGGGCCGAGACGGTTGGGATACCTCGCGAGCGAATCCAGCGCCTTGACGCCGACAACTGGTGGCGCATGGCCGACACGGGTCCAAACGGGCCGAGCTCGGAGATCTTCTGGGACAAGGGGCCGGCCTATGGCCCCGACGGTGGCCCGGCCAACCCTGCCGCCGACGAACGCTATGTCGAAATCTGGAACCTTGTGTTCATGCAATTCGACACCGACGAGGCAGGCAACAGCACCCCGCTGCCCAAGCCGTCCATCGACACCGGCGCCGGTCTCGAGCGGATCCTGTCGGTGTTGCAGGGCAAGGACAGTGTGTTTGAGATCGACGAGATGGCTGCGCTCATCAGCGCCGCCGAATCCATCACTGGCTACAAGCTCGGCGCCGATCCTGCCGCCGACCTTGCCCTTCGAGTGCTGGCCGAACACGGTCGGACCATGACGTTCCTCATCTCCGATGGGGTGTTGCCCAGCAACGAAGACCGGGGCTATGTGCTTCGCCGCATCATGCGGCGGGCCGTTCGTTTCGCCTACCTCCTTGGCGTCACCGACCTCGTGACTCCGCACCTCGTCGATGCCGTTGTCGGCATTATGGCGGCCGACTACCCCCAGCTCACCACGTCACACGAGCTCGTCCGGACGGTCGTCGAACGAGAAGAAACCCAGTTCCGGCGCACGCTCGCCAACGGTCTCAAGATTCTCGACGACCAGCTCGCCGAGATCCCTGCGGGGGGCGAGCTTCCCGGGTCCGTGGCCTTTTTGTTGCACGACACCTACGGGTTCCCGTACGAGGTGTCCGAAGAGGTTGTTCGCGAACGTGGCTACACGCTCGATCGAGCGGGCTTCGACGACGAGATGTCGCAACAACGGCAACGGGCCAAGGAGGCGCGCAAGGGTGTCGTGCAAGCCGCCGACTTCGAGCAGGTGCAGGCAATCGCTGAATCACACGGGCTCACTGATTTCCTTGGCCGTGAGCCATCCCTCACCGATGTCGATGCCTGGGTGCTGGCGGTCACTGGCCTAGGCACCGACAGCGTCTCGATCTTCCTCGATCGCACACCGTTCTACGCCGAGTCGGGCGGTCAGGTCGGCGACACCGGAACGATTACCACCGACACCGGCACGGCCACGGTCACCAACACGCTCTACGCGATTCCCGGCGTTGTTCGCCACCTGGTGTCGATCGAGGGCGAGATTCTGGTCGGTCAGGCGGCGAAAGCATCGATTGATGTCGAACGTCGCAACGCGATCCGCCGAAACCATACGGCCACGCACCTGTTGCAATGGGCACTCGGGCAGGTCTTGGGCGATCACGTCAAGCAGCAGGGCTCGTTGGTCAACGACGACCGACTCCGATTCGACTTCAGCCACTTTGAAGCCGTCACCGCAGCCGAGATCGCCGCAATTGAAGACCTCGCCAACCGCGAGGTGCTGGCCAATCCAAAGGTCGAGCACCCGGAGGTGACGAAGGCCGAGGCAGAGGCGATGGGAGCAATCGCGTTCTTCGGCGACAAATACGGCGACCTCGTCCGTGTCCTCCGGGCGGGGCCATCGCTCGAGTTCTGTGGCGGCACGCACGTCTCGTCCCTGGGCGATATCGGGCTCATCAAGGTGGTGTCTGAAGGCTCGGTTGGGTCAAACATTCGCCGTATCGAGGCCGTGACCGGCACCGGTGCGCTGACGATGCTGCGCGAAGAACAGGCAATCATCGATCGCATCGCTGATGCGGTCAATGTCCCTCGTGGTGACGTCACCGATGGGGTTGAGAAGCGCCTGGTCGAACTCAAGGCTGCGCTCGACGAGATCAAAACGCTCCGGAAACAACTGGCGCTTGGGCAGTCAAGCGAGCTTGCGGCGACCGCCGTCGATGGCGTCGTCGTGGCCAGGGTCGACGGCCCCAGCCGCGACGATCTGAGAGAGCTCGTCTTGGCGGTTCGTGACCAGCCAGGAGTCCGCGCCGTGGTGATCGGTGGCGCACCCCAGGGTGGGGAGCCGCACTGCTGGCTGCAACCACCCCAGGCGGCGATCTGCTCGCGGGCGACCTCATCGCCGCAGGAGCAAAGGCGATCCAGGGAGGCGGCGGCAAGGGCGCCGACTTCGCCATGGCGGGTGGAAAGAACCCCGACGGTCTCGACGAGGCGCTTCAGTTGGCTGCGGCTGCGGCGGCGGCTGGCGAGTAGCGAGTGCGGGTTCTCGGGCTCGACCTCGGCGACGCTCGGATCGGTGTCGCGATAAGCGATGGGGCCGGCCTTTTGGCCACGCCGTACGAGACCGTGTACCGATCCGGCGACCGTAGTGTCGACCATGGCGAGATTCAACGGCTCGTGGCCGAGACCGGGGCCGAGGCGATTGTGGCCGGGATGCCATATTCCCTCGATGGATCGATTGGCCATAAGGCCAAGCTGACTCGGCGCGAGCTGCTTCGGCTCGAGAAGGTGGTGACCGTGCCGGTGCACACCCAAGACGAGCGGTTCACGACCACCACGGCCGAGCAGTCGCTCCGGGTCACCCAGACCAAGGGAGCGAAGAAGCGGGCGGTGGTCGACCAGGTCGCGGCGGCCGTCATCCTGCAGGCGTGGCTGGATGGCGAGCGAGCAGCGCCAGGCCGTCGGCGACCAGCGCTAACGCTCGTGGCGCCAGCAATGTTGGCATGCGCGAGTCTTGGGCTCGATCCGCTCTACCATCTGTTCGGTGACGATTGACGAACCGGCCGAACAGCCACGACCATCCGCATCCACTGCGCCGACGATTTCTCCCCTTGAGTGGGAAGAAGACGGCTTTGTGACCGTTCGCTCGGGCCGGGCGCGTTTCTTCGCTCCCTGCTGTCGATCCTGCTGCTGATCACCATCCTCTACGTTGGTTACAAGGGAAGCGCGAAGCTGGTTCGACAGCCAACTCGACCCGGCGGGTGAGCCAGGCGAAGCGATCATCATCAACGTGCCATCGGGGGCGACGACCGCGACATTGCTCGGATTCTCGAAACCAACGAGGTGATCCCCAATAGCACCTTCTTCCGGTATTACACCGACTACAAGAACGAGGGTGACTTCCAGGCGGGCGAATACACGTTCCAGGTCAACTCGTCGGCCGATGAGGCGATCGCGGTGCTCAACGGCGGGCCGAAGCCGCAGGCCTACAAGCGGTTCACCGTTCGTGAAGGGTTGTGGATCCCCGAGATTCTCGATTCGCTCACGAGCCAGTTTCCCGCCATTGCCCGCTCAGACTTCGAAGCGGTGCTCAACGAGGGCGTCCTGAAACCTCGCTACCGGCCCGACGGTCAGACGAGTTGGGAGGGACTGTTGTTCCCCGACACCTACGAGGTCAACGCCGAGGCAACGGCCTACGACATCTTGTTGAAGATGAGCGACCAGTTTTCCCAGGTCACGGGGAGTTGGCCTACGGTGCGGCCGACACCCAACTTGGGTATTCGGCCTACGAGGTGCTCATCGTGGCCTCGCTCATCGAAGCCGAGGTCAAGATCGACGAGGAGCGGCTCTCGTGGCCAGCGTCATCTACAACCGGCTGCGGGAAGGTATTCCGCTGGGAATTGACGCGACCTGTATCTTCGGCACCGGCGATCGACAGGTGGTACTGACACGGAGATCCTCGATTCGGAGGCATCGTACGGTTGTCGCAAGGTGGTTGGCTTGCCGCCGACGCCGATCAACTCGCCCGGTCGGGCTTCGTTGTTGGCCGCAATCGACCCGGCCGAATCCGACTACCTCTATTACGTGCTCACCGACCCGTCAGGCACCCACACCTTTGCCACCACCAACGACGAGTTCTTGGCCGCGAAGCAGATCTGCCAAGATCTGGGCCTCTGCGGCTAGTGATGGCGTGCCGGTGACCACCGAGGCCAGTCAGGACATCTCGGGCACGACCCGCGTGGTGGCCGTCATTGGCGATCCCGTCCAGCACAGTCGATCGCCCGCACTCCACAACGCGGCCTTTCGCTCCCTCGATCTTGACTGGGTCTATGTCGCGCTGCCGGTCGGGGCCGCTCAGGGCGCATCGGCCGTTGACGCCATGCGCATTCTCGGACTGGCTGGCATGAACGTGACAATGCCCCACAAGGCCGCCGTTGTTGGCGGTGTCGATCGTCTGACGCCTGCGGCTGCAACGCTCGGCGTCTGCAACACGTTGTATTGGGACGGTGACGAGATCGTCGGCGACTCAACCGATGGCGACGGATTCGTTCAACATTTCACGCTCGACGAGGGCCACGAGTTCGCCAACCGGCGGGTCGTCATCGTAGGCGCCGGCGGGGCGGCCCGATCAATCATCGAAGCGGTCGGGCGCCAGTCGCCTGCGTCGATCGTCGTTGTCAACCGCACGGCCACCGCGGCATGGTCGGCGGCCGAGTTGGCCCCGATGGCCACGGTTGGCCCCATCGACGCCGTTGGCGACGCCGACATCGTCATCAACACAACGTCGATTGGCATGGCCGATTCGTCGCATGCCGCGGCATCACCGGTGCCGGCTGAGTTACTCACCGACCAACTCGTCGTCGCCGACATCGTCTACGAGCCGCACGACACGCCGCTCTTGGTGGCCGCCCGCGCCGCCGGGGCGGCGACGGTCGGTGGGCTTGGCATGCTGGTACGCCAGGGTGCCATCGGATTCGAATATTGGACTGGTTGCGCGGCACCGCTGCCGGTGATGTTTGCGGCACTAGCCAGACCAGGCAACACGTAGAAAAGTACACCTACTACTAACGATTCGTTCGCTCAGACCGATCTGATTCAGGTACTGGCACAGGAGGTTCCGGACAACATGCTTCAAGGCTCACTAGATAACTTCGCAATCGATGAGGTGTTGACACTTCTTTCGACGACCCAAAAAACTGGCCGACTCGCCATCAGCGGCGACCGCGGCACTGGCTCGCTCTGGCTTGAAACAGGCGGCGTTGTTGGTGGCGAAGCAAGCAATCTCGACGACGAGGCGGCCGCACCCGATGTCATGTTCGAACTCTTGCGCTTCGAGAGTGGCTCGTTCCTCTTCACCATGGACGATCGCCTCGACTCCCCAGGGGTCAAGGCCGACGTGGCGGCGCTGTTGGGCGACGCGCAAAACCGCATTACCGAGTGGCGGACAATCGAAGCCGTGGTGCCCTCCCTTAGCCATGAACTCTGGTTGACTCGCACACTCCAGGCCGACGAGGTGCTGCTATCTCGTCGCGATTGGGATGCGGTTGTTGGTGTTGGCGAAGGAAACACCGTCGGCAATGTTTGTCACTTGCTTGGCCTCGGCGAGGTCGACGGCTCACGCATGATCCAGGGATTGATCGAGCGAGGTGTGCTGCAAATCGGCGAGGCCACAGGACGTCAGGCAACCGAGCCGACCCCGGAGAGTTTCGCTACCGAGAGTTTCGCCACGGAGAGTTTCGCTACCGAGAGTTTCGCTACCGAGAGCTTCGCCACCGAGAGTTTCGCTACCGAGAACTTCGCCACCGAGAGCTTCGCTACCGAGAACTTTGCTACGGAGCGTGCAGCTCACGAGGGCGTTACCTTCGAGGCTCCTGGTGCCGAGTCTGGCGCCCGTTTTAGCCAACATGGCGTCGGTCACGACATGGCTACCGGATTCGCCGAGGCCGACGAACTCGCCGGATTTGCCGCACCGGTCGAAGAATTCGAGTTCCTCGATCACGCGGCAATGGCGGATCTTGAGCGCGAACGGCCAGGCAACGACGCCTCGATCGCCGATACGGCTGCCGCCCACGGCATCCCGGCGGATGCCAGCCCGGCTCCGCCCATGTTCCCGGCCGCAACATTCGGCGAAAGCCTTGCCGATCAGGCTCCCGCCGTGGCACCGCCTTCAGCCCCCGCGCCGATCGTCGAGCCGGCTCCAACCTTTGAATCGCCGGTAGCACAGGCACCCGCCTTCCAAGCACCAATCGCTGAGGTACCGGTGTTTGACGTCCCCAAGTTTGACCTACCGGAGGTCGACATTCCTGCGTTCGACGTTCCTGCGTTCGACGCATCCGGCGCCGACGCGCCGCTGGTTGATCCAACGCCAGCAACCAACGAACCGGCAGCCCGCCCCTTCGATACTGGTCCTGCCTTCGGTGCTCAGCCCCCCGCTCGTCCGCCGATGCCGGCCCCGCCGACCATTGGCCCCGACGGTGCGATCATGTCGCCTCCGCCGCCTCCGCCGCCGGCGTTCGCCGACGCCAGTGACGCCAGCGAGTTCGGTGAGCTCGGTGACGATGACGACGAAGCCAGCCTGCTGATGCGCTATCTGAAGTCCGACACCCACTAGGGGAGTCGCATGCAACTCGTCGCGCTCACGGTTGTCGTTGGTCTGGTTATCGGACCGTGGCTGGGGATCGTTGTCGACCGGCTCTATTCACGTGAGGCGTTGGTGCCGACACCTCGTTGTCAGGTCTGTCGCGGTCCCGTGAGCGGCGCGCCGCTGGTGCCGGTCGTGTCCTGGTTTGGGCGCTGCTCGATCGATCAATCGCATCGATGGTGGCGTTACCCGGTCATCGACATCGGCCTGGCCGTGACCTTCGGGTTACTCGCCAACTATTTCGGATCGTCGTGGCAGCTTGTGCCATTTATCGTGGCCTTTGCCGTCATGGTGGCAGTCAGCGTCTTCGACCTCGAGACGCACCTGCTGCCCGATGCCGTGACCGTGCCGCTTTTTGGTGCGGCGGCGGCTGCGGTTCTGGTCTTGAGTACACCAAACGGCCACGGCGACGCCATCGGACCGGCATTCGCGGGTGCCTTGTTTTACGGGGCGCTTCTCCTGCTCACCCACCTGGTGTATCCGGCGGGAATGGGACTCGGCGACGTCAAGCTCGTGCCAACCCTTGGGCTCGTGCTCGGCTGGTCGACAACATCGATCGCCGACGCGCTCGTCCTGGTTTTCTGGGCCTTCCTGTTTGGCAACCTGACCGGTGGCCTTATCGGACTGGTGATGCGAGGGGCCAAGGTGGCAACGGCGGTCCCAGGCGGCCCCGACTGGTTCGACGACGACGAGTTGCCCGACGATGAGATTGATCTGTTCAACAAAGAAGTCCCGTTCGGTCCCTTCTTGGTGATCGGCGCCCTTCTGTCGCTGCTTCTGTCAAACGCCATTCTGTAGGTATGTGGGCGGTATCGAGCTGAATCACTGCGAGCGGAGGCCGTAAGTCCGACTACCCTGCTGGCAATGGACATGGACACTACGCGCGATCGCAACGGACTTCTTGTTGAGCCCGTCGACCTGCCTGACGGCCGCACCTACCAGGTCCTGGTTGGCGACGGGGCCCGTCATCACCTTCGCGATCTCATTCCGGCGCGAACCAAGCGGGTGGCAGTCATTACCCAACCGGGGATCGGGGTCGAGGTCGACTCTGGTCGTGAGCAGCGCACGTTTCTGGTTGACGACGGCGAGATGGCCAAACGCCTCAGCGTGGTTGGCGACCTGGCGTCGCAGTTTGCCCAGTGGGGCATGACCCGAGACGACCTCGTTGTCGCCGTTGGCGGTGGCGTCGTAACCGACCTCGGAGGCTTTGTCGCCGCGACCTACCATCGTGGCATCGGCGTCGTCCACGTGGCGACCACCTTGCTCGCGCAGATCGACGCCGCAATCGGCGGCAAGTGCGGGGTCAACCTGCCCGAAGGCAAGAACCTAGTCGGCGCTTTTTGGCAACCATCGGGCGTCATCTGCGACACCGAAGTGCTCGCCACGCTGCCACCACGCGAGTTGGGAAGCGGCCTCGGAGAACTCGCTAAATACCATTTCCTCGGGGGCGGCGACCTCGATGCCTTACCGCTCGACGAGCGAGTCGCGGCGTGTGTGCGGATCAAGGCCGATGTCGTCGCCGCCGACGAGCGCGAGGGAGGTCGGCGGGCCGTGCTCAACTATGGCCACACGCTGGCGCACGCCATCGAGACCGCAGGCCAGTACGAGCTGCGCCATGGCGAGGCCGTCGGGATCGGACTGGTCTACGCCGCCGAGGTCGCCCGCCTGCTTGGGCGGATCGACGCCGACGCCGTGGCTGAGCACCGGCGGGTTCTTGGCGCCTACGACATCACCGATGACCCTGCCCCGAAGTCTCAACCCCGAGGAGCTCATTGGTCTGTTCAGTCGCGATAGAGATCGCTTGACGGGGCTGACGTTGTGTGCTTGACGGACCTCGTGGCGTCGAGTCGGTTCGTATCGACGATCACGACCTGCTCCTTGCTGCGTTCTCGGCGATCACATGAGACCGCATCCGTTCCTGGCCCGGATTCAGGGTGTTGCTCGGTCGGCTCGACAGAGCTTGGACTCGATCAGCTCGTCGTATCGAGCCGACCGAATATTCGCTGGTTGACTGGGTTCGCCGGCTCGAACGGCACGGTACTCATCACTTCCGATCGCCTCGTGCTGGCCACCGACGGCCGCTACGAAGAACATGCCCAGGAATGTCTCGATCAGCTGGCCGCCTGTGGCTACACGGGTGGCGAACTTCTCGTAGTGCGTCGCGACGTGGTGAGGCGTTCGCTCGGAGTCGCACCGCCCGACGGTTTCGTTGGCTTCAGATAGTGCTGTCGTCGTAGGCGTCGACTATCGCCGATTTGTTGACGTCTACGGCGAAACGCCTGCAGGCGGCTCCACCATCATTGAAGCGGCGAGCTGAAGGATGTCGGCGAGGTCGAGCCCGCATCGGGCGCAGCCGACATCGCCGATTCGGCGTTTGCCGAATCTGCGAGCGCGCCTGGCAC
The DNA here is from genome assembly GCA_041394345.1 of Acidimicrobiales bacterium. Lineage (GTDB taxonomy): Bacteria > Actinomycetota > Acidimicrobiia > Acidimicrobiales > SZUA-35 > JBBKWJ01. The sequence continues at coordinate 63,563 of JAWKIN010000014.1, read as the reverse complement.
CGGGCCAAACCGAGCAGTTCGTGGCCGCCTCACTCCTTTACGCCATGCTCGCGGTGCCGATGGTCTCAGCTTCGACACGATCGTTGCCTCTGGGCCCAACGGTGCGTTGCCCCACGCCCAGCCGTCGGCCCGCGAATTGGCGCTCGGCGACTTGGTGGTCGTCGATTTCGGCGCTTCCGTCGACGGGTATGGCGGTGACATGACCAGGACCGTGGTGGTCCAGGGGACAGTCCGACGCCCCGACAAAAACGAACTCTACGACGTTGTTCTGCGTGCACAGGACGCCGGCGTTGCTGGCCTGGGTGACGGTGTGACGGCCGCACATCGATCGATCGAATCTGTCGTTCAGCGTGCTGAACGCTGGCTACAGTGACGCCTTCATCCACAGCACTGGCCACAGTCTCGGACAGATTCTGAAACCATTCCTTTCCGCCACCTCGACCGCCGTCTTGGCTGCAGGCCAATGGTGATGGTGACGGTCGAGCCAGGCATCTACCTGCCAGGCGAGTGCGGCATCGAATCGAGGACTCAGTGGTTCTCGCCCCCGATGGACCGAGGCGTCTGACCAGGCCTCAAAGAGCTATAGCAGGCCACTACGCTCATCGGGTACTACTCGCCAAAGCGGAGACAAAACCATGGCAAGCACGAGCGACTTTCGAACCGGATTCACCATGGATCTCAGCGATGGCCACTCCTACACCATCATCGAGTTCCAGCACGTCAAGCCAGGCAAGGCCAGGCGTTTGTCCGTACCACGCTGCACGCAGCCTACGAACGGGAGCCGTCGTCGATCGCACGTTCCGAGCGGGCGAGAAAGATGGAACGAGCGTTCATCGAGAAGCGTGAGCAGCAGTTCCTTTGCTCGCGACAACGACAGCCGTCGTCATGGACAGCGAGACCTTCGAGCAATCATCGATTCCGGCCGAAGCGATGAGTGACGCCGTCAACTACATCGTCGAGAACAGCACCGTCACCCTCCTGAAGTACGGCGACGAGATCGTTGGTTCCGAACTGCCAACGTCCGGTCGACCTCCTCGTTACCCGAGACCGAGCCGGGGGTGCAGGGCGTCGCGTCAGCGGTGCGCGCAAGCCGGCCACCCTCGAAACGGGTTTAGTCATTCAGGTCCCACTCTTTGTCGAGCGGACCACTCAGGTCAAAGTCGATACCCGTACCGGCGAATACCTGACCCGAACGTGACCGCCGCGGCCCCGGTGCGCTCGGTGGTCGTCGCGAATCGCGAGCGAGCCGTCGAATTGCTCTACGAAATGACCCGAAAGCGCGACTGGACGCTCGATGAACTCCTCGCCTCGCTGCCGCTTGATCCCGAACCATTCACCGTCACGCTTCTCCAGGCGGTGGTGAGTTCCGCAGGCGGGGACGCATCGATGCGCTTATCTCGTCGCACTCTCGGTGGCGTCTTGAGCGCATGCCGATGCTCCGATCTGATCGTCACCCGACTTGCGGTCGCCGAACTCATTACCACCGATACGCCGATGGGCGTCGTGCTGGCCGAGGCCGTCGACTTGGCCGGCCGCTACTCGACCGACGACTCGGCCCGCTACGTCAATGGCGTGTTGTCGGCCGTGGCCCATAAGCGGTCATGCGCCCTGAACACCGGGCAGGCCCGTTTCACCCGACCAGCCGGGTTGACTCAGGGCGTCGGGTGCTCCCTCTGGCAGGTCAGCACCGCGGTAGTTAAGAGAAAGTCGGTAAAGCGGTCGAAGCCTCTTGGGTGACTTTGACTACCTGCGCAGCTCCGCCCTCATTGCACTCCTCCTGGTTGTGGCATCGACGGTCTTGGTGCTGCCAGTGTTCCGTCGGCTCCGGTTCAGGCCAACCCAGCCCTGGATTGACACCAACAACCGAACGGCGGTCATCAACGCCTACAACCGCTGCCGAGTTCGGTTCGGCCCAACCAGCTATTGGGTGGACGGGCGACCGCAGCACCTGCTGGTGCAGGCACAACGAGTCAGGCCTTCCGCAACGACGCGTTCTCGCGAATCAACTGGTATCGGGCGATGGCCGGCGTCCCGGCAACTATTGCGAGCACCAGTCGGCCAAGACGGCAGGCAGCCCTGATGAACGCCAGAACAGCAAGATCTCCCATTCACCGACCCAAGGCGCCTTCCCCACCTGCTTCACGTCGACGGCGGCCGCAGTAGCGGGCGAGAGCAATCTCTACCTCGGCAAGTACGGTGCCGACGCTATTACGGGCTACATGAACGATCCCGGTTCCAACAATGCCTCGGTTGGCCACCGCAACTGGGTGCTCCACCCGCCGGCCGACACAATGGGCACCGGTGATATCTCCACCTCCGGCGGCTGGTCGGCCAACGTCCTTTGGGTGTTCGATGATGTGTTCGGCGCACAGCCAGACATGCGCGAGGCGACCGACTTCGTGGCCTGGCCGCCCCGAGGCTTCGTCCCCGGCGATGTGGTGTACCCGCGTTGGTCGTTCTCGCTCCGCGACGCCAACTTCGGTTCGGCTTCGGTGACCGTTACGAAGGCTGGATCGTCGATCTCGAGTCCGGTCGTTTATCGCAGCACGGCCTCCAACACGGCGCCGTTCCCGCTCATCGTCTGGGAGCCGGCCGCGGGCCAGATCGACTTGTCGCCAGCCGTCGACCAGACCTACACCATCAAGATCAGCGGTGTGAAGGTCGGTGGCCAGACCAAGACCTTCACGTACGACGTCACGATCATCGGTGACGCGCCAAGTGGCAGCTACGTCGACCCGGTCTCGGTGCACGGTGCGTATGTGCGGCAGGCCTACCAGGACTTCTTGGGTCGCGCGCCTGAGCCGTCCGAGCTCGCCACCTGGTCCGACCGACTCGCGTCGGGAACGAGCCCCTTGGCCTTTGTTGATGCGCTGTCGAACTCAACGGAGTGGACCGGCTTCGTCGTCGACTCGCTCTACCGGGATACGCTCGGACGGGGCGCTGACGCCGAGGGGCAGGCCTATCCTGAGTCCGGCCGCCTCCAGGAAGGCCTGCCGGTAGCAACACTGGCAGCGTCGTTCTACGGCTCGCAGGAGTACGTCAATCGTCAGGGCGGCACCTACGACCGGTGGGTTGGCGAACTCTACGCGGCGCTCCTCGGTCGAGCCCCGGACGCAGGGGTCAGAACTTCGGGTCACTCGGGCCGGCGGATGGCTCGAATGACGTTGCCTGGTCGTTCTATCCAGTCACGCGAGAACCGGATTCGTCGGGTGACTGCGCTCTACCAACAGTTCCTCGGTCGTAACCCCGACCCTGGTGGTCTCAACTGGTGGACCGATGTGCTCGAATCGGGCGACGACCTCCAGCTCGCCAGCGTTCCTGGCATCGAGCGAGGTACATGAATCGGGCCAACAAGTAGACGAGCGATTGGCTCAGCGCCGCACCAGCGTGGCAACCTCCGTAGTCGACAACGAAGTTTGGCCACGGAGGTCCGCATGGCAATCGAAGACCCATCAACTACTCGCACCATTGACTCCGGCAGCGACGACCTCCTCTGTTGGGTCGACGAAGGCGTCGGCGTCATGTCGCTCAATCGGCCGGAACGGCGCAACGCCTGTCCGACGGAATCTACGCTGGCATCGCCAACGTCCTTCCTCAGCTTGAAAGCGATCGCAGCGTCCGCGTCACCATGGTGACCGGCGAGGGCTCGGCGTTCTGTGCGGGCGGCGATGTCAAGGCCATGAACGAAGGACATCGATCCGAGCGCGACCGGACCTCGGCCGGCCCCGACCTTCGCGAGCGCACGACCTGGCTTCGCCAGCGGCAGAGTGCCGTATCGCTGGCGCTGCACGAGTGTTCCAAGCCGGTGGTCGCGGCCTTGCCCGGCCCGGTCGCTGGCGCTGGCTTGTCGATTGCGCTCAGCGCCGACCTTCGCGTCGCCGCCCCTTCGACCATTGTGGTCCCGGCCTTCGGCACGATTGGGGCGTCCGGCGATTTCGGTGGAAGCTGGTTTCGGCCCAACTCGTCGGCCCATCAAAGGCGAAGGAGTTGTATTTCTGGTCACCTCGCCTCGATGCGACGGAGGCTCGTGACCTTGGGATCATCAACGAGATTCTCGACGGCGACGACTTCCGGCAGCCGCGCTTGATTACTGTAAGCGCTTGGCAGCGAGAGCACCGATTGCCATCCGTTTGATGAAAGAAAACATCAACCGGGCCATTGGCGCCGACCTGAGCACGGCCTCGATGCCGAAGCAGCGGCGATGGTGCAGGCCATGCAGTCGGCGGATCACAAGGCAGTCGCTGCGTTCTTGGAGAAGCGACCGCCAACCTTCACGGGGCGCTAGCCAAGACCGCTTGCAGGGTCTTCGACAGCTGCTCCCAACGGAACGGTTTCTGCAGAAAGAAGACATTGCGGAGATCGGCCATGATTGATGTGGCCAAGTGGGTCGAATGCCCGGAGATAAACAAGACGGGCAGACCGGGTCGAGCGGCTCTGGCGTCGTGAGCAATCGCCACGCCGCTGCCGTTCGACCGAAGGTCGATATCGCACAGGAGGACATCGATTGCGACGTCCGAGGCAATGAGATCGGCGGTGGTCGCCGCATCGCTCGCCGTTGTGGTTTCGTAGCCCGCCTCGCTGAGTAGTTCGGCCATGAGTTCCGAAACATGGCGTCGTCGTCGACCACCAAGACCGACACGGGCCGGTCGGCCTTTGGGCTGGTCGAATCCTCGTTCATCCTGGTAATGCTAGCGCCGATCGGATGGCGGCTTGACGACAACGAGTGGCGTTGCGACGAACTCATCGTCGCGGCCGCGTGGCACGGGGGCTCGTGGCTGGTAGTCTCCGTCGACCGGAGATCCGTGAAGTGAGTCCTGTGAGGCTCATACGGTAGTGGAAGGAATCGCGCTTTGGCTGAGCGCGAACGACGTCGTACGCCCCCATTTGGGAGGCATTTTTGTGCCCGGACCCAGGTCCTCGACCACGCTGGGGTCCAGCGGGCGGCGTTCGGCGGATGGCCCACGAAATCGTCGAACGAAATGAGGGTCTCGTTGACGTCGTCATCGTCGGGCTCCAGACCGGTGGCGTGCCGATTGCGAGGGCCATCGCCGATGCCTGAGCGAGATCGATGGGGGTGAGGCGGTGCAGTTCGGCACGCTCGACGTGGCGTTCTACCGTGACGACATCAACCTGCGACCAGTCCTGCCCGAGGCCGTCACCGAGATCGACTTCGACATCACGGGCAAGACGGTCGTGCTGGTCGACGACGTGCTCTTCACCGGACGCACGATCCGCGCTGCTTGAGCCTCAACGACATCGGCCGGGCTCGGTCCATCCAGTTGGCCGTCATGATCGACCAGGGCCACCGCGAGCTGCCAATTCGCCCCGACTACATCGGCAAGAATCTGCCAACCCGACGCGATGAGGCCGTCGACGTGACGCTCGATGGTGTCGAACTGGGGGAGATCGAGCGATGAGACATCTGTTATCGACCCTCGACCTCCAGCGCGCCGACCTGGAGGGTGTGCTGCAACTGGCCCGAGGATTCGCCGAAGTTCAGACCAGAGACATTCCTAAAGTGCCTGCGCTCAGGGGCAAAACGGTCGTCATGGCCTTCTTCGAGGACTCCACCCGCACGCGGGTCAGCTTTGATCTGGCCGCTCGCCGATTGTCGGCCGACGTCGTGAACTTTGCGGCCAGCGCGTCGTCGGTGAAGAAAGGCGAGTCGATTCGCGACACCATCGAGACGCTTGATGCGATGGGCCTCGATGCGATCGTCGTCCGTCATCGATCGTCCGGCGTGCCCCAGCAGATCACGCAGTGGACCGACGCCGCAGTGGTCAACGCGGGCGACGGCTGGCACGCACACCCCACCCAAGCACTGCTCGACAGCTTCACCCTCACTGAGCGGTTCGGTTCGCTCGACGGCAAGCACATCGCGATTTGTGGCGATATCAATCACAGCCGCGTCGCTCGATCCAATGTTGACGCATTCACCAAGCTCGGTGCGTCGGTCACGCTCGTCGCTCCCAACACGCTGCTGCCCCGCAGCCTCGAGGGCTGGCCCGTCAGGGTCGAGTCAAACCTCGATCGGGTTATCGCAGACATCGACGTCGCCTATATGTTGCGGATCCAGCAAGAACGCATCGCCGACTCACCGTTCCCTACCCTGCGTGAATATCGCAGCCGCTATGGCCTCACCGTCGAGCGGGCCGCCAACATGGCGCCCGATGCCGTGGTCATGCACCCTGGTCCGATGAACCGCGGCGTCGAGATCGACCCCGAGGTTGCCAACTCAGATCGATCGCTCGTGCTGCAACAAGTGGCCAACGGCATTCCTGTCCGAATGGCCGTGCTCTACAGCGTGCTTGGTCCAGGACGCTTCGACCCGACGACCGCCGAACTCATCGAAGGAGCAGCCCAATGACAACCATCGTGATCAAGGGCGGCACCATCGTCGACCACGCAGGCGAACGGCGGGGCGACGTGCTGGTTGACTCCGCCACCGGAGTTATCCGCGAGGTCGGGCTGTCGCTAACTGGTGATGAGGTTCTCGACGCCACCGGGTGCTTCGTCGTGCCGGGGCTTGTCGATCTCCATACCCACTTGCGCGATCCGGGCCACGAGGCCGCAGAGACGATCGAGACGGGCACACGGGCTGCCGCGCTCGGCGGGTTCACGGCCGTCATGGCGATGCCAAATACCGATCCCTGCACCGACTCCGGTCCGCTGGTCACGGCGATGCTCCATCGATCGGCCGACGCACTGTGTGAGGTGCTGGTGTCAGCCACTATCAGCCTTGGCCGCCAGGGCGAGTCGCTGTCGCCGATGGCCGAGATGGCCGACCTCGGCGTTCGCCTGTTCTGCGATGCTGCACGCGGCGTGCAGGACGCTGGTTTCATGCGTCGGGCGCTCGAATATGCCGGCTCGGTCGGGGCGGCCACTGGGCTCCCGATTGTGCTGGGACAACACTGCGAGATGGCATCGCTGGCCGCTGGTTCAGCGATGAACGAAGGCGCAGTGGCCACTCGTCTCGGCCTGGCGGGTCAGCCTGCGGAGGCCGAGGAACTGATGATCGTTCGCGACATTGCCCTCGCCCGCCTCACCGGAGTTCGCGTCCATTTCCAACAGGTGTCAACGGCCGGCTCGGTCGCCATGATCCGCGCCGCGAAGGCTGGCGGTGTGCCGGTGACGGCCGAGGTCGCACCTCATCATTTCTCGCTGACCGACGAGGCATGCGAGAGCTACGACGCCAACTTCAAGGTGGTCCCACCGCTCCGAACCGCGAGCGATGTGGCTGCGATCAAGGAAGGTTTGGCCGACGGAACGATCGACGCCATCGTGTCTGGCCATGCGCCGCACACACCCGACGCCAAAGAGCAAGCGTTCGACGAAGCCCTGCCCGGCGTGCTGGGCCTCGAGACGGCGCTCGCCGTTTCACTCACCGAGCTCGACCTTCCTTGGCCGACGTGGTGGCGCTGCTGTCCTGGCGGCCTGCGGCCATCGCCGGCGTGAGCGAGCGCCACGGCGGACCAATTGACGTCGGCCACCCGGCCAACATCACGGTCATCGACCCATCACAGCGATGGATTGTCGATCCATCGGCGCTGGCGTCAAACGCCGTCAACACGCCCTATGCCGGTCGTGAGCTGACCGGCAAGACCAAACACACCATCTACCGCGGAACCCCAACCGTTATCGAGGGCAAGGTAACCCGATGAAAAACCCAATTGCAGCGGCCCTCGTGCTGGCCGACGGATCGGTCTTTGAAGGCGAACACATCGGCTTCGTCCCGGCCGGTGGCATCGCCGCCGGCGAAGTCGTCTTCACTACTGGCCTGAGCGGCTACCAGGAGACGTTGACCGACCCGTCGTATGCGGGCCAGATCGTTAGCTTCACCTACCCACATATCGGCAACTACGGCACAAACGCCGCCGACGACGAAAGCCCGGCCACCTACGCCCGCGGTGTGGTGGTTCGCGACCTCGCTCGCCGGCACTCCAACTGGCGGGCTGAGCAGTCGCTGGAGGCGTTCCTCATCGGGCGGCGGCTGAGCGGCATCGCTGGCGTCGATACCCGTCGGCTGACTCGCCTGATCCGTACCAACGGTGCCATCCCCGGCGCGTTCGGCCCGATCGAAGGTCCGGGTGCCGTGGATCTGGCGACGCTGACCGCGGCCGCGGCCGCCGAGCCCGGTACCGACGGCGTCGATCTGGTCGCCACGGTCACCACGGGTGCCCCTTACCACGTGGCCTACCGCGGTGACGGCACCCCCCGCCGGGTGGTGGCGTACGACTTTGGCATCAAATCAACGATCAGCTGGCACCTCAGCGGTTTTGCCGACGTCGAGGTCGTGCCGGCGTCGACCCCAGCGGCCGAGGTCTTGGCTCGTCATCCTCATGGAGTGTTCTTGTCGAACGGCCCCGGTGATCCCGAAATGAACCGGTACGCGAGCGACGCGATCGCCGAACTCGTCGGCGAGGTGCCGATCTTCGGGATCTGCCTCGGACACCAACTGCTCTCGCTTGCCGTTGGTGGCGCCATCGAAAAGCTCCCGTTCGGACACCACGGCGCCAACCACCCCGTTCGCGACGAGACAACCGGCAAGGTCGAGATCACCAGCCAGAACCATAATTTCGCGGTGGTGGCCGACTCGATTGCGTCGGTGGCCGATGTAACCCACGTCAATCTCAACGATGGCGTTTGTGAGGGCATGGCGCTCCGAGATGCGCCTGCCTTCAGCGTGCAACATCATCCGGAGGCCAGCCCCGGACCCCACGACAGCTCGTATCTCTTTGGTCGCTTTGTCGACCTGATGGATTCGTTCAACCCAAAGGCAGGTGCCTGATGCCTCATCGCGACGACATCAACACAATCCTCGTCATTGGCTCCGGCCCGATCATCATCGGCCAAGCCTGCGAGTTCGATTACTCGGGCACCCAAGCCTGTCGGGTGTTGAAGGAGGAGGGCTATCGCGCCGTTCTCGCCAACTCAAACCCGGCGACAATCATGACCGACCCCGAGTTCGCTCATGCGACCTACATCGAGCCGCTCGACATTGCCGTGCTCCGCAAGATCATCGAGAAGGAACGGCCCGATGCCCTGCTGCCAACACTCGGTGGGCAGACAGCACTGAACCTCGCGATGGAACTGTTTGAGGCTGGCGTCCTCGAGGAGTTCGGTGTCGAACTCATCGGGGCAAACGCCGAGGCCATCGATACGGCCGAGAATCGCCAGAAGTTCAAAGAAGCGATGATCGAGATCGGCATGGATGTGCCTCGCTCCGGCGTCGCCCACACCATGGCCGAAGCACGCGAGATCGTCCAAGAGATCGGACTCCCGATCGTCATCCGACCGGCCTACATCCTGGGTGGTCGTGGCACGGGAACGGCGGCGACGGCCGAAGAGTTCGAGCTGGTGGCCGCCAACGGCATTGCCGCCAGCCCGATCAATGAGATCCTCATCGAGGAGTCAATCGCAGGCTGGAAAGAGTTCGAACTTGAAGTCATGCGCGACGCGCTCGACAACCAGGTGATTGTTTGTTCGATCGAAAACTTCGACCCGATGGGCACCCACACGGGTGATTCGATCACGGTCGCCCCAATCCAAACCCTTACCGACGTCGAATACCAAGAGATGCGCGATGCCGCGTTTGCCTGCCTGCGACGGGTTGGCGTCGAAACCGGTGGCTCAAACGTTCAATTCGCCGTCGACCCCGAAACGGGCCGTCGCGTCATCATCGAGATGAATCCACGGGTGTCCCGCTCGTCGGCGCTCGCGTCGAAGGCCACCGGCTTCCCCATTGCGAAGTTCGCGGCCAAACTCGCCATCGGTTACACGCTCGACGAAATCCCGAACGACATCACCAAGAAAACTCCAGCCAGCTTCGAGCCGGTCATCGACTATGTCGTCACCAAAATCCCGCGCTGGGCGTTCGAGAAGTTCCCAGGAACCTCGGGCGTTCTCGGCACGTCGATGCAATCGGTCGGTGAGGTGATGGCGATCGGCCGCACCTTCCCGAAAGCGTCCAGAAGGCGTGTCGATCGCTCGAACAGGGCTACGACGGGCTTATCCCGACATCGGGTTCGGCGTTCGACGACCTCGACGACGACGCCCTGTTCGACCGGTGCGCCATCGCCACCCCCGATCGCCTCTTCCAAGTGGCCGAGGCGATCCGTCGCGGCCGCACCGTCGACGAACTCTACGCCAAGACGAAGATCGACCCCTGGTTCCTCGATCAGATGACGCTTCTGGTCGAAGAAGGCGCGGCGCTTGCGACGATGGGGCTCGACACGGTCACCAAGCGAGAACTCAAGCGAGCCAAGCAACTCGGCTTCAGCGACCCACAGCTGGCGGCTCGGTGGAACACCGACGAGGCCGCCGTCCGAGCGAAGCGACTTGAGCTTGGCGTCCTGCCAACCTTCAAGACAGTCGACACCTGTTCGGCCGAGTTCGACGCCGAAACCCCGTATCACTACTCGACCTACGAAGATGAAAGCGAGGTCGTTCCGTCTGAGCGCGAGAGCGTGATCATCCTTGGCTCGGGCCCCAACCGAATTGGCCAAGGCATCGAATTCGACTACTGCTGTGTCCATGCCAGCTTCGCCTTACAAGACGCGGGCTACGAAACCATTATGGTCAACTGCAATCCCGAGACCGTTTCGACCGACTACGACACCTCAGACCGGCTCTACTTCGAGCCGCTCACCTACGAAGATGTGATGAACATCGTCGACGTTGAAAAGCCGCTCGGCATTATCGTCAGTCTCGGCGGCCAGACGCCACTGAAGCTCGCTGATCGCCTGCCCCAGGAGCTGGTGCTCGGTACAAGCCCAGCTTCCATCGACGCCGCGGAAGATCGCGACCACTGGGCATCGCTGTGTGCCCGGCTGGAAATTCCCCAACCAGCGGGCGATACGGCATCCTCGGTCGAAGGCGCTCTCGCGGTGGCGGCCAAGATCGGCTATCCAGCGCTCGTCCGACCGTCCTACGTGCTCGGCGGCCGAGGGATGGAGATCGTTTATGACGATGCGTCGCTCACGCTTGCGATGCAAGCGATGGGTGTCACGGGCTCGCTCGGCCGAGAGGGTGGCCTGTCGGCGGAGCGACCGGTGCTGGTCGATCGTTTTCTCGAAGACGCGACCGAGGTCGATGTCGACGCCCTGCGTGACAGGACCGGCGCCACCATGATCGGTGGTGTGATGGAACACGTCGAAGAAGCGGGCGTCCACTCGGGCGACTCAGCGTGCTTCTTGCCGCCGCCAAACCTTTCTGAACAAACCGTGGCGGTCATCGAAGAGTACGCTCGGCGAATTGCCGCCGACCTCGAAGTCGTTGGCCTCATCAACGTCCAGTTTGCGGTGAAGAACGGCCAGGTCTTCGTGATTGAGGCGAACCCTCGAGCGTCTCGAACGGTGCCGTTCGTGGCGAAGGCCACAGGCCAACCGCTGGCCAAGGCGGCCGCCCGCATCATGACGGGTTCGACCATCGCTGAGCTGCTGGCCGAGGGGTTGTTGCGCAGCCAGCCGGCGACCGGTCACTACTCGGTGAAGGAGGCGGTGCTCCCGTTCAACCGGTTCCCCGATTCCGATGCCCTGCTCGGGCCAGAGATGCGCTCGACAGGCGAGGTACTGGGAATCGACGTCTCGCCGGGCTTGGCGTTCATCAAGAGCCAAATGGCGGCCGGATCGCGCTTGAGCGGCGACGGCATGGTTTTCGTCTCGCTCAGCGATCGAGACAAAGTGGGGGGACTCGAGGTGGCCAAGATCCTCGCTGAGCTGGGATCGAGCTTCGTCGCAACGGCGGGGACGGCGGCGTTCTTGAGCGAGGCTGGCATCCCTATTGCCCATGTGGTGTCCAAGCTCGACGAATCGGGCGACAATATTGTGGCGCTCATCGAGGACGGACAGATCGATCTCGTCATCAACACCCCTCGGGGCCGGGGTGCCCGTGCCGACGGCGCCTATATCCGCACGGCCGCGGCCCAAAATGGAGTGGCGCTCGTGACAACGGTGGCGGCGGCGTTGGCAGCTGCTCGGGGCTTACGCGACTGGGGCGACGATTCCCTCGTGGTGCGGTCGCTGCAATCGGTCCTGGGGCTCGACTAGACATGCGTCGGCCCCGTCGATCGCCGTCGCCCACGACGGCTGAGTCTGTGGGATCAGCCGTTGATCTCACCGCCACGGTCGGGTCGTTGACCTTCTCGGCGCCCACGCTCACGGCGGCGGGGACGGCGGGCCACGGCGCTGAACTCGCGGCGTACTTCGATCTGTCGGCTATCGGTGCGGTGGTTGTCAAGTCGCTGGCGATCTTCGCCTGCGACGGCAACCCGCCTGTGCGGGTCCATCAAACCACGGGCGGCATGATCAACTCCGTAGGGCTGCAAGGCCCCGGCGTGGCGCTGGCTCGACGAGGAGCTGCCTGCGTTGGTCGATGCTGACGCCACGATCGTTGCCTCGATCTGGGGTCGGTCGGTCGATGACTACCGACGGGCCGCCGACGTGCTCGCCGCAGCGGGCCCACAGGTCGCAGCCGTCGAGGTCAATATCTCGTGTCCCAATACCGAGAAGGGCAACGAACTGTTTGCCCATTCGGCAGCGACGACAGCCGAGGTCATCGCCGCCACAGCCGGCGTGGCCGCCCTCGCTGGGCGAAACTCAGTCCCAATGTTGGGACAACACTGCCCGACATCGCCGTTGCTGCTATCGATGGCGGCGCCGAGGCGGTCACCCTCGTCAACACCTACTTCGGGCTCGCCGTCGATCCGATCACGCGGCGCCCTCGCCTTGGTGGCGGGGCTGGGGGAGTGTCGGGGCCAGCCATTCATCCGCTGGCGGTGCGGGCCGTGCACGACGTGCATCGGGCCCATCCCACCATTCCCATCGTTGCTGCCGGCGGTGTGGCCACCGTTGAGGACATCGTTGAGTTCGCCCTTGTCGGCGCATCGGCGATCCAGGTCGGCACGGCAACCCTCGCCGATCCCGCGACTGTTCATCGGCTAACCGCCGATCTGCGCCAATGGTGTGCTAATCAAGGAGTAGCGCGTTTCGCCGATCTCGTCGGCGCCGTGACGTTTGATTGATCCCCTAGGAGGGCCTTCAATGCCAACCGAAACAGCCAGCGGAGCTGCCGGTACCGGTCTCCCCAATGCCTTGCGCGACAAAATGGCAATCGCCCTAGATGTCGACGACCTCGTCAAGGCCAACCGCCTTGCCCGTGAGGTAGCGCCCTGGTTTGGGGTGGCCAAGATCGGACTCGAGCTCTACACCGCCGCCGGGCCCGACGCCATCGGTGCGATGATCGATCTCGGTTACGACGTGTTTCTCGACCTCAAGCTGCACGACATCCCGACCACCGTGTCGAAGGCATCGAACGTGGCGGGCGCACTCGGCGTGCGCTACCTCACGATGCACGCCCATGGCGGCATCACGATGCTCCGGTCCGGCGTCGAGGGCCTCCTTGATGGTGCCAGGCGAGCAGGGCTGCCCGACCCCGTTGCCCTTGGCATCACGGTCTTGACCAGTGATGAAGACGCCCCGGCGCACATCGTGCCGAATCGCCTCCGGGTGGCCGTTGAGGCAGGCTGTGGCGGCATCGTGTGTGCAGCGACTGATCTGGCTGACATTCGCACGCTGGCGCCGCGAACGATGCGGGTCGTTCCTGGCATCCGAGCGGCCGGGAGTGAGCGCCACGATCAACCAAAGGCTGTCACCCCAGGTCAAGCGCTTGACGCCGGCGCCGACCTTCTCGTGATTGGTCGGGCCGTCACCCTCGCGTCCGATCCGGCGGCGGCCGCAAGCCAGCTCTTTGCCGATCTGGCCCACCGCTAAGCGCCGCGCCAGCAGCGGAATCGGGCACGGACCGCGTGGCAATGGGCACCTTCACCACCAAGTGTGACGACATACCCGCAGGCCACGACGTTGACATATATTTCTGCCAACAACGCAAACTTGAACGGGTAATCTACGTAATCCTGCGTTAGGACGGCTAAGTTCACGACATGGCGAATCCCCCACAACTCACACCTGAACAACGATCTGCGGCCCTGGTGAAGGCGGCCGAAGCGCGCAAAGCTCGCGCCGAGGTCAAAGCCCGACTCAAGATGGGCAGCATCTCGCTCCCCGAGGTCCTCGACCTCGCCGATACTGACGCGTTGATTGCCAAGACCAAGGTCCTGGCCATCATCGAGTCGCTCCCGGGCGTGGGCAAGGTCACCGCCCGTCGCAAGATGGAAGCGATCGGCATCGCCGAATCACGCCGTCTTGCTGGCCTCGGCCCACAGCAGCGCAAGGGACTCCTGGAGACATTCTCCTGATCCCGCGTCCCCTTGTTGTCGTCGTCTCTGGGCCAGGCGGCGTTGGAAAGGGGACCGTGTGTGCGGCTCTGCTTGAGCAGCACCCTGAACTTTGGCTGAGCCGGTCCTGGACTACCAGGCATCGCCGACCAGGTGAAGCCGAAGATGCGTATCGCTTTGTGTCGAGAGAAGCGTTTCTCGAACGAATTGAACAAGGTGGGTTCCTGGAGTACGCCGAGTTTCTCGGCAACCTCTATGGGACCCCGACTCCTGAACCGCCCCCTGGACGCGACCTCATTCTTGAGATCGACGTGCAGGGGGCCCGTCAGGTCATCGAGAAAGACATCGATGCGGTGCTGATCTTCTTGGAGGCACCGTCGGTCGACGAGCAGGAAGCCCGCTTGCGCGGGCGCGGCGATCCAGCCGACAAGGTCGTGCAACGCTTGGCCAAGGCACGAGAAGAAGCCGATGCTGGTGCCGAACTCGGTGCCACACGGATCGTCAATGTCACCATCGCCGACACGGTCAATGCCATCTACGCCGTGATCGAAGCCGAACGGGCAAAGCGTGACGCGGCCGAACCACCCGCTAGCTAGCGCTCAACATCGCCCACGACCCACCAATCGATCTCGTGACCGAGGCACACCTCGACTGTTCTCGGCCTATACTCGTTCGACTCCCGAAGGATGCAACCATGGTACGTAAATTCGATACGATGATTAACCCGCAGGTTGAAGGCCTCATGGACCGAGCCGGTTCCAAGTTTGCGCTTTGCACCGTGGCCTCGCAGCGAGCACGCCAGATCAATGCCTATTTCGGCCAGCTCGGCGATGGCATTGGCTCGATGGTTCCGCCACAGGTCACGTCCCTGTCTCGCAAGCCGCTCACCATCGCGTTCGAAGAGATCGCCGCCGACAAGATCGTCCCGACTCGTCCGACTGCCGACGGCGCGGACGACGCCGCCTAACTAGTGACCACGTCTGACCCAGTTCCACTGGGTCCGCTCGCCAGGAAACGGATCGTTCTCGGTGTGACCGGCGAGTATCGCTGCCTATAAGGCCGTTGAGGTCTGTCGCCGACTTGTCGACCTCGGCGCTCATGTCGTGCCGGTTCTCACCGAGTCGGCGACCAAGATGATTGGGCTGAAGACCTTTGAAGCCCTCGCGTCCCGAGGCGCCAAAGGTCTCCATCTTTGCCGACGTCGACCCCATTCCACACACGACGCTTGGCCAGAGCGCCGATCTGATCCTCGTGTGCCCGGCGACGGCCCGAATCATCTCCGATTGTCGAACGGCCCGGTCGGCCCGACCTCCTGTCGGCCACACTGATCGCCAGCGAGGCACCGTTGGTGATCTGCCCGGCGATGCATACTGAGATGTGGGAACACGCTGCGGTGCAGGGAACATCGCCGTGCTGCGTGAGCGAGGCGCCCACATCATTGGACCGGGCGAGGGCCGACTGGCCGGTGGCGACATCGGAAAGGGTCGCCTTGCCGATCCCGAGCTTGTCGTTGCTGGCGTGCTTGATGCGCTCACCGATCAAGACCTCGCCGGCCTGCGTCGTAATTACCGCTGGCGGCACCCGCCGAATCGCTCGATCCTGTTCGGTTCATCGGCAATCGTTCTACGGAGCGAAGAAGCAGGGGTACGCCATCGCGGAGGCCGCCCGCCGGCACGGGGCCTCGGTCACCCTGATCGCCACAATCGTGCGTGATCACCACCCGGCCATTACCCGGGTCGATGTACAGAACAGCAGCGCAAATGTACGACGCCGTCGTTGCCATCCGGCAACGGCCGACATCGTCGTCATGACGGCGGCGGTGGCCGACTTCCGACCAACCACCGTGGCCACCTCAAAGATCAAGAAGGGCTCCGGGGTGCCCCAGATCCAACTTGAGCGGACTATCGACATCCTGGCCGCCATCGGCGCCGATCCGTTACCCCAGCAGGTCCTGGTCGGTTTCGCCGCCGAAACCGACGATCTTCTCGAAAACGCCCAGCGCAAGCTCGAAGCGAAGGGCGCTGACTTCATCGTGGCCAACGACGTGTCGGCGGCCGGCGCGGGCTTTGCCCATGACACCAATCAGGTCACAATCCTTCGTCGGGGCGGCCAACCGATCGGCCTCCCGCTTGGGTCGAAGTCCTCAGTGGCCAACGCCCTGCTTGATGTAGTGTCAGACCACATTCGATCCAACGGAGCCCCGGGCACCGGAGCGACAGAAAGCCTTTTGTAGTGAGTAAAGACTTCACCTTCACGTCCGAGTCAGTGACCGAGGGGCATCCTGACAAGATGGCCGACCAGATCTCGGACTCGATCCTCGATGCCATCCTGGCCCAAGACCCGATGAGCCGCGTCGCGTGTGAGACCCTGGTCACCACGGGCATGGCGGTCATCGCTGGCGAGATCACTACCGAGGCCTACGTCGACATCCCGGCGGTTGTTCGCGACACCATCATTCGGATTGGCTATGACCGCGGCGACTACGGCTTCGACGGCAAGACCTGTGGTGTGTTGGTTGCCATCGACGAGCAGTCAGCCGACATCGCCCAAGGCGTTGATTCATCCGAAGAAGCGCGTACCGGGCACATCGAAGACGATCTCGACGGGCAGGGTGCGGGCGATCAGGGCATGATGTTCGGCTACGCCTGCAACGAGACCGACGTGTTGATGCCGCTGCCCATCCATCTGGCGCATCGAATGGCCGAGCGCCACGCCGAGGTCCGACGCTCTGGGGTCATCCCTTATCTTCGCCCTGACGCCAAAACCCAGGTCACGTTCGACTATGTCGGCGGCAAGCCAAGCAGGCTCAGGACCGTCTTGATCTCGACCCAGCACGACGATGGCATCGATCGGGACACGATGATCCGGCCCGATCTGATCGAGCACGTCATCCGCCCCGTCATCCCGGCGGCGTTTGCCGACGACGACTTCGAGGTCCTCGTCAACCCGACGGGACGCTTCGTCATTGGGGGACCCGTTGGCGACGCTGGTCTGACCGGGCGCAAGATTATCGTCGACACCTATGGCGGCGCCGCTCGCCACGGGGGCGGGGCGTTCTCGGGCAAAGACCCGTCGAAGGTCGACCGCAGCGCTGCCTACGCCACCCGATGGGTGGCGAAGAATCTGGTTGCCAGCGGGGCCGTCGATCGGTGTGAAGTCCAGGTGGCTTACGCCATTGGCGTGGCGCATCCGGTGTCGGTGATGATCGACACGTTCGGTACCGAAAACGTTGATCCCAAGGCAATCGACGCCGCCGTCGCCTCGGTCTTCGATCTTCGACCGGCTGCCATCTTGCGTGATCTCGACCTTCGTCGTCCTATTTACGCCAAGACGGCGGCGTATGGCCACTTCGGTCGCACCGACCCCGAGTCATTCACCTGGGAACGACTCGACCGGGTCGACGCGCTGCAAGCCGCGTTGTCGCTCTAGTTCACCCCCGGTCGATGCTTGCCACCACTGTTCGGGTTGTGCCGAATGTTGCTGGCATCGCCAAAGAATTCGACTATTCGGTGCCGGCGGCGCTGGCCTCGTCCGTCGCGGTCGGCGCGTTGGTGCGCATCGAACTCAACGGGCGACGAGTCGCGGGCTGGATCACCGCCATCGATCCGGTCGTCGACGACGGGGTAACCCTCCGACCACTACTGAAGGTGTCGTCGGCTGGTCCGTCGGCCGACGTAGTCGACCTTGCTCGGTGGGCGGCCCATCGATGGCACGGCCGGCTGACCTCGGTGCTGACGTCGGCCTCGCCATCGACCATGGTGCCGGTGCGACCTCGATCCACATCGACGTCAACGACCGTCCCACACCCGCCAGCGGCGCCCAGCGAACTTGTCACATCGGCCTTCGCCTCGCCGGGCGTAACGGTTGTACGCCTGGGGCCCAACGACGACGCCGCTCCCTTTCTCGCTGCGGCCGCGGCACGCGGCTCGGCCATGGCGCTCGTGCCACTGGTAGCCGAGGCGAACCACCTCGCCTCGGTGCTGCGACGACACGGCGTCGATACCCATCGTTTGCCCCGTGACTGGGACGCGTCGAGGAGCGGCGGCCTTGCGATTGGGGCGCGGAGCACCGTGTGGGCTTCGGTGCCCGACCTGCGGTCGATTGTTGTGGTCGACGAGCACGACGAAGGCCTGCAGGACGAGCGAAACCCGACATGGAACGCCCGCGACGTCGCCATCGAGCGCGCCAGACGGCTCGGTATCCCGTGTGTGTTGCTATCGCCTGCGCCATCGGCGTGTGCCTTGGCCGCCGCCGATCGTGTTTTGAGCGCCGACCGTCGGACGGAACGGTCGTCGTGGCCCGTTATCCGTGTTGCCGACCGGCGGCGCGAAGATCCGACCAGGGCGGGCCTCTTTTCGCCGGCGCTCATCCAATTGCTCCGATCACCCGGCCGCGTCGTTTGTGTGCTGAATCGGAAGGGCCGGGCGCAGATGCTGGCCTGCGGCAATTGCGGCGAACTGGTGAAAACGGCCGACGGCGAACAGCTCATGACCGAGCGAGACGGCCAACTGGTCTCACCGACAACCGACGAGCGACGGCCGCTGTTTTGTGCCGTGTGCGGGGGCACCACGCTCAAGCGCATCCGGCTTGGCATTGGTCGAGCGGGCGAAGAGCTTGCGGCTTTGGCCGGGGAACCGGTCGGTGAGGTCGGGCGGGAAACGCTCCGGCCGATCAGCGGATTCTCGTTGGTACCGAAGCCGTCCTCCACCAGATCACCTCGGCCGCGAGCGTTGCGTTCCTCGACTTTGATCAAGAGCTTCTGGCGCCGCGTTATCGCTCGGCCGAACAGGCCATGGCCCTGCTCATTCGTGCTGCTCGCCTCGTTGGAGCCCGCCGCGGTGCGGGCACGGTCCTCGTGCAAACCCGGACCCCCGATCATCGAGTACTCGAGGCGGTGGTGCGGGCCGACCTTGGGCGTTTTGGCGCCGACGAGCTCGCGGTTCGACGATCGCTTGGCTTCCCCCGTTTGGGGCAATCGCTGAGGTGAGTGGGAGGCGGCCGACGCCTTCGTCGAACAGCTGAGACATTGGCGACGCAGGTACTGGGGCCGCGCCGTGACAGTCACTACCTGATCCGAGCCGAAACGCCAGGAGAGCTTGGCCGATCGGCTGGCCGAGGTCACACGACCAGCGGAGTGCGTTCGCGATGCGGTCGACCCACCTCGGGTGTAGCGCTACTCGGTGGCGATCAGGCGTGGGTGCCATCCAGGTTTGGCGGGCGGCTTCATACAGCGCAAGCACATGCGGCCTGGGCCACGTTGAGCAGAGCCGACCTTGCCGAGTTGGGGCAGGTAGCCGATGGCATCCTGCGGCCAAGGTGTCGCGATGCCCCCGCTCCTCGTGGCCGAGGACCAAGCAGACGTTGGTGCCGAGGTCGATCTCAAAGAGGTTTGGCCGTAGTCGTGAGCTCGATCGCGACCACCAGGAAGCCAGCGGCCTTGGCCGCGACAACTGCCGCGGGTCCCGAATCGGCGGGCTCCCACCCGAGGAGCCGGTCGCAGCCGAGCGCCGACTTTGCCACCGCCCGATCGGTGGGGCGAGCGTCGGCGGCAGAGCCAGATCTGCTCGGCCTTGTAGGCCGCAGCGGAGCGGAAGAGTCCGCCGACGTTGTATGGCTTTTGCACACCGTCGAGAATGAGCGACAGCCGAAGATCCGTCGCCCGTCGCCTCTCGGTGAAGTCGCTTCAGTTCGGTTGGCGTGGTGACTTCGTCATGACGTGCTTTCGTTTGGTGGAACCGCAGCAGCGACGTCGAGGAGACGGAACGCCTTCCCCGATGCTCGCCTCGTGGTTGGCCAACCGGAGGTCGTCAACCACCGGGCGAGACTATCGGCGCCGAGGTGTTTCTGAACGACAAGATGGGCTGATCCCTGGGGCGCGAGCTGGTCGAGCCAGCGGCGAAGGAGGTCGTGGAGCGCGTCTTTGCCGATGCGGATGGGCGGATTCGACCAGATGCGATCGAAGACGATGCTGTCGGGGACGTCCTCGGGAGCAGCGACAACAACATTGCTGAGGCCGTTGGCCTCCGCGTTGCGTTGGCACAGGAGGCGGGCTCGTTGGTTGACGTCGATGGCCCAAATCGTCGCGTCCGGGTTTCGACTGGCCAACACGAGGGCGATCGGCCCGTACCCTGCGCCGATATCGGCGATGATCCGGTCGGACGGACAGGATTTGGGCCCATCGAGCAGGAGATACTTGGTGCCGACATCGACGTGGCCGGGGCTGAACATCCCACGATCGGTGGTGAGCGTGAGTACGACATCGGGCAGGGTGAGCGAGATCGTGCGCTCGTTGGACGCCGTGGTGGGTGACTCCGAGAAGTAGTGCCCGGCGTGGTGGTGGTCGGACTGGTCCGTCGGCGAATCAGCCACGGCACGTCGCCGGGGGGAGCGGTCTCAGAAGCACAGTGGATAACGCTACCCTTGCCAAGATGTCGTCCCCCTATCAGGTAAGAGTGTTTGGAGACCCCGTCCTCCGCAAGGTAGCCGATGAGGTTACCGACATCGATGCATCGTTGGTGGCACTGGCCAATGACATGCTCACCACGATGTACGCCGAACCAGGCATCGGACTGGCGGCGCCCCAGATTGGGGTGTCCAAGCGGTTCTTCGTCTACGACTTGGGCGAAGGCGAGGGCCCCAAAGCGTTGGTCAACCCTGTGATCGCGGAGTCCGATGGCGAGTGGCTCTTCGAGGAAGGCTGCCTTTCGGTCCCGGGGCTTCATTGGGAGATCCTGCGGCCAAAGCAGATCCTGGTGACGGGCTACGACCTAGATGGCAACGAAGTGTCCCTCGAGGCCGATGAGCTGCTCTCCCGCCTCATCCAACACGAGTTCGACCATCTCGATGGTGTGCTGTTGCTCGATCATCTCGAGGGCGATGAGCGCAAAGCGGCTATGAAAACCGTCCGGGAGATGTTCATCATGCCGGAGCCGAAGCCTGAGCCAAAGAAGAAGCTCTTTGGCGGGCTTCGTCTTCCCTAGCTCATGAACGGCGCGCCGCTACCCACAACCCGCTTGCGTCACCACCATCCAGGTCCGTCGGGTGGTTTATCTGGGTACGCCTGCCATCGCCGTTCCACCGTTGCGGGCGCTCCACCGGGCTGGCTTCGACGTAGCCCTCGTCATTACGGCACCAGACAAGCGGCGCGGTCGCGGTTCGAAGACGACGCCAGCGTTCCAGTAAAGGCAGCGGCACGCTCGAGCTCGAATTCGGTTTCGCACTCGACGATGTGCTCGGTGTCCACGCCGACCTGGCGGTTGTCGTGGCCTACGGCCAACTCATCCTGGTTCGCTCCTCGAGCAGCTGGCGATGGTTAACCTCCACTTCTCGCTGCTTCCCCGATGGCGGGGTGCGGCCCCCGTCGAGCAGGCGATCCTGGCCGGTGACGAGGAGACTGGTGTGTGCCTCATGGCCCTCGAGCGCGGTCTCGACACGGGCGGCATCTATCGACGTGCCTCGCTCCCGATCGGCCAAACTGCCACCCTGACGGAGCTGTGGGATGAGCTGGCCGACGTTGGCTCGGCGTTGTTGGTTCCGCGCTCACGGAGGGCCTTGGCGACCGACACCGCAGCAAGGTGAGCGCCGATCTATGCCACGAAGCTCCACGCCGATGAGTTCCGCTTGTCGTTCGACCACCCGGCAATCGATCTTCACCGACGGATTAAAGCGTTGGGCGAGCATGAGCGGAGTTTCGCAACAAGCGCCTCAAGATCCTGGCGGCCGATCTCGACCAATCGATGACCGACCTCGCCCCCGGGCAGATCGACAATGATCGGGTCGGCACGGCGAACGGCGTGAGTATATCCAACGCTCGTCCAGCCCGAGGGCAAGGCGGCCATGTCGTTCGAGGCATGGCGCAACGGCGCACAACCAGGAACCAATGAACGACTCACCTAGCACGAACGCACCCAAGAAGGCCGGCGGCCCTAAGCGAAAGAAGACCGCTGGTTCAGCGGCTCGACGAGTAGCGATCGGCACGCTTGTGCGGATCGAGAAGGATCGGGCCTACGCCAATCTGGCGCTTGGCCCACTGCTCAACGATCGGGCCTCGACAACGCGACCGGGCGTTCGTCTCGAGCTCGTCTATGGCACCACCAGAATGAAGCGGGCGTGTGACTACCTCGTCGACGGTGCGTGTCGGCAGGAGGTTGGGCCGCAGGTAGGGGCGGCACTACGCATCGGCGCGTACCAACTGCAGTACCTCGACTTGCCGGTTTACGGCGTGATCGACGCAACGGTCGGTGCGGTGAAGGGCCCTGGCCGCGGGTTGGTTAATGCGGTCCTCCGGCGAGTCGCCAGGGCCGATGTCGAATGGCCAAATGATGGCGTTCGCCTGTCCTACCCCGATTGGCTCGTCGCCATGATGCGAGCCGACCTCGGCGTCGACCTGGCCGACGCCGCCCTCACCATGAACGAACGGGCCGTGTCCCACGTCCGTTCCGATGGCTATGTGCAAGATCTTGCGTCCCAAGAAGTCGTGCGGCTCTGCGCCGCCGAGCCGGGCGAGCGCGTGCTTGACCTGTGCGCCGCACCGGGCGGGAAGGCAACGGGGCTTGCGCTCGCTGGTGCCGTTGACCGCCTGCGACATTCGGCCGTCTCGGACCAACCTGATGGCCGCCAACGTCGCCCGACTCGACGCTGATGTCACGGTCGTCGTTTCCGATGGATTGACGCCACCGTTTCGTGACCAATCGTTCGACCGCGTCTTGGTCGACGCCCCTTGCTCTGGATTCGGCAGCCTTCGGCGCCGGGCCGATGCCCGACGCTCGACCGGGAGCACCAGCTCGCCTCGCCGGGCTCCAGCTCGAACTCCTGAGGGCAGCACGTCAACTGGTTCGCCCAGGTGGTGTCCTGATCTACTCGGTCTGCACCCTTACGGCCGTGGAGACCACCGGTGTCGTCGATCAACACGGCCGGGGACGATTCACTTGTGGCGCTCGAGGTGCCAGAAGCGCCCTGGGTTGGGCGCGGTGGTGTTGGGTTCTTGGCTCCCGACAGCAGCGACGGTATGGCGATTGGCCCGATTCCGCACCGCCCTCTGAGCGGCCGAGTCAGAGCAACCGGCAGCTGTTGTTGTTCATCTGGCGTTCACGGTTCGTCAGTTCCACGATTCCAGTAGTCCGTTAGCATCTCGGACAAGCGAGCCGTCGGCGCGTCATCGAGAAGTCAGCAACACTTTGTTGAGGTTGACAATGTGTTGAACGTAAATGCTACTGTCGGCGCCGTCGGTGTTTGACTCTTGGAGAGGAGTCAAACCCATGGAACACATGCGCCCGGACCGAATAGGGCAATGCCGGTGAAACGAAGCCGCCCGGATCTATCCGGCGTCATAGTCCCGCTCGGAGCGACGCTTCTGGCCCTGTTCTTTGAGGCGATATTCATTGTCCTTCTTGGAGCCAGCCCGCTCGTCGGATACTGGGAACTGGCCAAGGCGCGTTTGGTGGGGTCGACAATCTTGCCGACACGGCCACCAAGGCGACGCCGCTCCTGCTGGTCGGCTATCGGCATCTCCATCGCCTTTCGGGCCAAGGTCATCAACATCGGCGGTGAAGGGCAAATCATCGCCGGCGCTTGCTCTCCACGGTGGTCGCGCTCGGTGTACCGTCGCTGCCGGCCGTGCTCCTTGTGCCCCTTGTCATGGTGTCTGGGTTTGTCGGCGGTGCCGTCTGGGGTGCGATCCCCGGGGCGTTGAAGGCCTACCTCGGGGTCAACGAGATCTTGTCGACGATCATGCTCAATATCGTCGCCGTCCAGATCGCCAGCTACCTCTGAAAGCCGTGCTGATCGACCCCTCACAGGGCGACGCCAATCGGATCCGCAAACTCAACGGCTGTCCGAAAACAACCGACCTACCTATTCTCATCAGCGGCACACGCCTCCACCTCGGTGTGGTCGTGGCGCTGATTGCTGCCGTCGGGGCGTGGGTCTTTCTGTGGCGGACGTCGTGGGGTTTTCGGGTTCGAGCCGTTGGAGAAAGCAGCGACGCTGCCGCCTATGCCGGCATGCCAGTGAAACGCATGACGATGCTCGCACTCACCCTGAGCGGCGCCATGTGCGGGCTTGCGGGCGCGGTGCTGGTCTTTGGCAGTGAATCACATCGGCTCTATATCGACGGGTCGAGCGCGGGCTTCACCGGCTCGGCTGGCTTTAACGGCATCGTGACCGCGCTCTTTGGCGGGTTGCATCCGCTCTGGACTATCCCGTCGTCGTTCCTCTTCGGCGGCCTCCTCGTCGGCGCCAACGCCATGCAGCGAGCGATTCAGATCCCGTCGTACCTCGTCGGCGTGCTCAACGGACTGGTCGTTGTCTTTGTCGTGAGCGCCGAGAAATACAAGAGTCGTCTGGCGGCGTGGCTCAATCCGTCGTCGGTGGCCGTCGCTAGTGCGGCCACGCCGGCGTCGGAAACCAACACGGTCGAGGAAACGGCGGTGACGAAGTGATCGCAGTCCTACTCCTCGCCGCCGATGCCCCGTTGCGCGATTTCTTCACGTCAGCCGTGCTGCTCGCGACGCTCGCCTCCGCGATCCGTCTGGCGACGCCGTATCTGCTGGCTTCACTCGGCGAGACGCTCGGTCAGAAGAGTGGCGTGCTCAACCTCGGGGTCGAGGGCGTCATGTTGTTGGGCGCGTTCGTCGGCTATTGGACCGTGCTCGAGACGAAAAACGCCTGGCTCGGCGCGGGGGCTGGCCTTCTGGTCGGCGCCGTGATGGGCCTGGTCTACGCCGTCATCACGGTCAACATGCAAGCCGAACAAGGCATCAGCGGTATCGGGATTTTCTTGTTTGGTCTGGGGGCGAGCGAGCTCCTGTTCTCCGAGGTCGTCGGCACACCCTTGCCCCTCGGTGCCAAGTTCGACCCCGTCGCGCTTCCGCTGCTGAGCAAGATCCCGAAGGTCGGCGATGTGTTGTTCAACCAGAACGTCGTTGTGTACTTCGGTGTCGCGATGGTGTTCGTGATGACCTGGGTTCTCAACAACACCTCCTTCGGACTCAACGTGCGAGCCGTCGGCGAGACCCCTGAGGCCGCCGACAGCCTTGGTGTCAGCGTTGCCAAAATTCGTTACACGACGATCATCATCGCCAACATGTTCGCCGGATTGGCCGGCGCGGCCCTGGCCCTTGAGCTCAACATCTTCCAAAACAACCTGACCAACGGCATCGGGTTCATCGCCGTTGCGCTGGTCTACTTCGGCGGTTGGAAGCCGAGTGGCGTCCTCTACGGATCCCTGCTCTACGGCCTCGTCACCGCCACGGTAAATCAGCTCAAGACGCTCGGCATCGTCAGTGGTGCGGCCGCCTCGTTGGCCACCACGGCCCCCGCCGTCCTTACCGTTCTGGCCCTCGCCCTAATCGCTCGTCGCGCGGCAAACCCGCCAGCGGCGCTCACTGTGCCGTTTACCCGCGGCCACTAGATGTGTTTCCTAACCCCTCACAGGAGGACCCAATGAAAAAAGGCTACAAACCGATTCTGGCGCTGTTCGCAGCGCTAGCGATGCTGGCCGCCGCGTGCGGCAGCGACTCCGGTGACAGCGCAACGACCACCGAGGCGGGAGCCTCGGGAGGCGACGAGTTCACCGTCGCCGTTGTTGCGCCGAGCGCCGCCAACGACCTCGCCTTCACCCAGTCGATGCACGACGCCCTTGAGCTACTCAAGGCCGACGGCACGATCAGTGACTATGTGATCTCCGAAAACATGTTCGTCGTCGAAGACGCGGCGGCCGCACTTCGCGACTACGCCGACGGCGGCTACGACCTGGTCATCGGCCACGGTTCACAGTACGGTGCCTCGCTCCAGGAGATCGCTCCTGACTTCCCCGAGACCGCCTTCGTCTGGGGTACCGCGGCCGACACCTTTGGTGTTGCCAACATTTCGGCCTACTCCGCGTCTGCCGACCAGGGTGGCTACGTTTTGGGCGTTATGGCCGCCATGTTGTCCGAGAGCGGCCAAATCGGGGTTGTCGGGCCCCGTTGAGGTTGGCGACGCCAAGCTCTACGTCGACGGCTTCAAGGCCGGCGCCGAAGCAACCGCCGACGTGTCGGTCAACGTCAACTACATCGAGTCGTTCTCCGACACCGCGTTGGCCGCTGAGGCCGCAACCGCGTTCGTCGGCGCAGGCGCTGATGTGCTGACCGGGAGTGCGCAGATGACCGCAGGCGCCATTGGGGTCGCCGGTAACGAGGGTGTTCTCTGGTTCGGCACGCAGTCAGCCCAAACCCAGCTCGCTCCTGAGGTCGTCGTGGCCAACCAGGTCTACCACTGGGAAGGCATTCTCACCGACCTTATTGGCCAGATCAAGGGCGGCACACTGGGCGGCCAGACCTACGACCTGACCCTCGAGAACGGTGGCCTCGTTGTCGAGTTCAACGACGCCTATGCCGTTCCGGACGACGTGAAGGCCGCAGCCGATGCCGCTATTGCTGGCATCTCCGACGGTTCGATGTCGACTGGCGTCGGTAGCTAGAACGCCGATAGCCGTACCCACGTAGACGATCGAGGTTGATGATGCCAGAACCAATGCTTTCCATGCGAGGCGTAACCAAGCGCTTTCCCGGTGTATTGGCGAATGACCGCGTCAACCTCGACGTCTACCCCGGTGAGGTGCACACCCTGCTCGGTGAAAAACGGAGCAGGCAAGAGCACGCTCATGAAGATCCTGTTCGGCCTTTACCGACAGGACGAAGGTGAGTCATCTTCCGCGGCCAGCCGCTCGCCGTCGACTCGCCCTCAGCATCCATTGCCGCTGGCATCGGCATGATTCACCAGCACTTCATGCTGGTGCCCACACTCACCGTCGTTGAAAACATCGCACTCGGCCTATCGACAAAGCGATTCTCCCGGCTCGATCTCGGCCCCGTCCGTGAACGAGTCCTCGAGTTGTCGTCTATCTATGGTCTCCACGTCGACCCCGACGCCAAGATCTGGCAACTCGCGGTCGGCGAACGCCAGCGGGTCGAGATCCTGAAGGCGCTCTATCGTGACGCCGACCTGCTTGTGCTCGACGAGCCAACGGCGGTGCTCACCCCAACCGAGGTCGATGAGCTGTTTGTCACGCTGCGCCAGATGCGCGACGACGGCAAGGCGCTCATCTTTATCTCTCACAAGCTGCATGAGGTGCTGGCCCTGTCCGACCGCATCACCGTGTTGCGAGACGGACGCATCTCCGGCACCGCCGACCCGACAACGGCCACCCGCGAGCACCTGGCCGAACTCATGGTCGGTCGGGCCGTCAAGCTGGCGCCCGAAAAGCCGCCGGTCGCACTGGGTGATGTTCGCCTCGAGCTTCGCGGCCTCACCTGCCAGGGCGACCGAGGGGTCGAGGCGCTCAAACAGGTCGATTTGTCGGTGCGAGGCGGCGAGATCCTAGGAATCGCCGGTGTGTCGGGCAATGGCCAACGAGAACTGGCCGAGGTGGTGGCGGGGCTCCGGCCAGCCACCCACGGCATCGTCGAGATCGACAACACCCCGATCAACGGCAAGTCGCCGCGCCAGCGACGCGACGTAGGCCTGGCGTATGTGCCCGAAGAGCGGATGCGCGATGGCGCTATTGGCTCGTTCTCGGTGGCCGAAAACCTCGTCCTGATCGATCACGACAAGGCGGCATTCTGCGATCGGGGCTTTCTCAAGCTCGGCGCTATCAACAGCCACGCCGAACAGATTGTCCGTGACTACGCGGTGAAAACCCCGACCATCACGACATCGACCAAGTCGCTGTCTGGCGGAAACATCCAAAAGATCATCATGGGGCGAGAACTGCATGGCAATCCCGCCGTTCTGATCGCTTCGCAGCCCACCCGGGGCGTCGACATCGGGGCGGCCGAGAACATCCACGAACGGCTCGTGGCTCAGCGTGCCGCAGGGACCGCCATCGTGGTGATCTCCGAGGACCTCGATGAGGTCATTGGCCTCTCTGACCGAGTAGCGGTGATGCTTGAAGGTCGGATTGTTGGCATTGTCGACGCGGCTGATGCGACGGTCGAAAAGCTCGGACTGCTCATGGGCGGCGCCGAGCTCAGCGAGGCCTAGTAGGTCGACGGCGCTCGGCCCGACGCCTCACTCGTTGCCGCTTAGGCCGAGAACGCCGCCAGGCGACGGCCAAGCTCAATGAGCTGCTCGCCGTCGAGGTTGGCAAAGCTAAAGCGCAGCCATCGCTCGTCGGTTGGGGTGAACGCGGTGCCCGGGATGGTCAGCACATCGGCGTCAACCACCAGTCGCCGCACGACGTCGGCAACCGGCAGGTCAGCAAATGGGTGCTGCACCCAGCCAAAGAACGCACCAGACGATGCGAGCCGGAAGCCGCCCGGCTGCTCGGCCATGACCGTCCGGAACGTTTCGAGCGAGCGCCCGATGCGGTCCGCTTGTTCTACCCGCCACGTTGGCGCCTCGCGAAGACCAGCGATGGCGGCAAGCTGGCCAATCCGTGGCGCGCAGATGGCAACACAGTCAAACAGCTTCAATGACTCGGCGATGAGGGCCTCACTGGCGACAATGGCGCCCACCCGGTAGCCCGGTATCGCGAGGTCCTTCGAGAAGCTGTGAAGCGTGATCAGTGTGTCGGACCAGTTTGGCTCGTCGTACAGTCGGTGGGCGGCCTGGTCGGTGCCGCGAAATGTGCGATAGGTCTCGTCGAGAATCAGCACCAGATCTCGCTCGACGGCTAGGTCGAAGAACGCTCGAATGGTGTCTGGCGACAGGATCGCTCCCGTTGGATTGCCGGGCGAGACCAGGAGGATGGCTCTCGTCTTGTTGGTGATCAAGCGAGCTGCGGCTTCGGGGTCGGGCTGCATGTGCTCGTCGGTCTGGAGGTAGACGGGTTTGATGCCGTCGAGCTTCAGCCACATGTCGTGATTGAAGTAGTAGGGGACCGGCACGATCATCTCGTCGCCGGGAGCGGCGATGGCCGAGGCCGTGACACAGAAGGCCTGGTTGCAGCCCGCCGTGATGAGGGTCTGAGCGGGTGTGATGCTCGTTTGGTAGGCCGCATTGATGTCTGCGGCGAACGCCGTCCGCAGTTCGGGGAGGCCCGGACTCGGTGCGTAACGGGCGGTGTCCGGCTCGGTGGCAGCGGCGGCGATGCGCTGTTGCACGAGCGCCGCCGGTGGGTAGGCCGGTGCAGCCTGAGAGAGGTCCAGCAGCGGTCGCGTCCCCGAGCGCTCGGCGAGTACGGCGTGGGCGGCTGCAATCGGCGAGATTTCGAGCTGGGTGGTTCGGCGCACGAAGTGCACAATTGACTCCCTCTGTGGTGCGCCTACAGGTCAGCAGACGTGCACGGGCGCAAGAATAGGCCAGAACGCACCTTGGGTTCGAAGTAGGTCGACTTCGGCGGCATCGTAAGTCCGGCGTCGGCGACGGCCAACAGGGCGTCCATACTGACCTGGCGCAGGTGAAAGAGGCAACCGCCAGCCATGTCGATCTCGGCCGCAAGCGCGGTCGGGGGCAGTACGCCGGGGCGGTAGCGGACGGCGCGTCGGAAGGTCGATTCCTGGTCGGCGTCGACCAGGTCGAAGAGCCGCTCAAGTCGTTGCTGGTCCAGGTGGGCGAGCGATGCGTGGGCCGTGGTGTCGACTGGCGCGTCGACGCCGTACCACGTCCCGTTGTGGTAGATGACCAGTTCGTCGGCCGTTGCCTGCTCAAACGGGTGATCGCCGGTCAGCACCCGCAGGGCAGTGATGGCGCCAAGACGGTCGATGAACGCGTGGTCGGCCACCTCGGCTGGCAGGGTCCGGTGATGAGGAAAGTTGGCGAGTTCAGTCGTCGAGAACAGGGCCGACAAGGTCCAGTCGGCCGCCGGGTCGCCCGTGCGGGCCCGAAACTGGGAGGCGGCGCTGGCACGATGGTGCCCGTCGATCAAGTAGAGCGATTGATCCTCGAGCGCGCCGGTGATCTGCTCGATCAGACGAGGACTCTCGATGGGCCAGACCTGTTGGAGGAGTCCGTCGTCGCCGTTGACGGTGACGACGGGGAGCGAGCTGGTCGTAATAAGGTCGAGCACCTCGGCTACCGTTTGGTTTGGCTCGTGGGCCAGCGCAATTGGGCTGGATTGGGCGCCAACGATCTCGAAGTGCCGAGCCAGGTGCGTGGCTCGCTCAGGGTGTATCTGCTCGTGGACCTTGACCCGGCCCGTTTCGAAGTCATCGACGGCGACGCCGCAGACGATTCCGGTTTGGGTGTGGAAATCTGTTGTCAGCCGGTAGGCCAACAATCGAGGCGAGGTCGACGGGCCGAACACGCCGGCGTCGAGCAGGGATCCGAGCGCCAGTCGGCCCGCCGCCAGCAGCTGGTCGTCGGTCAATGAGAGGTGGTCAGGCAGGTCTTCTTGCGATCGGGTCACCGCCAAATAGCTGTAAGGGTTGTCGGCCAGAATCTCACGGCGCATTGCCGGGGTAGTGCGTCGTGAGCTGGCGACGGGACCCGGTCGGTCCACTCTTGCTCGACGAGACGGATGACAAGTGGGGTAGTCGCAACCACGGCTTAGCGCCGGCTGGCGCAAGTGGGCCATAAAGTCGGTCAGTGCCGCGACCGACTCGGTCGACAGCACGTTGTAGATGCTGGCGCGCATGCCGCCAACCGACCGATGACCCTTGAGGTTCTCCATGCCTGCGGCTTCTGCCTCGGCGAGGAACGCCTTCTCGTCGTTGGCATCCGCAAGGGTAAACACGATGTTGGTGTGCGAGCGGTCGGCCACGGCACGGGCTCTGGTAGAACCCGTCACTTGCGTCGATGGCGTCGTAGAGCATGGCGGGCGCGTCGCCGCCCTGGTTTGCATGCCTTCGACGCCGCCGTTCTCCTCCATCAGTTGAGCATCAGCCCGGTGGCCCAAATGGAGAACACGGGCGGTGTGTTGGCCATCGAGTCTGCCTCGGCGTGCGTCTTGTAACGAAGGTACGCCGGCTGGTTGTCGGGGGCCTCTTCCACCAGGCTCTTTCGGGCGAAGACCACCGCGAGGCCAGCAGGCCCGAGGTTTTTCTGGGCACCGCCGTAGACCACATCGAACTGTGCCCACGGGATGGGCCGGCTGAGGTAGTCAGAGGACATGTCGGCAATGACTCGAACCCCAAAGTCGGGGAAGTCCGGCATGCGGATGCCGCCGATGGTCTCGTTGGACGTGATGTGAAGGTAGCGGGTGTCGTCTTCGAGCCTGACCTCATCCACCGTGGGCATCCGGCTGTAGTTGCCGTCGGCGCCGTCCCAGGCGGCGTAGGCCGTTCCACCTTCTTGGCATCGTCGAACGCCTTCTTGCCCCACGTGCCGGCGACGACATAGCCCGCCTTTTCGCCCGCCTTCAAGGCGTTCATCGGGACCATCGCAAATTGGAGCGATGCGCCGCCCTGCAGCAGCATGATGTCGAAGTCGTCGGGAACGGCGTAGAGCCGCCGAAGGCTGGCCATGGTTGCGAGGTGAATCTCCTCGTAGATGGCCCCGCGATGGCTCATCTCGATCAGGGACATCCCGGTGCCCTTGAAGTCGACCATATTGGCCGCCAACTCTTCGAGGACGCTGACAGGCAAGACACAGGGTCCGGCGCAAAAGTTGTGGATTCGTGACATGGTGATCAGCTCCCGGCTGGAGTTTGGCTAATAGCGATGATTTCCTCGATCTGATTGAGTTCGTCGATCAGACTCGGGGACGGTTGGCTAGCGATGGTCATGGTGGCGACGGCGGCGCCGCCCCCCGAGAACACCTGGTTGGACATCTGTTGCACGTTGATGCCGTTAGACCGGATGGTCTGGAAGATCTTGGCCAATACGCCGACCTTGTCGCGGTGACGAATCGAAAGGGTGACAGGACCGGTCGGTTTCACCGACAAGTTGACACAGTTGGTGACACTTCCGGCGAGGTACGCAAGGATGGTTTCGACGGTTCCGTCGGCGACAGCCTCTTGCGCCTGGTTGGTCGACGCGCCGATGTGATGGGTGCCGACGACGCTTGGGTGTTGAGCCAACGCACTCGTCCATTCGCCGGATCCGCTTCCCGGCTCATTGGCGTAGACGTCGAGCCCGGCGCGGAGGCCGCGGTTGGACAGGGCATCGAGCAATGCGGCTTCATCGATGACCTCGCCCCGCGACGTGTTGAGCAGGATCGCGCCCGGCTTCATCTTGGCGAGGAACTCGGCGTTGACCAAGCCGCCGTATCCGGCGATTTTGGCACGTGGAGGACACAATATCGCTGTCCGCCAGGAGTTGATCGAGGTCGTCGACGAGGCGAACCCCAGCACTGCGGATGCGAGACTGTACGTCGGAGGATCGGCCGTCCTTGCGGACGGCGCTGACGGTCATTCCAAAAACTTTTGGCCCGCTCGGCGACTGCGAGTCCGATATCACCCAGGCCGACAATACCGAGGGACTTCCCATGGAGCCCATCGGCCTCGGAGTAGAGCTTTTTGTTCCAGGTGCCCCGGCGAAGGTCGGCCGTATTGTCGGGAATACGCCGGTCGATGGCGAGAAGGAGACCCATGGTGAGCTCGGCCACCGCAATCGCATTGCGGCCGGGCACGTTGCAGACGTAGACGCCGGCCTGCGACGCCGCGACCTTGTCGATATTGTCCGTTCCTGCGCCCGCCCGGACGACGAGCGCTAGGTTGTGCGCAGCGTCGATGGTGGCGGCGGTGACCTTCGTCGAGCGGACGACCAAGATCTCTACGCCGGCGACGGCCTCAGGAAGGGTGTCGGCATCGAGCGAGCCGTCGACGACACAGTCGTGCCCTAGCTGTTGGAGCGGCTCAAGACGGGACTCGTCGACTGAGTCGGCAAAAAGGATCTTCATTGTTTCTCCGGGTGAAGCCTGCGATCGGCGAGAGCGGACTGCAGGGGTCGTGTGCGGTTTCTGCGACGATAGTGCAGCAATGCGGTTTGTGCCAGAGGCTCAGGCGGTCGGATTACAAAGTTCGTCATCGACCCAGTCGTCGGCCTGCCACGCAAGCGCGGTGTTCGGTCGGCGATCCTCCGAGCGACAAGAAGGCCGCCAATGAAGCCGAACAGGTGGCCTTCCACGAGACGCCCGCCTGGGGCGCAAAGCCGACCACGATCCCGCTGTACATCATGATGGCGACGAGTGCCGGAGCGATGGCGAGCGGACGGCGCTCGAATATGGCGGCGCCGAGGAGGGCACCGAAGAAGCCAAAGACAACGCCGCTCGCCCCAACGTGGTTGCCTGACGATCCAAACAGCCAGGTCAGCCGCCGCCGCCAACGACGACAGCAGCGGCAGTGACAACCACGAGTCGCTGGACACCTCGGAGCCAACGAAGCGCCCGGGGCGGCGAATGGCACCGTATTGGAGGCCAAGTGGCCCCAGCTGGCATGCAGGAATGGGGCCCAGACGATGCCGTCGAGCCCGTCGAGTTGCCGGGGCTGGATGCCGTTCCGCTGCAGGCGGTCGTTAAGGAGGAGTTGATCAACGCCTTCAACCACCCACAGCACGGCAATCGTGATGGCCAACAGCCGCATCGCAGCCGCAACTGTTCGACCGACCTAGCTGGTGAGTCCATCGAACGCCTGACACAAGTCGTCCCACAGGTCATCGACGTGTTCAATGCCGACGCTCATGCGCACGAGGGTTTGTGGGATGTGCTCTTGGCCCGCTGATCTGGCCCGGCGTTCAACGGTCGTTTCGACGCCGCCGGACTCGTGGCTGTGGTGATGAGTTTGAGGCGCGAGGAGACGGACGTCGGTTGCGGTGGCCGAACCGATCAGCTCAAACGAAGATGGCGCCGGGGCCGTTCATGGTTGCAGCGGCAAGGTCGTGACCAGGGTGGCTTTCCAGTCCGGGGTACCGAACCTTGGTCACGACTCGGTGCTCTTCGAGACGGTGGGCCAGCGTCAGCGCCGAGTCCTGCGCTCGTTCGAGTCGTATCGCCATGGTTCTGAGTCCGCGGGCCAGAAACGCTTCGAGCGTGCCTGGCGTCGCTTCCCCGAGTGTGCGACGACGACGGAGTTCCACCGCCTGGGTGGGGCTGGCGGTGACCACGATGCCAGCCAGCAGGTCGGAATGACCACCGATGAACTTGGTTGCGCTGTGCACGCTAAACGTGGCGCCGACCGCCAGCGGGCGTTGCAATAGGGGAGTGGCGAACGTGTTGTCGACGGCCACCGGTACGTTGGCGGCCACGGCCGCAGCACAGATCTGGGGCACGTCGGCCACATCGAGCAACGGGTTCGATGGCGACTCGAGCCACACAAAGTCAGCAGTCGGAATCGCCTCCAGCCATTGCTGGGTGGCGCTGACGGGGAGGCGCACGACCGACCAGTTGAGTCGACGCGAACCGTCGGCCAGCACCATCGCCACACCCTGGTAGAGGTCGTCCGGGGCCACGATGGTGGCGCCCGGCGGAATGAGCTCGAGGATGGCGGTGATCGCCGCCATGCCCGAGGCGAACGAGACTGCCTCTCCGCCCTCGAGTTCGCCCACGGCTGCTTCGAGTGCCTCCCACCCATCGGTTGCATCTTGACGGCTGTACTCGCGGCCGCGTCCGGGGCCGCTAACAAAGTTCGACGCGGGAACCATCGGGGTGTTGATTGGCCGTCCTGGTCCGCTCGGCCGACCAGCGGAGACGACGATCGATTCGAGATGGAGCGGACTGGCAGGGCGAGCAGGAGACATCGACGCAGTCTAGTGGCGGGCTTCGACCGGACGGTCCCGGCCGCTACGGTAGGGCGATGGACACTGGTCGAACCCCGCAAGCGAAGGTCATTACGGTTTCCGACGGCGTCATCGCTGGCACCCGCGAAGACAAATCAGGTGACGCACTGGCGGCCCACCTCGTGGCCGCCGGCTGGGACGTCTGCGACCGACGCCAGATTCCCGATGGCGTCGAATCGGTAGCCGAGGCCCTTCGATCGTGCGCCGATGGCTTCAATGGCCTAATCGTGACGACGGGTGGCACCGGCTTCGGGCCGCGTGATCTGACGCCCGAAGGGACAAAACTGGTGCTCGAACGCGAAGCGCCGGGCTTGGCCGAGGCGATGCGCCTCGTCAACGACAAGGGCCTCGGGCGTCTGAGCCGGGCCTTGGCCGGCACGATCGGCGAGGCGCTGGTGCTGAACACACCCGGATCAACGAGCGGCGCAATCGAAACAGTCGACGCCGTGCTTGATGTTGTGCCGCACGCTGTCGACCTCCTGGCTGGCGGGCGACCGCACTAGCCGAGGTAGGCTCGAACCCGTGCAGCAATTACAGGTTGGTCACGTCATTGCGTTTGATCCCGCGGTCGGCACCGGGACCGTCGAGAGTGACGGTGGCAACGTCTGGCTCTTCCATCTGACGAGCATTGCCGACGGCAGCCGATCGATCGACGACGGACAGCGGGTCGCGTTCGTTGTCGGGCCAGGTGGTCCGGGGCAGTGGGAAGCGGCCCAAATCATCAAGCTCTAGCAAGCGACCAAACACTTGTCGCGACTCAGTTTCTGGCCTGTTCTGCCGATGGCTAGGGCGTGAGTGATTCTTCTGACGTAAAGCGGCAACGCAGTGGCGACCAAATCGTGACGACCGGCGACCTCTTCTCGCGCGTCTCGCTCGCCCCCTTCATTGTCGTGTTTGGCCTGGTATTGGCCATCGCTACGGCCGTTGGGATGCGCTCCATCGAGTCCTCAAAAGCCGAAGTCGACTACAGCAGTGACCTCCTTCGCAGCTCCGTTCGAATCGAAGGCGACTTGGGCCGCGCGGCCGACGCCATGGACGCCTTAACCGAGACAATGCGCGGGAACCTGACGTCTGCTGGGGCAGTGGAGCAGTATCTCAAGGGAGCCGGGCTCTTGGCCGTCGACGCGGAAGCGCAGGCGACTGCCACCGCGGGAACCGAGCCGGTGCTCGCCGCTGCGGGAACGCGTCGAACCGACGATGGGCTTGAGATCAGTGCGTTAATCCTGCCGTCAGGCGTAACCGACCCCGATGTGACCATCGACTTTGGCCGCGACAAGCTGTTCGCCGCCCTGATCGAGCGGTTGGTGCCGGGTGAGACCATCATCGGTGAGTCGTCGACAGTCGGAAGCCTCTTGGGGGACACCTCGGACGACGACGGTACTAAGTTGGTCATCGCCCGCCAGAGCACGGTCGATGACACATTCATTGGTTTCGCGGTAGTCGATTTCAACGAGTCAACCATTCCCTTCGCCTGGGACCTGCCACCAGTTGACCTCCAGGTGCTACTGAATGGTCAGGCGACGCTCGGCGACAAGGTTCCGACCGACCAAATCTTCGGCGAGCCCTATGACTTTGAGGCGCTTGGCGCCGAATGGTCGATTGTCGGACTGCAATCCGGGGTTGAGGCCGACCACTCGGGTAGCTGGCTACTTCTCTTCGCTGGCGTCTTGTTTGCTGGCGCCGCCGGCCTGCTGGCGCAAGCGATTCGTCGCCAATCCATCGTGCTCGGGCGCCTCGACCGAACCGAACACGACGCCACTCACGACCCGCTCACTGGATTACTCAACCGATCGGGCCTCACGCCCGATCTCGAAGCTCGTTTGTCTGATCGGCGGGCCAACAATCTCGTTGGCGTCCTGTTCCTCGACCTCGACCGACTGAAGGTCGTCAACGACTCGCTGGGGCACTCGGCCGGCGACGAAGTGCTCGCCATTGTGGCCGATCGGCTGAGGTCGGTTGTGCGCGAAGGCGACATTGTTGCCCGCTTTGGCGGCGACGAGTTTGTCGTTGTTTCCTCTGGGTTGCCAGCGATTCGCGACCTCACGACGCTCGCCCAACGCGTTCTCGATGCTCTGGCCAAACCAGCCCTGCTGAGCGATGAGTCGAGTCAGATGATTGGCGGCAGTATTGGCATTGCCTATGTCACCAAGGGCAACGCAACCGCCGAAAGCCTGCTACGTGATGCTGATCTCGCGATGTATCGGGCGAAGGAAGGCGGCGGCGGCCGCTACGAAGTCTTCGATGCTGAGCTGCGGGCCGCAGCACTCGCTCGCCTTGAAGTCGAGCGAGCTTCGTCGGGCGATCCGGACCGGCCAGTTGGTCGTTCACTACCAGCCGATCGTCGACGTCGACACGGGCAAGGTCACCAAACTCGAGGCGCTTGTGCGCTGGCAACACCCCGAGAAGGGCATGATTCCGCCTGGCGCTTTCCTCTCCGTGGCTGCTGAGTCTGGCCTCATCGTTGACGTTGGGGAGCACGTACTGCGCGAAGCGTGTCGTCAGGCGAAGGTGTGGTCGGCGGCCATCGGCCGTCCAGTTTCGGTTGCCGTGAATGTGGCTGAACGCCAGCTCATCGATGGTCACCTGGTCGAGACGGTTCGTCGTGTCCTCGCCGAGACCGAACTCGACCCACACCAGCTCGAGCTGGAAATCTCCGAAGAGCTCATTGTCGAGCGCCTCGATGGGCATCTCCACCTGCTTCACGAACTCGTCGACATGGGCGTCCGCATGGCCCTCGACGACTTCGGCACGAGCCGTGCGTCGCTGAGTTCACTCAAACGCCTGGACATGGTCAAAACACTGAAGATCGACCGGGCGTTCGTCATTGACGTGGCGACGGATCCCGTCGACCGCAAGATCATCACCGCAATCGTGGCGCTCGCGCACAGCGTTGGCATGGAGGTCGTGGCGGAAGGGGTCGAAGACGCCGACCAGGCGACCGTGCTCATGGAGCTCGGCGTATCGAAGATCCAGGGGTTCTACTTCGCTCGCCCCGACAGCTCGCACAAGGTCGTGACTGCATTGACCAAGCGCTACGACCTGCCGTGGGATCCACCGAAGGCCGAGATCAGCGACGGTGCGCCGATCGACGTCTCTGAGGTCTAGCCGCGAGGCCCGTCCGACGTCCGTTGTCACGGTCGGCGAGGGCGAGCCCCGTCACCGGCCGCTGAGCGTCCCGGTTGTTTTTACAGCGCGCGGATCGATCAGTAGGCTGCGCTTCGATGAGCATCTCGGTAGAAGCGTTCAGAACACGCGCCACTGAGTTCATCGACGCCTCCATCGCCTCTGGCGTGGCCTGTCCGGCCTTCGGCACGATCATGCCGCCCGGCGTGTTCGACCAAGCACGGGCGTGGCAGCGAGCGATTTTCACGAATGGTTTCGCCGGCGTTGACTGGGCCACCGACTGCGGTGGCCAGGGGTTGTCGCTCGCTCACCGCCAAGCGTGGAGCGGGGCGTGGGGCCCGAGGAGCGTGGCGCCCTACATGAATTTCCAGGGCTTCATCCTCGCCGCCGGCGCGATTCGCAGATACGGCACCGAGGCCCAGCGCCAGCAGTATTTGCGCGACACGCTGGCGGCCGACATCGTCTGGTGTCAGTTGTTTTCCGAACCCGGGTCGGGCTCTGACCTCGTCAGCTTGTCGACGAAAGCGGTTTCGACCGGTGACGGCTGGGTAGTAACGGGCGAGAAGGTCTGGTCGTCGACGGCCCAGCTCGCTGACTACGGCATTCTGTTGGCTCGGACGGACGCCGATCAACCTGGTCACCGCGGCATCTCGTTCTTCTTGTTCGACATGCACGGACCCGGTGTTGAGGTTCGGCCGATCACCCAAATGACGGGCGATCAAGAGTTTTGCCAGGTGTTCCTGGACGAAGCGCCAGTTCGAGCCGATTGCCTGCTCGGGCCGCTCAACGGCGGGTGGGCCGTTGCGACGAGTGTGTTGGCCGATGAGCGATCCGAGGTTGGCGCCCGTGGGATTGCCTTACGACGCGACCTCGCTGGTCTTCGCAACGGGGCGCCAGACGAACTCGTCGTCCGCGATCAGCTCATGAACCTGACGGTCGAGGGGACTGCGCTCGCCGAACTGCTCGATCGCAGTGTGGGCGATCCCCGGCTCGGGCCCCTCATCAAGCTGGCGCTCACCGAACTCGAGACGGACATCACTCGATTTCGGGTCGACACCAACGGGGCAAACGGCATGCTGATGGGCGAGGCAACTGAACCGTTTCTCTATGCCCCGGGGATGCGGGTCGCCGGTGGGACATCCGAGATCCAGCGCAACCTCATTGGCGAACGATTGCTTGGTTTGCCACGGGAGCCATCGCCCGCACGGTGAGCGAAGCGGAGTTGGCGACGACCCTCTCGGGCCGTCGCCGCCTCGCTATGACCCGCTTGCTTGTTCCGACTTGAGCGACGCGACGCGTTGGACATAGACGAGTTTGATGTTGGCCAAGGCCTCGACCAGGGTCTCTTCTGCTTCGCCGAGCCGCCCTGAGAGGCCGCTGACCAGGGCCTCGAGTGCATCGATAGCGAGACGGCCTTCGGTCATGTCAGGATCATCTGCGGTCACGTGGATGGCGGCCAGTTCATAGATGCCGAAGGCGTGGTTGGCGATGATGGTTGCGGCCTCGGTCTCGAGCAGGCGGGCTCGGGCTGCGGTCATGTCTTTGGCCATCTGCTCGGCCTGCTGGCGCTGCTCGGGGGAGAGGGAGGCGAGGGCTTCTTCGTCGGTCGCGGGATCAAACATGCTCATGCCCCAACGCTAGCGCCCACCGCGCGCTTGGGGTCAGACACCTCGCGCGCGCGGGGTGGGGTCGGCTGGCCGCGGGATGCCACAAAATCCCCGTTCGGTGTTTTTCTCCACCCAGTTCAGGATTTCGGAGGGCATTTGGGTGGAATCGGCTAAGGTTGTTGCTTGTCTCTCAGGAAGCGGGCTGTCTGCCCCACCTGGCCATCGCAAGATGCGTCCAGGTCGACCAGGATTGCCCCTTCTCGGTAGACGTTTGTTATTCAACGAGCCAGGAGGAGTTGCACCTGCATGAGGAGTGATCGGCCATAGCTGCCCCAACACAAAGACGCGGATCAATAACAAGATCCGAGCTCGAGAGGTCCGACTGATCTCTGCCGACGGCGAACAGCTCGGCATCGTGCCGTTGCCACAGGCACTAAGCAAAGCGCGTGAACTCGATCTCGACCTCGTCGAGGTCGCCGACAAAGCGCATCCGCCAGGTGTCGCATCATGGACTACAAGAAGTACGTCTATGAATCGAAGCAGCGGGCAAAGGAATCTCGGAAGAAGACCACCCAGGTTGTCGTCAAAGAGATGAAGTACCGCCCGAAAATTGGTGGCGGCGACTTCGATACCAAGACCCGCAAGGTCGAAAAGTTCCTCGAACAGGGACACAAGGTCAAGATCACCATCATGTTCCGTGGTCGTGAGCTCAGCCATCCGCAATTGGGTCGCAAGATTCTTGACCAGATCGCAGAGCAAATGGACTACCTCGCCAAAATTGAGGCGTATCCACGTCTCGACGGACGCAACATGACCATGGTGCTCGGACCTGATCCACGAAAGAAGCAGCAGAAGAAGGCCAAGGAGGCCAACAAGGCAGTCGCTGTCCAACCGGACGCTTCCGCTGAGGCTCCCACGGCCGCCGAGGCGCCAAACGCCATCGACGCCCCCGAGGCAGTTGACGTAGCCGAGGCACCGGAAGTCGACGAGGCTTCCGAGGCCGAGTAGCTGCGGTTCATCGCAACGCCGCTCCTCCACAACGCACAGCTCTGAATCGATCGCTCAACCGAGCGTGGTTCCAGTCCAGGAGATACCCATGCCAAAACAGAAATCGCACAGCGGCGCGAAGAAGCGCTTCAAGCTGACGGGCTCAGGCAAACTTATGCGCAAACAGCGCAATAAGAACCACTTCCTCGAGAAGAAGACCCCCAAGCGCAAGCGCCAGCTCCGCCAGGAAGCCGTTGTCGCCAAGTCCGACGAGAAGCGCATCAAGCAACAGCTTTCCAGCTGAGCCGACCTATCAAGTTCTAGTTAAGGAGAATCCCTAATGGCGAGAGTAAAGCGCGCCGTCCACTCCAAGAAGCGTCGTCGCACAACCCTGCGTCGGGCCAAGGGGTACTCCGGAAATCGCAGCCGCACGCTAGTTGGTGCAAATCAATCGGTCATGAAGGCCGGACAATACGCATTCCGCGACCGCCGTGCCCGCAAGGGCGAGTTCCGTCGTCTGTGGATCCAGCGCATCAACGCGGCCTGCCGCATCAATGGCATGAGCTACAGCCAGTTCATCAACGGCATGAAGCTGGCCGAGATCGAAGTTGACCGCAAGATGCTCGCCGAGCTCGCCGTCAGTGATCCTGCAGCGTTCGCTGCGATCGTTGAAGTCGCGAAGTCGGCGAAGGCAACCGCGGCGTAAACCCGGGTTCCCTGTGTCGGCCGGAGCCCTGAGCTCGAAGAATCCTCGAGTCAAACAACTCCGGCGACTCGTTTCGCAACGAAAGGCTCGCTCTCAGGAGCGAGCCTTCGTCGCGGAAGGTCCCGTCCTCGTCACCGAAGCGCTCAACTCTTCGCTCGAGGTGACCTGCGTGTACGTCGAGGCGACCGATGACCTGAGTGAAAACGCCGTCGTTGAGCTCGCCTACCAGCTCGGCGTCGAGGTCAACTATGTCGTCCACGGCGCACTGTCGGCGGCGCTGTCGACGGTGTCGCCTCAGCCAGTTGCCGCCGTGGTTATGACACCCGAATGGGTGTGGCCCGAGCTCGTCACCTCGTCGTCGGTGCTCGTCCTCGACGATGTTCGCGATCCGGGCAACGTCGGAACGCTGATTCGGACGGCTGAAGCCGCTGGATGTGCGGGTTGTCCTCGTCGGCGACTGCGTCGACCCGACGAGCCCGAAGGTTGTCCGTGCGAGTGCAGGGGCGGTGTTTCGCCTCCCGGTCATCATCGAGCCCGACCGCCGAAAAGCATTCGATCGTCTTCGCGCCGACGGTCATCCGTGTTTGGCTACGTCGTTGGCGGCCGATTCGGGTCGCCTACGACACCGTCGACCTGGCAAACGGCGGCGCTCGTCCTCGGCAACGAAGCGGCCGGCCTCGATTGGCGCGTGGCCGAGCTCTGCGACGCCACGATCATCATCCCGCTCGCTGGCCCAACTGAGTCACTCAACGTGGCGAGTGCGGGCGCCATTCTTCTGCTTCGAGAGCCTGCGCCAACGTCGCACCATCAGCCAGCGGCGTCCGAAATCCGTTAGACACAATCCCTGTCACCGACGAAGGTAGATCCATGACCGATTCAGATCGCATTGCT
Source organism: Acidimicrobiales bacterium (assembly GCA_041394345.1). Classification (GTDB taxonomy): domain Bacteria; phylum Actinomycetota; class Acidimicrobiia; order Acidimicrobiales; family SZUA-35; genus JBBKWJ01. The sequence goes on along the minus strand of JAWKIN010000014.1, from coordinate 21,383 downwards.
GGCGCCAACGACGCAGCCGACGCTGCTGTTGAGGCGCTTGGAATCGCGGCGAGCCTCGCCGAGGTTAAGACGATTCAGGCCTCGATATTGGGCAAAGATGGCCCGATCGTTGCGGCGAAGAAATCCATGGGCTCGCTCGCCCCTGCCGACCGCAAGGCCGCAGGTCAGTCCCTAAACGAGGCCAAGCAACGGGTGGAAGAGGCCGTGGCCGCGCGCCAGGCCGTGCTCGAACGCGACGAGCGGGCCCGCCAACTCGAAGCCGAACGTATGGACCTCACCGAGATCGTGCCGTCGATGGAGCCCATCGGCCACGCCCACATCGTTACCCAGGCGTGGGACGAGCTCGAAGACGTCTTCGTCGGCATGGGTTTTCGGGTGGCCGAAGGACCTCACGTCGAGACGGACTGGCATAACTTCGACGCCCTCAACATTCCTCCGTCACACCCGGCCCGCGATGGCTTTGACACGATGTACGTCGACTACGGCGATGTCGGGTCCACGCTCCTGCGTACACACACGTCGCCAGTGCAGATCCGCACGATGTTGAGCCAGGAGCCGCCCATCTACATCGTGGCCCCCGGTCGCGCTTTCGCCGCGACACCGCCGATGCCACCCATCTCCCGGTCTTCCATCAGATCGAGGGCTTGGTCATCGACCGAACGATCTCGCTTCGCCGACCTCGCTGGCACCATTGAGGCCTTCACCGAGGCCTACTTCGGGCCGGGATTCTCGTCTCGCCTTCGTCCGAATCACTTCCCTTCACCGGAACCGTCGGCCGAGTCTCGACATTCAGCGCCCGGACGGTTCCTGGCTCGAACTCGGTGGTTGCGGCATGGTGCATCCCAATGTCTTGGCCGCCGGGGGCATCGACCCTGAAGAGTGGTCGGGCTTCGCTTTCGGCTTTGGGATCGACCGGCTTGCGCTCATCAAGTTTGGCGTCGACGACGTCCGTGAACTCGTAACCAACGACATCCGCTTCATTTCTCAGTTCTGAGTAGGCACTCTTATGCTTGTACCACTGTCATGGCTCCAAGAATTTGCCCCGATTGAGGGCGACCCGGCCCATCTCGGCGAGGTCCTGACCGACCTCGGCATGGTCGTTGAAGACATCACGACCAGCGGCGCCAACTGGGACGGGATCATCGTTGCCAAGGTGCTTCGCCTGGCCCCGCACCCCAATGCCGACAAGATCCAGCTCGTCGGCGTCGATATTGGCAACGGCGAATCGCTTCAGATCTGTGCAGGCGTTCAACATGAGCGTCGGCGACCTCGTGCCGCTGGCCACCGTCGGCACCACGATGCCCGGTGGCATGCTGATTGCGGCTCGTGAATTGCGCGGCGAGGCGTCCAACGGCATGCTCTGTTCGGCTAGCGAGCTTGAGATTCCTGGCGATGACGCCGGCATTCTCCTGCTTGATCCATCGCTCACGCTTGGTACGCCACTCAGTGAGGCGCTCGGTCAACGGAGCGATGTCGTTTTCAATCTTGATCTCGAAGGTAACCGGCCGGATGCTCTCTCGATTGCCGGCGTCGCCCGTGATCTTGCTGCTCGCCTGGGCGTGCCATTCCACCCAACGCACACCGATGGTTGCCTCCTCGGCACCAGCAGCCAGTGAGGTCGCGACCGTGCGGATCGACGATGCCAACCTCTGCCAGCTGTTTTGGGATGCGGAAGCTGCGCAACGCCACGATCGGTCAGTCGCCACTGTGGTTGGCGAGTCGCCCGACGGCTGCGGGCATGCGACCGATCAATGCGATGGTCGATATCTCCAACTACGTGATGCTCGAACTCGGCCAACCAAACCACACGTACGATCTCGACAAGATCGACGGCGCCACACTTGGTGTTCGCATGGGTCGCGACGGCGAGAAGCTAATCACCCTCGACTCGGTCGAACGCTCGATTTCCAGCAACGACGGCGTCATCGTCGATGGCAATGATGCGCCGATCGGCCTCGCTGGCGTGATGGGCGGCGAGTCGACCGAGATCGACGAATCGACTGTCAACGTTGTGCTCGAGGCCGCCGTCTGGGATCGCATGACCATCGCCAAGACCGTTCGGCAGCGCCAACCTGCGCTCCGAGGCATCAACTCGATTTGAGCGGGGTGTTGATTACGCAGGGGTCGAACGCCCTTGACCGATTCTGCGAGCTGGCGAGAGACATCTGTGGCGCAGAAATCGCCGATGGAACGATCATCGTTGAGGGCAACGTCGCTGCTGCGCCGGTCGTGCAGGTTAGGACCGACCGGGTTAACCACCTGCTCAACACTTCACTCACCGACGACGAGATCATTGGGCTTCTCGATCCGATCGGCTACGCGACTCACAGCAAAGGCGCCGGCCAACTCGATGTGCAGGTTCCCTCGTGGCGTCCAGACAGCACAATCGAGGTCGACATCATTGAAGAGATCGCGCGCCATAACGGCTACTCGAAGAGCGGCACGCGGGTGCCTTCACCGCCCCAAACCGGCCGGCTCTCGGACCGTCAGCTGGCTCGTCGTCGCATCCGCCAAGCCGTCATGGGTGCTGGCTACTCAGAAGCCATGCCGATGCCGTTCTTGGCTCCCGGCGACATAGCAAAGGCCGGCCTTGGCGGCGACGGCATCACGCTCGCCAACCCGTTGATCGCCGAAGAGTCGGTGTTGCGCACGTCGCTACTGCCCGGGCTGCTGAAGACCGTCGCCTACAACCAGTCCCACCGTTCCGGCCCAATCCGGCTGTTCGAATTGGGTTCGGTGTACCTCCGGTCCGACAACGAACTCCCCGACGAGCCGGAGCTTCTGGCTGCGGTGGCGTCGGGCTTCGACGCGAGCGGCGAGGCCGCGGCAACGGCCGTTCGGCTCGTGCATCGATTGGCTACCACGCTTGGGTTGACCAACCTGACCATCATCAACCACGCCTGCGACGGGTTACACCCGACGCGTTCGGCCCAGATCAAGTTCCGGGGCCGCACGATTGGTGAGGTGGGCGAGGTCGACCCAGGTGTTCTTGAGGCGTTCGATGTGGCGGGCCGGCTGGCGTGGCTACAGATCGACATCGAGACCGTGGTGGCGGCGCTGTCGTCGGTGGCCACGTACGCCCCCATTTCGCGTTATCCGTCGTCGGAATTCGACTTGTCGTTCGTCGTGAGCAACGACGTCGCCGTCGACCGGGTGCTTACGAGCATTCGTAAAGGTGGCGGCAAGCTCCTGGTGGCCAGCCGGCTCACCGACGCGTTTCGAAGTGAGCAGCTCGGCGAGGATGTGCGCTCACTCTCGTTCCACCTGCGCTTGCAAGCCGACGATCGAACCCTCACCGAACCTGAGGTAAACGAGGCTCGAGCTGCGATTATTGCCGCCGTGGCCAAGAACAACGGCGGCACCTTGCGTTCGTAACTGTGGCATTGTCGCCGGGCGATAGCTTGCCTATCGCTCGGCGTTGATGGCGCGGCGAGCAGCGAGGAACGCAACGCCGACGCCGGCGGTCAAGAAGAGCACGCCAGCCCAAAGCGCTCCTGTCGAGGTCGATCCGATGGATCTCAGCGGGGAACGTTCTTGAACGGCGCCCATGACCGTCGGGTCGGTCTCGGCACCAGCGGTGAGTCCGCTGGACGACGTTTCACCCGTCGTACTTGTGGCCGTCGTCGCCGAAGTGGACGTTGCGCTGCTCGACGCGTTTGCGGTCGTTGAGGTCGTCGTCGCCACCGAGGAAGAGGACGCCGACGACGTTGCCGTCGCTTTTTCCGTCGTGGCGGTAAGCGGGGCTTCGGTGGTTGGAACCGTTGTCGTGATTCGGATCGTCGTCACGGCGGGAATGAGCGTGGCCGGCGGAGTGACTGGCGTCGCTGTTGCTGGCCCTGATGGCGGGACGACGACGAGGCGAACAACAGCCGGATCTGGTGCAGCGGCAAAGATCACGTCGGCGGGCTCGATTGGGTCGACGCTGGTGCCGGCCTGGGACGAGTCGACTGCCGTGCGGAGGTCGGCCACGAGTGCCTGCTGCTCTACCGTTGCGCCGGCGAGATCGTAGCCGTCGGCGTAGAACCACACGGCGTATTGGATGATGGTATGCAGGCGGCCGCTTGTGCCTGCGATGGCCAAGGGGATCCGGCGGGGAACGTGTGATTGCGGGCGCCGATCGCCAAGGCGATGAGGGCTTCAGAGGTTGAGCTGAGTGCGGGGTCTTCGTCGTTGATCGTATAGATCGTGCCCGTCGCAGGCTGGTCGCCGCTGACATCGAGGCTGAAGCAGTCGAGCTTGGTGCCACCAACACTGATGGTGTTGGCTCCGACTCGGCCATTCGGCAAACTCCGATGTCACGGTGCCTTCGGCGACGGCCTGGGCACTGCTGGCCGCGCCGAGCGCGAGGACATCGACCATTAAACGGCGGCCGAAAAGACGCTGGCAAGGCCAACGTTCATTGCGCTTCTCCGCCTGTTTGCTCGCCTGCGACCCATTGTCGTCCAAGCTACCGCCGGTTGATGCGCAGCGATGCGTCGGATTGGCGACCGACAGTGGCATTATCTGGGGTATGCCAGATTCTGCTGCCCTCGACCGTACGCCAGACCTCGCCGATCTCGAAGCGAGAGATATCGGCTGGGAGCTAAACCCCCTGCTCGACGGGGCTGAGAGTCCAGACGTCCTCCTCGACGACGCCGATCGGATCGCCGACGAGTTGTCCGAGCTCCGTGGCAGCGTCGCCACGATGGAGGCCGAGGAGCTTGTTCAGACCATGGACCGACTCGCCCGGGTGAACGAATTGGTTAGTCGGGCCGGGAACTTCGTGATGCTCAAGTTCAGTGGCAACACGATGGATCCACAGATCGGTGCTGCCATGCAGGCGGTGACCGAGCGTAGTACCGCCATCGGAACCAAGCTGATTTTCTTCGAGCTTGAGTGGGCTGCAGCCTCCGACGCCCATGTCGAGAGCGTGTTGGCCGACGAGCGGCTTGAGCGGAGCCGCCACTACCTCCTAAACCTTCGTCGCAACCGACCCCACCTGCTCAGTGAGGAAGCCGAGACAATCTTGGCGGAGAAATCCGTGAGCGGCGTGGGGGCGTGGACACGCCTGTACTCCGAAGAAATGTCGGCCTTGACGGTTGAGCTCCCCGACGACGATGGCAATTTGCAGAATCTGCCATTCGAAGCCGGGCTCTCCGCCCTCGGCAACGCCGATCGCTCGAAGCGAGCCGCCGCTCAGCAAGCCGTCACCGATGCACTACGACCGGGGCTTCGCACGCGGGCATTCATCTTCAACACCCTCCTGCTCGACAAGTCGGTCGACGACCGGCTGCGGTCGTATCCGACCTGGGTATCGAGCCGCAACCTCGACAACGAGGCATCCGATGCCTCGGTCGACGCATTGATCGAAGCCGTCGTTGGTCGCTACGACATCCCTCAGCGCTGGTACAAGGTCAAGGCCGAGGCACTCGGTCTCGACCGACTGGACGACTACGACCGCATGGCCACCGTGGCTGACTCGACGGCCAAGATCGGCTGGGAAGAAGCCCGCAGCATCGTGCAAACGGCGTACCGGTCGTTCTCGCCTCGAACTGGCCGAGGTCACCGACATGTTCTTCGACAACCCATGGATCGATGCACCTACCAGGGAAGGCAAGCGAGGCGGCGCCTTCTGCGCCTACACCGTGCCCCAGCACCATCCCTATGTGTTCCTCAACTGGACCGGCGAGCACCGCGACGTGCTGACGCCTCGCTCATGAACTCGGACACGCGGCCTCGCGTACCTTGCCCGTGAGCAGGGAATCTTTCACCAGTCGACGCCGCTCACCTTGGCCGAAACAGCGTCGGTCTTTGGCGAGACGGTAACCAACAAGCAACTCCTGGCCACGCTCACCGAGCCAAACGCACGCTTTGCGCTCCTCGCAGCAACCATGGACGACACCGTTGCTACGGTGTTCCGGCAAGTGGCGATGAACCGCTTCGAACACGGTATTCACACGGCGTGACGCGAAGAAGGCGAGTTGTCCGTCGAGCGGTTCGGCGACATTTGGGCGGCGACGCAAACCGACATGATGGGCGATTCTGTCACGGTGACTGACAACTATCGGTCGTGGTGGTCGTACGTCAGCCACTTCATTGCTGTCCCGGGCTATGTCTATGCCTACGCCTACGGCCAGCTTCTCGCCCTGTCTGTTTACGCGCAATACGAACGGCGAGGTGATGAGTTCGTGCCGAAGTACCTCGCTATGTTGCGCTGGCGGCTGCGTCCACCGGAAGAGTTGGGCCAGATGGTCGACTGTGACCTGACTGATCCTGGCTTCTGGGACGCAGGCCTCGATATCGTCGAACGACAGCTGGTCGCAGCAACCGAAGCCGCTCGTGCGGCTGGCCGCATCAGTTAGGCGCGACAGGCCCGGATTCGCGGGGCGCTACGAACTGAGCGTTGCTAGCTGGACGACCACGAGACGGGCCGCCTCGTCGAGGTCGATCTCGTTGTGTTTGACAACGAGATCGGCATGGCCGCGCAGGGCTCGACATACTGATCGTGCATCAGCGCGACGGTCGTCGCAAATTGTTCGAGAACCGATGCGGCGGTTCGACCACGCTCGGCGATGTCGCGTTGCATCCGTCCGGGCGAGGCGAATATCTTCCGGGCACTCACGAAACACGGCAAGGTGAAACCGCTCGCGGATCTGGGCGAATGCGAGCAGCAGGATGCCCTCGGCCACGATAACGGGTGCCGGTTCGAGCCAACGAACCTCGTCTGAGCGCGTTGGGTGCTGAAGTCGTAGACCGGGGTCGGTACCGGCGGCCCGCCGAAGTGCATCGAGATGGGCGACAAACAGCTCGACATCGAGCGAGTCGGGGTGGTCATAGTTGACCAACGCCCGGTCGTCGGGCGACAGATGGCCGTGGTCTCGGTAGTAGGAATCGAACTGAAGGACCGACACCGGGGTCGGGGCAATGGCGCCTGCGACTCTGGTCGCCAGGGTTGACTTGCCCGATCCACTTCCACCACAGATGCCGATGACTGTACCCATGCGCCCTTGATCGTAACTGACCCGGCCCGGCTGTGGTGCGGATCGGCGCCGCTAAAGCCCGCGCCAATCTGCTCCGATGTCACGAGTATGGCGGCGCCCTTCAACCCCTCCGACCCATACGCAGCGTTTCCGCCGCCGCCTGGCGTGCGTCCCTATTCGTCGTCACCGCCTGGACCACCACAACCACACTGGCCCGCGCCATCGCCGGGAGACGTGTGGAACTCGCCTCCGGGGTATGGCACGACTCCGCCACCGCCCACCCCGGGGTTGGAGCCAACGCGTCATTTCGATTCGCCGAAGAGGCCGAGGCTTGTTTGGCTTGGCCTCGGCGCGTTGTTTGTGGCGGTGATCGTCTTCGGTGCCTTGACGCTAGGCACTCGACCGTCGGCCGATGACGCGACCGGCAGTCGTGGCGACGAGATCCAAGCGAAGCCCCAGACCTGGGACGCAGCCTGGCTGCCCTACGTCACATTCGTCGAGGCAACCCGCGGTCTCGAGTTTGTCTACCCAGTAACCATCGAGCGCGTATCGATCGCCGACTCACTCGCCGAACAAGGCGACCACGAGCCAGCGGACAACTCGTGGTTGACCCCGTTCTATGCGTTTGGCTTGGTCGATCGGTCGCTTGACTTCGAGGCCGAGTCGGCGGCCTTCGAGTCCGAGTGGGTACTCGCCTACTATGACCCCGTAGCCGAGACGGTCTTTATCCCCGAGGGTGAGCTCTCTCTCGTGGTGCAATCAAGCCTGGTGCACGAGTTGACCCACGCACTGCAGGACCAGCACGACATGATCGAGGTCGACTTCGTTACCAGCGACGACTATGTCGGCCACCGGGCCCTGCTCGAAGGGGATGCCGACTGGGTCGAGCGTCGCTGGGAGGAGCAGCTCTCGGCCGCCGATCAGGTAACGATTGGCGACGAATATGCAGCCATGGATGCCGAGTTAGCGACGGCTGCGACGCTGGGCGGTTTCGTTTCCAACTACTACACAATGGCCTACGCTCTCGGCGATCCGGCCGTGGAGATCATTCGTGAAACTGGTGGCCAAGCGGCGCTCGACTCGGTGCTGCGCACTGGCCCCGGCTCGAGCGAGTTCCTCATCGATCCACTTGGCGCCGCCTTGCGCCCGTCAAACGCCAAGCACTCGGCTCCGTTGCCTGACGTCTACGACGACGACTCTGAGGTCTGGGCCGATGCCCTTGGCGCCGTCGACCTGTACAACGTTCTGGTGCCAACGATTGGGGTGGAGGCAGCCCTCGACGCGGTGATCGGTTACGACGACGACCGGTACACGACCTTTGCTCGCAACGGCGCGGCCTGCGTCTCGGTTGTGATATGGGCCGACACGGCTGGTGATGCTGAGGAGTTGCTCGCGGCCCTCGTACAGAGCGGCGCAACCGATCCTGCGATCGGCGAATTCGGGAAGCCCGCTTCGCCGGGCGTTGGGTTTATCACCTGTGAGGACAACCCGACCAGCGTGCCGAGCGCCCAGACGGCCGAGCAAATTGCCCCTCTAGCAGTGCTGAACTGGATGGTCTACGAGCACCTGGCCGCTGGCGCGGATCCCGGCCCGGCTAGCTGCGCCGCCCGAGAGCAGGCAATCGCACTTCCCTTGTCGGATCGGATCGACTGGATGGCGTTGCTCGCAGAGTCGGACGCGTATCTCGAGGCCTGTCTGGCGGAGTAGTCGGCAAGCCAATCGCTTGTGGGTCCCGCCCGTGATGGGCGGACGGACTACCCTCGGGGTGCTATGAGCCTTGCCAGCATCCTGTTTGCCTCCGAAGAGGTCGGCACCCTCATCCGCAACGAGATCGCAGCAGTCATCTTGCTCGCCATTTCGGCCATCGTTGCGGTGCTGTCGAGCAGACTCCGATTCCCGTTTACGGTCGCGCTTATGGTCGCCGGGTTTTTCGCCTCCGGCCTTGGTGAGGTCGTTGCCGTCGATGTCTCGCCCGAGCTGATCCTTGGGCTCCTGGTGCCCCCACTGCTCTTCGAGGCCACCCTCAATCTGTCGTGGACCAAACTTCGGGCCGACCTTTCGTCAGTACTGGTCTTCGCCCTACTCGGTACGTTGTTTGGCACGCTCGTTATTGGCTTCGTCGTTCATGCCGTACTCGGTTTGCCGTTGCCCATAGCGTTTGCTTTCGGCGCACTCATCAGTGCCACAGACCCCGTCGCCGTCATTGCGTTCTTCAAGACGTTGGGCGTGCCGAAGCGCCTTGCCGTCCTGGTCGAAGGAGAGTCGCTCTTTAACGATGCGGTCGCCGTGGTGGCCTTCACGCTCGCGGTCGCGGCAGCCGAAACGACAGACTCATTTTCCATCGGCGGCGCCGTGCAAGAGTTTTTCGTCGTCTCGGCGGGAGGTCTGGCCATCGGACTCGGACTCGGCTACATCGTCTCGGCTGGCATCTTGGCGCGAGTCGACGACGCATTGATCGAGACCACAACCACTCTGGCGCTGGCCTACGGGTCGTTCTTGCTAGCCGACGAGTTCGGTTTGATGATTGGCGACCCAACCTTCCACCTGTCGGGGATCCTCGCCGTCGCGGCGGCGGGCCTGGTGGTCGGCAACGTTGGCATCAAAAACACCTCGCCAACGACACGGGTGACGCTCGAACATTTCTGGGAGCTACTTACCTATCTAGTCAACTCGCTGGTGTTTCTCTTCATCGGGCTCAGCGTTCCGCCCAACCTGTTCGGTCGCCATATCGGCGCTGTTGGCGTTGCGATCGGACTCAGCCTGGCGGTGCGTGTCGTCGTGGTGTACGGCTTGTCTCTCGGCATCGGGGCAGCCCGACCGCTGAACAAGATCAGCTTGGCCTATCAACACGTGATGTTTTGGGGCGGGTTGCGAGGCGCAATATCCCTTGCGCTCGCCCTCACGCTCACTACCGATGTGTTTACACCCGACGACGTCGAGCGGGTCCAGGTGATGACCTTCGGCGTCGTGTTGTTCACCCTGCTGGGGCAAGGTACAACGATGGCCGCACTCATCCGACGTCTCGGCCTCGCTGGCCGGGCCGACAACGAGATCACCCAGCAACGCCATCAAGCCCGCATCGCGATGAAGCGGGCCGGTCAGGCCGAAGTCGCCCGGCTCGGGGCCGACGGCGTCCTTGACGACGATCTAGCGCATGCGTTGAACAGCGCCTATGCCCGCGACGTCGATCGTCAGACCGACGAGCTTCGCTACCACTTGCACGCCAACCCCGAGCTTGAGGTCGCCATGTTGTTGCGGGCGCGACGAGACGCAATCGCAGCCGAACAATCCGCCCTTGCTAGTGCTGTCATGGCAGGCCTGGTCGACAGCACCATCGCCCACGACCTGGCCCCCGAGCTCAACAACCGGCTGGTGGCACTCGACCTTTTGGAAGAACGCTGGGAATCTGATCCCGATCCACGGTTGGGTCGATTGAGGGTCAGCGATGACAGCGGCCGATGACCAGACCGACAACTACCTCTATGTGTCGTGGGGTGGGTCGGGTCGTACCTCATGCCTGCGCCAAGCGATTGAGCGGGCCGAAGCAAACGATGCGAGCCTCCGTTACCTGGCTATTCTCGACGACGCCACGTTCTCCGGCATCGATGCATCCCTGCGAGCCGTCGTCGCCGACGAGTTGACGTGGCTTCTGGAAACCCAGATCGATCTCGCTCGCCGCCAGACCGGCATCGATCGACGGGTACGTCTGCAGGTCGAATCGGGCGAGGTCGGCTCCGTCTCGGCGGCCGTCGCCAAGGCCACCGACGCCACATTGATCCTGGTAGGAGCGCCGGTTCCGGTATCGCACTCACAAACGGTGGTCGAGCTAATGGCTGCGTTGGCGGCTACGACGGGCAGCGTCGTTGAGCTCATCGAACCCTAGCTGGGTCGCATCCCGATCGCCGTGTTGCATTAGTATGCATATGTTCGTATGATCATCCGGTGAACAACGATGGAACTCATTTTCGCGTCGGCATCGTCGGCGCCTCGGGCTACACCGGAGCCGAGCTGCTGCGCTTGCTGGCTGGCCATCCCTCCTTTGAGTTGGTGGTGGCAACCGGCGATTCCATGGCCGGAACGCCGATCGCCGACCTCTACCCGAGCCTGGCCGCGTACTACGGCGATCGGGTCTTCGATGCCTACTCGCCCGAGATTGTCCGTGGCCTCGACCTTGTCTTCTGCGGCCTGCCGCACGGGGTGAGCATGAGCGTCATCCCCGACATGCGGGGAACCGTCGGCCACATCGTCGATCTCGGCTCCGACTTCCGCCTCCACGACGCTGGCCTGTACCCGACGTGGTACGGCGCAGAGCATTCGCACCCCGCCCTCCTGGACGACTTTGTCTACGGGCTGCCCGAACTCTTCCGTTCGGAGTTGCAGGGGGCCGAACTCATCGCAGCGACTGGCTGCAATGCTGCGAGCGCGGTGTTCGGGTTGGCGCCATTGGTAAAGGGCGGGCTGATTGAGCCGACCGGCCTTGTCGCCGACATCAAGAGCGGGGTGAGCGGGGCTGGCCGGCCACCCAAGCCGCACACCACATTCTGCACGGTCGATGGCGACACCACGGCCTACGGGCTCCTGACCCATCGCCACACGCCCGAGATCGAGCAAGCCATCGAGGATTACTCGGGCGTCAAAAGTTCGGTGTTCTTCACGCCTCACCTCGTGCCGATGAGCCGGGGCATCCTGGCCACCTGCTACGGCATGGCTGCGGGCGACGTAACGAGTGACGACGTACTCGGGTGCCTACGCGACACTTACGTCGATTCACCGTGGATGGTCGTGTCCGAACGCTCGCCATCCACCAAGGCCACGCTCGGCGCCAATACGGTCCATCTCACTGCTCGGGTCGACCAGCGGACGGGCCGGGTGCTGGTCATTGCCGCTCTCGACAATCTGATGAAAGGGGCGTCCGGCATGGCTGTGCAAAACGCCAATCTTGCCCTTGGGCTACCCGAAACGACCGGCCTGCCAATCGTGGGGGTCTACCCATGAGCCACGCGGTCTCACCACTGGCCCCCGACTCGTTCCCCGAGCTCCCACCCATTGCTGGCGTGTCATTGGCCACCTTTGCCGCAGGGCTGCGCTACCAGAAACGGGCCGACCTCATGCTGGCTCTTCTGGACGAAGGCACAACCGTGGCCGGCACACTCACCCGTTCGCTCTGCCCGTCGGCCCCGGTCGACTGGTGTCGCTCCATCCTGGGCGGGGGCAAGGCGCGTGCGATCGTGTGTAACGCCGGAAACGCCAACGCCTTCACTGGCACGGCTGGCCAGACCGCAGCCAGCCATACGGCGACCACCATCGCTGGGGCCCTGGGCATCCCGGTCGACGAAGTATTCCTGGCCTCCACCGGCGTTATCGGCGAAACCCTCGAACTCACGGCGCTCGACGCTGGCCTCGCGAGCCTCGTGGGTGAACTTCACAACGGGCCCGGCGCAAGTTGGGAAGATGCCGCCCGAGCCATCTCGACCACCGACACCTACCCCAAGGAGCGAGCGCAACGGCCTCGGTGGGCGGCATCGATGTGGCGGTCAGTGGCATCGCCAAGGGGAGTGGCATGATCGCTCCCGACATGGCGACCATGCTCTCGTTTGTTTTCACCGATGCGGCGATCAGCGCTGATGCGCTGAAAGCGCTTGTCGGTGCATCGGTCGACGCGAGCTACAACGCCATCACCGTCGACTCCGACACGTCGACCAGCGACACCGTGCTTGTTTTCGCAACCGGGGCCGCTGGTAACGCGCCCATCACCGACCCGACGAGCGCCGACGCACTCGCTCTCAAGGCGGCGCTCGACGCCGTCAATCTCGACTTGGCCCATCAGATCGTTCGTGACGGCGAAGGCGCATCGAAGTTCATTGAAATCATTGTCGAGGGCGCCGAGACTCCAGCGGCCGCTCACCGAATTGGCTTGTCGATTGCCAATTCGCCGTTGGTCAAGACCGCGCTTGGCGCGGCGGACGCCAACTGGGGTCGCATCGTCATGGCCGTCGGGAAGGCGGGTGAGCGGGCCGACCGCGACCGCCTCGGCATCTGGATCGGCGACGAGCAGTGCGCCGAAGCGGGATGGGAGAAGCCGGGCTACTCCGAAGACCGCGCGACCAAACACCTTCAGGCCGACGAGGTGACGATCCGGGTCGACGTTGGCGTCGGTTCCGGCACCGCAACCGTTTGGACCTGCGACCTCACCCACGCCTACATCGACATCAACGCGAGCTACCGATCATGAGCAACGACATCGACGTGCAGACCAGGGGCTACTCGCCCGAACTCCGGACCCAAGCGCTGGTCGAAGCGCTGCCCTATATCCAGCAATTCCGTGGCTCCATCGTGGTCGTCAAGTTCGGCGGCAACGCCATGGTCGACCCCGATCTTTCGCGTACGTTCGCCAGCGACATCGTGCTATTGCGGTCGGTCGGGCTTCGTCCGGTGGTCGTGCATGGGGGTGGGCCACAGATTGGTGAGCTCTTGCGCCGTCTCGGCAAAGAGACGGAGTTCAAGGACGGTCTTCGTATCACCGATGCTGAGACGCTCGACGTTGCTCGCATGGTCTTGGTGGGCAAGGTCGGTCGAGACATTGTGGGCCAGATCAACATCCACGGTGCCTACGCCGTCGGGATGTCGGGCGAAGACGGCGGACTGATCCAGGCCGAAACACTCGACCCCGAACTTGGTTTTGTCGGCGACATCGTCCAGGTCAATCCGGGCATCCTCGAACGTCTCCTGGCCGAAGATCTGATACCCGTCATCTCCTCAATTGGTGCCGATGTCGATGGCCAGGCCTACAACATCAACGCCGACACGGTGGCCACGGCAATCGCTGGTGCACTTGCGGCCGAGAAGGTCATCTACCTGACGGACGTGCCTGGCCTGATGGCCGACCTGAATGACCCGGCCAGCATCATCTCCCGGGCCACGGTCGACGAGATCGAGGCGTTGCAGGCCGACGGCACTATTTCCGGCGGCATGGTGCCAAAGTCGCAAGCATGCGTCGACGCTGTGCGGGCCGGGGCGAAGAGCGCCCACATGCTCGATGGCCGTCGCCCCCACGTGCTGCTACTCGAACTGTTTACCGATGCTGGCATTGGCACCAAAATCACCCTCGGCCCCGACTCCGCTGGAGAATCATGAGCACGCATACCGACGCCGTTCAGGCCGACAGCCATCTTGTGCGCTGTCCGATCATGCCAACCTACGGCCCGCCGTCGGTGCAATTCATCCGAGGCGAGGGCGCGTACCTGTGGGACTCCCACGGTAGGCAGTATCTCGATTTCCTGTCCGGCCTGGCCGTGACGTCACTCGGGCACGCGCACCCGGGCATCGCCGAGGCCATCAGCCAACAGGCAAACCGCCTCCTGCACGTGTCCAACCTCTTTGCGACCGAGCACAACGCCGCCGTTGCCCAAACGCTCGACGAGCTCATCGCGGGCGACCTCGCCCCGCTGGGTCAAGTCTTCTTCTGTAACTCGGGGGCCGAAGCGAACGAGGCGGCAATCAAGTTGGCGCGGCGTTTTGGTGGGCACGGTCGGCACAACATCGTGTCGGCCTACCAGAGTTTTCACGGGCGAACCTTGGCCACGCTGCACGCCACGGGCCAGCCGGCCAAATGGGAAACATTCCAGCCCCTGCCGGAGGGTTTCAAGCATGTCGTGTGGAACGATCTTGAGGAACTCGAGGCAATGCTCGACGACACCGTCTGCGGCATCTTGATCGAACCCGTACAAGGCGAGGGTGGCGTCAATCCCGCCACCAAAGCCTACTTCCGAGGTATTCGCCGCATTTGTGACGAGCGGGGAATCCTGATGATGGTCGACGAAGTCCAGACCGGTCTGGCCCGCACGGGCGAATGGTTTGGCTTCCAGCACTTCGGCGTGATGCCCGATGTGATCTCCATGGCCAAGGCGCTCGGCAACGGCATGCCGATCGGGGCGATGTGGGCCAAGGCCGACGTCGCGGCGTCGTTTAGGCCTGGCGATCACGCCACCACCTACGGCGGGCAGCCACTCGCAACCGCCGCCGCCCGAGCGGTGCTCGACACCATGAAGGCGATCGATGCACCTGGGCTTGCTCGGGCCGCCGGTCAGGCGATTACCGACGCGGCGCTCGCGCTCCCGCAGGTCAAAGAAGTGCGCGGGTTGGGGCTGCTCCTCGCCATCCAGCTCAACGACGGGATCGACGCCAGGGCGGTTGCGGCCCGAGCGCTCGAGGGCGGTCTTGTCGTCAATGCCGTCACCGAGTCGGCCTTGCGTCTGGCCCCGCCGCTTATCATCACCGACACCCATATCGCCGACGCGATCGTCAAACTGCAAGATGCTCTGGAGGCGTCATGAGACACCTGCTTGGACTCGAAGACCTCACGGCGAGCGAGTTGCGAGGTGCTCACCCTCGCCAACGCCGACCCTGCGACGCTGGATGACCCCTACCGCCGCCAGGGCATTGCCTGCGTGTTCGAGAAGCCGTCGGCCCGCACCCGCAACTCAACCGAGATGGCTGTCGTCCAACTCGGTGGTCACCCGGTCTACATAACGGCCAACGAGGTCGGCATCGACACCCGCGCAGATCAGCCGAAGACGTTGCCCGCACGCTGGCGATGCTTCCACGACGTCATCTGCGCACGGGTGTTCTCGCACGCCGTCCTCGAACGCATGGCCGGGCTCAACCTGGTGCCGATCGTCAGCCTGCTGTCTGACGTTAGCCATCCGCTCCAGGCCATCGCCGGCGTCGCCCACTATCGAGGCCGAGTTCGGTGCTGTCGCCAGACGGACCATCACCTACATCGGCGACGCCAACAATGTTGCTCGCTCGCTCGCTCTTGCGGTCACCAAGCTTGGTGGGGAGTTCCGCATCGCATCGCCCGAGGGCTACACCTTCAGCATAGCCGACCTCGCCGTTTCAGAGCCACCAAGACAACGATCACCGTTGGCCAACGTCCCGCCGACGTGCTCGGCGGATCGGACGTGTCTACACCGACACGTGGACCTCGATGGGCCAAGAAGCCGAACGTGACCAACGCCTGGCCGATTTGCGGGCTACGCCATCGACAACGCCATGATGTCAGACGCACCGGGTGCCATTTTCATGCATTGTCTGCCCGCTCATCGCGGCGAAGAAGTTGCCGATGAGGTGATGGATGGTGCAGCAAGCCGGATCTGGCCTCAAGCCGCAAACCGACTCAACGCGATCCGAGGTGTCCTCGCGTGGCTTGGTCAACAACGGTCGGCGGCGAACTGACGTGGCTGCAGGTAAGGCCAGCGCCAGCATCGAATCCGCTCAGCTGTTATCGGATCAGGCCGTCACGAGCCAGGGCCAGCTGGTCGAACTCCTCGCCGAACTCGACATCGTGGCCACACAAGCCACAGTGTCGCGCGACCTCGAAGACCTCGGGGCCATAAAGGTTCGGGTGCCAGGCGGCCAGACCGTGTATGCCATTCCCGAGCAGCCAACCGACCAGCTCGCACCGGAAGATCACATGCGCCGGGTGCTGGGCGAATGGCTCGTCGAAGTCGAACGGTCGGGCGACATCGTTGTCTTGCGAACGCCCCGGGGTCCGCCCACGTTGTGGCGTCTGCGCTCGATCGGGCCTGGTCGGCCTGCTCGGCACCGTGGCTGGCGACGACACCCTCTTTGCCCTGGCTACCGAGGGTGGTGGACGATCGCTCGCCGCGTCGTTCTGCGCTCGCTGGGCTCCCGGGAGAGTCGTCAGACGCGAATGAGTGAGCCGCTGCCGAAGCGGGTCGTCATCGGCCTCACAGTCAACCTGCTCAACATCCTGATCGTCTTCTTCTATCTTCCACCCGAGAACGCTGGCCTACCCCAGCTGGTGAGCGATAAGTCGATCCTGCTCGTGCTCAACGCAATCGGTGCTGGTCGCGGCGGTCGGCCGCATTATCGATGCGGTAACCGACCCAGCAGTCGCCATCATCTCCGACCGCTCACGGCACCGCCGGGCCGAGCGCATCCCCCTCATGCGGTGGGGTGCGCTACCGACGGCGGTCTTCTCGGTACTGCTGTTTGTACCGCCCCATCCAAGACGAGTCAGGCTGGAACATCGTGTGGCTCCTCGGCGTGCAAGCCGTGCTCTACGTTGCGCTCACAGCGTATGGGACCCCCTGCGTTGCCCTCGTGGCCGACCTTGGGCGCACCGCCGAGCGACTTGACCTCACGACCTGGACCACCGTTGCCTGGTCGATCGGCATCGTGATTGCGGCCATGACGCCTTCTTGGCCGACCTGTTCAACGACGGCGGCGTCTCGGCCCTTCGGTCGTGGCAATACGCCGTTGCCCTCGTGGCTTAACGGTCGCCGGGGTACTCATGCTTATCGACCTTCGTCATCGATGAGCCCCGCTGGGCTCGATCGGCTCCGTCGGCAGTGCCGCTTCGCCAAGCCATCAAGACGGTGACCGGCAACGACTTCTTCCGCTATACCTGGCTGCCGACTTTGCGTACTTCTGCGGGCTCATGATTATTCAGACGGGCTTGCTCTACTACATCACGGTGCTGCTTGAGCTGGACGAGTCGCTCAGTGCGCCTCTCCTTGGGGCCATGGTGCTCGTGGCGATGGTGCTCTATCCCGCCGTCAATCGGTTCGCCAGCCATACGTCGGCCAAATCTGATGGTCATCGTCGGCTTTGCCTGGTCAGCCGTCGACGTTCCTTGGCCTGTTTCCCTTTCCGCCAATCCTGCAAGCAATCGGTCTCGTCGTGGTCTTTGCCGTGCCGTTTGCGATCCTCTCGGTTATTCCCGCCTGGATCCTGTCCGATATTGCCGAGCACTCCGCCGTGACAACCGGCGACGCCACGACCGGTGTTCTTCGCCGCCCGCACCTTCCTCGAAGTTGTCACAGACCGTTGGCGTCATGGTGTTCGCCGTCCTTACCTCCTTTGGCCGCGATGTTGGCGACGATCTCATTACATCCGGCTCTCCGGGCTGGCCGGTGTCGTGCTCTACAACGGCCGCCGTGCTTTTTCGACGATACGACGAAGACCGCTGAAGCCGAACTTGCCGGGCTCGTGCCCGTTGGGCCCACCGATGGGCTTGCCGAACAACCAACGACATGATGAGATGCCCCCACGCCGACTACGGAGGACACAGATGTCTGCACCCCCATCGTCTGATCTCGACCGCTTCTTGCGCGCCAGCTGACCTTCTCCTGCAACACCGGACGGACTATGACGCCGCTGTTGGGGCCTTCACGTGGCCGGAGCTAGCGAACTTCAACTGGGCAACGGACTACTTCGACCACATTGCCAGCGGCAACGTTAACCCGGCGCTGCACATTGTGGAAGAGACGGGCGAGGAAGCCAGGCTGACCTACGCCGAGCTCTCGGCCCGATCAGGCAGGTGGCCAACTTCCTCGTCGGTTTGGGCCTCCGCCGTGGTGACCGCGTGCTCGTGATGCTTGGCAACGAGGTGCCCCTTTGAAGTCGACCTGCTCGCCGCCAGCTACCACGCTGTTGGCCGCCGACGACTTGGCCGACCGGATCGAGCGGGGCAACGCCGCACTTTTGTCCTCACCAACGATGCTGGTGTGGCCACCTTCGATGCGCTCGCCGACCATGTCACCGACGAGGTGGTGGTGAGCGTTGGTGCGGTGCCGGATGGCTGGGTCGACTATCGGGGTAGCGAATCCGTTTCGTCGGCCTTCACCACGGCCGAGCCGACGACAACCAGCGATCCGATCCATCGAATACTTCACATCGGGCACGACGTCTCGTCCAGCTCGTGCTTCACCAGCTCAGTTACCCGGTAGGCCATCTCGCCACGATGTACTGGCCTTCAGCCAGGAGACGTGCACTGGACGATCAGCTCACTGGGTGGGCCAAACATGCCTGAACTGCTTCTTTGCCCCGCTCAACGCCCAGGCCTGCGTCTTCATCTACAACTACGGCCGGTTCTCGGGCCCCGACGTGCTCGACACCCTTGTTACCTACGGGGTCAACACGCTGTGCGCCCCACCGACCGTTTGGCGTTTCCTGATACAGGAAGACCTGGCAGCCTACGAGGTCGTTCTCACCGAGCTCATCTCGGCTGGTGAGCCGCTCAACCCGGAAGTTATCGAACAGGTGCGAACAGGGTGGGGACTCACCATTGCGACGGCTTGGCCAAACCGAAACCACGGCCCAGGTCGGCAATACGCCAGGCAGTCCGGTCAAAGCAGGATCGATGGGGCGTGCCCGGTCCCGCATCGAACTCCTCGACGCCGACGGCGTCCCGGGCGACCCGAACTCTGCGTCACGTTAGGGGTTGATCGTCCCGTCGGGCTTATGACGGCGTATGCCGACGACCATGAGAAGACGGCTGACGTGATGCGCGACGGCTTCTATCCACGGGCGTTCACCGATGCCGATGGCTACATCACCTATGTCGGTCGGGCCGACGACGTCTTCAAAGCGTCGGGCTATCGCATCAGCCCCTTCGAGCTTGAGTCGGCGCTCATCGAGCACCCCGCCGTCGCCGAGGCAGCCATCATCCTTCGCCCGATGCACTCCGCGGCAATGTGCCGAAGGCTTGTGATCTGGCTCCAGGCGTCGCCCCAACGGCCGAAACGGCGGGTGATATCTACCTTCCTCCGGACTAATCTGTCTGGCTACAAGCGCATCCGCCGGCAGTTCGCCGATCTACCGAGGATCTCGGGCAAGATTCACGACGGGTCGAGCTGAGGGCCCAAGAATGAACGGCCGAGCACGGGTCCACGCAATACAAACGAGTTTTTGGCCGAAGACTTCTCGTAGGTTGGACGCCCACCAGGGTCATTCCGGTACAGTTGACCGGACTGAACTCTGGAGAAACGTGGACGTCAACAAGGTTGTGCTGGCCTACTCAGGTGGCCTTGATACATCAATCATCCTGAAGTGGCTGCAGGAGGAATACCACTGTGAAGTAGTGACCTTCACCGCCGATCTGGGCCAAGGTGGCGAGATCGAGCCTGCCCGCGAGAAGGCGCTCGCCATGGGCGTCCCGGCCGAGTCGATCTACATCGAGGACGTCAGAAAGAGTTCGTTCGCGACTTCGTGTTTCCGATGTTCCGGGCCAACACGATCTACGAGGGCGGGCCTGCGGGACCTCAATGGCGCGTCCCCTCATCTCGAAGCGTCTCGTCGAAATCCGCAGCGAGACCAACGCCAGCGCAGTCTCCCATGGCGCCACCGGCAAGAACTGGCGACCAGGTCCGCTTCGAACTCGGTGCCTGCCCCTCAACCCGGGCATCAAGGTCATTGCGCCGTGGCGTGAATGGGACCTCGGCAGCCGCGAGTCGCTTTTGGCCTACGCGGAAAAGCACAACATCCCCGTGGAGATGAAGCGGGGCACGCAGTCGCCGTTCTCCATGGATGCCAATTTGCTCCATATCTCCTACGAGGGTGGGCCGCTCGAAGATCCCTGGAACTACCCGCCATCAGAGATGTGGCGGTGGAGCCAGAGCCCCGAGGCCGCGCCGAACGAGGCGACCTTCATCGACCTGACCTACGAGAAGGGCGACATCGTCGCCATCGACGGGGTGGCGATGAGTCCAGCCACCGTGCTCACCAAGCTCAACGAGGTGGGCGGAGCCAACGGCATTGGTCGTCTCGACATTGTCGAAAACCGCTTCGTCGGTATGAAGAGTCGGGGAGCGTACGAAACCCCGGGCGGCACCATCATGCTGAGGGCTCACCGGGCCATTGAGTCGATCACGCTCGATCGTGAGGTCGCTCACCTCAAGGACGAGCTCATGCCGCGTTACGCCAAGCTCATCTACAACGGTTTCTGGTTCGCCCCCGAGCGGTTCATGCTGCAGCAGGCCATTGACTACAGCCAGCGGTTCGTCAATGGCGTCGTTCGCCTCAAACTATTCAAGGGCAACGTCGAGGTCATCGGTCGCAAGAGCGACGACACCCTGTTCGATGAGATGATCGCCACGTTCGAAGAGGACGGTGGCGCCTACAACCAGGCCGACGCCGAGGGCTTCATCAAGCTCAACGCCCTTCGTTTGCGCAACTATTCAGCCAAGCGCGGCGGGATCTCCTGATGTCGGAGCCGTCGCCGACGGGACAGACACTCTGGCACGGGCGGTTCGAGGGTTCGCCTTCCGAGGCACTCCAGGCGCTCAACGACTCGTTGCCCTTTGATCAGCGGATGTACCGCCAAGACATCGAAGGTTCACGGGCTCACGTCTCGATGTTGGCGGCGGTTGGTCTGGTCACCGAGGCCGAACGTGACGCCATCCTCGGTGCGCTCGACCAGGTCGAGGCCGAGATATCGACCGGCGCGTTTGCCTGGGCGCCTGCTGATGAAGACATCCACACCGCCGTCGAGCGACGAGTCACCGAGCTCGCGCCGGCTGGGGCCAAGCTCCACACCGGCCGGAGCCGCAACGACCAGGTCGCCACTGACCTGCGCCTGTGGGTGAAAGACGAACTCGGCGACCTCGCCCAGCTGGTCAT
>JAWKIN010000013.1:0-106757 GCA_041394345.1 Acidimicrobiales bacterium | reverse complement strand
CGCCAACCCTCATGTCGTGGCCGCGATGGCCCAGCAGGCATCAACCGTTGACTACGTCCACGCCACCCAGTTTCAGAATCAACCCCTCGCTCGGTTCGCCGATCGTCTGGCTCGATTGGCACCCGTACACGACAACGCGATCTTCACCGTGAGCGGCGGAAGTGAGGCCAACGAGACGGCCATCAAAATGGCCCGGGCCTACCACGTGGCTACTGGCAGCCCCGACCGCCACATCATCATCGCCCGCCATGGGGCTTACCACGGCAACAGTCGGGGCGCGCTCGATGCGTCGGACCGCGCCGCCCTTCGATCGGGGTACGAGCCATGGCTCGGCCACACCGTCAAGATCGCGTCGGCCAACGTCTATCGAAGTGACTGGACTGCAGCCGACCACGCAAACGAGCTCGCCGCCACGATCGCGGCCGTCGGCTCCGAGCGGGTTGCCGCCCTCATCGCCGAACCAATCAGCGGTGCGACCCTCGCCGGGGCGATGCCGCCCGATGGGTATTGGCCCGCGCTGGCAAGCGTGTGCGCTGACCACGGCGTCTTGCTCATTGCCGACGAGGTGATGACCGGCTTCGGCCGAACTGGTCGGCTTTTTGCCATGCAGCATTGGGGGGTCACACCCGACATCATCACCTGCGGCAAGGGCGCTTCGAGCGGTTACTGGCCGCTTGGTCTGGTCATTGCCGACGGACGAATTCAGGCGGCAATCGACGCGAACGGCGGCTTCAACCACGGATTCACCCGGTCGCATCACCCACTCGGCGCGGCTGTCGCCAACGCCGTCCTCGACGTCATCGAAGACGAACGACTGGTCGAAACCTGCCAAGCCAAAGGCGAATCGCTGCGATCCCAACTCCGATCGCAGCTCGCAGATCACCCACACGTTGGCGACATTCGTGGCCTTGGGCTACTCACCGGAGTCGAGTTCGTGGCCGACCGGTCGACAAAAGAGCCATTCGACCGTTCGCTCACCGTGTCGGAGCGCATCGTCGCCGCGGCGTTTGCTCGGGGTCTGACGGTCTACCCCTGCACGTCGGCCGTCGATGGCAATGTCGGCGATGCGATCCTGATCGGCCCGCCGCTTACCGTAGACGAACCAACCATCGCCACGATCGCCCAGACCGCGACCGCGGCAATTCGGGGAGAACTTGGTGACGCGTAAGCGACCACCGATCGGGCTTCTTTTCCTCATCACGATTTGTGGGATCTTCACCAACACGCTGCTGACACCCAACATCCCGGATGTCCTCGACCACTTCAACCAGCCAGACGGACGAGCGGGTTTTCTGGTTGCGATCGCGCCAGCGCCCGGCATCATCCTCGCCCCGATCATGGGGGTGCTTGCCGATCGCTACGGGCGGCGGCGCATCTTGCTCCCGTGCCTTTTCCTCTTCGGGATAGCCGGTCTCGCAACATCGCTGGCCCCGACGTTCACCCTGCTTCTCGTGGCCCGCTTCTTCCAAGGGATCGGCGCCTCCGGACTCATTAACTTGGCGGTTGTCATCATTGGCGATCACTGGCAGGGGGTCGCCCGCACCAAGGCCATCGGACAGAACTCCGCAGTGCTCACGGTGTGTTTGGCCCTCGTCCCCTCGCTGTCTGGCTTCATTGCCGAGGCAACAAACTGGCGCGTCTCGCTCGCCCTCGCTGGCATTGGCATCCCAATCGGTATCGCCACATACCGCTTCCTCCCCGAATCGCATGTGCCCATCGACCGATCGCTTAGGGACCAGATCCGCGGTGCTCGAACGGCTATCGACCAGCCGGTCATTCGCGTCGTCATTGTGTCGGGATTCCTGCTCTTCGTCGTCATCTTCGGCGTGTTCTTGACAGCCCTACCGGTCCACCTCGAGCGAGAGTTCGGCCTCGGCGCCCGCGATCGGGGCCTCATTTTGTCGGTGCCAGCTATTGGGGCCACCGTTGTGGCGCTCAACCTTAGTCGGCTTCGAGCATGGCTCGGAATACGGGGTCTGCTCGTCAGCGCTTCGGCCCTGATCTCGATGGCTGCGTTCGGCGTCGCCATCGGGCCATCGCTCGTCATCGTCGTCGCCGCATCGATCATCTACGGGCTCGGCGACGGAACCTGCATTCCGAGCTTGCAAGACGCGGCCACCTCCGCGGCCCCAACCGAGCAACGGGCGTCCGTGATGGCCGCGTGGGTGGCCGTCAGTCCGATGGCCAAACGGTCGGCCCGCTCCGGCGCAGCCGCGATTCATGGCGCCTACTCAACGACAGCTGCGATGCTCGTCGGCGCTGCCATCTTCGCCGCAGTGGCCGTCATTTTTGTCTTCGGACCACTCGATGACAAGGTTGCGCTGGCCGCCGCCACCCCGTAGCGCCAACAACCCATTCCCGCTGGCCACACGACGGATCACGCCCAACGAGCGGCCGCGCCGGGCGTCCCAACTGGCTGAAACGCTTAACTTCCCCGCGCACTGTGCCGATGCGGACTACAGCAAGCACACCTTCGGAGACGAATCATGGCACGTGGAAAAACAGCTCACCCGATCACTCGTAGGCGCCGTGGCGCTCGCAGCGATGCTCGCCGGGCCAGCTCTGGCCCAGGAATACCCGGTGCAGAACGGCACGTTGGCGCTCTCGGACACCAACAACGACGGCAAGATCTCAGCGGGTGAGTCACTACGTATCACCGGGGGTGGCTACGCCCCTGGGGCCGAGGTGCAAATTACCGTCGGCACGACGCCGACCGTGCTTGGCGTCACCATCGCGAATGCGGCTGGTGAGATCGCGACCACCGTTGTTCTGCCGAGCAGCTTCGCTGGCGCCACGCAAACCGTCAACGCCACCGGAGCCAACGCCAGTGGCGGCATCCTCGTGCTCGGCATCCAAGTCACGGTCGCCCAAGCAGCTGCGACCAACCCGGCCCCCGCCGCAGCCAATGCCGGCGGTAGCGGTCAACTCGCCTATACCGGTTCGGAAACCAACCTGATGCTCGCTGGCGGCCTCGCACTCGTCGCCGCTGGTGGGGCCCTCGTGGCTTACCGGAAGCGCTCGTTGACGGAGGCCTAGTGTCTCGTTCGCTTCTCTCCCCTCGCATTGCGACGGTGACGAGAACAGCGGACGCCGACGAGATCGCCACTGCGCCAACACCCGAGCCACCCGCTTCCCCACGAGGAGGCGGTGGGGTCTCGTTTGTCGCGGCAATGGCCCTCAGCAATGTCGGCAACTTCCTGTTCCACACCGTTGCTTCCCGCCGCCTCGGTCCCGCAAGTTACGGCGCCCTCGCATCAACGCTCGGAATCATGCTCGCCCTCGCATTGCCGACGGCAGCCATTCAAGTTTCCGTCACCCGTTCAGCGGCCAAACTCTTCGCTCGCGGCGGCGACTACACGATCCGCCCATTCGTCCGGCGCGGCCTCACCGGGAGCCTCGCCCTCAGCGCCTGCATCGCGCTGAGCGCACCGGTCATTGCCAACAGCCTGCGCCTTGACTCGGCTGGCGCGGTCCTCTGGGTCGCCGCCTTCGCTCCCGCGGCGTTCCTCTCGACCATCGGCCGTGGAATCTTGATGGCCGAGGCTCGATTCGGTCGGCTCGCCACAATCGTCCTCGCGACAACGGCCACCCGTGTTGGCGCGGCATGGCTCCTGCTACAGCCAGGCGACACCGAGACCAAGGCGATGATGCTGACGGTCATGGTTGAGTACGTGCTTGCCTTGGCCCTCTCGACGTCGATCGCTTCACGCCTTGGCCATTGCGCCCGGCGAGTGAGGGTGGGCGCGGCGGATCTCACGACGTCATCAATCGCATTCGCTGGGCTTTGGGTCCTGCTCGCTGCCGACCTCGTGATCGCTCGCCGCATCCTGACCCCGGAACAGGCTGGCCTGTACGCGGCGGCGGCCATGGGCGGTCGAGCCGCCCTCTTCCTGCCCCAGGCAATCGCTCAAATCGCCCACGCCCGGCTCGCCGCCGCCGCCGACGCTAGCGAGGGACAACGCATCATTCGCGCCTCCGTGCTGGCCTCCGTCGCTTTCGCGATCGCCAACGTTGCCGGTATGGCGATTCTTGGCCCCTGGCTCGTCGTCGTCGGGTTTGGCGCCGACTACGCCCCCGACCGCTCACTCGTCGTCGCCCTCACCATCAGCGCCTCGGTGCTCGCGCTCGGCAATCTGGCAATGCACCTCCGACTTGCGTTGGGCCGAGGCAGCGCCCGGTCGTGGCTCGGTCTCGTCATTGTCGCCGTACTCGCAGTCGCCATCCCGGCGACCCCGCTCGCCCTGGCGATCGCCACCATTGCGGCCGGAACGGCGCTCGTTGCGTCGCTTAGCCGGCCAATATCGGTGCGACCGCAGACCGTACAGACCCGGGCGCCGAGCTCGACCGTGTCGACGCTCGATGTGTCAATCGTCGTGCCGTACCGAGCCGACACGCCTGGCTCCATCGAGGTTTTCCGATCAATCACCACCGCGGCGGCACGGGCCGGCTGGGACTACGAGATCATCGCCGTCAGTCGAGACGGCTCCGTGGCGAAACGGGCGCTCATCCAACGAATCTCGGGTGGGCGGGCCGATCACGTGAGCTGCCTACCGGGCCGTGGACTGGCCGATGCCCAAAGCGCACTCCGTTTGGGCGCGACGAGCAGTCGCGGTCGCAACGTCGTGTTCTTCGACCCTGAAACGGGCATAGACCCTGCCACAATCGTCCGGTTTGTCGAGCTTCGAGACTTCTATGACTGTGATGCGGTCGTTGGTTCAAAGCGTCACCCCGAATCGACCACCAACTACCCAGCAATTCGCCGACTCGCGTCGTGGGGCTACCAACAACTCCTGCAGCTCCTCTTCCAGGTGAAGGTCAAGGACTGCCAAGTCAGTTGCAAGGTGTTTAGTCAAGAAACCGTCAGAGACGTCATCCCGCTCACCACGTCGAGCGGGCTCGCATTCGAGCTGGAGATGCTGGTTATTGCGTCACGCACGCAACACCGCCGCCTCGTCGAAGCGCCGGTATCGACAACGCACCGTTTCTCGAGCCTCATCGATGTTGGCAGTGGGCTCGGCATGGTGATGGCCACCCTTCGGCTACGTGCAACGCTCAACAGCCAACTCGACCGCGGCCCGGCGACAACGGCCCCCACGGTCGGATCGGGAGCGGTGGCATGAACATACTGATCTGCAACTGGCGAGACCTGTCACACCCACGAGGTGGAGGTGCCGAGGTATACACCCATGAGGTCGCCCGTCGCTGGGTGGCTTCAGGCCATCAGGTCACCATTTTTTGTGCTGCCGTCGCAGGCGAAGCGGCGTCGGAGGAACGAGACGGGGTCACGATCGTGCGCCGCGGCAGTCGTTACTCGGTGTATCGAGAAGCACGACTCTGGTACGAAAGCCAGCCGCCGGGCCGGTTCGATTTCATCATCGACCAGATCAATACGCGACCGTTTTTCTGCCCCGATTGGGCGGGAGAGACACCGGTCGTCGCCTTTGCCCATCAGGTCGCTCGCGAAGTCTGGTTCCGTGAGATGCCACTTCCTATTGCCGTCGCTGGTCGCTGGGTCCTGGAACCTCGCTGGCTCGCCCGATATCGCTATGTCCCGACGCTGACCGTGTCGTCGTCGACCCACGATTCGCTTATCGAGTACGGCATGCAGCGGGTCGTCGAGATCCCCCCGGCCGTCGATGACGAACCGATTTCGGTGACCTACCCCAAAGAGTCGACTCCGACACTCGTGTTCGTGGGCCGGCTCTCGTCGAACAAGCGACCAGACCATGCACTTGAGGCACTCGCGGAGCTGCGACTCGTTCGCCCCGACGCCCAACTCTGGGTGATCGGTGACGGGCCAGTCCGTGAGGAGCTCGAAGCCCTTGACGCACCGGGTGTGACGTTCTTTGGCCGAGTCTCCCACGAGCGAAAGTTCGAACTTGTCGCCCGAGCCCACGCGCTGCTGGTGACCTCGACCCGAGAAGGCTGGGGTCTCGTTGTCGACGAGGCCGCCACCGTCGGCACGAGAAGCATCGGCTACAACGTCGCCGGACTGCGAGACTCCATCGCCGCCGCTGACGGTGTCCTGGTTGAACCCGACCCGGTAGCTATGGCAACGGCCATCGATGAGGTCATCGACGACTGGATGGCGAGCCCAACTCCTCAACTCCCGCGTGGAACGGGCGATTGGGATGGGGTGGCATCACGCATGCTGCAGGCTGCAATCCACATGTGTTCGTTGAACACGAGACCCACGGAGCCGGGTCGCCGGATTGCAGCGCCATTGCTACCCGCTGTCTGATCGTGGAGACTCACCGTGGACAACCAGATTGCTGCCGAAAACCAACAAGTGGCCGGCCGGATTACCTTCGTTGTCCCGACGAAAAACTCAGGGCGCACCATTGAGGCCTGTCTCCAGTCGATAACAAACCAGGCCAACGCCGATGTCGAGCTCATCGTCGTCGACAACGACTCGACCGACAACACGTTCGAGGTGGCATCCGAGCTGGCCGATCTGGCCGTGCGGCGTGGTCCCGAACGGAGCGCCCAACGCAATCACGGACTCGCGTTGGCGACGGGTGAGTTCGTCGTTTTCATCGACTCCGACATGGTCTTGGAGCCGGGCATCGCAAACGAGGCAGTTTCACTGCTCACTCACGAGCCCGCACTTGGCGCGCTGGTCATTCCCGAACTCGCCTTCGGCGAGGGACCGTGGGCACCGGCTCGGATCATGGAGAAGGAGCTCTACATCGGTGATCCGGCGGTTGAAGCGGCTCGTGTCTTCCGGTCCGACGCCTGCCGCTCCATCGGCGGCTACGACGAGCGACTCAACGGTCGCGAAGACTGGGATCTCCCCGACCGGCTACAACTCGAGGGCTGGGGCATTGGCCGAGTCACATCGAGGATTTGGCACGACGAGGGTCACATCTCGCTACGCGAGACGTTCAGCAAGAAGCGCTACTACGGCGTTGGTTCCACCGCGGGCAGCAACGAGAGGGCCACCCCCGCTCACCGCACCGGTATCGCAGGCCGAGTTCGACCTCTGGCGAAGGCCGTGGCCCGAAACCCGCTCGTTGGCACCCAGCTCGTGGTGTTGAAGACGGCGGAACTCGCCGGCTTCACTGTTGGCCAGCGCGCCGGCCGCTAGCGCATGTCCGATAGGGCGCAAGCCAGCAAGGCGTCCGAAGCGCTGTCATCAACGCGTCTCTTCTGGGTGGTCTTCAGCTACCTGATGCCAATGTGCCTTGCCGCATCGACGACCTTCAACTGGTTCCGTCGTGGGTATTTCGTCGCCAGCGGCGACATCAATCCATTTCTTCGCGAGGGCATGGCATCAGAGCTTGGTTCACTCTGGAACCATCAGCTCAGCGGAGCTGGCTCCCCTTCCTATGACGTCGCACGCTCACTCGACGTCTTGATCATCAATGCCGTCGGTGCACTGGGCGGGTCGCCCGCAACCGCCCAGCATGTCTTCACCGCCCTGCTGATGGCTTTCGCCTCGTATGGCTCCATCTACTTCGCCCGAGCGTTCACGCGAAGCCTTGTCGCATCAGCCGTTGTCGGCGTTTTGGGGCCGATCAACCCCTTCGTCCTCGTACTGCTACCAAACCCGATCTTTGTTCTCGCGATTGGTGTCGGTGGTGTGCTCGGCGGCCTGATTGTTCGGGCGGCTGCGGACGAGGCACCGCCGTTCGCCGTTTTCGCCCTCGCCATTCTTCCTGTCTCCTACCTCTCGGTGAACCCGCCCCTCCTCGCCGTCCTCGTCATGTGGATGATTGGGCTCACCCTGCTCTCCCCCATCCACGGCGACCGCTATCGCATCATGCCCGCCATCCGGTATCTCGCAAAGGCGGCACCGTTCGCCATCCTGGTTTCGCTGTGGTGGATCGTTCCCCTGTACCTCACCGTGCTCGGCGGAAGCGAGAGCGTCCAGGTTGCGGCCCAAACGGACGCTGCCGCGTGGAGCTGGTCACACGCCGAGAACTCGATCGTCAACGTCGTCACGCTCAAGGCGCACTGGGGCTGGCCGTATCCCGAGTACTACCCCTATGCCGCCAGGCTCGACCAAGGGATATGGCCCGCCCTTCGCCTCGTATTCCCCCTCCTCGCCTTCAGCTCGGTGCTGCTCGTCAAGCCAAAGCGTCGCAAAACGGCAGCTGCCTTCGTCGGTGCCGTGCTCATCCTCATCTTCTTGGCGAAGGGCATCCACGACCCGTTCAAGGGCGTCAACCTGTGGCTGTACGAACACGTTCCCGGACTCTGGCTCCTTCGCGAACCAATGTCGAAAGTCGGACCGCTCATCGTGTTGATCTATGTCGCGCTCAGCGCCATGACCATCACTGCGATCATCGAGTGGACGAAGCAACGCCGCGAGACCGTTGCTCACGCCGCCAGGGCCGTTCTCTACGTCGCCCTTTTCGGTGCGGCTATGGCGCCACAACCGCTGTGGAGCGGCGGTGTCATCACGGCCGACCGCGGGCCGCTTCCCTCCTCCCACGTCCAGATCCCCGACGACTGGTACGCCGTCGCCGATGCCGTAAATGCCACACCCGCGGCGGGGAAGTCGATCCTCCTGCCGCTCAATTCGTACTATCAAGTCACGACGTCGTGGGGATACCACGGTGTCGATTCATTCTTCGACCAACTCACCGATCGTCCGACGCTCCAACGCCTGCCCGGCGGTTACTTCTCGCCGCCCGAAGGTGTTGACTACCTCATGGCGACACTAGAGCAGCGCCTGATCGACGGCGACGCGGCATCGGTCGAGCCGCTCATGCGATCGCTCGGTGCGAACAACCTCGTCATCCGTTTCGACCTTCAGGCGACCAGTGCCCCCAAGGCCGATCAGGTCGCCGAGATGGTTGCAACGGCGGGGGCCGCGTTCACAGACGGGCCGATAATCAACAACTCGATGGCGGTCGTCTACAACATGCCGTCAGCCGAGTTCGTCCGGGTACTCGACACCGCAATTGGCACATCGAGCGACAATGCACCGGACGGCGCTCCCGTTGCGGCGTTGCCCGCGAATGCAGTAGCGGTCTCGCTCGATTCAGTTGTCGACGGCGTGATCTGGGAGCCGGCCGACGCCAACGGCTCCGTCACCTTCCGTCTGGCCAACTCGCAAACTCTTCAGGCCTCGACCGGGCTTGCCGACGAGCCGCTGCGGATTACGTCAACGGGTGAGTCGCCGCTTCAACTGGCCAGCAGCGACGCCATTGCGATCGACAACTCACGACTTTTCGAGCCGATCACCTTGGAGTTCGGGGTCCCGACAGACGATGTCGTCGCCCTCCAGGGCGAGGCCCCTGCGAGCCCCATCCTTCTGTCCAAGGCGTCGGCCTTCACGTTCGACCCAGGCGAGCGGGTCGCCGCACTCGGATTCAGTGCTGAGTCTGTTCTTGGTGCCTTCGGGCCCCCCGAAAACTGCGCCAGGGCTGACGACCGAACCGGGGCTGCTCTTGGCCATATCGCCAGCGCGAGCGGAACAACGGTGTCCCTCGAAGCCAAAGCGCATGCGGCGTGCATTTGGGCGCCAATCGAATCGCCTCAACCAATCGTGCAGCTGTCGTTCCGTTACAAGAGCAATGGTGTTGCTCGGCCCCGGTTCTGCATCTGGCAGGAGGGTCCGGATGTCTGCGCTGCCGCCGCTCCCCTGCGGTCGGTGACCGAGTGGACCGACTACGCAGCGCTCGTCGACTTGGACCCCACTGCGACCTCGATCCGCCTCTTCCTTTATGCCGATGGGCAAGACAACGGCGAGGCGACGAAGACCGACTACGACCAAATCACGGTCCGTCCAATCACGACCCTTGCCACGGCGACCGTCACCGAGCCGGTGCGCCAATCCGTGTCGCTGGAGGCCGGCGATCATGAGCTCACCGTTGCTGGCGAGTCACAGATCACCAACCTCACTGATGTACAGCCAATGGAAGACTGTGGCCGGTTCGACAGCCGCACCGCAGAGGAGGCGGCACTCACCAGCAACATCTCCGACGAGGCCATCACGTTGTCGGCGATTGCTCATTCGGCCTGCGTCTGGATTCCGGTGCCCCTCCCCAGTCTGAGGCAGTCCGCCTCCGGTTCGACTACAAGACCGTGTCGGGCAGCGCAGCGCGGGTCTGTCTCTGGCAAGAGGGGCCGAACAGATGCGCCACCCTTGAACCACTGGCCTCGTCCAACGAGTGGCAAAGTAGCCAGTCGATCGCCTTCCCCGAGGCGGAAACAACCGAGCTGAAACTCTTCCTCTACGCCGACGGCCTCGATACCGGCGAACCGACCTCGACGGCCTACCGAAACCTGTCCGCCGAGCCGACCACCAACGTGCAAGTGTCACTCTTACCCGAGTTCGAAGCGAGCACTGCGCCCTCGATGTCGTGGGAGCGCGAATCAAGCTCGCACTATCGGGTCGCCATCGAAGACGCATCGGAACCGTTCATCCTCACCCTGAGCGACGCCGCGGCGTCGGGCTGGTCGATCGCTGGTCTGCCTCAAGGTTGGTCGAGCGAGCCAATCGTGGTTGATGGCTATGCAATCGGTTGGATCATTACTGGCACCGGTAACGCCGAGCTTTCCATCGGTTATGTGCCGGACGCGCTGGCCCAGCGAGCGATTCAGATCTCGATACTCACCTTCGTCGGGCTCCTCGTGACGGTCGTCGCCCTCCGGCTCCGGCGAAGCAAACCTCGGGCCAAACGACTGCGCTCTAAGAAGTCCGCAGTAGTAGCCCAATCACCATCGAGTGCGGACGCACCTCATCGCTCGGCTAGCGAGCTGCTGATCCTCGACTAGATTCGGCGTCAGCTATGACGCACCCGCTGACACCAGACAGACCCGACCACGCCAACGCCGTACTCCGTGTGCTTGGTGATCTCGCTGGCACCAGCAACCACAAGACCGTGGCGAAACGAAACGTCGCGGGCAAGAAAGGAACCTTCGTCTGGGAAGGCGAGCGCCACCTCAGCTGTTTCGTCTCGGCGGGCAACCCGTCAGCGTCGTGGTGGGGCAAGCCACCGAAGCCGGAGACCGTCGCAAACCGCAAGCAAGGCGACCACCTGGCGGCGCTCGATGCGCTACAACCGAGCGAAAGCATTTTGCGGCTCGGCTGGGCGTGGCTTTCGGGCAAGACCACCGACAACACGGGAAAGAATCGATCGTTCTGTTCTTCCGGCCGTGTCGGTCCCCGTCGTGCTCGAGCGGGGTAGCCGCGGCGAACGGTCACACCAATCGACGACGCCGAGATCTCCCCGCTTGTCGGGGACCGAGTGTTCGCCCGGAAAACTCCTGGAGGAAGCGTTCTATGGGCTTGGCGAGGCCGCTGGCCCCGGCCATCAGAACTCTCTGCACTCCGGCTTTCAGACCTGGGCGCAACGAGTCGCTCTCGGCGCTGGCATCGTCATCATGCAGTGGGCCGGCCCAGAACAGAACCCTGTCGATCGTAGAAACACCGTTGGCCTGGCTGCCATCGCCGGCGCCGCAATCTACGTCGCCGACCCGACACCAACAGGGAATCGGGGCCAACACTTGCGCGACTGGAGTGCCAACCACAAGCTGGACGGCACGGCCTTCGCTGCGGTCTACGGCGGTGCTGGTCCTCGCACACTGGCAGAAGCCGATGCACCCATACCGCCGACCCGACCGCTTAACGAAACCCAGCGAGCGGTTGTCGTGTCGTCGATGCGACAAAGCGTCACCACTGTTTCGGGACCGCCGGGCACGGGCAAGACCCATACCGTCGCCGAGATTGCGCTCGCTGCGGTTGCACGCGGAGAAAGTGTCCTAATCGGTGCCAATTCTCCGCACGCAGTCGACGTACTGAGGGCCCACTTCCTCACGTCGCCTGGGCCCCAACCAATCACCTTCGGCGGCCGCCGGGTCGACAACCCGCGCCAACAGATCCTCGACCGACTCAACAGTGGCGCCGATCGTAAGCTCGAAGCGGAGCAACGAGCTCGCCGAGACGCTACAGCCGCCGACCGAGCCCAACTAGCCAACTCGATTGGCCGCATGCTCGCAGCCGAGAGCCAGGTCGCTCGCCTCGTTGGCGACCCGACCTCACGCCTCGACATGGAAGACCGACTCGACCGGGCGGGCGACGTCGACGACCTCCGCGATCGACTCGCCGACTATCAGAACACCGGCGTGTTGGCGAACCTGAAACGAGGCAGGCGGCGGCGCGACCTCATCCGCCGTTTCTCGCTCCGCGAAGATGCCGACCTTCCCGAGTTCATCGCCAGTATGACGGCGCTCGACGACTACCTCTGGGCACGGCGGATCCTCGCCGACGGAGGCCTCACGCTCGTGCCGTCTTTTGATCAGCTGGCCCAACGAGACGACGACATGCGTGACGCCGCCGCCCGCTGGCTTGATGCGGCCTACCTCCGACGAGTTTCGAGAGCTCCTCGGGCCGACGGGCGTTGAGCGACATTGCGACCGCGCCAGCAGCCGGGCGCGACCGACGACGAGCGATGTTCGCCGCGCTCGACGCCCGTTCGTTGGGCGAGGCCGCTCCCCTTTGGCTTGGCGCCGTCCGCGACATCGACGACGTTCTGCCGGCCCAGCCGGGCCTGTTCGACCTTGTTGTCCTCGACGAGGCGTCCCAGATCGATCAGACGGCCGCCGCCGGGGCACTACTGCGGGCGAAGCGAGCGGTTGTTTGTGGCGACCCCCGACAGTTGCGTCATGTCTCGTTCATCAGCGATGACGACATGAAACGCGTGAACGACACCCACCTCGGGCCCGGCCACCTTGGCCTTGACATACGCCGGGAGAGCATCTTCGACGTCGCCTCGCGAGCAGGCAATGGCTTCCAACTTGACGAGCACTACCGATGCGATCCGCACCTGATCGACTTCTCCGCCCGACGTTTCTACCAACACAGCCTTCACGTTGCCACCGCCACACCGCTCAACCACGACGCCGACCACATCGAGGTGCGATTCGTCGAAGGCAGTCGTAACGACAGCAAGATCAACGGTGCGCAGACCACAGCGGCCGAGCAGATCGTCAGTGACCTCATAGCCGAAGGTGTCCGGAGCATCGGCATCATCACGCCATTCCGCGACCAGGCCGATGCGATGACCGAACGGATCCTTCGTACCTACCGGGCCGACGAGATCGAGGACTACGGCATCGCCGTTGGCACCGTCCACGCGTTTCAGGGCGCCGAGCACCAGGTCGTCATTGCGATGTTGACGCTCGGACCCGAGGAAGCCGCTAACTCGTGGCGCTTCGTCAACGACGCCAATCTGTTCAATGTCATGGTGACGCGAGCCCGACGACGCATGATCGTGCTCACGTCCGACCCGGCTCCTCCTGGGCTGGCGGGCGAGTACCTCATCCACGCCGACCCGCTGAGCCGGCCACAGGAAACCGTCGACCACCACCGCCTTTGGCCCTCCCGGGTTGCCTCGGCGCTAGCCGATACCAACCTTGACTTCTGGCCCAACTACTACGTCGGCAAGCATCGAGTCGATTTCGCCTTGATCCGCAACGGACGTCCAACTGCACTCACGGTCGAGGCGCATCCCCACGGACCAGCCGCCCACGCCGAACGTGAGCTTGCGCTTCGGCGCCTCGGCTGGGACGCCATCGACGGATTCGAGAGTCGCTGGGGCGAGCGACTCGGCGAGCTCGCCGTCACCCTTGGGTAGTCGCTCGCCGACGCTACGGAACAAGCTCGATAGGGATCTGCATTTCTGTCTGCCACTGTGACAGATCTTCCGGACAGGCAAGATAAAGCCTCGCGTGGGTAGCCCGTCGTACGAAATCCGTTGGCACTGATCCAGTCGCGCATCGGCAGAATGGTCGCAACGTCGACTGTCGCCATGTCGCCAATGTGAAGCGCCGTTGCGGCCAGCGGGACCTCGGGAAGGTCCACAACGCGTAGCCCGGCTACCTCCGTTACCGAGTGGTCAATCGGGAACCCGGCGTGAACACCGATGCCGCCATCGACCGACTCGTCGTAGAACGCGATCGACGGGCCGAGAATGTCGACGTTTGCTGCGGCCAACGTCTCGATTAGGCGCGGGTAGAGCGGCTGAATTGTTGGTCCGATATCGGATGATGCGAATGTTGGGCTGATCGCCGAGGCCACGGCCAGGTGAACCGCGGGCAGCGTCTTCGTGTTGACCTGAACGGTCGACTGTGGTTGGTTGCTCATCTGCTTCTCCAGTCTCATGATCTGCGTTTCGACCCGGTTGAGTCGTTGTTGGTTGTTGACAATCTCGGTCTCAATGTCAGCGCGCCGAAGGATGAGCATGCCGCGGAGCTCAGCCGTCGTCACGCCGCCGTCGACCACTCGCTTCACCTCGTCGAGCGAAAGACCTAGGTCCTTCAAGGCGAGGATTTGGAGGAGCTGGCCCAGCTGGGCCGCTGCGTACCAGCGGTACCCCGTGACGCGATCGATGTCGGCCGGGACGAGTAGTTGAATCTCGTGGTAGTGCCGGAGCATACGCGGTGTCACACCACCAAGCTGGGCGAGGTCGCCGATCGAGTACATGGCGTCAGAGTACGGGTTCACACGGTGTCAAGGTCAAGCAGTGTCAAGGTCAAGCAGTGTCGAGGTCAAGCGGTCGCTCGGTTTGCTAGGGTGCCCCATGGCCAGGATCGGAATCCTTCACCCCGGACAGATGGGCGTATCCATCGCCGCCTCGGCGATCGTGGCTGGCAACGAAGAGTGGGTCGGCGCAGGTCGAAGTGCCGACACGGTCGAGCGGGCCGAGTCTGTCGGCCTGCGCGATGTCGGGTCCGTCGAAGCGCTGGCCAGCGAGGCCGAACTTATCGTGAGCGTTGCACCGCCAGCCGCTGCGCTCGACGTCGCTCGTTCAGTTGCGGCCACCGAATTTGCCGGCCTCTTTCTCGATGCCAACGCGGTAAGTCCGGCGACGGCGACGCAAGTAGGCGACGTCGTCGAGTCGGGCGACGCAATGGCGGTCGATGGCGGCATCATCGGACCGCCGGCGTGGCACGTTGGCTCAACCCGCCTCTATGTCGCGGGCGCGCCTGCGGCCGCCGTGGCCGAGTTGCTCAATGGTGGCCCGCTTGAGGTTGTCGCTCTCGACACGCCGTACGGTTCGGCGTCGGCGCTTAAGATGGCCTATGCCGGCTGGAGCAAGGGCTCGGCGGCCCTACTACTCGCCATGGCGGCATACGCCGAGGACTCAGGGGTCAGCGATGCCCTGGCGGACGAGTGGGAACGGTCGCAACCCGGCTTGGTCGAGCGGGCCGCTTCTACGGCCGCAGGAACGGCACCGAAGGCATGGCGGTTCGTTGGCGAGATGGAAGAGATCGCCGCCACGATGGGCGACTCGGCCCTGCCGGCGGGCTTCCATGCTGCAGCCGCCGTTGTCTATGAACGAATGGCTGGGTTCAAGGATGCGTCCTCACCGGCCACGCTAAACGACGTCACTGCCGCCCTGCTCAACCCTAAACTGCGCGTGGGGTCAGACCCCTCCGCGCTGGTGGCTAGAGGTCTTTGACCAGTCGGAGCGTCGTACGTGGCGGCGTGGATATTGCGACTAGCGACGGCGTCCCCGATCCGGAACAGTTGGTAGGCGCCAGCCTCATTCGTGCAGATTGTCTGCGGCCGTCCCTCCATTAGCGCCGTAGTCAACGGCGCCACGGTTGGACGAGCCCTCCTTCAGCCCGAAATAGGGACCGGCGTTTACCTCGGTGCCGTTATCGACTACGACCGCGCCGACCGTGCGGACCACCCGATGATCGGAATGGTCGCTGCCGAGAGTGGCCCGTAGGCGGCCGCCGTCGCGTTCGACAGCGAGCAATCGCTGATTAAGTGTGACGGCGTGTGTCGCTCTCATTGAAGACCCGCGCATACGGGACATGGTTCATGCCGCCGACCTCAATCCCGAGCATTCGCTCCGGAGTCACGATCTCAAGGCTGGCCCCGGACCGAGCGATGAGCTCGGCCGCCGAAAGCGCCGAATGGGTCCCGTTGTCGTCGAACAGCAGCACCTCACCCTTCGGCGTGACGTCACCGCCGAGGACATCCCAACTGGTCGAGACGAGTTCAGCTCCGGTCTCCAACGGCGGCAGTTGGGGCAACCCGCCCGTCGCGACGATGACCACATCGGGATTTTCGGCCAGCACATCAGCGTCATCAACGTAGGTGTTGAGTCGCAGCTCGACACCGAGCCTCGCCAGTTCCGCTAGGCGCCACTCGATCATGCCGAGGAGATCCTGCCGGCGAGGGTTTCGGGCGGCCAACGTCACCTGACCTCCAGCAAAGGGCATGGCCTCGAACACCACTACGTGATGGCCCCGCTCACCCGCCACCCGAGCTGCCTCCAACCCAGCCGGCCCAGCGCCGACAATGACGATCCGGCGAGGCGTTGCCGCCAGCGGAATGTCGTGGGGCATCGTCGCCTCTCGGCTCGTCGCAGCGTTGTGAATACAGAGCGCCTCGCCAGCCTCATAAATCCGGTCAAGGCAGTAGGTGGCGCCGACACACGGGCGAATCTCCGCCTCACGACCAGTGATGACTTTGCGCATAATGTGCGGATCGGCCATATGCGACCGAGTCATGCCCACCATGTCGAGTTTGCCCTCGCCAATCGCGTAGCGAGCGGTTGCGATGTCGTCGATTTTCGACGCATGGAAGACCGGCAACGATGTTGTGGCACGCACCTTGCCAGCAAATTCGAGGTGTGGGGCCGAGGGCATACCGTGGATCGGGATTACTTCGGTGAGGTCGGTATCTGTCGCAATGTGGCCACGAATCACATTGACAAAGTCGATCAGTCCAGCGTTCTCGAGCCGGCCGAGAATCTCGAGACCAATTGGCGTATCAATGCCGCCATCGATGACCTCATCGATGGCAATACGAGTGCCAACGATGAAGTCCGGCCCGACTCGTTCACGGATTGCCGTGAAGACGTCGATAGCGAACCTCAGCCTGTTGTCGAGCGAGCCGCCGTACTCGTCGGTGCGTGTGTTGGTGAGCGGCGACCAGAACTGGTCGACCAGATGCCCGTAAGCCTCGATCTCGATGCCATCCATGCCCCCCGACTTCATGCGCTCGGCCGCGTCGGCATAGTGGCCAACGATGCGCCGTATATCCCATTCCTCCGCCTCCTTCGGAATGGTTCGGTGGGCGGCCTCGCGTATCGGCGACGGAGCAACAACCGGAAGCCAGTCGTCCTGACCCCAACCGGTGCGACGTCCAAGGTGAGTTAGTTGGATCATCACGGCCGCGCCGTGCTCGTGGACGTCATCGGTCAGCCGTCGAATCCACGGCACGATCGCATCGTCGAACGCGTGAAGGTTCCCGAACGCAGGAGGACTATCGGGACTAACGACGGCCCCGCCAGCGGTCATCGTCAGCGCCAGTCCGCCTCTCGCCTTTTCAACGTGATAGAGACGATAACGATCGGTCGGCATGCCGCCGTCGCCGTAGGCCGGTTCGTGCGACGACGAGAAGACACGATTGCGCAGCGTCAGGTGCTTGATCGTCAACGGCTGGAGCAATGGGTCATCCATCCGATCAATCTCACATACGATGCAGCGCCCCGTCTAGGCCGAACCGATCGTGTTCGATTCCCCATTCGTACAACGCATTGAGCGAGACTAGGAGGGTGCTGCCACCACAGACTCAGTTATTGCTGGAGCTATTTAATACGTCGCCCCATGTGATGGTTGTCGTCAAGGACCGCGACCGGCGCTACTTGGCGGTGAACGACATGTTCGTGCGACGGCTCAAGCGCCGCAACAAGGGCGAGGTTGTCGGCTTCACGGCGGCGGACTTCTTTCCTCCCGATCTTGCCTTGGCGTACGACGCCGAGGACCACGCGCTACTGCACACCGGACGGGCGACCCACAATCCGCTCGAAATCGTTACTGATCACGGCGGCCGCCGCGACTGGTTCCTCACGACACGAGTGCTCCATTACGCCGAGCCAGGCGCCGAGCCGATCATCGTGTGCGTAAGTAATCGGGCGCCGTTGCCGGCAAGCCAGGCGGGCACGATCGCTGGGCTTCAGGCCGCCATTGACCTCGCAACCAAAACCCCCGACCGGTCACTCCGGGTCTCGGATCTGGCCGAGGCCGCCGGGATGTCGACCGACGCGCTCGAGCGCTCCATGCAACGAGTGCTTGGTGTCTCACCAAAGCAATACATCATGCGCACCCGGCTCGAACGAGCAGCGTCGATCCTGGCAACCACGTCGCTTTCGCTGACCGAGGTGGCCGCCAAATGCGGCTACTACGACCAAAGCCCATTCACCCGCTACTTCCGCGATGGGGTTGGCATGACACCGGGCGACTACCGCAGCGCAATTGGCAAGTAGGGCCGATCTCCTGCGCATAGGACAAACAACGCCCAATTCGAGGCTCATCCAACCAAGACTCACCTACCATCGCATCACCAAGATACGTCCATGAGTCTGAGCGACCTTCGAGAAGCGCTTGAGAAACGACAGGTTGGCCATACGCTCCCCGGACCGTTCTACTCTGACCCTTCCTACTTCGCTGCTGACCTGACCCAGGTGTGGTATCGAGAATGGCTCTTCGTCGGCCACACCGGCGAAACGCCGCACGTGGGTGACTACCGAGCATTCGCCGTTGGCAACTACCAGCTCATGGCCATCCGGGGGTCCGACAACACGGTTCGGGTGCTCCACAACGTCTGTCGCCATCGTGGCTCGCTCGTGTGCACCGAGGCGTCGGGAACAGCCACGAGGCGGCTCGTGTGCCCCTACCACCAGTGGAGCTACGAACTTGACGGCTCACTCGGCAAGGCCAGGCGAACCAGCCTCACGCTCGAGACCACGGCGTACTCTCTCGGCCCGGTTCACTGCGAAATCGCGGCCGGGATGATGTTCATCAATCTGGCCGAGTCACCGCCTGATTTTGCGCCCGTTCGCAACCTCGTCGACGGGTACCTCGCACCTTTTGACCTCGAGACGGCAAAGGTGATTGCCGTCGACACCGTTGTCGAGCACGGCAACTGGAAGCTCGTGATGGAGAACAATCGAGAGTGTTTCCATTGCCGCGGGGCTCATGCCGAGCTGTGTGTGAGTTTCCCTGAGGCACCGCTCCATACCGGCGCCGCAGCCGGGGCCGATCTGCTGCGTCTGGAATCCATGGTCGAGCAGTGCGAGGCGCTCGGTCTGCCGAGTCGGTTTGTCGCCGCCGACGACTTTCAGTATCGCCTCATGCGAATGCCGCTCAATGAAGGCACACGCTCGATGACTGTTGATGGCCTCCCAGGTGTCAACCAACGATTCGGTTCGCTCCCCGACGACGACATAGGCGACGTGCTCTTCTATCACTACCCCTCGACGTGGAATCACTTCATGGCCGATCACAGCGTGACGTTCCGGGTCATGCCCCTGACGCCGACCACGACCCAACTAACGACAACGTGGCTTGTGCCCGGCCACGCCACCGAAGGGGCCGACTACGACGTCGAGACACTCACCAGCGTCTGGCGCCTTACCAACGCCGAGGACGCCGTCCTCGTCGAGAACACCCAACGAGGCACCTTGTCACCCGCGTACCGGCCAGGTCCGTATTCCACGGCGGAAGAGGAGGGTGTCATTCAGTTCATCGAGTGGTACGCCGCCGCCATGCTGGCTGACTCAGGAGCGGGCCAGCGCTGCGGCGGCCAGGTCGGGATACTTTCCGAGGACCATGTCACGTGGGGTGTCCAGACGCCGACCGAGCACGCCATAGGTAATCGGGGTCGTCTCTGGTTCAAACGTGCCAAACAGCTCTGTCCCAGACACACAAGACAGCGCCAAAGTTCTTGTCGAGATAGTGATCGTTACTCCCGTGGTGAACACGATGATGGCTGGGGACGATAAACACTCGCTGGATGAGGCCGTTGGGCTTCGCCGGGAAGAGCTCGGTGTGTTGGGCGATCGACACGAGTGCGGCGATGACATCGATACCGACCACGAGCCGGAAGTCCACGCCAAGGAGCGGCATCCACAGCCCGGCCGGGATCTTGTAGAGGTTCTCCATCCAGGGCACCCTCACCGCGCACGACGGGGACATCTCCTGGAACGAGTGGTGGATCGAATGGGACGCCCACAGCCACGTGATCGAGTGCTCCATCCGGTGGACGGCGTACGAGACGAGGTCGCGCAAGAGAAAGATGGCCAGCCAAACGAAGGGGTTCCAGAGATCGAGATCAAGGAGGCGGAACCGAAACACGAAGAGGTGGAGAGGCGCGATCAGCGCGTAGCCGAAGATGAGCTTGCTTCCCAGAAAGGTAAACCCGGCAACGGCCGAGAGCCCCCACTGCCGATACGGAATCGAACGGCCCGTGAGCCAACGGTGAACGGCTTCGAGAATGACGGTTGCCGCGGCGCCGCTGGCAAAGACCCTTGGGGCATTTTCGATGAAGGCGAACCAAAGATGCATTTCTGCATCGTCGACCGCCAAGGACGCCCGACCTATCCAGACAATCCCCTATTCGTCGCCCGGGTAGGTTGTGCCCCTGGCTGGCGGACTAGCGTTCGACGATGACCTCTCCCGAACGCAGCTCGCTCATTGCCATCGTCGTCAGCATCGCGATTGGGATCGGCGTGGCGGCCGCAGGAAGTAGCGGAAGTATCGACGTCGGCTCGGTTCCCCTGTTCGCTGTCGCGGCTTTTATGGCATACGCCGTCCAGGTCGCCGTGTTTGTCCCGTCGTTTGTCGCCAAGACTGAGCGCTTCTTCGATCTGACGGGCTCGCTTACCTACCTCAGTCTGGTTGGTCTCACCCTCCTGCTCAACGACGGCCGCGACGCCCGAGCGTTTGTCGTCGCAGCGATGGTCGCCCTCTGGGCCGCCAGACTCGGGTCGTTCCTGTTCACTCGGATCAGCGCCGATGGCGGCGACAGCCGATTCGACAAGCTCAAGACAAACTTCTGGTTCTTTCTTCGGACGTGGGTTCTGCAGGGCATGTGGGTCCTCCTGACCCTGGCTTGTGCGCTCGCCATCCTGACCACAGCTGATCCGAAGCCATTCGATGTGCTCGCCTGGGTTGGCATCGCGGTCTGGCTGGCCGGTTTCGCCATTGAGGTCATCGCCGACCGCCAGAAGAGTGCCTTTCGTGCCAGGCCCGAGAACAAAGGCCGTTTCATCTCGAGTGGGCTTTGGGCGTGGTCACGTCACCCCAACTACTTCGGTGAGATCGTCTTGTGGCTGGGCATCGCCATCATGGCGTTGCCCATTCTGAGTGGCTGGCGTTACGTAGCGCTCGTTTCGCCAGTCTTCGTCTACCTGCTGCTTACCCGCATCAGCGGCATCCCACTACTCGAACGAAGTGGCAAGAAGCGCTGGGGTCACGAGCCGGAGTATCAGGCCTACCTAGCGTCGACGCCTGTCCTTTTGCTCAAGCCCCCAACCACCTAACCGCGCGCGAGGGGTCTGACCCCGCGCGCGGTCGGACTTTGAGGTGAGGGACTGGGTCTGACACACTGGCCCGATGACTGCAATCACTGAGACCGTGTCCCTGGAACGAGAGGGCGACATCGCTCTCGTCGTGATCAACAACCCGCCCGTCAACGCCCTGAGCCAGCATGTCCGTCAGGGCATCCTGGACGGCGTTACTCAGGCGGCCGAGAGCGACGCAACTGCCATTGTCCTCATCTGCGAGGGTCGCACGTTCATCGCTGGCGCCGACATCACCGAGTTCGGTGGCCCGCCCAAAGGCCCCTCACTACAGGCGGCGCAGAGCGCGCTCGAAGACTGCTCAAAGCCCGTCATCGCGGCGATCCACGGCACGGCACTCGGCGGTGGCCTCGAAGTCGCCCTGTGCGCCCACTTCCGCGTTGGCGTTGCCGGCGCCCAGTTTGGTCTGCCCGAAGTCAAGCTTGGCCTACTGCCCAGCGCGGGCGGCACCCAGCGCCTTCCCCGCGTGACCGGGGCCGCCAAAGCCCTTGAGATGGTTGCCTCCGGTACCCCATCGGGGCCGACGAGGCACTGGCCTGCGGCCTGATCGATGAACTGGTCGACGATCTGCGTAGCGGCGCGGTCGCCTTCGCCAACAAGGTGGTGGCCGAGGGACGCGAACTGACCCGCATCCGTGATCGCAAGGTCAGCGACACCGACCCCGAGCTCTTTGCGAAGCATCGGGCCTCGACGGGCCGCAAGACGTGGCTTCCTTGCCCCCGAATACAACACCGCATCGAGGCCGCGGTCAACCTCGACTTCGACGAG
Organism: Acidimicrobiales bacterium; assembly: GCA_041394345.1. Taxonomy (GTDB): domain Bacteria; phylum Actinomycetota; class Acidimicrobiia; order Acidimicrobiales; family SZUA-35; genus JBBKWJ01. The sequence continues at coordinate 84,654 of JAWKIN010000013.1, read as the reverse complement.
GGCCTCGCGGTCGAGCGCGACCTGTTCGCCAGAGTTGATGAGCGGCACGCAGTCCGCAGCCCAGCGCTACTACTTCTTCGCCGAGCGACAGGCAGCCAAAGTGCCCGGCATCGACAAGTCGACGCCACTCATCCCAATCGAGACCTGCGGCATCCTTGGCGCAGGCACGATGGGCGGCGGCATTGCGATGAACTTCGCCAACGTCGGCCTTCCGTCACGATCGTCGAGCGGGAGCAAGCAGCGCTCGATCGTGGCCTCGCCGTCATCAAGAGCAACTACGACCGATCGGCCTCGCGGGTCGATCACCGCCATAGAAGCCGAAGAGCGGTTGGCCCTCATCACCGGATCGATCGATAAAACGACTTCGCCGACTGCGACATCGTGATCGAAGCCGTGTTTGAAGACATGGAGCTCAAGAAGTCGATCTTTGCCGAGCTCGACACCATCTGTAAGCCAGGTGCCATTCTGGCCAGCAACACGTCGGCGCTCGACCTCAATCAGATCCGCTTCAGCAACCACCCGCCCCGAGAGCGTCATCGGGCTCCACTTCTTCTCCCCGCCAATGTGATGAAGCTGCTCGAAGTGGTTCGTGGTGATGCCTCGTCCGACTCGGTCATCGCAACGGTCATGGCCTTGGCCAAGACCATCAACAAGATTCCGGCGCTTTCCGGCGTCTGCCCGAGGTTCATCGGCAACCGCATCCTCGCCCAGCGGGGTATCGAGGCCAACGCCATCATTCTCGAAGGCGCTACCCCAGCCCAGGTCGACCGGGTGCTCTACGACTTCGGTCTGCCGATGGGCCCATTGCGATGAGCGACCTGGCCGGCCTCGACATCGGCTGGAAGGCCGAGAACTCGACGAGCTCGACCATCCGCGAACTCATGTGCGAGAGCGGTCGCCGAGCGCCAAAGAACGGCCGCGGCTACTACACCTATGATCCCGAGACGCCGCAACACCCAGACCCCGAGGTCGAACGGCTCATCCGCCGACTTCGCCGTCGCGAAGGGCATCGAACAGCGAGAGTGACCGACCAAGAGGTCCTCGAGCGCTGCCTCTACCCCATGGTCAACGAAGGGGCCAAGATCGTCGAAGAAGGCATCGCCCTGCGCGGCCAGCGATGTCGACGTCGTCTGGATCAACGGCTACGGCTGGCCCGTCTATACCGGCGGACCGATGTTCTGGGCCGACACCGTTGGTCTCCCCGAGGTGCTCGCCAAGATCGAGGAGTACAACGAGCGCATCGGCGGTCGTCATTGGGAGCCAGCAGCCCTCCTCAAGAAGCTCGTGGCCGAGGGGGGCCGCCTGTCCGGCTAGCCAATGCCGGACCCTGCCCGATCCCATCCGGCTTCCCACGAACTCGACGCGCCGCCATGGCGGCGCGTGAGTCGACTGCTCGCCACCGCCCGCCAGATCTCGAAGGCCTACAACGACGGCTTTGCTGATCTCGGCCTCAACCTTACGACGGCCACCATCCTGGTCTACGTCGAAGAGTTTGGTCCCGCGACCCAAACCCAGATCGCTGACCACCTCGGGCATGGTCGAGCCGCAACCAGTTCGTCGATCGACCGCCTCGTGGCCGAGCAGCTCGTCGAGCGGCTTCCCAACCCGGCCGATCGACGAGTCTGGCTCATCTCGATCACCGAGAAGGCGAAGCCGATCTTGGAGACGATTGCCGGCATCGATGCTCGGATCCGAGATGGGCTTCGCCATGGCATTACCCGGGCCCAGCGCCAGAACTCGCAACCGTCTTGGAACTCATCCAGGTGAACCTCGCCGACCTGGATTGTTTGAACAACTAAGTGTATGCTGACAGACAATATCCCGAACATCATTCCCACGGAGAAACAATGAGAGACGCAGTCATCGTCGACGCAGTCCGCACCCCAGGCGGCCGTCGCAACGGCAAGCTCAAGATTGGCATCCGGCCGACCTCGCCGCCCACGTGCTGAAGGCCTTGCAAGAGCGCAACAATCTCGACCCCGCCATGGTTGACGACGTCATCATGGGTTGCGTCATGCAGGTCGGCCAACAGTCGCTCAACATTGGCCGCAATGCCGTTCTCGCCGCTGGTTGGCCCGAGACGGTGCCTGCCACCACGATCGATCGCCAGTGTGGTTCAAGCCAGCAAGGCCGCCCACTTCGCAGCGCAAGGCGTCATGGCCGGCGCCTACGACATCGTCATCGCCGCTGGTGTCGAAGTCATGAGCACCACCCCCATGGGTGCATCAGTCGTCAAAGACATGGGCTTCCCATTCCCACAAGCCATGTTCGATCGCTACGAAGCGACCGGCCTGCCGCCTCAGGGCATCGGCGCCGACATGATCGCAACCGAGTACGGCCTCACCCGCGAAGACCTTGACGCCCTCGGGGCCGAGAGCCAACGCCGGGCCATGGTCGCCACCGAGGAACACCGCTTCGACAACGAAATTGTTCCCGTCCCCGTCGATCTCGGCAACGGCATCGAGATGATGACGACCGACGAAGGCATTGCCCCGGCGCCACGGTGGAAACGCTGGCCAACCTGAAGCCAGCGTTCGCCGAAGATGGCCGCATCACCGCTGGCAACTCGTCACAGATCTCCGACGGTGCCCTCCGCCGTGCTCATCATGAGCGCCGAGAAGGCAGCCGAGCTCGGACTCAAGCCGCGAGCACGCTTCCACAGCTTCGCCGTGGCCGGAACCGACCCGGTCACCATGCTCAAGGGCCCAATTCCGGCCACCGAGAAGATCCTCGCCAAGAGCGGCCTCACCATCGACGACATCGGCGCATTTGAGGTCAACGAGGCCTTCGCCTCCGTCGTCCTGGCGTGGCAGAAGGAGACCGGCGCCGACATGGCGAAGGTCAACGTCAACGGCGGCGCGATTGCCCTCGGCCACCCCCTCGGCGGCTCCGGCACCAAGCTTATGTCGACCCTTCTAAACGAACTTGAGCGCACCGGCGGCAAGTACGGCATGCAGGTAATGTGTGAAGGCGGCGGCATGGCCAATGCAACCATCATCGAGAGAATTGAAAACTGATGCCACGTATCGACCTCACTAACAGCTCATCCATCGTCACCGGCGGCGCCTCCGGCATCGGCGAGGCTTCGGCCCGCCAGCTGGCGGCACTCGGCTCCCACGTCGTCATCGCCGACCTCAACGAAGAACAGGGCACCGCCGTTGCCAACGAGATTGGCGGCTTGTTCGTCAAGTGCGACGTCCCTAGCGAAGAAGACGGCGCCGCCGCCGTTGCGGCAGCCTCGGAGATGGGCCCTGCGGGCCCTCGTCAGCTCAGCTGGCCTGGGCCGGGCCGCTCGCACGGTTGACCGCAACAACGACCCGATGCCGCAAGCAACGTTCGATTTTGTGATCAAGATCAACCTGCTTGGCACCTTCAACATGCTCCGTCAGTCGGCGGCCGCAATGGCGAAGACCGAAGCGTTGACCGAAGACGGCCAGCGCGGCGCCATTGTCAACATGGCGTCGGTGGCTGCGTTCGACGGCCAGATCGGTCAAGCCGCCTACTCGGCGTCGAAGGGTGGCGTGGTCGGCATGACCCTGCCGATCGCTCGTGACCTCGCCGCTATGGGTATTCGGGTCAGCACCATCGCTCCTGGCCTGATCGATACGCCCATCTACGGCGAGGGCGAAGCCTCCGACCAGTTCAAGGCCCACCTTGGCCAGTCGGTCCTCTTCCCGAAGCGCCTCGGCTACGGCGAAGAGCTCGCCTTCATGGTGATCGAGCTCATCACCAATCCATACATGAACGCCGAAGTGATCCGCGTTGACGGCGGCATTCGGATGCCAAAGTAGTAGCCAACCAGCAAACCGAACTCCAGCAAAACCGAGCTAACGACAACCCAGCTTTCTCGCCTTGTCTCTGTCCTACAGAGCGGCGAGGAGGTTGTCTGTAATCCGGCGAGTTCTTCGCGTGAGGAGCGCCTCCAGCCGTTGCCCGGCCAGACGGGCCGCCGATCGAGAACCAAGGGCGAGATGGCATCGGATCTCGAGCCGGTACGCCCGCTCGGCAATCTGATCGATCGTCGTCGCCCGAGCGGCAAAAAGCCGCAGGCGTCCTCTGGCTCCCCTTGGCGAGGAGTAGCTCGGTGACCCGGCACGCCGCGTTGTAGGCCAGACTTTGGTACCGCAGTCGATCGTGTATCACCTTCTCCTGCTCGCTCGAGGGAAGAAAGTCGCCGTCATACAGGCTGAGGGCCGTCCGGAAGTGATCCAACGCAACCGTGGGAAGCCCGTTTCGCTCGGCCTCTCGGGCCGCATCGAGCTCGCGGTCGATCATCGCCAGGTCGACATCGACGCCCTCGTCCGTGAGTCGCAGGCGACCGTCACCGGAGCGGACAAACCACGACGTCCCCGGCAGCCGATCGGGCTCGATCAGGTCAAGTAGCGACGCGAGGGTGATGCGAAGGTTGCCTGCTGCCTTCTTCTCGGACAAGTCGGGCCACATCGCCATGGCGAGGTCACCCCGGCGCGGCGCCGCCTCGACGAGAAGGTACGAAAGCAATTCGTGAACCCGGCCGCCACGGACCCGATCGGACACAGCGACACCATCGCTCCGGTGAACCGACAGTTCGCCGAACGTGCGGATGACGAGGTCGTAGGGAGGACGCATCGGCTCGTCGGCAAGCCGGGCCGACGCCGCGGCCGCGACAATCGGCGACCGATGTTTTTGCAGGGTTCGAAGGATCCGCTGCCCATTCGGCAACTCGTCGAAGCAGCGTGCGACCGCCGGATCATCGAGCCCGGCGGCGCACGCCAGCTCGCAGATCATGACGATCGGAATCTGGGCGCGCATCAGATTGGGATTCGCCCACGGCAGCTCAGCGGCGCCCACGCCCTCACCGCCTTGGTAGAGATCGGCGAGTATTTTCCCTGCTCGCACGGCCATGCCGATGGAGGGCCCGAACGCTTGGTCATCGAGCCATTCGGCCCGGGGGAGCAAGGCTCGCACGATACAGATCGACCCCATGTGCGCCCAAGCGGGCCAGGGGGCGAGGGGGACGGTTTGGTCGATGGCGATCAGGCACTCGGTCGCGGCGTCGATGCCGTCCTCGGCGAGCACCACGAGCACGTTGGCCATCTCCGCAAACAGGCGCAGCTTCGGTTGTGTTCCATTCGCCATCAGCAGGGCCGAATCGGCGAGTTCTCTGGCGTCGCTGATCGCGCCCGCGGCCAGGGCAACCGACGCGACGACGCTCAACAGCGGCACCTGCACGCCAGCGAAGCGCCTCCGTCCATAGCGGACTGGCAACTCCGAGGCAATAGCCCACGCGCTTGCTGCGTCGATCTCGCCACGAAGCCAGACCGCATGGGCATCGACAGGTTCGTTGACGCCGTTATTGAGGACGTCGATGAGCGACGTTTGCACTCGCTCGGGGTACCCCAGGGCGACGTAGCGAGAGCCGGTTGCGGCCCGCCGAACATCGGTGTCGAGACGTTCAAACATTGACACGGCCGCCAGGGCGCGCTCGACATCGTGCGCCTGCTCGGCGTAGTGCGACTCGATCAACCCCCGACTGGCTTCCGCGTACGGCTCGTCAAGCGCCATGATCGCCAGGGTCTCGTCGCTCATGGCCAGATCGGTGATCGTGCTGTCACCGTACATTTGGACAAGTCGCCAGAGGGCCAGGGAGGCGAGTTCCCGGTCGCCGCCTTTCGCCGCAAGCTGGGCGATCTCCGTCATCTCGTCGCGGGACGTGTCGGAACCAAAGTCCGGCGAATGGATGAGGCGAAGGTAGTGTCCGAGCGGCCCGTTGCGGGCCGATAAGGGGAGCGCCTGGCAGTACCACGCTGCGTCTGCCGCACTGAGCCCGTTACTTATCGACGACTTCGCAAACGCCCGGGCCGACTCAATGAGCTGGGTTTCCGCCCCGGCCAGATGCAGGCACCGAGCGGCACGCATCCCCTCGCCTCGGTTGGCGAGCAAGGCCGCACCGGTCACGAGCGCCTTTCGCCACTCGGCGGGATCAGCCTCATCAACGAGTGCTTCGTTCCACAAGTCGTGGAACCGTCGGTCGCTTCCGATCGACTCGATGACGGCAACCCATCGACCAGCCGCTGCCGCAGTCCAGCGTTCACCGACGATCGCCGCCACCAGCTGGTCGTCGATGCACGGCCAAGCGAACGAGTTGGGCCAGCGCATGGCGTCGTTCGTCGGGGATGGCGTCGAGAATTGCCTCCACACAAATCCGACCGAGGCCTCGGTGCCAATGCTCGAGGTGAGCTCAGCCAGTGCTGGCCACGCCGGAAGCTCAACCCCGGCCTCACGATTGAGCCCACGGACTTCGGCGAAGGCCGAGATTTCGGCCCGATCGAAGGCCATCTGCATCTCGTCGATCATCACGACATCGCCCTGGGACTGGAGCGAGCGGATAGGCAGAGGCGGCACCGACCGCGATCCGACCACGAGATGACCATTCGTTGGCATGCCAGCGCATAGGTTCGCCAGCGTCTTCCACGACGGTGAACCGTCAAGCACGTGAGCGTCGTCGTGATGATCGCCACGTCGAGCGGCGCCGACGCCCAGATCGCTTCGATGAGCTCGTCTACCCCCGCCTGGTCGTCGACACGAGCAGGTAGGGCGGTCGATAGTGATTCGGCCAAACCGCTGAGCAGCACGTCAGGCTCTCGGTCGTGCTCAGTTACCTGGAGCCACACATCGACGCCGCTCGGGTCGAGTTGATTCTGCAAGACACATTGAGCGAGGACGGTTGTTTTCCCGACCCGGCGCTGGCTGAGACAACAACGAGCCGTCGATCGAAGCGCTGCCGCAGCTCAGCGAGGAGTCGGGCCCGCGTGACTATCCCAGTCCCTAGCTCGGGAACCTGATGCCGGAACGGTGAATCACGTACGACCATGAAGCTCTAACCGTAGGTCATGTCTCCGAAGTCCGGAAACGCTGGCGTCGAAAACGAACGGCTCCGTGAAAACGATCGGAGCGGGAAGCCCCTCAAGCTTCCCGCTCCAAGTTTCAAACCTTCCCTCAAGGTTCGCCGTACCATCACCATGCCAGAGGGCGTTAGGTCTCGCGTTAATCGGGGTTAGCTGAGCGTAGCAATGGTGGTTCCGTAGAAATTTTGCCGTAGCGCCACGAGGGCGTTTCCCGCCTTCGGGGCAAGCGCCTTGCGAGTTCGCGAGCATCGTCCTCGATCGAATCGAGCATGGTCATCGAGTCGATCACGCCCAGCGCCAGGGCCGTTGGCGCGCCAACCCGGTCGCCCAACAGCGAAGCCGATGCATCGCCGGTTGCGCGACCTTGGCGCGATCAGGGCCGCCATGCCGTCGGTAAACGACATGCCGAGGTCGATCTCGGGAAGGCAGAAGAAACCACGGTCCTCGCGCATGATGCGGTGGTCGTGGGCCAGCGCAAACATGGCCCCGCCAGCAAAGCAATGGCCCTGCACGGCCGCAATGGTCGGAACACGAAGTGTCAGTAACCGGGCGTACAGGCGCTCAACCGAGGCGAGGAACGCACCGACGTCTCCGCCAAGAGTGGCCATGTAATCGAGGTCAAGCCCGTTGTGCCAGATCTTGCCTTCGGCCATCGTGATGAGTGCCGCCGGCCCCTCGCTGGCCTCGACCACGTCGAGCGCATCATTGATGGCCCCGATGGTTTCGGCGTTAAACCGATTGTCGCCATCACCCAGCCCGAGGACGAAGAGATTGTCGGCGTGAGCAAAAGTAATCATGAAGAAACTCTCGTGGTTGGGAACTAGCGTCCAATCGTAAACGTCTCACTCAGAACTGGCCCCATCGAGCCGATGATGTAAGGAGAGAGGTGTGTGTGATGCAGCCTTGGAAGTGGCCCAGCGTGACGAAACTACCAGCGGTTGGTCTTGCCGTGCTTCTGATCGCCTCTGGCTGCTCGCGCCACAACGACACCGAGGAATCGGCCGTGCCCGCTAAGCCAGTCACGGCGGCCGGTCTTGGTGGCGCGTCGACCAGCGGCAGCCTGCTCGGAATCCGACTGAGTGAAGGGATGGCCGCCGACCTCGTGCCAGTCGCCGTCGCCGAGGGCCAGCCACTGTCTGACGCGGAGATCGAAGCGGTGCTCAGCCGACTCCCCGAGTGGGACGTTCCTGACGAAACCACAGCCTTCGCTCGGCCCGCCGAATCGCTGAAGCCTCCCCTCGTTGGTGTCACCATCGACGCGGCGTTCCCACCCGCCGGTGCTGTGGATCGGGTCGACACACCCGCAACAGAGCCGCTCGAGGTCCTTCGATTCCAACCGGAGGGTGAGGTCGAGGTCGCCCCATTCCTCACGGTCACGTTCAACCAACCGATGGTCGCGTTGGCCACCCTTGACCAACTCGACGACACCGAGGTGCCAGTCGAACTGTCACCTTCCGTGGCCGGCCGTTGGCGCTGGATTGGGACACGAACCCTTCGGTTCGAGGTGCTTCCTGGCCTCACCGACCGCCTGCCAATGGCCACTGAATCTGCGGTGAAGGTGCCGAAGGGGACGACGTCGGCGGGCGGCGCAGTGCTCGCCGATGATGTCATCTGGACCTTCGCTACACCGCCTGCCGTACCCGTCTCCTTAAGCCCGGAGTCACCATCGCTGCCAACGACCCAGGTCTTCGCACTCACTTTGATCAAGTCGTTGACCCCGACGCGGTGCTCGGTCAGTCAGCCTACCGCTGATGGCGAGACTCCAGGCGATACGCATCGCCACCGACGACGAAATCACGACACCAGCCCCGCCCGAAGGTCGCGCGGTATCTCCGATCGGTCGAACCGCTGCCTCACTGACGCTGCGCTGACGATCGTCGTCGGCCTCGGCACACCATCAGCCGAAGGCCCAGTGACAACCTCCGAGGCCACGACCTTCACGGCACGCACCTATGCGCCGCTCAAGATCGTCAGGGAGCGACGCGCCACACAACCGATGCGAGCCGTCAATGCCGTGGTCGATCCGAAGTTCAACAACACCATCGACCGTTTCGTTTCTCCCATCAATGGTCACGATCGAACCTGAACTGGCCGGGCGTTCTGTCGTTCTCTACGACAATACGATTCAAATCTTCGGCGCGAGTCAGGTCAGACCAATCACAAGATCACCGTCGACCAGGCGCTCACCGATGTTTGGTCAGGTCGAAGGCCGGCGACGGCGAAACCCTCGATCAGCGTTGGGAAGGCTCGGCCCAGCCTCCGGCAGGTTTCGATCACAGTCGACGCTCGATCCCCAGCCGAGACCAGCATCTGCCATTGCGACGCAGGTCAACCACCCGTCGTTCCAGGTCACGGCGGGCCGTGAAGCCATCGGACTACGAGGCGTTCACGAGGTATACTGACAAGTTCTGCAGGTAATCCGACGCTCGCCGACCCCCGATTTCCCCCAGGTGTACGACGAGATTATCGAGGTCGAGGGTAGCGACGATCGAGCAATCGAAACGTTCGTCGACCTCGGGGCCGCAGCCTTCAGCGAGTCGAATCAGCTTGTCGTCCGAGTCGCACCAACGCTCGACATTCCACAATCGTCCGACGACTACTGGCAAAACCAGCCGTCGCTCGCCTGGGTGCAGTCGACCGACGTCGGCGTCGACGCCTTTGTGGCAAACAACAAACTTCTGGTGTGGACAACGAGTCTCGCCACCGGCGAGCCCCTCCCCGCGTGTTGACCTAACGATTCTCGGACAAAACACCAAGGTTGAAGAAACCGACGCCGACGGACCTTCGCCACTATCAACCTGGCATCAGGCAACGTCCTCGGCGTTGTTGCTTCCGTCGGCGACGACGTCGGCGTGCTGGCGTCAAGCTGGTACCAGGGTTGGCAGCCATCGTCTCGCACCGACGAAGCACGCTGGTACATCTCTCGACGACCGGGGCATCTACAAGCCATCCGAAACGGTGCGACTCAAAGGCTGGATACGCTTACCGCGCCGACCGATTCCCAGCTCGCCGCCATTGGCGACACCGCCACGGTCAAGTACACGGTGTACGACGGTCAGGGCGTCGAGGTCACCAACGGTACGACCGAACTCAATGGCCTTGCGGGTTCAACGAGCTTCGATCTGCCGGCCGGAGCGAATCTCGGTCAGGGATACATCTACTTCGAATTGCTCGGGGTCCCCGGGCTGACCAATCAGAGCCGGACCACAGCTTCGCCATCGACGAGCTGCACGCCCGAGTTCGAGGTCAGCACCAACATCGAGTCGGCGGCACCCTTCTTTTTCGCCAACGACGAAGCGCCACCGTCGGCGCCACCGCCTCATACTACGCCGGAGGCGCGTTGGCGAACGCCAACGTCGAGTGGTCGGTCACGAGCCAGACGACCGCCTATACGCCGCCCAACCCAGATGACGATCTTCGGGATCTGGATTCCGTGGCGGTCCGGCTACGGCGATGGGGCTACGCCGAGACGGGGTACGGCGGCTGCTGCTTCGAGGGGAACGGAGCCGGTTGTGGAAACCTTCAGCGGCATCACCGATGCATCCGGCAACCACTACCTCAAGATGGACTTCGACTGGTCCCGAGGTCGACCAGCCGACCAGTGTGACGGCCGAAGCGACCGTGTTCGATGTGAATCGCTGCTTGGTCGTCGCAGACGACCGTGCTCGTTCACCCTGCCAGGTACTACGTTGGCATCCGCAGCGACCGACCGTTCGTCGAGCAGGGTACGACGTTGTCGATTGAGGCCATCGTCACCGACGTCGACGGCAAAGCAGTACCAGGACGCGATGTGGTCATTACCGCGGACGTCTGGTCTCGACATACGCCGATGGCGTCTTGGAGCGAGGAGGTAGCCGACCCGCAAACCTGCACCGTCACGTCCACCGCAACGAACGTCGTATGCGACTTCGAGACCCCACTCGGCGGCTCCTACCAGATCACTGCGATCACCATCGATGACGATGGCCAGAGCAATCGATCGCAACTCACGCGTTGGGTGAGCGGGGGCATGTCCGTGCCAACCCGCAACGTCGAACAACAGCACGTGACCATCGTTCCCGACGCCGGCGAAAGGCAAAACATACGCTCCTGGCGACACGGCCGAGCTGCTGCGCAAGCCCCATTCAGTCCCGCCAGCGGCGTACTCACTGTGGTGCGAAACGGTATCGAATCGAGCCAGGCGTCCTGACGCTCCGAGGCAGCGCCATCGTCACCATCCCCATCGCCGACGACGACATCCCAACCTGACGGCCCAAATCGAGATGGTTGGCACGCATGAACGCACCAGCGATGACGGCACCGCTCTTGCCCGGACGCTTCACGCCGACCCGCATATGCTATTGGTCAGATCTCGCTCGCGCATTCCGCCCGTCTCTCGGACGCTCAACGTTGCCGTCACTCCAGCGTCCACCAGCTCCAACCAGGTGACGATACCTCGCTGGCCGTCACCGTCACCGACGCCGACGGTCATCCCGGTGAGTGGCGCCGATGTTGCGATTGTTGTCGTCGACGAAGCCGTGCTGTCGCTGACGGGTTACCAACTGGTTGGACCCGCTCGACGTCTTCTACCGGGTGAGCTCTTACGCCGACAGCTGGATTGAGGCCATCCGGGCCACAATCCTGCTCAACCGCTCTGACCTGACCACGGCCGAAAGTGCCGAGGGTTCAACTACCACCGAACTTTAGCGGGATTCGATACCGCCGCGACCGAGGAAGCCGCCGCATCCGGGTGGCGGACAGCGACCGGCGGCACAAAGTCTCGCCGACGGTGGGGCGATCGCCAACAAGTACGCAGGGCCGAACCCGGTACAGACCAACATGCATGAAGCGGTACCTTCGACGCCATCGCCTGCTCCTGCTCCCGAGATGAATCGACCGATGCGAGCGGCACGGTGACCGTCGACGTCGCCTTGCCAGATAACCTCACTCGCTACCGTGCTATGGCGGTGGCCGTTAGCGGCGACGACCACTTTGGCAAGGGCGAAGCCGCCATCACGGCCCGACTGCCACTCATGGTGCGGCCATCGGCGCCCCGCTTCTTGAACTTCGGCGATCAGTTCGAACTGCCGATCGTGGTCCAAAACCAGACCGACAAAGCCGTCGACGTCGATGTCGCAATCGAGTTCGCCAACCTGACGCCAGGGGAAGCACCCGGCAGACGCGTCACCGTCCCGGCCAACGACCGGGTGGAGGTGCGATTCAACACAACCACGAACGAAGTCGGCACCGCCCGGTTCCGCGTGGCCGCCGTGAGCGGCGACGCCGGCGACTCAGCCGAGGTTGCACTACCGGTCTACACACCAGCAACGGCGGAGGCCTTCGCCACCTACGGCGTGCTCGACGTCGGCGCGTTCGCTCAGCCGATTGCCGCCCCGACCGACGTCTTCCCCCAGTTCGGTGGGCTTGAAGTCGATACGTCGTCGACCGCCGTGCACGCCTTGACCGATGCCGTCCTCTACCTGACCGACTATCGCTACGAGAATGCCGACGGGTATGCGACGCGCATCCTCGCCGTCGCCTCGCTGCAGGATGTGCTCGACGCGTTCGATGCGGACGGCCTCCCCGACAAGGCCACCCTGCAAACCAAGGTGCAACACGACATCGCCGAGCTGGTCAAGCTTCAGGGTGAGGATGGCGGCTTCGTCACGTGGCGGATCGGGGATCCGTCCGATCCGTTCGCGTCGGTGACGAGCACCCACGCTCATTGCAGCCAAGGCGGCGGGCTATACGGTGCCGTCAGCGTCACTCGAGGCAGCGCTTGGCTGCCTCCGGTCCAGTGAGGCTCACGTGCCCGCAACGTACGGGCCGGAAGTCGAGACACGATTTCGGCCTACGCGCTGTCCGTCCCGCCGATCTGGCCGGAGTTGCCGACGGGGCGAAGGCGACAGCACTCTACGAGCGTCGTGGCGCCGAGCTTCAACTCGACGCCATCGCGTGGCTCTGGCCCGTCATCGATGACGCCACGATCGAGGCCGAGATCGAACGCAGGCTCAACAACGCCGCCACCGAGACCGCCCGCTGCCACGTTTACCCCACAACCTACGGCGAACGCCTACCTCATCGCAAACTCCGACCGCCGAACCGACGGCGTCATCCTTGATGCGCTCATCTCTGAACGGCCGAACAGCGACCTCATTCCCAAGGTCGTGGCCGGACCTCCTCGGCAACCAGATCAGGGGCGCTGGAACAAGCGCGTACGAGAACAGCTTCATCCTGCTCGCGATGAACCACTATTTTCAGACCTTTGAATCGGTCGATCCCGACTTCGTCGCCCGGATCTGGCTCGGCGACACGTATGCGGCCGCTCACACCTACGACGGGCGGACTACCGACCGGGACGCCACGCTCGTGCCGATGACCGGGCTCATCGACGGAGGCACCAACACCAACCTCATCGTGTCGAAGGATGGGCCGGGTCGCCTCTACTACCGACTTGGGTTGCGCTACTGCTTGCCGACCGACCCTGAAGCTCGACGCCCGTGACGAAGGGTTCGTCGTCGATCGGGTCTACGAAGCGGTCAACGACGACGCCGATGTTCGCCTCGACGACGGGGTGTGGCACATCGGGGCCGCGAGCGCCACGGTCCGGGTGAACGTGACCATCGTGGCCGATGCCCAGCGGACCAACATGGCTCTGATCGATCGCTCCCAGCCGGATTCCGAGCACTCGGCTCGGACCACTCAGAACCCGCGCTCTGGTGGTGGGATTGGCGCTGGTACCAGCACGAAAAATCTTCGAGATGACCGGGCCGAGGCCTTCACCAGTTACCTGCCAGCGGGCACCTACAGTACGAATACACCGTCAGGGCAACGACCCCGGGCGAGTTCGTGGTGCCGCCAGCACGGGCCGAAGAGATCTATGCGCCTGAGGTGTTCGGACGCTCAGCTTCAGCCACCGTCGTCATTGATGGCTGGGGCGATACGACCACTCGGCGGTCGTTGTCAGTCGTTGTCGGCGGTCGTTGGGTGGCTTTTGGCGTGAAGCGCCGCGTCGGCTAACAGCCGGTCCGGTGCTGGGCCGGTCAGGCAGGCTGGGTCGACCACTTCGATATGAACGTGCGGCCACGAGGGTGTCGCCGTCAGATCGTCGACCTGAGAACCGAACGGCAGCACACGGGCGCGAGGCGCAAGAACCGTGATACCGGCCACAGCGCGGTCGCCTTTGACGACCTGGACGCCATCGATGTGGAGCACTTTCACGCTTCCCAACCAGGGTGTGCGTCGGGCTCGATAACGACATAGTCGTCCTGGTACCGGCAATACAGCGTGTAGCCGCCAGAGCGAACGACCGTCCCCGTCACCGGTGCAGTGATGGGCAGCGGACTCACAACCACGTCAGCGGCCCCGCTGCTTGGATTGTCGCGATTGCGGCTCTCCAATACTGAGGTCGTGTACCGACTGGCAACCGCAACCTGTTGGCGAGGCGCGTCGTTGTTGGATTCGTGAAACCCAATCCACTCGACGGCCACCGACGGCGCAGTGAGCGTGACGTCGACGCCGCGCGAACGGTGCAGGATCACGTAAGACAACCGTTCGGGGTGTGCTCACACCGTTCTTCGGCAGCCGGCAGCGACGATCGGGAACAGTATCGGATGGCAGTGGGTGGCTGGCGGCGAACTCGGCCGACGCAGAGAAGTACAGCATGGTGAGCGGTCGGCTGAGCTGGCCGCGGTCGAGCAGGCCAAGCCAATAGGCCCGACCACCATCGTCGGGTGTGCGATCGAGCACATTGGCGTACATGCGCTCCACGAAGGTCTCGTTGTCAACCGCACCGTAGTTCTGCTTTCGAAACTCGGCACTGGCGCCTATCCAACCGACGATGTCGATCGTCGTGCTACACCGCTCATACTGTTCGAGCCAATACAAGGCGCCGTCGACGTCGGGCTCACGATCGAAGAAGGCCCAGTAGAGCCGGAGAAGATCGGCGTGGACCGAGGTGAGTTCGTCGATGTTGGCGACGTCCTCGAACGTCATCGGCGCCCGGTCGACCTGAGCCCCGCTTGGGTTCGGGGTCAGGACGCACAACAGCAGGATGCCGACGCTAAGAACGAGGGTGGCGCGAGCCTGACGGACGAAACGCATGAGCACCGATGCTAGGTCAGCCCGCGTCGAACGGTGGCGACCGCGTCATCGGCGGCCTGTGCCAACAATCCGGTGTCATTGGCACAGGCGACAAACGTGAAGCCACTGTTTAGTAGGTCGGTGGCGAACGCAAGATCAGTCACGATCGTGCCGACGGGAACACCAGCCTCGATAAGTTTGGTCGCCGTCGGTCGGATGAGATCCCACACCGATGGGTGCATTGGCTGCCCAACGAAACCGATATCGGCCCCAATGTCGGCCGGGCCAAAGAACACCCCATCGACGCCGTCGACCGTCCCGATTTCGACCGCGGCGTCGAGCGCCGCCTGGTTTCGAGCTGCACGATGACGGTGGTTTCGTCTTCGACCCGTTGGAAGTAGTCGGTGATGCGGCCGAAGTCGGTAGCCCGAACCACGCCAGCGACGCCACAGCACCACGAGGTGGGTAGCGGGTGGCGCGACGGCCATAGCCTCGTCTACTGACTGGACCATCGGGAAAAACAGCGCCTGGGTACCAGAGTCGAGCAGACGCTTGACCATCACGGGCTCGTTCAAGACGCGCGAACAATGGCCGTCGACGATCGGCGGTCGAACACCTGCAGTTGCTCGATCACCGACCCAAGGTCGTTGGCCGAATGTTCCATGTCGATAGGAACCAGTCATAGTCCGCCGGGCGACAACACCAGCCGCGAAGCCGCTACAGAGACAGACCCACAGGCCGATTTGCTTGTCGTTGTTGCGGAGCGCTTGTTGGAGGCATTGGGTCGGAGTTCCATGTCAGATTACAGCGCTTTCTAGAAACGGGGTGCCGTTCTCGATACGTTCATACGACAACGGTGAGAGGGTCGATGGTGCGGAACGACCCGTAGATTATGAGCTCACTGAGGCAGCGCGACCAATCGCCGGGCTTTGCTGCAGTCCATGGCCCGAGAACCCGCTCGCAAACACAAAGTTTTCGACCTCATTTCCCGCACCAACGATCACATTGTGATCGAGCGTGTTGGTCATACTGGCCGCCCCACGACGCAACGACCTTGACCTCGTCGAACTGGGGCACGTAGCGGGCCAAGACCGGCCAGATCAGGTCGTCGAACTCGTCCGTTCGAGCGGCCAGATCTGCTGGGTCGACGGCCACATCATTGATCGGCACCGCACCGCACATGTAGTGGTTCTGTTCGCGGCGGAAGTGAACGCGGCCGGGGTGATCATGAGGGCACCGTTGTAGGGAATTGGTGTTCGGCAGTCGAACACGAAGCTCGTGCAGGCGCGTGGCTCGACCGGCAGGTCGGGGCCGACCAGAGCAGCCACCTCGGCGGCCCGGCACCCGAGGTATTGACCACCCCAGTCGCGGGCCACCCCGCTGGCCCGACGCTGGATAACGTCGGCAACTCGGGACCCGTGCCGCACAAAATCGACCACCCGGTCGTGCACAAAGTGGCGCCGTTGGCGATCGCCCGCTGGCGAATGCCCTGGAAGAGTCCCCAACCGTCGAACGAGCCTTCCTTCAGGCTGCCCATGCGGGCGCCGACAACCTGGGTGTGATCGAGGTACGGAAACGCCTCGGCGAGGTCGGCGGGGCGATACATCTGCACCGTGGCCCCGGCCGCCGTCTGCTGCACCGCCTCGGCGGCCAGCGTGGCGTGCCGCGGCCTCGTCGTTGGCCAGGAACAGGTAGCCCGTACCCCTCATGTTTAGCTCGGGCGACGCACCGTCTGACCTGCACGTTTTCGTGAAAGTTGGCGAGGAACTCGATGCCGAACTGAAAGCTTGATGTTGAGCGGGTTGGTGAACTAGTCACGAATACTGTTCTGTGCTCGCGTGGTCATCGCCGACTCGTACGAGACATCCGGATTCAACGACGAGCACCCGCCCATCAAAGTCAGGATTTTCGGTCAGCCAGTAGGCCGTGCTGCTTCCCATCACCGCCGCCGCCAACACACACGACGTCATAGAAGTCAGGACGAGGGCCATGGCCTAGAGGTCCTCGACCTTTGGGAAATTGGCAGGCGGCATGATATCGACGGTCGCGGAGCGCTGCTGGGCGGTCATCCCACCATCGATCTTGATGACATCGCCGGTGATATAGCTGGCGTCATCAGAGAGGCGAGGAAGAGCGCAGCGCCGGTCATGTCGTGCGGCTCGCCGATGCGGCCGAAGCGGCTGTCTCTCATATCGCAACATCGGTCGGCCACCGGCAGGGCCGAGGTGTCGATCGAACCGGGCATGAGCGCATTGACCCTGATGTTGTAGGGGCCGAGGTCGAGCGCCATCGCCCGAGTTAGGGCTTCGATGCCACCCTTGCTGGCGTCATAGGCGGTAAAGGCTCGATGCGCCTTCGTTGCCCCACCCGAGCTCATGTTGATGATCACACCACCGCCGGCTTTGGCCATGAGCCGGGCCGCCTTGTGCGAGCACAGAAAGTGGCCAGTGAGATTGACGTCGATGATGCGACGCCACGCAGCCTCGTCGGCTTCGAAGAAGTGCAACATTGGGCTGACCATGCCCGCATTGTTGACGAGCACATCGATTCGACCGTAGGTGGCCATCACCAGGTCGAACATCGCTGCAACCTGCCCACCATCGGAAACGTCGGCAGCGACACCGAGCGCGGCGCCACCAGCGTCGACGATCGACGTCACAACGGCATCGGCGGCGCCTGATCGATGTCGTTGACAACGACGACCGAGCCCGTGCCGACGAAGCGTTCAGCCAGCGCTCGGCCGATGCCGTTGCCAGCTCCAGTAACGAGGACAATCTTGCCTTCAAGGGATTCGTACACAGTGGTCCTTAGGTTCGTGTCTGGTGATGGGGCGCTGCTCGCTAGTGCATGACTACGGCAGTCGGAGATGGTAGGACTTCACCCGGGTCAGTGCGCCGTAGCCGAGGGCCGACAGGGTGATACCCCGGCCGGTATCTTTCACGCCTGTCCAGGCCAGTCCTGGGTCGAGGTAGTCGGCCCGATTCATAGCGAACACGGTGCCAGTCTCGATCGAAGGTCCGAGGGCCCGAACGGCGTCGACGTCGTTTGTCCAGATCGATGCGGTTAACCCGAAGCACCATGTCGTTCGCGAGCGCCACAGCCTCCTCGTCGGAGTCGACAGCCATGATGCCGACCGCAGGACCAAAGCTCGTCTCGCATCACCGACATCGTGTGGTCGACGCCAATCAACACCTGGGGCGCAAGATACGGCGAGCCCGGCACACTTCGCTCGAACCGATCGGCACTCACCAACGATCGGGCGCCAGCACCGAGTGCCGCCGTGATCTGGGAGCGAACCCCGTCGGCCGCCAGGCATGGACCATCGGGCCCAGCGTAGTTGCCTCGTCGAGCGGCGTCTCGAGGCGGTAGGTGGCGGCCAGTTCGCGGCGCCATCAACAAGCGCGTCGAACTGCGACCGATGCACATAGACCAGCAATTCCGCAACACGATTGGCCCGAGTTGAAGAAGGCACCATCGACGATGTTTTCGATTGCGTTCGCGAGGTCGGCGTCGTGACGGACATACGCCGGATCCTTACCGCCGAGCTCAAGCCCTGCGCCGGTGAAGGTGCCCGCGATCGAGCGTTCGATCGATTGGCCCCCACCGACCGAACCTGTGAAGTTGACCTGATCGATAGCACCATTGCGCAAAAGCGAATCGGTCTGGCCGTGGGTCAGCACGAGGTTCTGAAACAACCCGGTCGGCAAGCCGGCCGCGTCGGCCGCAGCTTGGAACCGCTCCCCCACGAGCAGGGTCTGACTAGCGTGCTTCAGCAGGACGGCGTTACCTGCCATGAGCGCAGGCACCACCGAGTTGACGGCGGTCAAGAACGGGTAGTTCCACGGGGCGACGACGAGTACCAGACCAAGTGGCTCACGGGACATGTAGCGATCGAAGCCATCTCGAGGCTCGGGCCGAACATCAGCCAACGCCGAGTCGGCGATCGCGATCATGTGGCGGGAACGCTCCTCGAAGCCTCGCATCTCGCCTGCGCCGTAGGCAATTGGTCGACCCATCTGCCACGCCAATTCAGGCACGATCTCGGCGGTCATGGCCAGCATTTCGTCGACGAAACGGCCCATGACATCGGCCCTGGAATCGACCGAGACCGAGCGCCACTCGTGCTGGGCGCGGCGCGCCGCTACGAGCGCCGCCGCCAGCTCATCGTCGGTGGCAATTGGCCGCTCGACCACGACGGACCCGTCGACTGGACTGATGATCGTAATGGTCTTCGACATCGCCACAATCTAGCCGCCGACCGCGGGCTCTACGATTGCCTTCTTCCTCATCGCCGTCGTACGACCGCGCACCGCCGCGCCGCTCTTTGCTCGAAGCCCGTGCGATCCGACGTGCTCGCTGAGCACGGGGCGGC
The DNA here is from genome assembly GCA_041394345.1 of Acidimicrobiales bacterium. GTDB lineage: Bacteria > Actinomycetota > Acidimicrobiia > Acidimicrobiales > SZUA-35 > JBBKWJ01. The sequence continues at coordinate 65,334 of JAWKIN010000013.1, read as the reverse complement.
GGCGACTACCGCTTCGTCGTTGTCTTCGCCGCCACTGGCGCTTGAGGTTCGCAGCGGATCTCGCAACAAGCACACCGAGCACCATCACGATGACCATGATCGGTAGTGCCCGCCAACGATGCTGACGACGGCGTGGCTGACGGCATCAACAACCGGAATACGGAGATCGTCGGCAAAATCGTGCACCACTCGCGGCGTGCGCGGATGAGACCCTGCGCGCCACCAACCTCTTCGAGCCGCGCCAGCCAAGTCGGTCGAGGAGTTCGGTATCGAGGCGAGTCGCTCAGCACGGCACTCGCCGCCGCCGCGCCAAAGGCCCCGCCCATGCTCCGGAAGAAGTTTGAGGTCGACGTCGCGGACACCCAGGTCTTCGAAGGCCGACGCATTCTGCATCGTCGCGTGAGGTTAAAGACGCGTGCCGAGCGCGTTCATTGAGGAAGAAAAACGAGCCGAGTAGTCGATCCCATCAGGGCGCCAATTTCGCCAGGCAGGAAGAGCGAGGTCACCGCAGGCAGGCCAACGGCAGCCATTTCGTGGTGGCGGCCAAGTTGGACAAAATGACGGCGCCGATGGCGAGCCGCCAGGCTGATGCCGAGATGCTCCGCATGAGAGAGCAGTAGTCCGCTTCTCGTGGCTGATGCGCCGGTCGCCACTTGAAGGAAGAAGGAAGGAACGTCGAGATGGCCACAAGGGCACCCATCAAGAGGAAGCCCATCACCATGATGAGGGCAACCGTGCGATCACGAAACAGGCGGAGCGGGATGATGGGCTCGATCGCCCGACGCTCTTGGAGGACAAACGCCACGGTGCCGAGCACACCGACCGAGGCGCACGCGAGGATCGGCCACGACGACCAGGCGTACGTGTCACCTCCCCAGACCGGCACGAGGATCAGTGCGGTCGACGCAATGACGAGCCAGGCAATACCGGGCCAATCGATGACTCGTGTCAGTCGCGAACGGCAACCGCAAGCCACGGTTCGTGACGAAGAGGGCGGCGGCGCCGATTGGCAACACCGACCAAAACACCCAGCGCCAGCCTGCGCCATATCGACGAGGAGGCCGCCCCAGATCGGCCCGGTCACTGCGGAGACCGTGAAAATTGCCGTAAACATGCCGATGTATCGACCGTGCTATGGTGACACCACGTCACCCACGATCACGAAGGCGAGGACATCAGTTCGCCGCCGCCAAGGCCCTGGAACGGCGCGAGCAAGAACAAGTTGTGTCATGGTCTGTGACAATGCACAGAGGGCCGAGCCGACGAGGAAGATCGATATCGATGTCTGATAGACGATTCGTCGGCCAAAGAGGTCGGACATCTTGCCGTAGAGCGGTGTGGCGATTGTCGATGTCAACAGGTAGGCCGAGACAACCCACGCAATTCGGTTGGCACCGCCAAGCTCACCGGCCATCGTCGGCAATGCGGTCGCCACAACGCTCTGCTCGGTGGACGAAAGGAAAAGTCCGACCATCAGTCCGCCCATAAGCCAGCGGAGTTGGTCGGGCCGGAGGCCGCCGACGGGGGCGACGTCTGCCGTCACGGCGTTGCTCGTTCGGTCATTGCCAGCAGTCTGGCACGACCTGCTACCAACCCAGAAATCTCGAACCGGTAGGCGGAGTCGATACCGCCGCCAGAGCCACACTTCGCACAGGATCGCCATCGGGACCATCATGATCGACAGCAAAGGGCTTGCGTCGTTAAGCGCCCAATAGGCAACGAACCCGGCAGCGAGGGCCATGAACATGAGCTGGAACACCACGAGGCCCTTCCGATACTCGACGAGCAGTGGACGAGCCGTCGCGTCGTGTCGGTGACGGAGGACGCCAGCGAGTGGCAGCAACACGCCACCAAACGGGATACCAGCGAACCAGATCCAGCAGCCTCGATCGTCACCCGGTGCCTCAGGATCGTCGACGGGCTTGATCCAACCAGTTCGCCGCACGATCACGCCGACGACCAGGGCAACAAAGAGTCCGTAGTACCAGACGTGGCTCTCAAAGCCCTGACCCGAGTCGCCGTCAGCGGCGAGCAGTTGTATTACCATGTCGGGTCACAACTTATCCGGCCGCGAGCGCCTTCCACAGCGAGCGGTAGGTCGGGTAGGTGTAGTCGTTGGTCACCCAGCCGGACGCAACCAGCTCCTTTTGAAGATCGGGCAAGTGCCAGCAGTTGACGCCCATATCGACATGGTGCGCAAGGTGATAGCCGATATTGAATGGCACGAGCCAGAAGCTGGCCAGGCGGCTTTGGCGGACATCGTGAGTGGTCCGACGCCGGTCGGACGACCGCTCCATACCCCCATGTTCGGCAATCGAACGCAGGCGGTTGATGACCCGCCACACGGTGAGATGCGGCAACCACCACAGCAGCAGATAGAGCTCGGGTCGACCGACGGCTACGAAGGCGGCGATGATCGGCACCTGGCAGGCAAAGATCCGGATCGCAGTTGGCTTCCGCTTTACCGCCGCCCGGGCCAGGCCCTTGAACAGCTTCCAACCGGTCTGTCCACTTGCGTCTCGCCAGAGTTTGCGGCGGAAGCTCGAGCGCGAGATCGGATAGTTGACGTAGAGCGGGATGTCTGGCTCCTTCGGCCCCATCTCGTCGCGGTGGTGGTCGAGGTGGGCTCGTCGGTATTGCTCGAACGGCACCCAACTCGGATACGACAACAGCCATCGCCCCACCCAATCGTTGATGCCCTTATGGCTAAAGAGTGTGCGGTGGACGGCCTCGTGGCCGAGCGACGCAAAGCGGGCATAGCTTCGACCCATGAGCAGAAAGGCTGCGACCCACGCCACCGGATGATGGAGCCAGATGGCTCCGCCAATGATCACAACCGGCTCGGCCAGCACGGTCAGGACGGCGATTGCACTCCGCCAATTCGGGATGGCTCGCATCGGCGTGCGCAGTTCGGGTACCGCCTTGCCTCCGGCAAGCAAGCGATCAGTCGGGAGGACTTCGGGAAGCGCGGCGGCCGGGGGAACCATGCCACCCAGTCGGGGCACAACCCGGACAGTTGAAGACGTCATGCGAGTACCTTACACTTATGAATCACATGAATCAATACCGTGATACACCGCTCGAGCTCAACGATGCCGACCTCGCGCTCGGCCTTCGTCCCCTCACCGCCCGATCCCTCATCGCCAGCGTGCTGCTCGGCACCCATCCGCCGCGGCTACCCGTGCGGGTGCTGGTGGCCGCAGCCAGTCTTTTTGGTATTAGCGAAGGGTCGGCTCGAACCGCGCTCAGCCGGATGCTGGCGGCCGGTGAACTCGAGCGAGTCGACGAGTGGTACGGACTCGGACCCGACCTCGTCGCCCGACAAAACGCCCAAGACACTGGCCGAGCCGCTACTCGCAGCGAGTGGACCGGCGACTGGCACCAACTCGTCGTCACCAGCGAGCGGCGGAGTGCCAGCGACCGGGCAACGACTCGATCGCTGTTGCTCGGCGCTCACCTCGCCGAGCTTCGCGACGGGATCTGGATTCGCCCAGCCAACACGGCAATCGGCCACCTGGTGGAACAGCTTCCCGGCGATGATTGGTTGACGGCGACAACTCGGTTCACGACGACCCCCGACTGCGCCGCCCTCTGGCCCATTGCCGACCTCGCCCACGTCGCGTCAGGACTCGACGCAATCGTCGCCGAGCTCGCCCCTCGCCTCGCAGCCGACGATCGTTCACTTCTGGCCCGTGGTTTCGTCGTCGCCGCGGCCGCGCTCCGGTTCTTCCGATCCGACCCGCTCCTCCCCCACGAGCTGCTTCCGGCCGACTGGGCTGGCGACCGATTGCGCCAGAACTACGTGGCCTTCGACACGGCCTACCGGAAGATCTTGCGTAACTTCTTCGCCGAGGCCAACGGGTAGCTGGCGCGTTCGTGGGCTATCCGAGCTGGACCTCGAGCTTCGCCAAAACCTCGTAGGTCGGCAGGACCTGGGCCACGCTGCTGTTTGGCTCTCGCCCTTCAGCGATAGCAGCAAAAAACTCTCGATCTTGGAGCTCGATGCCATTGGTCGACACCGCAACCTGAGACACGTCGATCGGTTGTTCCCGACCATCGACGAGGTCGTCGTAGCGGGCGATGTAGGTGCCGGAATCACCGATGTAGCGGAAGAACGTCCCGAATGGGCCATCGTTGTTGAACGACAACGAGAGCGTGCAGATTGCTCCCGTGTCGGCCTTGAGCTGGATAGACAGGTCCATCGCAATGCCGAGCTCGGGATGGATCGGGCCCTGCATGGCGTGTGCGTCGACGATGGGCCCGGCCTGATAGGCGAAGAGGTCGACGGTATGAGCAGCGTGGTGCCACAACAGATGATCGGTCCAGCTGCGGGGTTGACCAAGCGCGTTGGTGTTGGTGCGCCGGAAGAAGAACGTCTGCACATCCATCTGCTGAATAGCAAACTCACCAGACTGGGTACGTTGGTGGATCCACTGATGACTCGGATTGAAGCGCCGGGTGTGACCGCACATGGCCACGAGACCAGTACGTTTCTGAGCTTCGACCACCCGGAGCCCGTCGGCGAGGTTGTCGCAGAGCGGGATCTCAACCTCGACGTGTTTGCCTGCTTCGAGGCACGCTATTGCTTGAGCGGCATGCATCTGGGTCGGTGTCGCCAACACCACTGCATCAACCTCGTCGAGGGCCAGAACTTCTGACAGGTCAGTTGACACATGTTGAATGCCGTACTTTTCTGCGACGGCCTGTGTCGACTCAAGTTCGCGTCCCACCACCGCGACGACACGGACATCATCGATCTGGGCCATCGCATCGAGATGCTTGATACCAAAGGCGCCAGCGCCGGCAAGCGCAACATTGATTGTCATACGGGGTTCTCCTGGGCGGTTTCTTGGAGGACGAGGTGTCCGACAGCGGTGTTGCTGGCGGGCACGTGGTAGAAGCGGTGCTTCACTCGTGGTGCCGGGCCGCCAGCGACGTCGCCCATGGCCCCACGGGCGATGAGCCACATGACCAACTCGATGCCCTCCGAACCGGCTTCTCGGAGGTAGTCGACATGGGGCATCAGCGCCAGGTTGGCCGGATCGGCGATGAGTCGGTCGAGGAACGCAGCGTCGAACTCGGCGTTGATCAGGCCCGCTCGAGAGCCCTGGAGTTGGTGGCTCATACCGCCGGTGCCCCACACCTGCACGTTGAGCGGTTCGTCGTACGACTCGATAGCGCGCCGGATGGCTTGACCAAGGGCAAAACACCGACGGCCCGATGGCGGCGGATACTGCACGACGTTCACTGCAAACGGGATGACGGGACACGGCCACGCCGCGGGCTGACCAAAGAGAAGCGAAAGCGGGACGGTAAGTCCGTGATCGACGTCCATCTTGTTTACGAGGGTGAGGTCGAAGTCGTCTTGAATGACCGATTGGGCAATATGCGCCGCCAGCGCGGGGTGACCGACGACATCAGGAACCGGCCGGGGGCCCCAGCCCTCGTCGGCGACGGCGAACGAGGCTGCGGTACCAATCGCAAACGGTGGGATCATCTCGAGACTGAAGGCGGTGGCGTGGTCGTTGAACACGAGGAAGACGACGTCGGGAGGGTTGTCGGCCATCCAACGCCGCGATGGCTCGTAGCCTGCGAACAACGGACGCCAATAGGGGTCATCGGTCTGACCCTTGTCGAGCGCCACGCCAATGGCCGGCACGTGTGACGTGTAGACCGACGCGGACACAAACGCCACTAGCGACCCTGCTCGTGTGAGTAGCGGTTGCCCTCGATCGACCGGCCGCCCGCCAGCATCATGGCTCGGTAGTCGTCCTCGCTCATGCCGGTCATCGAGCCCGCCATCTGCTGAAAGCTCTTGCCGTCGGTGGCCCCAATCTTGGCCAAGAAGTAGATATTGCCGCCAAGTGAGATCATGCGGTTCATGTCGCGATCAAGCACCGCTTGTTTCTGCTGCTCGGTCATCGCCCACTCGTCGAGGTAGGCCCGCTCGTCGGCCCGAAACCGATCACGATTTGCTGGGTTCATCAACGACATGCAGAACTGGTTCAGCCAATAGCCCGCCCGTGATTGGTCGGCGTCGAAGACCGTCGTGCCGGGAATGTCGTCATACGGTTTGGCGATACCCACGTGTCCTCCTGCGGTCCCGTGGAAGTCTAGACAACGCCTCGCAAGCGCACCTAGGATTGTTGACAATCTTTCAAGCGGCCAGGGGACTACGTGTCGGGAATCCAATGCATGTTGATGCGGGGCGGCACCTCCAAAGGCGCTTATTTCCTGGCCAACGACCTGCCAGACAGCCCGGCCGAACGCGACGAGCTCCTCCTGCGCCTCATGGGGTCGCCCGATGAGCGCCAGATCGATGGCATTGGCGGCGCCAACCCGCTGACGAGCAAGGTCGCTGTGGTGTCCGTGAGCAACCGGCCCGACGCCGACGTCGACTACCTCTTCCTGCAAGTCAGCGTCGACCAGCCGGTGGTGAGCGATCGACAGAACTGCGGCAACATTTTGGCGGGCGTCGGACCATTTGCCGTCGAACGCGGTCTCGTTCCTACCCACGACAACAAGGCGACCGTTCGTATCTACCTGGTCAACACCGACTCCGTTGCGACGGCCACGTTCCCCGTCGTGAACGGCGCTCCCGTCTACGACGGACACACCGCAATCGATGGCGTCCCGGGCACCGCAGCGGCGGTGATTCTTGAGTTCGAGGGCATCGCAGGCGGCTCCTGTGGCGCCCTCCTACCAACTGGCAACATGGTTGACACAATTGACGGCGTCGACGTCACCCTCATCGACAACGGCATGCCGGTCGTCGTGATGCGATCTGACGACCTCGGCGTCATCGGCACCGAGTCGCCCGCTCAGCTCGAAGCCAACGGCGCCCTGCGCGCCAGGCTCGAATCAATCCGCCTACAGGCTGGCCACCTCATGAACCTCGGCGATGTGGCCGACACCACGGTGCCAAAGCTCACGATGGTTTCGGCGCCAACCGCCGGAGGCGATCTCTCCACTCGGACGTTCATCCCCCACCGATGTCACGACGCCATTGGCGTTCTGGGTGCGGTCTCGGTGGCGACAGCGGCGCTGCTGCCCGCCTCGCCAGCGGCGTCGGTCCTGCGCCGAGGGGCAGGAGCCGACGGAACGATCGTGTGTGAGCACCCAAGCGGGTCGTTCATCGCGACACTCGAACTCGATCACTCGGGCACCTCCCCCCACGTTCGACGAGCGGGCATCGTCCGGACCGCTCGCAAGCTCATGGACGGCGCCGTGTTCCCCCGCCCCCGCCTAGCGCACCTCGACGAAAGACACCTCATGTCCGCGACACCAAAATCGATCCCCGGCCCCCACCCCAGCCCCCACGCCCCTAGGCGCTGGACGCCGCCGACCAATGCCACCGACGCCCACTGCCACGTGTTCGGCCCGGCGTGCAGGTTCCCCTTTGCCGATGACCGCTCCTACACACCCCCGATTCGGGCATCGACAAGTTCGAGCAACTACAAAAGCGGCTGGGCCTGTCCCGCCGTTTTGTGCAAGCGTCCTGTCATGGCACCGACAATGCCGCCCTGGTCGACGCACTCCATCGCGGCAATGGCCGGTACGCCGGTGTCGCCATGATCGACGAGTCGTTCACTCGTGACGACATCGAGGCGCTCCACGATGCCGGCGTTCGAGGGACCCGCTTCAATTTCGTCAAACACCTCGGCGGGGCACCCGAGCTCGACGTGTTTTGGCGGCTCGTGGCGCGCGTGCAGCCCTTTGGGTGGCACGTGGTTCTGCACTTCGACGCCAAGGACCTCCCGGCGTACGCCAGCGTGCTCGATCAGATGCCCTGCCCCTACGTCATCGACCATATGGCCCGCGCAGCCGACCGCCGACGGTGTCGACCAAGCCCCGTTTCAGACCCTGCTCGAGCTGATGAACGACGAACGCGCTTGGGTCAAGATTTCGGGGGCCGAGCGACTCACCGCCGACGGCCCACCGCCCTACGACGACGTCGTCCCCTTCGCCCAAGCACTCGTGGCCGCCGCACCCGACCGGGTGCTGTGGGGTACCGACTGGCCCCACCCCAACGTGCGTCACATGCCCGATGACGGCGATCTTGTCGACCTGCTCGTCGACCTCATTCCCGACGAGGCAACCCGCCATCGGGTGCTCGTGACCAACCCAGAAACGCTCTACGACTTCAGCCCGATGCCTGACGGCGGGGCGATAGCCGGGCGATGGCCGACGCAACCCAGCTTCTTCGAGCCGAGATCCTCAGCGGCGAGTTCCCGCCCGGCGCGCGCCTCATCGAGCTCGCGTTGAAGGAGCGCTACAACGTTGGCCGAGCCGCGATCCGCTCGGCGATTGTGGAGCTAAGCAGCGAAGGCCTCGTCGAGCACGAAGCCAACGTTGGTGCTCGGGTTCGCCGGATTCCGGTTTCCGTCGCCATCGAGATAGCCCAGGCCCGAGCCGTGCTCGAAGGCTTACTGGCGAGGCAAGCAGCCGAGCGAGCCAGCGACGACGAGCGAATGGAACTCGCCCAACTCATCGCCGACATGCGCTGCGGTCACGGGCGACGACCGCCCGACCTACACCGAACTCAACGAGCTACTCCACCGCCGCATCCGAGAGATCAGTGGCCATTCGATTGCCGGCGAGCTCGTGACCAACCTTCGCAATCGGGGCGCGCACCAAGAGTTTCAGCTCGCGCGCCAGCCTGGTCGGTCGAGCGTTTCGCTCCCCCAACACGCGGCGATCGTCGACGCCATTGTGGCCGGTAACGGCAAGGCGGCAGAAAAGGCGATGCATGCCCACCTCGCCTCCGTCGAACGTGCCCTCGCCGCCTGGGCTGACTAGTCGATGTACTCGACGCCCATCTCGATGAGCTTCTGACGTAGGCCGTAGACGTCGACCCCAAGCGCCCCGCCTTCGAGCTTCGCTCGCATGATCTCTTCTTTCGCCAGCCGAGCCGTCGACTGCTCAAGCGCCCAGGCCGCGCCGGCTCGCTCCACTACCACGACGCCATCGTCGTCGGCACAAACAACGTCACCCGGGTTGACCACCACCCCACCGAGCACGACCGGAACGTTCACTGACCCTGGTGTGTTTTTAACTGTCCCTTGGCATGACACATGTCGAGTCCACACGGGAACCCCATCGATCTGAGGTCCATAGTGTCGCGCACGGCAGCGTCCATCACGAGGCCTCGCACTCCTCGCGCCAATAGCGACGTGGCCAACAAGTCACCAAACATCCCGTGCGTTGACGGCGCAGTCGTGGCGACGACCAGAATGTCTCCGGGCTCGCACATCTCGACCGCGGCATGAATCATGATGTTGTCGCCGGGATGACTCAACACCGTCACGGCCGAACCGGCAATCTTGACGCCCTGCTGGATCGGCTGCAGCTCCGGACCGACGTAGCCGACTCGTCCAATCGCCTCGTGAATAGTGGCCGTACCGATGGCGCCGAGTTGATCGACGATGGGTAGATCAGCGCGCTCGATAGTTCGGACGATGACGTGCTTGATCACGACGTTGCTCCTGGCGGCCGGAGGCGGGGAAGACCCGCAGTGCGTTGTCTTGAATATTTTGGTGCGCTGCTCGTCCGTCAGCGCGGCCCGGTCGATGTAGCGCTTGGTGTCGTCGTAGTACTCGCCGGTCGCAGCATTGACGCCCTTCACCGCTCCCAACATTTCCGAGCCGAAGAGAATGTTGTCGGTGGGGACCACGTCAACCAGAAGGTCAATTCCCGGCTGGTGATACACACACGTATCGAAAAAGATGTTGTCCATCATGGCGGCGAGTGACTGCCACTCAGGGTTGGCTTCGGCCATACCTTTGAACCGGCCCCAGTGGTAGGGAACAGCGCCGCCGCCGTGAGGAATGATCCAGCGCATGGTGGGAAGTCGCGGAACAGCCCAGACGTCATGGCCTGCACAAACGCGGTCGTGTCGGCCCCAAGGTAGTGCGACGAGGTGAAGTGAAAGTGGGGGTTACACGAGGCGCTGACGTGGATCATGGCCGGCACATCGAGTTCACACATCGTCTCGAACAGCGGACGCCAGTAGGGATCGAAGAGCGGCGGGCCGTTCCATCTGCCGCCCGATGGATCTGGGTTGAGGTTGCAGCCGATAAACCCCATCTCCTCGACGCAACGACGGAGTTCACGGATGGACGATGTGACGCTAACGCCTGGGGACTGAGGCAGTTGGCAAACAGGGGCAAACTTGTCGGGATAGAGGTCGCACACACGCCGAATCAGCTCATTGCAATGCTCACTCCAGAAACGCGAGGTGTGCTCATTCCCAAGGTCATGACCCATCCACGAAGCCCGCGGCGAGAAGATCGTGAGATCGATCGAGCGTTCGCGCTGAAGCCGAAGTTGGTTGCTCTCAAGACTGTCGACCAGCGCATCATCAGAGATCGCAAGCGACCCCTTGTCGCCCACGTGGGCCGGATCGACGGCGAGGGCCGCCTTCTGCGCAGCGCGATACTCACCTAGCGCCGGTGGCGCTGTGGTGTAGTGCCCGTGGCAATCAATAATCATGGTTCGCTCATGATGCTGCCCTCCTTGCCAGATTGTCAACAATCCGATAAACCTTCGTTGTGCCCCTCACGACGCAGGTAGCGATCATTGGTGCTGGACCAGCTGGCACCCTGCTGGCCAACATCCTTACCACCGCAGGGATCGACGTACTCGTGGTCGAGCGTTCCGGCCGCCAGCACGTGCTCGATCGAATTCGTGCCGGTGTTTTGGAGTGGGGATCGGTCGGTGTCCTTCGAGACGCGGGACTGGGTGAACGCATGGACCGAGAGGGCCATGTCCACAACGGGGCGGCCATCGTGTGGGGTGGGCGCGAACCATTCATGATCGACATTCACCAGCACGTCGGCTCCCACTTCATGTCGTACGGCCAGACAAAGATCCAGGCAGACCTGTACGCGGCCGCCGATGCTGCGGGTATCCAGATCTTCTTTGATGCCGCCGATGTCGTGGTCACCGACGTACTCAGCAGTCGACCCGCCATCACCTTCCAGGCCAATGGTGTCGCCGAGCGAATCGACGCCGACTACGTGGTTGGCTGCGATGGTTACCACGGAGCGGCCAGGCAGGCCATCCCGTCGACCGTGCTGCGAACGTTCGAGAAAGAGTACCCGTTTGGCTGGCTCGGGATTCTGTCCGAGACCCCGCCACTTCCCGATCTCGTCTACGCCAACCATCCAAACGGGTTCGCTCTCGCCTCCCAGCGCAACCCTCGACTCAGCCGCTACTACGTGCAGTGTTCGCTCGACGACAGCCTCGACGACTGGTCAGACGATCGGTTCTGGACCGAGTTGACGACTCGGCTGGGCCCGACGGCGGGTGGGCAAGTCATCACCGGGCCGTCTATCGAGAAGTCGATCGCCCCGCTCCGCAGTTTCGTGGCCGAGCCAATGCGCTACGGCAATCTGTTCCTCGCCGGCGATGCGGCCCACATAGTGCCGCCGACGGGCGCCAAGGGTCTCAACCTCGCCATATCCGATGTGCACTATCTGTCGAGGGGACTCATCCAGCACTACGCCGAGGGCCGAGACAACTATCTTGGGTCCTACAGCGAGATGGCGCTCCGACGGGTCTGGCATGCCGTTCGCTTCTCGTGGTGGATGACACGGCTGCTGCATCGTTTCCCGACCAGAGCGAGTTCGATCAGCGCACGCAAGAGAACGAGCTCGACTATCTCGTGTCGTCGCCCCATGCCCAGGCGTCGGTGGCCGAACAATACGCCGGCCTCCCCTCGAGTCCTGACCCCGCCACCCTCTCGCCCCCTCCAACTGGCAGTCGTTCGCGGTCAGTTTTGACTGGTTTCGCTGCCAGTTCGGAAAGCTGGCATAGTGGTTCGATGTCTCTCGTACTTAGCGAAATCCACGGTTCGGTCGCCCTCATCACGCTCAACGACCCCGACCGGCGCAATGCCATGACCCTCGACATGTGCCGTGATGCCCTGCGCGTGCTCGACGAGGTCGAAGCAAACCCCGACGTCAAGGCGATCGTGGTCACCGGAGCCGGCAAAGGATTCTGCGCCGGCGCCGACCTCAGCCATCTCGGCGACTCGGCGGAGGAAGGCCTGCTCGCTATCTACGAAGGATTCCTCCGCTTCGGACGAAGCCCGTTGCCCACCATCGCCGCCGTCAACGGCGCGGCCGTAGGCGCCGGTATGAACCTCGCCCTCATTTGCGATCTGCGGCTCGCAGGCGCCAGTGCCCGTTTCGACGACCGGTTCCTCCAGTTGGGCATCCACCCTGGCGGTGGCCACACCTGGATGTTCCAAAACATCACCGGCCCACAAGCCGCCACGGCCGCCATCCTCTTCTCCGAGATCATGGACGGCGCTGAGGCCACTCGTGTCGGCCTCGCCTACGAGTGTGTGGACGACGACAAGCTCATCGAACGCGCCCTGGAAATGGCCGGGCGCACGGCCGCCGTACCCAAAGAGCTCGTCATCAAGACCAAACAGACCATGCAGACGATCACGTCAATGTCGTCGCAGACCGGTGCGGTCAATCTCGAACTCGGCCCCCAGGCCTGGTCGACCCGCCAGCCCGCATTTCGTGAGAAGCTGGCTGCGCTTCAGGCCAAGATCAGCTCGAAAGGGTAACGGGCTGGCCTGGCGCTACAGCCACGCGGCCACGAGATCGACACCCCGGTCGGTCCATTCCTCGAAGGTCATTGCATAACGGACGTGGTCTTCCCACGTGCCATTGATCTCGAGGTAGCGCTCGGCGATGCCTTCGTTGCGCAGCTCAAGCTTCTCGGCGACTCGGCGTGACGCCGCATTACGCGGCACGATCGACACCTGGACCCGGTGGAGGTCGAGGTGCTCAAACGCGTGCCGCAGCACCAGCACCAACCCCTCCGGCGTGTAGCTGTTGCCCGCCTGATCCTGGTCGATCCAATAGCCGATGTAGGCGTTCTGAAACGGTCCCCGTTGGACCGAGTTGATGTTGATCTCACCCGCAAAGTAACCGCCGACAAACAGACCGAAGCCATACCCAGACCCCAGCTGCCATTGCGTCTCACGAGCGTGACAGCGGAGTGCGAACGCACCACGCTCCTCGACAACGTCGGGCGAGCCGGGCAGTCGCTGCGGCTCCCACTTGGTCAGCCAGTCGACATTGCGTCGTCGCACCGCCCGCCACTGGGGAAGTCTTCGAGGCGCAATGGCCGCAGTACGATTCGCCTCCCAATCAGTGTGGTTGTCACGTCGTCCCTTTCGCCGCGGCAACGCCGTCGAGCAGATCGTATTCCGACACAACAATCTCATTGATCGAGAGCTGGCGCATAGTTTCGACCAGGACGCAGAGGCCGCCAATGATGATGTCGACCCGCTCGGGTTCGAGGCCAGGGTTGAAAAGGCGGTCGGCCCGAGACTCGGTCGCCAATGCTCGGAACGTGTCTTCGACTGCTTCCCTGGTGAGTACGTAGCCGTTGACCTGTTCCGCGTCGTAGTCGATCAGGCCGAGGTCGACAGCGGCGGTGGTCGTGATCGTGCCCCAAGTCCGATAACCGGGCCAGACTCGGCCACCACCGCCAGGTTGGCCACCGCCCGGCGGGCGTCGATCACGTGAAGCTCGACGATCGAAAGCCCCGCACTGAGGTCTTCTGGTTCGGGAGGATCGCTCACGATGTACGCGTCGGTGATCCGACTCGCCCCAGTATCGGCCGAATACGACTCGATCGACTCGCCGCCAACGACGCCAACCACAAACTCAGTCGAACCGCCACCAATGTCGAGTGTCATCGCGTACTGACCGTCGTGCCCATGGGAACGGGTCGCTCCCTGGAAGGCGTAACGGCCCTCGTCGTCGCCACTGAGTACTTCGAGTGGTACACCAACCCGGTCGCTGACCAACTGCGCCAGCTCGTGCGTGTTGGCCGCATCGCGGGCGGCCGAGGTGCCGACGACGAACGTCGACTCGGGGCCGACGTTTGCGTCAGCGATTTGCGCCGCGAACGCATCGAGCGCCTCGGCCACTCGCTCGAGACTTGCGGCGGAAAGCACACCGGACTGGCCCAGGTTCTCACCGAGCCGGGTGAAGCGCCGATCGGTGAGTCGTTTGCCCTCGGGCGTCAGAATCAGCAGCCGGGCGGTAACGGTGCCAAGGTCGATGACGGCGACGCTCATGCTGGTCGATCGTTCCAGGTTGTGAGGATGCCTGGCGCCGACGGGTCGAACGCATCGCCTGTCGCCTCAAGCTTGGCCTGCACCCAGTGCCCAACCGCATCATCGGCGCCCGCCAACAGATTGGCGTAATGGGCATGGAGGCACTTGACCCCCACCCGGGTCCCGCCAACGCCGCCGGTGGGACGATGACCCGTGTAGCCAGGGTCGATTAGGGCGTCACGCTCGGCCTCGTAGGCGTGGTGCGTTGCGATGATGAGCTCGTCGTCCACCTCAGCCTCAGCCTGGTTGACGGCCCCGTTGATTCGAGACGACCAATGGCCTTGTTGAGCGCCCGATCGGCCAGCCAAAACCGCGTTGGCATCGGCCGCCCGTCTTCGAAGAGGGGCATGTTGGCGAGGACGACGGGGCTACCGTCATTGCGCCGAACAACGACCTCGAAGGTACCCATTGGCTCGCGGCCGATGAGCTCGGCGACCACGTCGTAGTCCGATGGCGGCGGCCCGCCTGACGGTTCGTTAGTCTCGCTTGCCACCAAGGACCCAGCGAAGAATGAGCAACAGAACTGCGCCGGCGAGCACTGGCGCGAGGCGCTTGGTGAGGGAGTCACCGCTCACGGCGAGGATGTCGACCGGCTCGGGGGCAGCGGAGTTGATCTTGCGAATGGTGGGCGCAGCAGCGTCGTGAGCTTCTGCAGTGCCCTTGCTTCCTCGGCAACCGCACCCCGCCGTGCCCGTTGGTCGTTGGTGATGCGGCTCCGGCTGCAGCGGACGAGGCTGCAGCGGACGAGGCCGCAGCGAGCGAGGCGGCGTCGGCGGCCGCCGCCGCGTCGCCAGCCGGCGTGCCTTCGGCTTCGATCTTGGCCTGGAGGTTGTCGGCGAATTGGCCGAGAATCTTCTTCGAAACGTCTTCGATTGCGCCACGCCCAAAGCTGGCGATCTTGCCGGTGAGGCTGAGGTCGGTGTGGATTGTGATCTTGGTCCGCTCGTCGGTGATCGATTCCATCGACGCAGTGATCAGCGCGTTGGCGTTGCCCTGGCGGGCATCACGGCCCTGGGCCCGAAGCGTCGACACATGCGCCACCGGATCTTGCGAAACGAACTCGGCCTTGCCGTTGTAATTCGCAGTAATCGGGCCGACCTTGATCTTGACCAAGCCACGGTATTCGGCGCCCTCGATCTCTTGAAGCTGGGCGCCGGGCATGCAGGGTGCGATGAACTCGAGATCGTTGAGAATCCGGAAGGTCTCGTCGATTGGCCGGTCGATTTCGAAGTCGTTGCTCAGTTCCATTTTGGAGATCCTCAGTTGTGTCTACGTCCGCCGGATTGCCCATGCACGGTACCGCCGATACTAGCTCGGGCCGACTGTCCATTAAGACTCGAGCCCCACGATCGCCCGTTAGAGGAAGGAGCGGCCAGACACTGCGGTCGAGCTTGACGGGCGGCCGCTCGACGCCACCGAACGACGCGGTAACGATCTGTCCGTGCGACGAGCCGACGAGCGCCAGGCGGATGCGGGGACGAGCGGCTGATCGGCGAGTCCGATCACAATGCGCCGTGACCGTCTGCATCGGCTTGAGCGATGGCGGCGTGCAGCGATCGCGCTTGGCCATCGGCCCAATCGGGCACGGCAACTTCTTTCACCCCCGCCGGGATCACCGACGTCAGGTCGACGGCGCCGGTCGTGACATAGACGGTGTCGAACCCAGCCTCCACTACCGCATCGAAAACCCACGAAATCACCGGCTTGCCCCGAAAGTCGGCGAGCAGCTTGTGGGTGTCGCCGGCGAAGCGACTCCCCGCCGGCCGCGAGGACGACTGCAGCCACCGGACGTCGTCGAAGGTCAGATGGTTCCGCGGTAGTCATGGTCCGCAGAGTAGTGTCTCGCTATGGTTGAACGATTCGCTGGCGACAAGAAGCACGGACATTCGATGCTTGGGCCAGTGGAGCGAGTGTTTATCGACTGGGCCGTTCCCAAGTTGCCTCGCTGGCTTCGCTCCTGGCAACTCACGCTCTTCACGGTGGTGTGGTCGGCTTGCACAATCGGGTTCGGCTACTTGGCGGCTACCGACCATCGCTGGCTCTGGGCGATGTCGTTCGTGGTCTTTGGTCAGTGGGTCACCGACTCGTTCGACGGCACCCTCGGCCGGACGCGGGGCGAGGGTCTCGTGAAGTGGGGCTTCTTCATGGACCACTTCCTCGACCTGATGTTCGCCGGCAGCATCGTCATCGGCTACGGGTTTTGGCGCCCGACGGAATGGGCTTCCTTTTCGACCTGCTTCTCCTTATCACGTGCGCCATGATGGCCCTGTCATTCCTGTCGTTCGCGGCCACCAACCAATTCCAAATTGCGTTCTATGGCATTGGACCGACCGAGATTCGCATCGGCTACATCGCCCTCAACACCCTCGTCTACTTCGCCGGCAGCGAGATGTTCTGGTGGGGGTCCCAGTCGTCCTGGCCGGCAACGCCATCACACTGGTTGTCCTCGCCTATACGACCCACAAGAAGCTGTGGGCGATCGATAAGGGTGCGCTAGCTCAAGAAGCCGAGCAGGTCGCGGCTACGAAGTAGCTCGCCAAACGCCCGACGATCGACAATGTCGCTGAACCAAAGGCCCTGCCCGCTGTCGCACCCGAGGCTAAGGAGCTGATCCCGGACGACTTCGTCGTCCACACCTGCGGCCGCGACCCGGAGTCCCGAGGTTTCGGCCAGGGTGATCAGCGAGGTGATGAGGGCGTGACTCGACACCTGGTTATGGAGATCGGCGGTCAGGCCAAGGTCGATCTTGACGGCGTCGATGGCAAACCGGGGCAGCCGATCGAGATTGGAGTAGTCGGAGCCAAATCGGTCGATCGTGATGGCAATGCCGAGTGAGCGATACTGCTTGAACGCATCGCGCAACGGGAGGTCGTCGGATCGGAGTACGGCTTCGGGCACCTCAATGCGGATGTTCGAGGCGTCAAGTCGATACTGCTCGATATGCGAGACGAGCGTGGCCCGCGTCCGCTGGTTGATGAACGATTGCGGCGTGAGATTGATGGATAGTTGAAGGTCGTCGACCGGCTCGCCCGCATCACGCCAGGCCGCCAGGGCGGCGAGCGACTCGCGAACTACCCACTCGTCGATGAGCGAGGAAAAGCCCGAACGCTCGGCGAGAGCCAGGAATTCGGCCGGGGCGATCGTGCCCCGTACCGGATCGGTCCAGCGAACACTGGCCTCCATTCCGACAAGCGATGCGTTTCGCAGATCGGCAATCGGCCACAGCATGAGTTCGAGTTCGTTGTTGCTGACGGCCGAGCGCAAGGCCGAGACGAGCGACAGTTGCTCGTCGACATCGTGCAGTGCCTCCTCGGTGACCCGAATCGCCCGACCCTTGCCCAGTGATTTGGCCTGATACATGGCGATGTCGGCCTCTTTGAGGAGGCGTTCGGCCGACCGCTCACTGTCGGTGCTCGACACGCCAATGGAGGCAGAGATCGACGCCTCTTCATCGAGGACGATGAACGGCAACTCAAGCGCACCCACGACGCGGCTGGCCGTGCGATCGGCCTCGATCAGGCCAAGGCCACGGAGGAGGATCACGAACTCATCGCCGCCGAGCCTGGCCACAAAGTCGCCGGGACGCAGGACGTCCCGCAGGCGGTCGCCGACGCGCTTCAGGAGTTCGTCGCCTGCGGCGTGACCCAAGCGATCATTGACTTCCTTGAACCCATCGAGATCGATGAAGAGCGCACTGACGGGCTCGTCAGATCCTCGCAGAATTGTTTCGAGTTCGGCCACCAGGTTCTGGCGGTTGGGCAAGCCGGTCAAACTGTCGTGGGTGGCCTGATACGCGAGCTGGGCCTCGACCCGCTCTCGTCGGGCGATGTCCACCGACAGCGCCTGGGTCATGTCGTCGAACGCATTGGAGAGCCGTCCGAGCTCGTCCAAGCGGTCATCACCCGTCCGGACCGAGAGATCGCCAGCGGCGACCGCCTCCGCCAGGCGAGTCATACGCTCAAGCCGTCGAGCAAAGCTACGGAAGGCGAACGCCACCACGGCGAGCACAACAAAGCCAGCACCGAGGAAGACGGTGATGATCGCAGCCCTGACAATGCCGGTGGACGCGTAAACCGAGCTTTGGTCGGCCTCGATAAGCCAGACCCAGCCACTGCCGCCATCGATCTCGCCGCAGCCTGAACGACGGGCGCCCCATCGCTGGTGCTGGTGGTCTCACCCACACTCTGGTTTCCGACAATCGGCGCCGGAATACCAAGGGTCGCGCTGGCGGAGATCCGCGTGGATCGTCTGCGTTGAGAATCAGAAACTCGCCATTGCTGTCGAGCTGAAGCAGCATCGAGTGCACGGAGAAGCCAAGCTCGGTGCTGAAGTCTTGGTGTGCCAGCATGGCCGGAACTGACCATTCGCTCACGATGGTGAGCGGTGACGATGAGCCGACCTGTCGAATGATGGTGAGGTGGGGCACGCCGTCAGCCAGGAAGGCCTCGGGTTCCCACTCCTCGCCAGCGATATACGTGTCCCTCGCGTCGAGAGACATCTGGCTCACCATCCCCTTGTTCCCGGTTGGCGCAAGCTCGCCGAATTCGTAGATCGAAACGCCGACGAGGCCGGAGTCGCTGAGGCGCTGGAACGCTTCTTCGGACACGGCCCGAATACGAGTACTGACCGTTCCCTCATTGACCACGCTGTTCGAATCCTTGGCGGCCGCAACGAGTTGCTCGTCGCGAGCGAGCGCATTGATCGAGGACTCCGTCAGGGCAAGCGCCTGTTCCATACGGGCCGCCTCGATGTTTGCGGTCAGTCCAAGATTGTTCTGGAGTTGCTCACGGAGCAGCCTGTCCGCGGTATTCGAGACCTGCAGACCCAGCGCGACGAGAGGAAAGCACGCGGCAACGAGCGTAATGATGATCTTCTGCCCAAGCCGGAGGCGGCGCCACACATGCAGAGGACTAAGTAAGCCCGGTTTCTGGATCACACATGACTATCGGCATGTTCTCGCCAATCTTCAGTCCCGATGTGTGACTAGGTCAAACGGCCCGGTGGATGCTGCCTTCACTGTCTCGCAGCGATGGCGCGAGCCGACCAGACCGGAGCGCAATTATCTCGCCGCAGATCGAGATCGCAGTCTCCTCAGGGGTACGAGCGCCGAGGTCGAGCCCGATTGGGGCCATGATCCGGTTGAGCTGCTCGTGAGTGGCGCCTTCATCGAGGAGGCGGCGGTTCCGATCGTCGGTTGTGCGTCGGGAGCCCATGGCGCCGAGATAGCCAACCTTGGTCTTCAGTGCTTCGAGCACGGCGGGAACGTCGAACTTCGGATCGTGGGTCAGCACGCAAATCGCGTCGCGTTGGCCAAGCTCGGGGCCCACCTCTTGGAGTAGGCGATGGGGCCAGTCGACGACCACCCGGTCGGCGTACGGGAATCGCTGGGTCGTGGCGAAGACGGGTCGAGCGTCGCAGACAGTGACGCGGTAGCCAAGCACCTTGGCCACGCGGCACAGCGACGCGGTGAAGTCGACGGCGCCGAAGATCAGCATGTGAGGTGGCGGCGCATAGCTCTCGACGAATACGCCGACATCGTCTTCGCGCGCCTCGCCCGCCGGGCCGTAGTGGCGGATGCCCGAGGTGCCCGCAGCCAGCTCGCCCGCCGCATCGCGGGCAACCACCCGATCGAGATCGGGATGGCCGAGCGAACCACCGACGACACCGTCGAGGTTGACGAGCATCTTGGCCCCAGCGTGCTCACCGCTAACGATGGTGGCGAGCGCAATGGGTGTTTCGTCGCCGATTGCCTCAGCCAGCTGATCGAACAGCGAATCGTCGGTCATGGCTACCAGTCGAGCGGTTCGAGGAACAGATGGATCGTGCCACCACACGTAAGGCCAACGGCAAACGCGTCGTCGTCGCTGTACCCGAAGGTGACAATGCGTCGGGAGCCGTGTTCGAGGCAATCGAGGGCCTCACTCACCACCGCTCCCTCGACACAGCCGCCGCTAACCGAGCCGGCGACCTCGCCGTCCTCGGTGACGGCCATAGCTGCGCCGGGCAGGCGCGGGCCCGATCCTTCAATGTCGACAACGCGGGCGATGGCGACGCGTTTTCCTTGGCGGCGCCAACGTTGAAGGTCGGGGAGGATTTCGCGCATCAGACGGCGAAGCGCGAAGCTACGCGATACCAGCCTCGGTGAGGGCTCGACGAACAAGCACTCGGGCCAGATGCTGGCGGAACTCGATACTGGCATTGAGGTCGCTCGATGGCTCGACACCCTCGGCGGCAAGCTCGGCTGCGTCGGCGGCCGATGCACCGCTGGCCAACGCGGCCTCGACGGCGCTTGCCCGCACCGGCGTCGGGTGCATGCTGATGAGCGAAACACGGGTGTCGGCACCGATCCGCTGCGCTGATGCGCCGACAATGGCCCAGTCTTGCGCCCGCCGATTGAACTTCTGGAAGCTCCAGCCCTCGCCGGTATGTTTCGGAATTCGAACCTCGGTGACCATTTCGGTGGGATCCAGGCTCGACTCGAGGAAGCCGGCAAACAGGTCGGCGCCGTCTATCACTCGTTCGCCATCGGCGCCGGCAACCACCACCGAGCCGGCCATCGCCAGCAAGACCGACGGATTGTCGGCGGCAGCGTCGGCGTGCACGAGCGAACCACCGAGCGTGCCGCGGTGACGAACCTGCGGGTCGCCGACCTGGCTCGTGGCCCTGGCCAACAGCGGCGCGTGTTCGAGAATGAGTGGGTGGGTCTCGACCGTACGGTGCGTCGTGAGCGCCCCGATGGCAAGGTGATCGCCCGCATCACGGACGTAGGACAGGTCGCTGAGCCGACCAATATCGACGAGCACCGACGGGTAGGCCAGGCGGAGCTTCATCATCGGCAACAACGAATGACCGCCAGCAAGCAGCTTGGCTTCATCGCCGTGTTCGGCGAGCGCAGCGAGCGCTTCGGCCGTTGACTCGGCCCTGACGTAGTCGAACGCTACAGGAATCATGCGTCACCCCCGGCGGCGCTCAAGACGGCCTTGACGATGTTGTGGTAGCCCGTGCATCGGCACAGGTTGCCTTCGAGCCCCTCGCGGACTTCGGCTTCGGTGGGCGACGGATTTTCGTCGAGCAAGGAAACGGACGCCATGACCATGCCCGGCGTGCAGTAGCCGCACTGGAGCGCATGGCACTCCATGAAGGCCTCCTGCATCGGATGAAGCTGTTCGCCATTGGCGAGCCCCTCGATTGTTGTCACGGCCTGCCCATCGGCTTGCACCGCCAAGACGGTGCAGGATTTCACTGACTCACCGTTGAGGTGGATCGTGCATGCTCCACACGATGACGTATCGCAACCGATGTTGGTGCCCGTGAGCCCAACGGTGTCGCGAATGAAGTGGACAAGCAAGGTTCTGGGCTCGACGTCGTGTGTTTGACGCGAGCCGTTTACCTCAACGGTGATCTCCACAGGTTCTCCCTAGGTCGAAAGCGAACTGGAGCAGTTTGTCACGAATCGAACAGGTCGGCTCAATCCAGCCGCCAAACAATTGACGGGCAATTCCTTTGTTGTTTTCGCGACTTATCTCTCGTCGCCGTCGTCACTACTCACCGTGAATGTGACCCTTGCGAATTCGAACGAGCAGCGTGCTCGGTCGCTGGCGCCTGACGTCTCGACGCCACCGCCAAGGTGTCGCCGACGCAAACCTGCCCGTCCGCCGAGCACAAGCCGCGAAGGTGCGCGAGTATCGTGTGTCAACGGAGCGGCGCTCGCGTCACCTATGGCAGTTGGGTATGGAGGGACCACCCAATGGAGAGAGCGCACCGACGCCGGCGTGCCCGATAACAATCGTCCGATCGGTTCCATAACGCAGTGAACCAGGTCAACTAGAACTCGTCCGACCGATTCCCTCCCGGAAGGACGAAGTCGGTCGTGGGGCGCCATCGGCGCTCCACGACCTCGTTTTGCGCCCGAGTGGTCAGTCCTGAGTTGGCGCCGGAAGAATCCGGTAGCTCTCTTCGCCCGGTTTCACGAGGTCGAAGTTTTCCCTTGCCATGCGTTCGACTTCTGCGTCGGTTTGCAACAGCGTCAGCTGGGCTTCCAACTCAGCGATACGGCCATTGACCTGGTGGAGCTGCGATTCGGCTTGCGCCGTTGCCGTTCGCTGGCTCATCCAGGTACGGGCGGGCAAGACGGCCAGGCCACCGATGATGACAACGACCAGAACGCCACCAAGCCACAAGGGGCCCCAGTGCTTCGCCCGCTCGAGTGCAGCCGCCCGAGTCGTCATCGGCCCCCTCGGGACAAGGCCGAGAGACCGGGGTAGACGGCAGTGTCGCCGAGGTCGTGTTCGATGCGCAGCAACTGATTGTATTTCGCCACCCGGTCGCTCCGAGCGGGTGCACCGGTCTTGATCTGACCGCAGTTGGTGGCCACCGCCAGATCGGCGATAAACGTGTCTTCGGTTTCGCCCGACCGGTGCGACATCACTGAGGTGTAGCTGGCATTGGCCGCCATGCGGACGGCTTCCAAGGTTTCGGTTAGCGAACCGATCTGGTTGACCTTGATGAGGATCGAGTTGGCGATGCCCTCATCGATGCCTCGCTTGAGCCGCTCGGTATTGGTGACAAAGAGATCGTCGCCAACCAATTGGCAGCGGCCGCCGAGCGAGGATGTGTGGGCAGCCCACCCGGTCCAGTCTTCCTCGGCCATGCCGTCCTCGATCGAAACGATCGGGTAGCGCGTTGCGAGGTCGGCCAAGAGGTCAGCAAAGGCGGCGGGCTCGAGGGTGCGGCCTTCGCCCGCGAGGTCGTACACGGTGCCATTGAAGAACTCGGTCGACGCAACATCCATCGCGAGCGCCATGTCGGAGCCGGGCGTGAGTCCGGCCTTCTCGATCGCTTCGAGTAGCAGGGTGAGGGCTTCTTCGTTGGACGACAGATTAGGAGCGAAGCCGCCCTCGTCACCGATCGCGGTGGAAAGCCCCCGGGCGTGCAGCACCGACTTCAACGAGTGGTAGGTCTCGACGCCCCAGCGAAGGGCTTCGGAGAACGAGGCGGCGCCGACCGGCATGATCATGAACTCTTGGAAATCGATGTTGTTGTCGGCGTGCTCGCCGCCGTTGAGCACGTTCATCATGGGAACGGGCAGCGTGTGGGCGTTGGTGCCACCGATATAGCGATAGAGCGGCAGCTCGAGCTCGTCGGCAGCCGCTGACGCAACGGCCAACGAAACACCAAGAATCGCGCTGGCCCCGAGGTGACTCTTGTTCGGTGTGCCATCGAGGTAGCTGAGCACCGAGTCGATCTCTGCGCTGGTTCGTCGCATCGAGGCCGATGATTGCGTCGGCAATCGTGGTGTTGACGTGGCCAACGGCGGTAAGAACACCCTTGCCCATGTAGCGGTCGCCGCCATCTCGAAGCTCGACGGCTTGAATTGGCCGGTGGACGCACCCGAGAACGAGCGCTCGCCCGGTGGCACCCGAGTCAAGCGTGACCTCGACCTCAACGGTTGGATTCCCCGCGAGTCGAGAACTTCGCGACCCAAGATGTGTTCGATGCTACTCACGCTTTGTGCTCCTCTTGACGCTCAAGGTGAAAGAGTAGCAGTCACTTTGGACGAGCCGTACACACTTCACACTTTGGTCAGCCCGACTGACGAAACCCCTGTTCCTCCAGGTAAATCACATATATGTAACTTGTCAGAGGAGCGAAATGTCGTGGCGTTGGTGTGAACTGGTCGGCCTTTACGGCGTAATCCGAAGGCCGTATTCGGTGCTGTTGAAGATTTGCGCCGCGAGGGCGAAAGAAAGCGCCGGTGCGGCTGACAATTCTGCCTTGTCGGCATCCGGTCGAGCATGCCGTAGTAGACGAGCACCGTGTCGACGAAGCGACGCGACGTGGTGTTGATGTTTTTCAACCGACTCGCTGAAGTTGACCATGATGTCGGCGCGGTTACCTGACCCGAGTTCATCAGCCCCAGCCAGTAGGCATAGCCTTCGGCTTCCGCCTGGCGCCCGAGCACGTTGACGTACACCAGGTTGATGAATTGGGCATCGGTGAGCGAGCCGTAGGTAAGGACGAACTCGTCCGAGGTCGAGAATAGGTAGGAGAGTTCGGGGACCGATGCCTCGCCGGCGATCATGCGGTCGTTCCAATAGTCGAAGCCGCCGATGTCGGGGGTGCGCTTGAAGTAGGCCTTGTACATCCGGGTAATGGCGTGACGATGGGTGTACTGCGGCGACGTGTTGACCTGAGCGGCCACGACCTTGCCGACGTTGGACGCCGAACCGCTGATGGTTGCGAGCATCGAGCCAAGCTCATTGGCGTTCGGGGCTCGCCCCTGGAAGTCGACAAATGTCTGCTGAGCGAAGCCCTCGGCGTCGTAGTAGGGACCGAAGGCCGGAGCGATCGACAGGCGACCAGTGGCCGCCATCGCCGCGGCGGCTCGGTTGCCGAGAATGGCCGCACCAACCGCGTTGGGGTGGATGAGGTCGGCGTTCAGTTGGGCCGCGCCGATGCCAGTGTTGAAGTCAACGAGCGACACAGGCGACGTTGCGGTCGACAAGGACGCGGCCAGTGTCGCGACTTGGGCGTTGAACGAAGCCGAACTGACACCCTGGACGTCGGCGATCTTGGCCAGGATGATCGCAACCTTGGGGTTGCGGGCTCGGAGGTCGCCAACCACATTGGCCAAGTCGATCATCGTGCTGGCGTCGGATTGGCTGTAGAAGATGTCGTTGGTTCCCAGTGCCACGAGCGCCACGTCGGGCTTAGCAACCAGCAGCAGGTCGGCTGGCAGCGCCGCGTGGACCATGTCGGCGCTCCATCCAGCCCAGCCCTGATGATCGTTGTCGGGGTGAGCGAAGCAGGTGCCTGGCTTCGCGTTTCTGGCACCAACGGCGTCGACCAGGTAGCCATCGGCGTCGAGCTTGTTTAGCGCATCGTCGCGGAACGTTTCGTACGCGCCGCACAGACCCTCGGTGATCGAATCACCAATGAACATGATGTTGGTCGGTGTTGGTGTTGCAGCGCTCGTTGGACTGGCAACAAGCATGGTTGAGCCAACGGCGGCGCACAGCAGCGCTCGCCTGAGAGATTTCAGTGACATGAGTTCCCGCCGGGGTCGATAGGTGTGCCACCAGTGTGGCGAGTGTCCAAGGCAATTCGCATGAGTCGACCATCCCGCCGAGGGGACGGGTCGTCACCCCTACGGCGTGACTCGAGAGGCATATTCGTCACTGCCGAAGATGTCCATGATGAGGTCGTCGACGTCGTCGGCACCAGCGAGTCGGGGCAGCCAGATGTTGTACTCGTTGTTCGCCGCCGAGACGTTGGGAATGCGATTGAGCATGCCGCGATGCACCATGGTGATGTCGACAAAGTTGCGGCTCGAGCGAAGGAATTCGGGGCTCTCGCTGAACTCAACCATCAACTGCGATCGTGACAGACCACGTGAGAGTTGGGTGACCCAGTGGTTGTAGCCGCCAAGGTCAGGCGTGCGGCCGAGGACGTTGTTGTAGACCAAGACGACGAACTGACCGTCGCTCAAATTGCCGTAGGTCTGGGCGAACTCGGGCGAGGTGCTGAAGTAGTACGAGGCTTCGATCAGGTTGATTCGCTTCTGGACGTAGAGGTTTGTCCAATAGTCGAAACCGCCGGCATCGGGAGCCCGATTGAAGTAGGCGAGGTACAAGCGAATGATGGGCTCGCGGGGACCAAATTCGGGTGACGACAGGAACTGCTTCACCACGGTCGGAACGTTGGCTCGATTGTTGGCCACGATGCTCGCCCAATAATCGCGCCCACCCGTGTCGGCGGTGCGGCCGAGAATGTCCTTGTACAGCTGGGACACAAAGGCTTCATCGGTGTTGAACGGTTGGAAGGCCCGAGACACCAAGAACTCAGGCGACGAAGCCACCGGCCCCGCGCCGGCGTCCGTGGTCGCCGAAACGGTCGCGACATACTTGCCGTACGGCACATTGGCGAACGTCGTTTGCACTCCGCTGGTGACGGTCTTGGTCACCCCATTGAGCGTGACCTTGTAGTTGAGGACCGGGGAGCCGCCGGAGTTGGCTGGCGCTGTCCATTTGACCAAGACACTCTGGCCGGTGGCGGTTCCGGTCACGCCCGTAGGCGCGCCGGGCGGAACCACGACGTTGACACTCGAAGCAGCCGAGGCCGCGGCCGACGATAGCGGCACGGTGTTGAACGCCTTTACTGTCGGTGTGTAGGCGCCAGCGGCAAGGCCCGACACCGTGACGCTCGTAGCCGGCGCTGGGACGATTGTGGTGGTCGAACCGACCTTCACCTCGTAGTAGTCGATAGCCCCACCGGTCGTGGCCGGAATGACCCAGTTGACGGTGACCGTGTCGCCAGTGGTCGACGCTGCGACGTTTCGAGGCACCGACGGGGCGATCGCAACGATGATGTCGGACTTCGTCGCCGTTCCGGAGGATCCCGCCGCGTTGGTGGCAGCGACGTCAACGGAGTACTGACCCGAGATGCCCGTCGTGAAGGTGTGGGTGCCTTGGCTGTCGCCGCTCGAGATACCAACCTGCGCGTTGCTGCGATTGTCAACGGTGACGGGCGAACCATCAGCGCTGAGTAGCCGGATGCGATACGACGTTGCTGCCGAGGAATCGGAGGCCAGCGGGGCCGTGAAGGTCACGGTGATCTGACCACCGCTGACCGTAGCGTTGATGGCGGTTGGTATGTCTGGAACGGTGGCGGGAGCCACCACGGTGATTGAGCTGCTGGTTGAGGTGAAGCCGGAGTTGCCCTGATCGGAGCTAATGGCCTGCACGCGGGCAAAGTAAGTACCGGGTGCGAGGTTGGGGAACGACGTCGTTGCCGTGCCAACACCGCTGACCGTCTTCGACGCAACAGGGGTTCCACCCGCCGTGTTGGACAAAACGACCGAGTAACCCGTCACTGACGCACCGTTGTCGTTGCCAGCGGCCCACGTCACAACCGCAATCGCGTCGCCGGACTTCGAGATGGTGACCAGTGTCGGGGCACTCGGCGCCGACGCGGCCGGAACGACGATGATCGACGCACTGCTCTGGGTGTAGCTCGAATTGCCCTGATCGGAGCTCGTAGTGCGTACGCGAGCAAAGTACGTGCCTGGAGCGAGACCCGGTAACGAGGTCGTCGTCGTTGTTGCGCCTGCGACGGACACGGTGGTCGTGGCTGGGCCATTCGCCGTCGCCGACAGGATGACTGTGTGGCCCGTCACCGTCGCACCGTTGGTTGGCCCGAGCGTCCAGGTGACTGCGGCGGTTCCCGGCGTGGGCTGACCAATCGAGACACTCGCTGGGGCGCCGACCGTGACCTTCGTGGTCGCCTGGGCGGTTGCGCTGTCGGAGTCGGGGTCGTCGTTGTTGACGGTGAGGGTCACGGTGTATGTCGTGGCCGGGTTGAGCCCGCTGAACGTGTAGGGAACTTGCCCCGGCGCCTCCAGCAACCGCGACAGTGCCGACACCCGCCGTGTCGGGGCTGATCGCAACGGCGTACCCGGTGATGGTTGCGGGGGCGCCTGGGTCAGCCGCCACCCACGTTACGGCCATCGTGGTGTGGCCAGGGGTAAGGGTCGGCGTTGGCGCCGTCGGCAGGTTGGCCCCAGCAAGGACCGCCAGACCCGAGAGGCAGAGTGCCATCGCACTCAAGACAATAAGAACAAGCCGCGAACGACCTCGGTGGTTGACCGGCATGAAAAACTCCTCCGTCGATGTTCGCCCCACCTGCCCGGATGGAAAACGGCCGAAAGGCATTTTTAGCGGCTAAATCGTCGGAGGTCTCGTCACGCGGGCACATCGACCCAGCATCGACCTCAGCAATGAAACCTAGTGCAGCCAGCGCCGTCGCTCAGCGAGAACGCTCGACCGTGCTGCGTGTTCGGCGATGCCGTCAGGCGTGCAGTGATCGACGTCGAGGAAACGGAGCACGAGTCGACCCCGCACCATGGGGCCCGCCAGCTGGAATCGTCGCGTTGTGCCCGGACCACAGCTCGCCGTGCCAAGCCCGGCATGCGCCACGTCGAGTCGCCAGACCGGTCGGCCCGTCCACTCGATCTCGTGCGGGTGGCGGGTGTTGGCCAGATGATCGGCTCGGCCCCGAAGGAGCTGGGTGTTGAGCGTTGGATCGCCCTTTGCCACTAACCCGAACGGCGCCGAGCCAACGAGTGCCGTCCATTCGACCGAGGTGTGATTGCCTGACTCCTGAGGTCGGGCGTAGTCGAAGAACGATCCGCCTGGCGCCTCGGCCCACTGGCCGAGTGGGAGGTGCCCGACCCGGTCGGGATAGCTCTCGTCTGGTCCGGGCCCACACCATCGAAGGAGCGGGTCGGCGAGGACCGGCTGCATCTCGAGTCCGAGGCGCAGCAGTGGCGGGTTGTCGAGACCAAGGTTGCAGCGGAGATCGAGCGCGAAATCCCCATCGTCGGCGACCTGCCAGCGGACGATGATCCGGACGGAGTCGGTGAGGTCGAGCCGATACGAGACGTAGGGGAAACCATCGATCGACAGGCCAGAACGAGGCGGCCCAACGGCATGTGGCTCGGCGTCGGCCAGCCCCGAGCGGCGATAGCGACTCATCAGCATCTCGTCACCAAAGGTTGCAGCGTCGTTGTCGGTCGGGTGGCGACGCACGCCAAATCGGGCCCAGTCGATGGTGATGGCATCGTCACCACGCCCAAAGCCGCACGGGAGCCCCGTCTGGTCGAGTCGCAGCGTCGAGGTGCCCCCGGTTAGCACGGCCGAACCGTCGGCGTGCACCTCGACTCGGGCACCATACGAGGCGGGCGAACGCGCTGGTTCGTCGCGGACGATGGCGGGGCGCCCAATCGGCATCGGTAGTCGAGTGAATCCCAGCTGGCGTCCACTCGACGATGCGAAGGTGACCTCAAGCGACGCCGGCGAGTCGATGGCGGGCGCTCCGAATCCGACAAGCTCGCCGTTGCCGCTCTCCCCCGGTCGCACGTCAGGCACGTCGATGTGGCCAGCGGCGACGACGACGCCAGCAACGATGAGCTTCCACTGGCCGGTCACACGGGCCAGACTCGTAAACGAGTAGCGATTGCGCACGGCGACCGAACGATTCCCCACATTCACTGCCGTCGCCTTCACTGGCTGATAGGCCCAAGCAACGTGGGCCAACGCCGGATGCGGCGTCCGATCGGCGTCAACGAGGCCGTTGCAGTTGAAGTTACGGTCGTTGGGCTCGTCACCGAAGTCGCCGCCGTAGGCCCACCAACGGGTGCCGTCGTCAGTCAATTGGGCGATGCCTTGGTCGACCCAATCCCAGATGGAAACCCCAGCCAGACGTGGCTCACGGTCGATCAGATCCCAATAGTCCGCCATACCCCCCATTGGAATTGCCCATCGCATGGCTGTACTCGCACATCACGATTGGTCGATCGTCGCCTTCGGCTGCCAGGTCGACGAGATCGTCGAGCGATGGGTACATCGGGCTGATGATGTCGACCGAGGGGGTCGGTCTCGGCCGGGTGGTAGCTGATGGGCGCGACGGATCGAGCGCACGGATGGCATCCGCGCATCGCCCGATGGTTTGGTCCCCAGCCAGCCTCGTTTCCCAGCGACCACACCAGGATGCAGGCGTGGTTGCGGTCTCGCTGCACCATGCGTTCGCCAACGGGCGACAAACGCAGGCCGCCAGTTGTCGAGATAGGTCGGCGAAATCGACGGGGTTAGTGTCAGCCCGTGTGTCTCAAGGTTGGCCTCGTCGAAGACGTAGAGGCCGATGCGGTCACCGCGGCGTAGAAGCGCTCGTCGTTTGGATAGTGAGCAGTCCAGATAGCGTTGATGTTCGACGCCTTGATCAGCGCGAGGTCGGCCTCGAGATCGGCGTCGCTCTGCCAGCGCCGTTCGCCGGATCATGCTCGTGGCGGTTGACCCCATAGATCGTTATTGGGGTGTCGTTGACGAGCAACTGCCCATTGGCCACTCGCACCGTGCGAAGGCCGACCGAAAGTGCGGCCTGGTCGACGACCACACCGTCGTACGGAGCACCTCGACGACGAGCGTGTAGAGCGACGGCGTCTCTGCGGTCCAGGCGTCTGGGGCCGCAACGTGAAGTTGGTGATGGCCCTCACCCGACTGGCTACCTGCGACCGTGGAGCGAGCCACGACGAAACCATCGGCCCGAGCAAGCGACACGCGCGAGTCGGCTGCCCCATCGGTGTCGACCTCAACCGACACAATCGCTTCCGCGGCGTGTAACGAAACGGTGTCATACCGAACATCGAGCAATCCGCCGAGCGGGATTGGATAGATCCAAACTGGCCGATGAAGCCCGGCCATCCACCACATGTCTTGATCTTCGACCCACGTCGATGCGCTCCATCGCTGGACGCGGAGTTCGAGCGCGAACGATGTTCCCGGCTGGACGCACTCGGTCAGATCAAACTCGGCCGGCAGTGCGCGAGTCGGTGCTCGCCCCAACCACCTTGCCGTCGACCACGACCTCGACAAACGACTCGGCGGCGCCAAGGCGGAGCACGATCCGTTGGCCGACCCACGCCGCTGGCACGTCGACGAGCCAGGCGGTGAATCCCCTTGCTCGTCGGCCAGGGGAATGTGGGGATACCCATCGATTGGGAATGGGTACTGGACATTGGTGTAGATCGGGATGCCAAGGCTCCCTGCAACATCCACGAGCCGGGTACGTCGACGGTGCCCCGGCGCTCCTGTGACGGGAACTCGAAGTCCCAGGCGCCACTGAGCACTGGGCCGAGTTGGGGACGGCAAGCGCATGGGCTCGTCGACGCCCCGCCGCCACAAAGCTCGGATCGCGATGGCGGTCGGAGGCGTCGTGGCCGGACGAGGTCATCCGAAGATCCAGCGTGATCAGGCCGTCCGGGGTTTGCTCGCCGACTCTGAAACGGGTGATTGCGGCAGCGGTTGCCGAACGGAGTGCCGCCTCGGCATCGATGCCGAAACTACTTGCCCACAGCCAGGGCCAGCAGCACAACCCCGAGTTCGTCTGACGTGTTGAAGTCGATCGACATCAGCTGGCGAGTAACCGCATCAGCATCGATCGGTGTCGGTCCGCCGGGCCTTGGCGAAACCTTTTCGGCTAATTGCAGCGCCGGAAGCGATGTTGCGATGCCGTCCATGACGGACGAGCGAGATTTCTCGTCCTTCTTGATTGCTTCCCAGTTCGCAACGACGTCGTCGGCATTGTTGACCGACACATCGCCAAACACGTGCGGGTGACGCTGCACCAGCTTGTCGTGAACCGTTCGAGCGACGTCGGCGATGCTGAACTGGCCTGCCTCGGTCGCAAGTTCGCTATGGAACAAGATCTGAAACCACAGATCACCGAGTTCTTCTTCGAGATCGATGTATGTCTCAGGATCGTCGGGATCGAGGTTGTCGATCGCGTCGATGACTTCGTAGGTCTCCTCGATCAGGTAGCGACGCAACGACTCGTGTGTCTGCTTGCGGTCCCACGGACACTCCGCCCGAAGGCGACGCATGAGGTCGACCGACCGCTGCAACTCTTGGGCAACCGGTGCCGTGACGGTTTCGATATAGACCGAGGTCAGATGGTCGGCCTCAATGGTGCGGTCGAGTTCGGGCCACTCGACCTCGACCACTCGTTCGTCGGGAGTACCGACCGCCTGCAGGATGATGGCCTTTTGCTCTGGGCCAGCATCGATCGCCAGCTTGAGTTCGGAGAGCACCCAGTTGGCGTGCGTATGCGCAACCAAGAGAGGGCCACGTTCGCCCGCTGCGTCTCGGGCGAACGTATGACCATCAACAAGGCGAACCGAGGATTCAATCGGGTCGATGTCGAGCCTCGCCCAGATGGCGTCGAGGAACGAGACGGCCGGGATGAGCTCGATGTCCACCTCGGGGTCATCGCGCAGGTAGCGAACCGTTCGCTCCAGGACAAGGGGTGAGCCGGGCACGGCGTAGACAACCGAGGCGCCAGTGGCGGCCGCTTCCTTCAACTGAACGGAGATGGCTCGATAGACGTCGTCGAACGTATCGGCGACGTCATAGAGATGGTCGAACGAGACGGCGTTCGGCGCCAGCGACGCGCTGGGATGCTGGCTCGTGCGGAGGAAACATTGGTCGGCGCTGGCCAAGGCCTCGACGGTACGGGCCGACACCTCACCGAGTCCGCCGGGGCCGAGCCCACAGATTGTGATTCGAGGAGTGGGCATGGGAGGTGGCGAGTCGAACGGACGGCGGCGCTAGTTTGCGATGACCGCGTATGCGGTCGAGTCCCACACGCCGAGGGCCGGGTCGACCTCGATTGTGGCCTCGGTGATCGTGCCCGTGATGAGGGCTTCCATCGCCGTCGAGGTGTCGGGAGCGACCGTCTCCTGCTTGACGTCGTACACGGTGATGATGTGGAAGCCGTATTCGGACTGAACCGGACCAACCACCTCGTCGAGGGTTGCACCTTCGAGCGCCAGCGCAAAGGGTTCGACGTAGGCAGCCGATGGCGAACAGCCGAGGTCGCCGCCGTTGGCGCCGGAGCCAGGATCAGTTGAGTTGGCGGCAGCCAGCTCGGCGAAATCGGCGCCGTCTTCCATCTGGCGCATCAGATCGAGCGCCTCCTCCTCGGTATCGACGAGGATGTGACGGGCGCAGTAGCTGGTCTGCTCGGTGCCTTCGGTGGTGCCCGCAAGGTAGTCGTCGAGCGTGACCTGGCTCGCAATCAACGAGGTAAGCATGTCGGTGTAGCTCGAGATTTCGACGAGCACCTCGGCGGATGCCGCTTCGGGGTCGGGCTCGGTGACCATCGCTTGCACGAGGTCGGACTCAAGCAGTGTGCGCTGCTCGGCGGCCAGGCCCTCGGGGACCGTTGCGCCGGTCTCGGCCAAGGCGTACGCAAAGACCTTGTCCATGATCATTTGACCGAGCATGTACCGCTCGTCGTCGCCACCAAAGTTGCCCTGGTAGATGTTGTTGATGAAGCGTTCGCTTCCCGAGACCTCGGCCACGATCGTGTCGAAGGTATCGCCGTCGATCTCGACGACAGAGCCGTCGGCAAACGTGATGGTGGCAGCGGGCACGCCCGCTTCACGCTCGATGAGCTCGATGCCTCCGCCGGTTGGCACCTCGATTGGGGCCTCAAGCGTTGTCTCGACCGTTGTTTCGACTGCGGCTTCGCCGCCGTCACGGCTTACACCACACGCACCGGCGACGAGGGCAAGGACGGCAAGAAGGGAGAGCGCACGTGCGGGGATGAGTTTCACCCGGGGAAGGCTAGTCGGACTTCCCGGGTTTCAGCGGCACCGGCTAGGCCGTGACCTCCCAGGTCGCCCGAGCGAAGGAGGTCTTCCAATCGACCGGGCCCCTTCGCCTCGTTGGCCGCAAGCACCTGGTTGTTGATCGCTTGTGCGTACTCGTCGGTCACGACATCTCGCAGCACACAAACACCGTGGGCGATTGACGATCTTTGGCCAGCTCGGACAAGGCAAAGGCCACGGACGGGCTCGGGTCGGCCTCGTTGTGAACCACGATCGCGTCGATCCCAACGTCGGCGACGTCGACGACTCGGGCGGTGCCGTTGTCAAGCACGACCCCACGCTCGAGGTCGGGACCAAAGCGAATCGGCTCGCCGTCGACCAGGTCGATAAACATCGTTGCGCGCGCTGCGCGTGGTGATCTGGTCGTAGGCCCCGTCGTTGAACACGTTGCAGTTCTGATAGATCTCGACGATTGAGGCGCCAACGTGATCGTTGGCACGACGGAAGGTCTCGATCATGTGCTTGCGATCGAGATCGTGGGTTCGGGCGATGAACGTGGCACCGGCACCAGCGGCCAGGCTCAGCGGACTGAACGGCCGATCGATCGAGCCCATCGGGGTCGATTTGGTTACCTTGCCGACCTCGCTGGTCGGCGAGTATTGGCCCTTCGTCAGGCCATAGATCTGGTTGTTGAAGAGCAGGATCTTGAGGTTGACGTTGCGACGGAGCGCATGAATGAGGTGGTTGCCGCCAATCGAGAGCATGTCACCGTCGCCGCCAACCACCCAGATATTGAGATCGGGACGGGCGACCGCAAGTCCGGTGGCGATAGCAGGCGCCCGGCCGTGAATGCTGTGCATGCCGTAGGTCGACATGTAGTACGGGAAGCGGGCCGCACAACCAATGCCCGAGACAAACACGGTGTTTTCGCGGGTGATCGTGTTGCCTTCGCGTTCAGCCAGTTCGCCGTGCAAGAACTGCATCGCGGCAAGAATGCCGTAGTCGCCGCAGCCGGGGCACCAGCGCACGTCCTGATCGGACGACCAGTGGCCACGCTGGGTCGGGTCGAAGGTGACGGTTGTTTCACTCATGCTTCCGCTCCCGTTGGAGTGGCCAGCGACAGGCCGGCAATGGCTCGAATTTCTTTGACGAGTTCGCTCGCTGTGAAGGGCAGGCCGATCATCTTCGAGATCGGCTTGGCGTCGACCAGGTACTCGGCCCGCAGGATGCGAACGAGCTGCCCCTTGTTGAGCTCGGGGACAATGACGTGTGTATAGCCCTTCAACAACTCACCGAGGTTCGGGGGGAAGGGGTGGATATGAGTGAGGTGCACTCGGTCAACGGATGCGCCGTCGGCCCGGAGATTGTTGGTGGCAGCCACAATTGCCCCTTGGGTGGAGCCCCACCCGACAAGGAGCACATCGGCCGGTCCCTCGGAATCAAGCTCGGCGAGTGGGATGTCGTTGGCGATCCCATCGACTTTCGCCTGGCGGAGATCGGTCATCGTGCTGTGGTTGGTTGGGTCATAGCTGACGTTGCCGGTCCCGTCGGCCTTCTCCAAACCGCCGACCCGATGCTCGAGACCCGGCGTCCCTGATGGCCCAGGGCCGAGCGAGCGTCTCGGGGTCACGCAGGTACGGCAGGAATACCGGCTGACCGTAGGCGTCAACGCCATTTGCCTCGGTCGTGAAATCGACGCTGATGTCGGGCAGCGAGTCGATATCGGGCAACTTCCAGGGCTCGGCGCCGTTGGCCAGGTAGCCGTCGGTCAACAGCATGACGGGGGTTCGATACTTGAGCGCGATGCGACTGGCTTCGATGGCCATGTCGAAACAATTTGATGGGCTGTAGGCAGCAACCACGGGGATCGGCGACTCGCCGTGCCGACCGTACATCGCCATCATCAAGTCGCTGGCCTCGGTCTTCGTTGGCAAGCCGGTGGACGGGCCACCGCGTTGCACATCGATAATGACCATCGGTAGTTCGATCGAGAGCGCGAGGCCGATGGTTTCGCCCTTGAGGGCAACGCCCGGACCCGACGTGGTCGTAAAGGCCAGGTGCCCGCCGAACGCTGCGCCGAGCGCGGAGCCGGCCGCCGCGATTTCGTCCTCGGCCTGGAACGTTCGAACCCCAAAGTTCTTGTATTTGGACAGTTCATGGGGGATGTCGGACGCCGGCGTAATCGGGTAGCTCCCGAGGAAGGCCGGGAGCTTGGCGAGGTGGGCGGCTGCGATCATGCCCCAGGCCGTTGCCACATTGCCGGTGATGTTCGTGTAGGTGCCAGGCGACGCCGGGGCAGCCTCAACCTGATACTGGTTGGCGAACATCTCGGTTGTCTCGCCGAACGCGTGACCCGCATTGAACGCCGCGGTGTTCGCCTCGGCTACGGCTGGGCTCTTGCCAAACTTCTCTTGGATCCAGTCGAGTGTTGGTTCGAGGGGGCGAGAGTACATCCACGAGATGATCCCGAGGGCAAAGAAGTTTTTCGACCGCTCGGCGTCGCGCTTCTTGACGTCGATGTCGGCCATCGCCTCGATCGTGAGCTTGTTCATCGGCACCTCGTGTACGAGGAAACCATCGAGGCTGCCGTCCTCACGAGGATCGGCGAGATAACCCGCCTTCGTGATGTTGGCCTCGTCGAACGCGTCGGAATTGAGAATCACCGTGCCACCGGCACGGAGGCGATTGAGCTGGCTCAGCAGGGCCGCCGGATTCATGGCGACCAGAACGTCCGGTTCGTCGCCCGGTGTGTGGATATCGAAATTCGCGATATGGACCTGAAAAGCAGAAACGCCGGCAACGGTTCCCTGTGGCGCTCGGATCTCGGCCGGATACTCCGGGAGCGTTGCCAGGTCGTTGCCAGCGATCGCACTCGCTGAGGTGAATCGATCACCCGTCAGCTGCATACCGTCACCGGAATCGCCGGCGAACCGGATTACCACGTGATCGAGCGTCGTCGGTCCGGTCGGAGACGAGGTGTCCATCTTTGCTGTGTCTGTCACAGTTCCTCCGCAGAGTGGTGCACATCGTCGTTGATATGCAGCTGCCTTTGGTCATTCGCAACCTACACCCGTCATTCAGACCCAGCGCAAGTTGAAGCAACCTAGACCATAACGCTCGACCCCGCTTCACACGTGGGTCCTAATCCCCTTCTCGTCAGTCGATGCGGTAGCGTGCATCGATGCCAAGACAGCCGTTTGTCTCCAGCCGACTTCAGGGTTTCGGCACAACGATCTTCAGTCAGATGTCTGCCTTAGCGATGGAGACAAACGCCATCAACCTCGGTCAAGGCTTCCCTGATACCGACGGCCCGATGGGCATTCGTCGAGAGGCCGCAAACGCCATCCTCAATGGCCCGAATCAGTATCCACCCGTTGGCGGCATCGCCGACCTCCGGTCCGCAATCGTCGAACACCAGAAGCGCTTCTGGGGCATTGAACTTGAAAGTGACACACAAGTTGTCACAACAACAGGTGCGACCGAGGCCATCGCCGCCGCGCTCATCGGCCTCTGCGAACTGGGTGATGAGGTCATCGTCTTCGATCCAACCTACGACTCGTACGCTGCGGGAATCGCCATGGCAGGCGCTCGGCCGAGACCGGTTGTCACTCACCCGGCCGACGACAACACGTTTCAGTTCGACGAGGCCGAACTCCGCGCATTCGGCCCACGAACCGAACTCATCCTGCTCAACACGCCGCACAATCCAACCGGCAAGGTCTTTAGCCACGACGAACTCGCCCTCATCGCCGATCTCTGCCTCCACTTTAACGTCTTGGCGGTTGTTGATGAGGTATACGAGCATCTCATTCTTCAGCGGCGGCACCACGCTCTCCGCCAACTCTGGGATGTTCGACCGAACCATCACCATCTCGTCGATTTAACCAAATGCTTCTCGTTGACCGGCTGGAAGGTCGGCTGGGCTACGGGGCCCTCGGCGCTCATCGCGGCGGTGCAAACGGCCAAACAATTCTTGACCTTCGCTACCGGCGCACCCTTCCAACCAGCTGTTGCCAGCGCCCTTCAGCTCGACAGCGCGTACTTCACTGGGTCTGGTCGACGACATGCGGCTCCGACGAGACATTGTCGGTCACGGCCCTTGAGGACGCAGGATTCGAGTGTTCTGGCCAAGCAGCACCTACTTCATTACGGCCAAGATTTCGCCCCTCGGCTTCAGCAACGGGATCAACTTCTGCCTTAGCCTTCCCAGAACGGCTGGGGTCGTTGCCGTCCCGAGCCAGGTGTTCTACCAGGATCAGACCCACGGTGAACCATTCGTCCGATTCTGCTTCGCCAAGCAACCAGCCATCCTCGAAGAAGCAATGGCCCGCCTCGCCGCCGCCTTTACCTAAGGAAGCTCCCTTGTACGTCATTGGCATCCAACACGACATTGTTTGGGAAGACCCGGCGGCAAATATTGCGGCGTTACGCCGTGACATCGAGCGGGCGGCTAGGACGGGGGCCGACCTCATCGTGCTGTCCGAAATGTTTTCCTACGGATTTTCCATGGGCGCGGCGTCATTGGCCGAATCAGCCCGACGCTGGCCCATCGGCCGCCTTCCTGGTCGACGAAGCGGCCAAGCACGGCGTAACGATCTGCGGATCCGTACCAACCCGCGGCCCCGACGGCGATCGTCCAACGAACCAACTCATCGTTGCCGACCCGACCGGTGTCATCGGCCGCTACGACAAGATCCATCCGTTCTCGTTCGCAGGCGAACACAACCACTGCGCGCCAGGCTCCTGGATTTCTCAACTCGTCATCGACGGGGTGCGGTGCTCGTTCTTTATCTGCTACGACCTCCGGTTCACGCTGACGAGTTTGGCGACTGGGACCAGACACCGACCTCTTCGTCGTTGTCGCCAACTGACCTTGCCAGCAGCACCATTGGTCGGCAGCACGAGCTACACGAGCCATCGAACAGTGCTTACGTCGACGGGTGTCCGATCCGAGTTGGCACCGACGCAAAACCTTCACAATTACGGAGGTGGCGATAACGCTCATCGACCCGCTCGGCGTGCCGGTCAGCACCGCCCAACACGTGCCCGGACACGTCGCAGGCGACGTGCTCGCCGAGGTTGTTTCATCGACCAAATCGCAGTTCCCGTTTCTCCTGATCTGACGCTGAACCTACACTGGCTGGCGCACCAGCGCCGCCAACGTTTACGACCAAGCAACACAGGGGATCTCATGTCGGTTGGGTAACGGGTAACCCCGCCAAGCAGAAGTGGCCGCTCTACACGAGGGCAATGTCGCTCCGAGTATTCCCCGAGGTCGTCCTTCCCCTGACGTGGGCCACGTTTGGGCAAGGAGCCATGGCTGGCGCCAAGCGTTTGGCGATATGGGCCTCGTCGCCGACGGCGACTTCCCGGCCGACGAGCCGATGATCATCCTGAGCGTGTTCGGCGGCTACTGCTACATCAACGCCAGCTACGTTCGCATGCTTGGGGTGCGAGCGCCAGGCGGATCCGTCGAGGTCATCGACCAACAGTTCTTCGGCGAGTCCGACGCTCCCGACTACGTGGCCCGTGACGGCGACAAGAACCTGAAGACGTCGGCCAAACTCGCGAAGACGGTTTCCGCACCCTCGGCGCAAGTCTCCCCCAACTCAGGAGCAACCGACAAGGTCGCCGTCCAGGAAGCGCTAACCCGGCGAAGCAGCCAGCCAGCGGGGGCGACCGAGCAAGAGCTCGCCGACTACCTCCACCTCGTTCAAGCCGCTTTTCCAGCGCTCTTCCAGCGCCACATCGAGAATACGTTCTCGGTCGCCCTGGTCTCCGGCGCCCTCGCCGACCTCTGCGTCAAGGTCGACAAGGCACTTGCTCGTATCGTTGCTCGGCGGCATTGGCGATGTGGAGTCGAGCTGCGCCGTCCACGGCAATGTGGGCGTTGTCTCGATCCGCCATGGCCACACCGGCGGTCAATGCGGCGTTCGATGACGGCGTCAGCGGACTGCTCGAACGCCTGGAACAGGTGCCGGAGGCCGACGAATGGCTCGGCAAGTTCGCCTCGTTCATTGCCGAGTTCGGCAGCCGTGGCCCCAACGAATGGGACATCGGATCCGACCCATGGGAGCTCCGCCCCAAGCGCGCCCTCGCCGCCGTCGATCCATGCGCAGTGCCGACGATTCCACCAGCCGGCAACCCGGGAGGCGCCTTTCGCGGCCGAACGAGGCTGCAACGGTGCGCGGTGCACTCAACATCGTTGATCGGTTTACATGTTCGACAAGGCGCTTCGAGCCACCACGCTCTACTCCCAGGCCCGCGAGCGATCGAAGACCACCGTCATTCGAGCGATTCATGGCCCCCGACTGGCGACCAAAGCGCTGACCGAGTCGCTCGCAAGCCGAGGTGGCCCAGCGACCGATTCGAGCTCTGCCTCCTCGAATCACACGAGCTACAACAATTGATAGACCAGCGATCCAAACCAGCACGCCGGGCACATTCACCAGCCAGACGCTGCGCGCCCAACTCGCCAACCACATCCCGCCGTTCATCCTCGAGGGCGACGTGCCGCCGCTCGATACCTGGGAACAACGCGGTGCCGCCATCGACGGTGTCACGGCGGGCCAGGTCATTCAGGGCATTCCCGGCTGTCCCGGCGTGTCTCGTGGTCGCGCTCGGGTCTGGTAAGCGTGCCAGCGACCCCGCGACCTCGGTCGAACTGACAATGCTCGTCGCCCCCATCACCGACCCTTCGTGGACGCCATTGTTCTTGTCGGCCGACGCCGTGGTGGTCGATGTTGGCGCCGTGATGAGTCACGCCATCATCGTGAGCCGCGAACTTGGCATTCCGTGCGTTGTGTCGGCCACCGACGCCACTCGCACCATTCCCGATGGTGCCCTCATCGAGGTCGACGGCGGCACCGGCACGGTCACCGTCATCGAACTCCCCTAGCGCAGCGGCCCGCTGCGTCCTGTCACCTCGTCGATGGCCCTGCGGGCTTCGTCGGGGCCCAGGACGCGGCGAGCCGTAATGCCATTGCGGATTGCCGCACGTCGGCGTTGGCTGATTGTCGTCGAGAAACAACACCTCGTGAGGGGCGAGGGCCAGCTCGCTCAGCATCGCCTGGAATATGTTGTCATCCGGCTTGGCGAGTCCCATGCGGAACGACAAGAACTCGCGTTCGAATAGCGTCTTCTGCAGCAAGCATCTGACCTGGGTTCCCAGTGCCATCTCGTTGGTGTTGCACAGGCCAACGAACGGCGAAGTCGGGCTCAAGCTCATGAATCAGCGCCTCGCTCGGCAGAGACCGCCCACAGCGGCAGGCAAGAGTTCCGAAATGAACTCCGTGCCAAATCAATGCCAAACTCGGCCGCCGGGTCAGCAAGAACTGTTCGACGCCGACTACGTCCCATCTCCGAACCCCGGACGCCTTCAGCTTTCAGGTACCGGCGCCAGCCTCGCGTGGCTCAAGTTCGGAGATCCGCCCAGATGTCGCTGAGCGGACCGAGCTCGACGACAACACCGCCCATATCGAACACGATTGCTTTGATGGTCATGTCGGCTCCTGGCGCATCCGCAGACTCTAGAGCAGACCTTTCCGACTCGGTCAGCTACTATCTGCGCATGACCGAGGACCCATTCGCACTGTTGTACTGAAGGGCACGCCACACGAGCGCGGTCGCGCCCATGGCCTGTAGCCACCGCCAGCGAGATCCGCACTGCGCAGAAGGGGAGCGACTCGACCTCGTCTGCAGTGGTCTGTGGAGCCACGCCAGCCTTGATGCCGCCACGGTGCTCGGCATCGCCGACGAGTGCCTGCCGGCCCACTACGACTACTCCCTGGCTCCACAGGAGATGGAGGGCATCGCGGAAGCCACCGACCTCTCGATGGCCGAATATCATCGCGCCGGTGGATTCACCGACTGCGTCGACGTTGTCCACCACCACTACAAACAGGCCAACGGACGGTTGAGTTCGTCGAAGACGACTGCGCCACACTCATCCTACATGCACAGGCTGGCAGCGCCGGGTTTCGCTGCCAGACCTGGGACATGCACGATTCGGCGATGACACGTGGTGCTTCTCGACGTACAGCCCGACGATGCGCCCCGGGCGTTCGTGTTCACTACACCACAGGCTGCCTCGGGCGAATCCGTGCATGAACGAGAGCTGGCATCTGCGTCGGAATCAGCAATCTGGCCGCGAAGAGAAGACGGCGGTCGGCATCGACGTGGCCCCACGTTGTCCACCAGGCGCTCGAACAGACGACGATCGACGGCACCGTTGGCCATGTTACCGAGCCAACCGCCACGGCGCCACAACTACCTCCTGTTCGACAGCCTCGGCAGCAGCTGCAACATCGGCTTATTCACCACCACCGGCGACTCTGCGCTCGAAGGCGATGTCGGTCGCCTTTGTCCGTTGGTACCGCACGCGATTCGCGGTGGCTCAGCCTCGAATGACCAGCTGCAGCTGTCGTCCCAGGCTCGGCTCGATACCGCCATGGCACTCGTCAATCGACACGACGTCACGATCGACGACGTCATGGATATGACTCGCCATCCCCATTTGCTGCTGGCGGCGGAACCTTCCGCGTCAGGCTTGCTGCGACGCCGCCATCATGCGTCCGGCCACCAGCAGTGCGGGCCTGCCGGGGCTTCCGAGCGAAACGAGTACCAGCGCTTGAGCTTCAGGACGAAGTGAGCGACGTCGTGTACCGCCCCTTGAGCCCAGAGTTCGTGCCGGAGCGACAATCGTCGAACACACGGCGTTCGAAACGGCGAGCCGACGATCTGCTCTCGGCCGACGACCTCCGCGCTCTGCGATGTGTTCCCCGAAGGGCGTTCGTTGCACTCGATGGTGATGCGTGGTTGTTCGGGACCGGGATCTTCGCCGATGATTTCGACTTCGACCATATCCAACACACGATCCACGAGATCACGGGCGAAAAATCGGTGCGGCAACCATCCAGGCCGACGGAGACTGG
Source organism: Acidimicrobiales bacterium (assembly GCA_041394345.1). Classification (GTDB taxonomy): domain Bacteria; phylum Actinomycetota; class Acidimicrobiia; order Acidimicrobiales; family SZUA-35; genus JBBKWJ01. Next base: position 23,093 of record JAWKIN010000013.1, on the reverse strand, counting down.
TACTACGGCACCGACATCACGGTGCTCCCCGAGTACCGGGGCTATGGCATCGGTCGCCACCTCTATGAACTCCGCAAGGACGTCGCCCGCACCTTCAATCGCAAGGGAATTATCGCTGGTGAACTTACGGTTACGCCCAGCATCGAGACATGACAGCCGAGGACTACGTCGCCGTCGTGGCGGGCGAGCTGCGCGGCCGCGACCCTCAGCTTTCAACTCGCCAACGGGTTCGAGGTCCGGGCGTCCTCAGCGACTACTTCCAGATCCAGCCATCGACAACAAGTCATCGCTCATCGTTTGGACCAACCCTGACTACGTCCCGTAGCGTGTCGCGATGGATTAAACTCGTAGGCAAGACGGCAATCGCCGGAGCCGCCAGCGGCATTGGATTCGCCATGGCGTCCCGGTTTGCCGAGGCCGGCATGGATATCGTGCTGGCCGACATCGAGAACAAAGCTCGATAGAGCCGGTCACCGCTATCGAGGCGCTCGGTGTGAGTGCGCTCGGCGTCCCGACCGACGTTTCCGATGGCGGCGCACTCGATCGCCTGGCGGCGGCGTCGATCGAGCGTTTCGGTCACGTCAACGTGCTGTAACGCGCCGGTGTCGCCGGGTCGAGCCTCACCGGATCGCCAGGCGAGCTGAATGAGGCCGATTGGCGCTGGGTACTCGACGTCAACCTGTGGGGTGTCATCCACGGGCACCGGGCGTTCCTACCGCACCTTCTCGAACACGGCGACGGCCACATCGTCAACACGGCGTCCATGGCTGGCCACATGCCGGAGCCATAGCGCCCCTACATGGCGTCGAAGTGGGCGGTTGTCGGAATCACCGAAGGCCTCTATCACCAGCTCGCCGTCACCCATCCTGGTATTGGCGTCTCCTGCTTGTGCCCCGGCTGGGTCAAGACGCAGATCGCCGAATCCGCCCGCAACCGACCGGAATGGGCGGCACCCAATGCGCTCGACGACGACGGACCAGAGACGGACGAACGCATGGAGTTCGTCAAGGACGCCATCGCCAACGGCATGGACCCCGCAGTGGTTGGCCAGCTCGTCCACGACGCCATGTCGATCGGAAGTTCTGGATCTTTACCGACACCGGGACGGAGCGCGCTTCCTCAAGGACCGATTCGACTCCGTCCTGGAAAACCGCAACCCAACTACTGCGTCGCTCCTGTAGCGCGGTTCGGTTTCGTACCTGCGGTTTCGTACCTGCAGCTTTTCGTACCTATAGCTTTTCGTAGGGTCGAGCGCTGGCGAAGCGTGCGGCCGGGGGGCGACGATGGAGGCAAAATCATCAGCGGTCATGCCTTGGCCGTGATCAGCCCCAGCAGCTTGGCTGATGTTTTCATCCATCAGCGTGCCGCCGATCGTTGCAGCCTAATTGTAACTGCGCGCTGTCAACTGCCGATCTTCACCCAGCCCGACTGGATGTTGTCGATCAGTCCGTCATGCGCGATCCGGGCAACGGCGCGTGCATAGGAGGTTTCGCGGAAGGTCAGACTAACGCGGCGGGCCTTGTGCTGCAAGTAGATCGGCGACGCCATGTGGACAAAGGGCAACCCGACGAACTCGGTAAAGCCACCGGTCTCGGCCTGGAGATCGCGAGTGCGCACGAAGTGATTGACCCAATGCTCCGGCCGTTCGATCGAGGCCGAACATGATGGTGATGTTCGAGGCAAGGCCGATGCGATGGGCCGTGCGGTGAAGGTGAAGCCACTGGTCGTATCGATCTTGTCGGGGCACAAGATGGCACGTACCTCATCGTCGAAGGATCTCCGCCGCCGTGCCGGGCGGCGACCGCAATCCGGCCTCCATAATCTCGGGTCAGATACGACTCAAGTGGCTCGTCGAGCCGGCGGGCGCCCTCGATGACCTCGAGCGCCGTGAAGCCGTGCACATGGATCTCGGAAACGACCTCCTTCACCGCACGACAAACGTCGAGGTAGTAGTCACCGTCGAAGTCAGGATGGACCACCTCCTGGAGACACACCTCGGTGGCACCGAGTTCGACTGCCTCGACCACCCGCTCCCTGCATCTGTTCGAGCGTCAACAGGTATGGCTTGCCTCGAAGGTTGAGCGAAAGCGGCCCCTTCGAGAAGCCGCAGAACTTGCACTTGAAGGTGCACACGTTGGTGTAGTTGATGTTGCGATTGACCACGTAGGTCACCTCGTCGCCTACCGCCGCTGCGCAGGTCATCGGCGAGCTGAGCGATCGCCCCGCCTCCACCTCACGGCCGCGTGCCTTGAAGAGGGTCAAGAGTTCGTCGGCGCCGGTCTGTTCACCGTTGCGGACGCCTTCGACCTCGGCCACCGGTCCACGCAGGGTTCGTTCGGCCACACCAGTCAGGAAACGGCACGAGAACGATCGTCGAGGCTGCGGCGCCTGAGTACCACTGCGTCGACCGGTCACCGATAATGACCACGTCCGCACCGTCGTCGCCTTTCTTGACGAACTCAGTCCGTTCTGGGAATTGCGCCCCGGGGTCGTCGCGAGTCCATCAGCGTCGGATCGATCCATCACGGGAACCGCATTCTTCTCGTCCAGGCCAGATCTCCGGGCGCCGCAGCTGCGACTCAGGATACATCGTCAAGAGCTGGCCTGGCTCAAATCAGCATCCTCGGTTCGTTGGCGGATGAGGTCGACGTCAGGCCACGGGCGCTCGGGATTGACGTGGTCGGCCGTGATCGGGAGACACCGCCCCAGTCGTCGATGCCGGCGTCGAGCAAGGTTTCAAATCGATCACTCAGGTTCGGCAGCGCCTGGAGGTGAACCGTGGCAGGAAGGATGAGACGGGCCAGGGCAATGGCGCGCAGGTAGGCCTCTTCGGGGCACGGCTCGTGCCGCCACATCGCAGTCCCCGGTTTCGGAAGAAAGTTCTGCACGATCACTTCTTGCACGTGCCCATGGCGGCAGTGCGATTCGCTTGGCCAACCACCAGGGCATCGGCCGGTCGTGCTCGGTCTCACCGGTCAACGAGGATGCCCGTCGTGAACGGGATCTGTAGCCGACCGGCGTGGTCGAGGGTGTCAAGCCGACGCTGCGGTTCCTTGTCTGGTGCGCCCCGGTGCGCTTCGAGGTCGGGTCGCAGCGACTCCGATCATCATGCCTTGACTCGCTGACACCGGCCGGAGCAACGCCAGTTCATCGGCGTGCAACGCCCGCATTGGCGTGCGGGAGCAGTCCGGTCTCGGTGCGTACGAGTTCGCACATGGCCGCCAGATACTCGACGGTCGGCCTGTAGCCTCGGCTGGTCAACCAGTGTGAGCAGCCGGATACCGACGTTCGGGGCGCTCGCCCAACGTGAAGAGCGCTTCGTGGCAGCCGGCGCGAGCGCCTTGCTTGGCGATGCGCAACACGTCGCTCGGCTCAAGGAACGGGCTATCGAGCCGAGCCGGCGGCTGGGCGAACGTGCAGTACCCACACTTGTCCTGGCACAGCATTGTGAGCGGGATGAACACCTTCGGCGAATACGTCACTCGGGTGCCGAAGATCTCACTGCGGAGCGCTGCGGCCTCGGCCATGAGCACCGCGGTGGTGAGCTCCGTGAGCTGGGCTGGCGCGGAGAGTGGGGGGCGGGTAGTAGTCTTTAGTGATTCCTGCTGAGGATATGGCCGGGGGTGACAACGACATCGCACGATGGGCAGCGAGTCGCCGGTTCAAGTGGGGTTTGGCATTGGTCATGGACAAGGACGGTTGGCGGGTCGTCGTGGGCATACCAATGGTCACCCCATCGCATGAGTGCGATGAGCGTGGCGGAAAGGTCTGCTCCCTTTGGTGTCAGCCGATACTCGTAGCGAACGGGGTGCTCCTGATAGGCCACCTTCGAGAGGACGCCGACATCGACGAGTCGTCGAAGCCGACTGGCTAGGAGGTTCTTGGCAATCCCCAGATCATCTTGGATCTCGGAGAATCGGCGAACGCCGCGGAACGCATTCCGCAGAATCAGTAGGCTCCAGCGATCGCCGATGACATCGACCGCCGCTTCGATCGAACACAACGATTGCGCCTGATCGTGTGGCGACATGGTTTAAAAAGTAAACCATGTCACGAGTAGCCGCAAATCGGCGAGGCGTAACCGTCTAGCGGTCGTAACTCGCGCCCAACCCGGCCTGGGCGTCCTGCTGAATACCGTAGCTGGGTATCGGATAGCGCAAGCCATTGCGGGCAAGCGCCTCGAGCCCCGCGATCGCACCGGGCAGGAAGCTCGGCGGGGTGGCCATCAACAGCTCATCGTCTTGGACTCCGCCATACCGGCGCTCGGCAAAGCAGGGAATCGAGACGCTCGGTTCGCCCGTCGAGGAGGGCCCGACCGCAGATCGGCGCAGGACGACTCGCCGACGCACCCCCACTCAAGAGTTCGCATGGCCCGACCACTGCAGGCCGTTGATGAGCAGGATCATCTGTGCCGGAGTGGCGTAGATCATGGCGATATCAGGTGGGTCAAGTCGACCGGTGACGAGGGGCGATACGGCCATGGCCTGATACTTGCCGTACTCGACGGTGTGCATAAAACGTGCTGGTGAGCCGACGAGTCGTCGACGGTCTCGAACCACACCCCCGCCATGTGTTGCCCGACAGCCACGTCTCGTCCCGCGGATGCAGCCCGGGTACGGCGCCACATTGCGCACCAACGAGGTCGTCGTTTGTGATGCCGACTGTCCAGTTGAGCCGTGACGCCATGCCGACAATCTGGTCGGCGGTGTGGATGGACTTCGGCCGTCGAATTTTCGGAATCGCCTCCATCCTCGACGGTGGCAAACATCTTCATGCCGATCGGGGTGGTTCGAAGCCGAAACAGGCGATTGGTCGTCGACCAGCGCAGTCCAGTCGATCGCCGAGCCCTGAAAGTTCAGTGCGTTGTCCATAGTCTCCCCATTGTCCCATCTCCTGGCGTTAGCCCTTAGCGTCCTGACGGCCAAAACTCAAGGTCATATCCTGAATGCCGAAACAATAGACGTGACGTTCGCCACGAACCATCATTCTTAGCGCCACCCTTGCCGGCACAGTACTGACCGGCTGTGCGAAACGCTTCCTACACCGCCGAAGCACCAGGCGCGTTGCCCTATACCGGCTTCCCGCCCGACCGACGACAACGCTCATTGACCACAAGCCTGATGTCCAGCTTGATGAGGCCACCGAACTACTGACGGACTTCGAGGCCGACCTCATCTGCTCCCGGGGCCAGCAGTCGTTTGAGTCTGCGGCCGCCATCGAGGACGCTCGGGATGCGCTCCTCGAGACCTACGGACTCACCGTCGACGACTACAAGGCGTTCAAGGCCACGTATGACGCCACGCGCGACGTCCGCGATGTCGTGCTCTACAAGTATCAGGAGACCTGCCGCTAGCGAGCGGATCGACCAGCGGAGACCACGACCGGTTCGGCCGGGAACACCTGGGCCAAGAACGTCCGAAGATCGTCACTCAACGACTGCTTGCGCATCAGCCCAACTTGGATCTGACCGCCTTCGTTCCCGTATTCATTCGGCTTCCAGACGCCGTTCTTGGCCAGACGCTTGAATTTCATCTCCTGGCTGACCTTCAGTTGCACGGGGCCAAGCTTGGCGATGAACTCGGGCCCACCGAATCCTGGTCCCTTCACGGTGGCAACATCGCGAATGCCAATGCGGGCACAATCGGCCCGCAGCAAGGCAACCTCAAGCAGTTTCTCGGCGACCGGCGGCACGGGTCCGTATCGGTCGAGCCACTCGGCTCGAATCGCTTCGACCTCGGCGAGGCTCGTGACCGCCGCCAGCCGGCGATAGGCCTCGAGTCGTTGTGACTCGGCCGGAACATAATCGTCTGGCAGGTTGGCGTCGATCGGCAGGTCGATCTTGATCTCGACTGGCTCCTCTGGCGTCGTGCCGTTGAGTTCGGCGACAGCCTCGGTCACCATCTGGCAGTAGAGGTCGTAACCAACGGCCGCGATGTGCCCGGATTGTCCGGTGCCGAGCAGGTTGCCTGCACCCCGAATTTCGAGGTCGCGCATCGCGATCTTGAAGCCAGCACCGAGCTCGGTGGCCTCACCAATGGTCTTGAGGCGTTCGTAGGCTTCTTCCGAGAGCGACGCATCGGGCCGGGTAAAGAGGTAGGCGTAGGCTCGTTGGCCCGAACGTCCGACACGACCGCGCAGCTGGTGTAGCTGACCCAGGCCCAGAAGCTCCGCCCGATCGACAACCAGGGTATTGACCGTTGGCATGTCAATTCCTGATTCGATGATTGTGGTCGAGACCAACACGTCGTACTCGCCATCCCAGAAGTCGTAAACGACTTTCTCGAGCGTGCCTTCGTCCATCTGGCCATGAGCAACAGCAACCCGCGCTTCGGGCACGAGCTCACGCAGTTCATTGGCCACCTTGTCGATGCTCTGCACCCGGTTGTGCACGAAAAACACTTGGCCATCGCGCAAGAGTTCACGTCGGATGGCCTCCGCCACTGGTCGTTCGTCGTACTCACCGACGTAGGTGAGGATCGGCTGGCGATCGGCTGGCGGCGTATTGAGCACCGACAAATCTCGGATACCCGTCAAACTCATTTCCGAGCGTGCGGGGAATCGGGGTGGCCGTGAGCGTGAGCACGTCGACATCGGCGGCGAGCGTCTTGATGCGTTCCTTATGGGAAACGCCGAATCGTTGCTCTTCGTCGACAACGAGCAATCCCAGTTTGGGAAACGTCACGTCCTCCGACAGGATGCGGTGCGTGCCAATGAGCACATCGACTTCGCCCGCCTCGACCGCGGCGACGACCGCCCGGACCTGTTTGGCGGTGAGGAAGCGGCTGAGCACTTCAGCCAGAATCGGATAAGGCGCCAACCGGTCGGAGAATGTCTGGAAATGCTGTTGGGCCAGCAGGGTTGTCGGCACCAGAACGGCGGTCTGATAGTCGGACTGCACCGCTTTGAAGACGGCCCGAAGTGCTACCTCGGTCTTGCCGAATCCACGTCGCCCACCCTGAGACGGTCCATGGGAACGGGTCGCTCCATGTCTTCTTTGATCGCATCGATGGTGGTCGCCTGGTCGGGCGTCAGTTCGTAGGGGAAGGCCGACTCGATCTCGTCCTGCCAGGGGGTATCGGGCTCAAACACGATGCCAGGGGCCGCCATGCGCTTCTGGTAGAGCACCACGAGTTCTTGGGCGATCTCAGCGACCTCGCTGCGGATTTTGGCCTTGTTCTTGGCGAACTCGGAGCCTCCGAGGCGATGCAAGCTCGGGGAGTCGCCCCCGGTGTAGTGCCGAATGAGGTCGATCTGGTCGGATGGAATGTAGAGCTTGTCGTCGCCGCGATATTCGAGCAGGAGGTGATGCGTTCATGGCCGCCAATTGCCCGCTTAACCATGCCCTGGAATCGACCAACGCCGTGCTGATGGTGGACGACATAGGAGCCCGGCCGGAGATCGTCGAAGAAGCCATCGCTCTGACGCTTCGGTCGGGCCTTGCGGTAAGGACCGGCGCCGACCGGTGAGTTCGCTTTCGGTGATAACCGCGATGCCAGACGTCGGCAGCACGAATCCACGTTCGAGATGGGCGACCACCAAGTGATAACCCGGACCGAACGAGTCGGGGAGGTCGGTGCCGTGATTGCGAACAACGACGTCCCAATCACCCAGCATCGTGGCGAGCCGTGATGCTGAGCCAGCACCCTCCGCCGCGATAATGACCGTTGCCCCTTCGCCGCCGAGATGCCGGAGTCGAGCGGCCAGCGCCTCGCCTGGGGCCTCCCAGCCAGACGCGTCGATCACCGCATCGTCGGGGCCTTGCGGCACGGGCGACAACGTGATCGCATGCGCAGCCGTTTTTGCGAGCAACCGCTCGAACGATACGTGAAGCTGAGGGAAGCGGTGATCGTCGCCAGCCAAGTCTTCGCTGGCACCCCACGTCTTGGCCAGACTGCGTGCGAGGTCGGCTTCTTCGGCCAAGAGGTCGGCGCCACGGTCTCGCATCCGACGGGGCTCAACGAGCACCACCATTGCGTCATCACCGAGTAGGTCAGACAGGACTCGTTCGTCCTCGGTCAGCCAAGGCAGCCACGACTCCATTCCATCGAAAAGCTGGCCATCGGCGAGCCGATCCCACTGCTCCCTGCCCCAAGGCTGCTCGCCGACGAGGCTCGGCGGCCCGACGCCGGACATCGTCGGTGGCCAACAGCTCACGGCAGGGGAAAATCTCGACTTCAGCCAGGTCGATGGCCGATCGCTGATCGTTGACGGTAAACGTCGAGAGACGCTCGACCTCATCGCCCCAGAGATCGATCCGAATCGGAACATCACCTGTCGAGGGAAACACGTCGACGATCGAGCCGCGAACGGCCACTTCGCCCCGGTGCTCGACCTGGGCCTCGCGTCGATAGCCGAGGCCGACGAGTTCGGCCACCAGCTTCTGTGGGTCGAGCTGGTCTTCGGCGCCGATGATAATCGGATCGACCTCATCGACGTGCGGACCAATGCGCTGGACGAGCGCCCGTAACGGCGCCACGACGACTTGTGGCACTGCGACCGGGTCACGGAGCAGCCACAGGAGCGTAGGCGTTGACCCATCGTTTCTATCGACGGACTGACCCGCTCGAACGGCAGCGTCTCCCACGCCGGGAACGACACCACCTGGTCGCTCCCCAAAACACTCCCAGGTCGTGGACCAGGCGTTCGGCCTCGGCCGTGGTGGGGACCGCGACGAGGAGCGGCCGTCGCTGGGAACCCTCGGCCAAGGCCGCGATGGCGATCGCTCGCGCTGGCTCGGCTACGGCCATGACCGACGTCGAGCGCCCGATCAGCCGGACAAGCGCTGGGTCCTCGGCAAGTTGTCGAGGCAGACGGTGGAAGCTCAATCGAACCCTCTAGCGATGGACGTTACGCTCGGGTCGAGTGGCCCGAGACAAGCCGCAACACCCTAGTGCCGATTGACGCCGCCACCACACCGACCGTGACGCCAACGGCGTTGGCCACGAAGTCTCGACCCTCCATGTTTCGACCCTCCGATAGCAGCGGCTGTGCTACCTCGATCAGCCCAGACACCGCGACGACAACGGTGCCGATGGCGAGGGCGGAGGCTCGCTCTCGGAACACGAACCACGCCAACGCACCGGCCATGGCGTAGAGCCCGAAATGGCCGATTGTGTCGTAGCGGAAGGGGAGGTCGGAGCGATCGACGACATCGAGGTTGAACGCGACCTCGGCCCGGTGGCCAACCGCACGGACCGAGCGCCAAAGCTGCTTGACCAGCGCAGGTGCCCCATCGCCAAACAAGAGACCAAGAAGAGCGATGGAGAAGGCCGCGAGGGCCACGGGTGCGAAGGACCGGGAACGCATACCGACGATGGTAGACGCCGCAGTGACGCGGCTCGTGTCGCTAGTCGTCCTTGGCCCGGCGATTGACCGTGTTCATCGTCGCTTCAAGACCATCGGCGAGAAGCTGTTCGATGGCGTCGCACGAACGCTCGATGGCGTGCTCGAGTTCGATTTGTTCGCTTTTGCCCGGTCGGCGCAGCACGTAGTCGCGGCCGAGCTGGGACGCGGGCGGCCGACCGACGCCGATGCGAAGACGCAGGTAGTCGGTCGTCCCCACGTGCTGGGTTATCGACCGCAGGCCGTTGTGCCCGGCGAGTCCGCCGCCTGCCTTGAGCTTGATGCGCCCGACATCAAGATCGAGTTCATCGTGAATCACCACGAGCTTGTCGGCCTCTTCGACACCGAATCGGCGAGCCAGAAGGCGAACCGATTCGCCTGAATTGTTCATGAAGGTTTGGGGAAACGCAACGGCGACTCGGTGGTGGCCGACTCGTAGTTCGGCGACGAGCGCCCGTTCCTTGCCCTTGGACAGAGTCTGACCGTGCCGGGCTGCCATCGCGATAACGGCGTCAGCCCCGACATTGTGGCGGGTCTTGTCGAACTCCGAACCCGGGTTTCCGAGACCGATGACAAGGAGGTCGGCTGGCGTACCGCGTCGAGGCGGTTCGCCGGAGCGTCGTGAGAGCACAGACACTGGCCGAACTTCTGGTCGACGACCCGACTACTCTTCGCCGGCCTCGTCGTCGCCCGATGCCTCGGCGTCGGTGCCCTCGCCGCTTTCGTCGCCCTCGTCGCCTTCGTCGCCTTCGTCGAGGAGGTCGTCGGCCGCAGTCTTCGAGAGGCGGGTGGCGACGGGAGCGGCGACCGTGATGTTGCCGCCAACGAGCGGAACGACGCCGTCAGGGAGCGTGAGTTCGCTGAGCTGCATGCGGCTCGACGGTCATGGCCGAGATATCGACGTCGATCGACACCGGAATCTGGGAAGGCTTGACCTTCACCAACAGGGTGTGCATCTTCTGCTCGATGAGTAGCCGGCGTCGGCAACCGCAATCGACTTGCCGACGAGGTGCACGGGCACAACCACCTTGACGGGGGTCTCGGGGTCGACCCGAAGGAAACGGCGTGGCTAACCGTGCGCTTGAGCACGTCACGCTGGATGTCGTTGACCAAGATTGTTCCGGTCTTGTCGATGTCAAGACCAATGACGGTGTTTGCCCGGTACTCGGTCTCTTCAACGCAGCCCGCAGTTCCTCGACGTAGTCGACCGAGACAGCGACAGGGTCTTTGCCCATGCCGTACACAACGCTGGGGATGGCACCTTCGGTGGTACGCATGCCGAGCTGGAGCAGGTGATCCAAGCTCTCGGCCATGCGTTTGCTTTGACGACGGTCAGGTCCATGGTTCTTCCTCAACGAAACGGTGTGGCCCAGTTCGGCGCGGCGCCATGTCGGCGCACCAAGCAGGGAAGTACCGGCACCCTCGCCGCTGCCACCTTCGGCGCCGGGCGGAGTGATGGTTTTCGCCTCGAAATTAGTTCTGATTTGCGCCGCCAAAGATCCGCTCACCGATGTGTCTTCGAACACCGCCTTGATGGCGTCGGCGATGAGCGGGGCGACCGAAAGGATCTCGAGTTTGTCGAAGATCTTCCGGCGCATAGGCAGCGTGTTGGTAATGACGACCTTGTCGAGAACCGATGCCCTCAGGCGATCGATGGCCGGGCCACTGAAGACGCCGTGCGTGGCGGCGGCGAGCACCGAGCCGCAACTGCGCCCAACAGCAGCTCTGCCGCCGAGCAAATGGTGCCGGCGGTGTCGATCATGTCGTCGATCAATACACACGGGCGAACATCGACTTCACCCACGATGTCCTTGGCCCGACCTGATTCTTCACACCTCTTCAAGCGGCGCTTATGAACAATGGCGAGATCGGCGTGCAGCGCCTGGGCATATGCTCGGCCACCTTCACCGCCCGGCGTCAGGCGACACTACGACGAGATCACCGCTTTGCCCTTTCAGGTAGTCGACCAGCACCGGCATCGCCGTGAGGTGATCGACCGGACCGTTGAAGAAGCCTTGATCTGGCCGCTGTGAAGGTCGATCGAGACGAGCCGGGATGCCCCTGCCGCCTTGAAGAGATCGGACATCAGCCGAGCGGTAATCGGCTCTCGACCTTCGCTCTTGCGATCTTGGCGGGAGTACCCGTAGTACGGCATGACCGCAGTGATCCGCTTCGCCGACGCCCGGCGAGCGGCATCGACCATGATGAGGTGCTCGAAGATCGAGTCGTTGATCGATCGGCCATCGAGCGCACCATGGCTCTGGATGATGAAAACATCGGACCCGCGCACTGATTCGCCAAAACGACAGTGCGTTTCACCGTTGGCGAACTGGCTGAGATGCGACTCGGTGAGGCCGATACCAAGATCACTGAAGCGACCTCTTCGGCCAGTTTGGCCGTGTGAGATTCTGCGAAAAGGTGGAGGAGCCGTGGTGATGAGCCTCATGTTCCATGTCTCCTTGTCGCTGATCGGGTCGACGTGGCGGCCGTCAGCTTTCGTTAGTCCCTGCAGCATAGTGGTCCGGTTCGGGTCGCCCCTTTCACCGCCGAACCGGGACCCAAAGAGGCAAGACGCCCAACCACGCACTCGTCGCCAACGACCGCCTCGATCCCTTGGCCATTTCGATCACGCAATCCGTGCCGATGCGGCAATCGTTGAGACCGGGTGAAGGGCCCGATCTGGCTTCGGTCGCCGACAACGGTCGCTCCCTGCAGCATGGTCGAGGGAAAGATTGTCACGTCACGGCCGAGGAGCACCGTGGAATCGATGTAGGTGGTTGCGGGGTCGACCATCGTCACCCCGCGCCGCATCCAGTAGTCGTTGGTGCGTCGCCGGAGCTCGGCTTCGGCGTCGGCCAGATGATGACGAGAATCGACGGGGACGACGTCGTCGAGGCGATCGTTTTCGAAGAGCCCGATCTGGTTTCCCGAATCGGCCAAAACTTCGACGATTGCGTCGAGGCTCGCCTGACGGGTGAAGGGATCGGGGACGATCCGCCGCAGAACGGGAGCGAGGACGTCGCGCCGGACCACGAAGATGCCAAGCGCTTCGGGGCCGATTCGGTTTGTCTCGGCGACCCGATCGGGCGTCCGGGTCAGCGCCACGCAGGCGCCTCGCCGGTCGAGGACAACTCGGCTCGCCGATTGGGCGACGTCGACGCCGGCGGGCCCAACCATCACCGTGCACGCGCTTCGTGTGGCCCGGTGACTGGCAATCATGGCGGCAACCACGTCGCTGCGAAGTAATGGGATGTCGGCTGGCACCAGGAGGAGGTCGACCTCGTCGTCGTTGTCATCCAGTCCGTCGAGCCCGATCAGCGCCGCCTCCACGTTGCCACTAGCGCCGCCCTGATCGACAAAACGAATCGAGAGCGCCAGCGGCTCGGCGCTTACTCGTTTGGCAATCCAGCCCCCGTCGGGGCCAGTGACCACCGACGCCGAGGTGACGCCAGCCTCGGCCAGGGCCGCAAGCACGTAGGACACCATTGGCCGTCCACACAGGAGGTGGATCGGCTTGGGCCGAACCGAGAGCAGCGGCTCGCCGGTTCCGGTTGCTATCACTAACGCGTTCAGCGATGCCATCGCGGAAATCGTTTCTCCCTAGGAACGCCTGACGTCGTCGTTCCCGAGGCAGGACTCGAACCTGCAACGGCTGGATTCAAAGTCCAGTGTTCTACCAATTGAACTACCCGGGATTGCTAGCGGAAGACGCTAGCGCGAATCGAGCCGACCCATACACCCTTTCTTGCCAAGGTAGTCGTCCAACCGAACGAGGCACCCCGTCAACAAACATCAGAGGGAATTCATGCCGATCCATTGGAGGCACCTCTCCACCCCGGTAGATTCGTCGCCTCATGGGTTCGCTAATTAAGAAGCGTCGTAAGCGCATGCGCAAGAAGAAGCACCGCAAGTTGCTTAAGCGCACGCGTATTCAACGTCGCAACAAGAAATAAACGCTGGGCGGGCCTGTCTCGCCCTGCCATAACCAACTCGCCGCCTCGTCTCCGACGGGTCAATGCGTGGCTCTCCGTACCCGAAGAGCGACGTGTCCACCTAAAAAGAGAGTGCGTCGGCAACTGAGCAGGGGATGTACGAGCCGTACATCCCTTTTCAGGTTGGCGCGTTGGCGCCCCAACCAGCAGACGTCGTGGAGGCAAGTACATGGCCAGGGCCGGGAAAGTGTCCCTCGACAAACCACGTCGAACCACTGCCAGCCAGGGTCGGACGCTGACCGGTGGCATCGCCCAGCGCATCGCGCCAACGGGCTAACTCGGGAGCGTACGCCACGGCGGCGGCCTCAAGATCGTTTGGCGAGTCGTCGCTGTGTGGCCCGCCCATCGCGTCCCACTGGCGATAGATCGCAGGCGTCGGGCACGGGATCGGCGGAGTCACCAGCGTGTAGTCAATCGCCACGAAGGGCAGCGGTTCGATGAGCTCACCAATGCCGGTGACACGCGCCCGACCGCCAACCAAGCAGAAGGCCACATCGGCGCCGAGACCAGCAGCGGCATCGAGGTCGTCGAATCCGGCCCAGCGATGGCGCCGGCGTCAGATGACCCACCCCCAGCCCAGCCTGTGACGGGACACGTTTTGTCAGCTCAACGCTGGCCGTTCGACCAGCTAAGGCAAGGGCCCGAGCGACCAGGTTGGTCGGACCGGTCGGAACGTCGGTCGCTCCCCCAACAATCGTCAGCCCTGTCGACGCCGGATCGATAACGAGGGTGTCGTGGAGGTCGAGCGTGACCATCTCGGCGTCGATGAGGTGAAACCCATCATCACGCAGTCCGGTCATTCGCAACGAACGGGTCAGCTTGGCTGGGGCAAAGACCGTCTGGCGCATAGGGGCTGAGCCTACTTGGAACGGGCCTCGAGGACGTGGGCCAGCCGACCCCATGCCGCCAGGTCGAGCGTCTCGGCGCGAGCGGTCGACTCGACCCCGGCCGATTCGATCTCGTCACTGGTGAACACCTCGGCCAGTGAGCGCCTCAGCATCTTGCGCCGCTGACCGAATCCGGCCCGAACCAGTCGCCGAACAGTGCGATAGTCGGCCTCGACGGGTGGTGTTTGCCATCGATCGATTCGCACCAACACCGAGTCGACCTTTGGCTGGGGGTGGAACAGTTGGGGCGGCACGGCGCCGACGACCCTGGCCGCTCCCCAGTAGGCGGTGAGGACCGACGGTATGCCGTAGGTTCTGGAACCGGCCCGGCCGGAGAGCCGCTCCCCCACCTCACGCTGGACGAGGACGAGGGCCCGGTGCATCGCGGGTTGGGTCGAGAGGAGATCGAGCAGGAGCGGGGCGGAGATGTTGTACGGCAGATTGGCGACGAGGGCCCATGGGTCGGCGCCATAGACGGTCGAGAAATCAAACGTCATTGCGTCGGCCACACGAATGTCGACGCGAGACGAGCCAAGGACCTCACGCAGGGCGGGAACCAGGTATTGGTCGAGTTCGATCGTGTGACAACCGCACCGGCGCGAACCAGTCCGACGGTGAGCGCCCCCAGGCCGGGGCCGACCTCGATGACACGATCGCCACGACCAACGCCCGAGAGGCGCACGATCTTCTCGATCATGGATGGGTCACAAAGAAAGTTCTGACCGAGGGCCCGTGACGCAGCCAGTTCGTGACGATCGAGCAGGTCTCTGACCGCGGTTCGCGTCAGGTAGTCAGGCAGGGCGTCTTGGGGGTCGGTCACGGCTAGGACAGGTACTTGCCGCAGTGCGGCCATGGCTGGGCACCGCTTCGGCGCCACAGGGCCAGCGCCATGGCGTCCTGGTCGGCCGACGACGCGTCGCTCGGAAGCACACCGACAAGGTCGGCTCGTCCCGCCTGTCGTGCAATTGTGTCCCAGGTTCCTTTGCCGAACTGATAGGCGCCGTAGTAGAGACCATTCCCGGAGACAATGGTGTAGCTGCCGCCCGACTCGCATTGCCGCAAGTTTGCCCATTGGTCAGCCGTCGGCTCACCGGACCCCGACGCTTCGGTCGCGGGTGGATCCGTGGCTGGCGGATTCGTTGCGGGAGGTTTCGTGGCAGGCGTGGCCGTTGT
Source organism: Acidimicrobiales bacterium (assembly GCA_041394345.1). Classification (GTDB taxonomy): domain Bacteria; phylum Actinomycetota; class Acidimicrobiia; order Acidimicrobiales; family SZUA-35; genus JBBKWJ01. Next base: position 7,699 of record JAWKIN010000013.1, on the reverse strand, counting down.
TGGTGCCGCCGTCGTTGGTGCCGCCGTCGTTGGTGCCGCCGTCGTTGGCGCGGCCGTCGTTGGCGGTGCGTCGGTGGTCGGCGCCTTCGGCGTGGCCTGGATGGGAGCAGCCGCGTCGCCGCTGGTTTTGTTGTCGTTCTTGGTCGACGGTGGATTGGTCGACGGTGGATTGGTCGGCGATGAGGGGTCGATCGGCGCGTAGATGGCCGGACGATCTGGCGCGGGGTCGCTTGCCTCACCCGGCGGGGTTGTGTTGGCGACCAGCTCACGTTGGAGCCCCGAACCGTCGATCAGGCCATCAGCCGACATCTCGGTCTCGTCAGCGCCAGCGTCAAAGAGGCGACTCACGTCGACATCGATGTCGGAGACCACCACGCTCGACTCGGCTACCGCCGCCGTTGTCGCTTCGATGACGGTCGGGCCGTCGCCGCTTGAGCGGGCCGAGAGCAGCAAGGGAAGCGCGGCAATCGTCGCCAGCGTGCAAACCCCAAGGCTCTTGGGGCTAACACCTTTCGGCGATGGACGACTCGACGGAGAGTCCCACAGCGACGGAGGGGAAGTACGACTACGCAACGTGCGAAACGCTAAGTGGTCCGTCATGAAACCGCAACATCGGACGGTGGTCGTTTGGTCACAAACTAAAAAGCCGGTTGGTGTTTTCCCAGGTGAGAGCAGCAAACTCGGCCACCGAGCAGGCCTTTTCGGCCGCCAAGAAATTTCCGATTTCGGCCACAAATGCCGGCTGATTGGGCTTTCCGCGATAAGGAACGGGGGCCAGGTACGGCGAGTCGGTTTCGATCAGGATGCGATCGAGCGGGGTGAGCGCAGCGGCGTCTCGGAGGTCTTGTGCCGTCTTGAACGTAACGATGCCAGAGAACGACAGGTAGGCGCCGCGGGCCAAGCACGCGTCGGCTTCGGCCGGGCCACCGGTGAAGCAATGAAAGACCGTTCGGTCGGGGATGCCTTCGACATCGAGCACGTCGAATGTGTCCTGCCATGCCTCACGGGTGTGAATCACGAGCGCGAGGTCGTGCTCGTGGGCAAGCCGGATCTGGGCCACAAAGGCCGCTCGCTGGAGGTGCGGATCGGAATAGTTGTAATGGAAATCGAACCCGCACTCACCAACGGCCACCACCTTGGGGGCCGAGAGCAACTCGGCGAGCCCCTCGATGCCGTCCGAGGAGTCGTGGGGATGGACCCCGGCCGTCGCCCACACGTTGTCGAATTCGTTGGCGATCTCGATGGCTCGGCGAGAATCGGCGACCGAGCACCCAACGGTGAGCAACCGGCCAACGCCTGCAGCCTGTGCCAACGCCACTGCCTCGGCCGGGTCGGTCGCTAGTGAGGTGAGGTGACAGTGGTTATCGAACCAGCGCACCTCGCCACCGAGCCCATCGTCGGCCCCCGCAACACGAGAGGTCATTCGACGGGCTTGAGCCGCGGGAAGAGGGGCGACGCAGTTTCGATCGGCAACCCACCGGGGTAGCCGCCCCAGATGGCGGCGTCGGGCAGTCGTTGGTCCGTTGGCGACCCGCTCAGCCCGATACGACGCCAGATTGCCTCGCTCGCTCGGGTGAGCGCGGGACTGGCCAGAATGGCGGTGAGGCGAAGGACTTCCAGCGCATCGCCCATGACGGCCGCTACTTCGTCCGAGCCCGCCTCCATCTTCCACGGCTCGTTGGCCTCGAGGTAGATGTTCGTCTCCTTGATCAGACGCCAGGTCGCCTCGAGCGCAACCGATGGCTGGAGCTTGTCCCACGCCTCGGCCGTCGCGGCATACGCCTCGGCGGCGACAACCGCCAGCGTGCTGTCTGGCTGCGGGGCCGGTCCGATGCCATCACATTTTTTGGTGACAACGGTCGAGACGCGTTGCAGCAAATTGCCAAGGTTGTTGGCGAGGTCGGTGTTGTACCGGACGAGCATGCCTTCATAGCTGAATTCGCTGTCTGGTCCGAAGCTGATGTCGCGCAGCATGTGATAGCGGAACCCGTCGACGCCAAACTCGCTTGCGAGCTCGCTGGGCGTGATCTTGGTCAGCCCTGTCTTCGACATCTTCTTGCCGCCGATCAGCAGATAGCCATGAACGTGTAGCTGATGGGGCGGGGCGAAGCCGGCCGCAATCAGCATGGCGGGCCAGTACACGCAGTGAAAGCGGAGAATGTCTTTGCCAAGAATGTGGTGGACGTGCGGCCACCAGGTGTCGAACTGTGCTTGATCCTCGCCGAGGCCGATGGCCGTCGCGTAGTTGATCAGCGCGTCGTACCACACGTAGAAAACATGGCCCTCATCCCAGGGAACCGGCACGCCCCAGTCGATGGAGGTGCGGGAGATCGACACGTCGTCGAGTCCTTGTCGGATCAGCCCGAGTGCCTCGTTGCGCTTGCCATCGGGCACCACGGCATCGGGCATCGCCTCGTACCAGGCCAAGAGTTGGTCGGTCAGCGCGGAGAGCTTGAAGAAGTAGTTGTCTTCCTCAAGCCATTCAACGGGCCGTTCATGGATTTTGCAGTGCTTTTCTTCGGTGAGGTCCTCTTCCACGTAGTAGGCCTCACAACCAACGCAGTACCAGCCCGCGTAGCTGCCCTTCTCGATATAGCCGTTGGCACGAGCTCGTTCGAGAAGGAACTGGGTGGCGGTGTGGTGACGCGGCTCGGTGGTGCGAATGAACTGATCGGGAGCGACGTCGATCTCAGCCCAGGCATCGCGAAATCTCTGGCTGGTCGTGTCGGCCTGCTCAAGCGGGGTGCGACCGTTTTCGGCCGCACTGCGAGCGACTTTGAGCCCGTGTTCGTCGGTGCCGGTGACAAACATCGTTTCGTCGCCCAGAAGGCGATGCCAACGCGCCGCCGCATCAGCAATGATCGTCGGATACGCATGCCCAATATGGGGGGCGTCGTTGACGTAATAAATAGGTGTTGTCACGTAGAAGCGGCTCACGGCGCAACCCTATCGAGTCGCCGCCTCGACATCTCGTGCTTTTCCTCGCTGGCAGCGGGATCGGTGCCCAACCCAACCGCGTCTGGCCGATCGCGGATTCGGAGTTCGTCGATGGAACCCAGCTGCTTGTCGAGCGCTCTGCGCCGTGGTCCGTTGAGATCGTCGAACGCGCTTTGGGCGGTGACCAGGCTTCGGCCAACCTTGTCGATCGTCTCGCCGAAGCGACGCCATTGTTCTTGAGTCCAGCGAGGCCAGCAAGGAGTTCGTCGGCCCGACGCTCAACCAGGAAGTTGTCGACCGACTGGCGGATGACGGCCAAGACCGCAAACAGGCTGGTGGGTGAGCACAAGATGATCTTGCGAGCGAGGGCGACCTCGACAAGCTCTCGGTCATGTTTCGTGGAGGAATCCATAGATGCTCTCGTTGGGAATGAACATCAGTACGTAGTCGACACTGGCTGGACCTTTGGCGTAGTTGCGCTTGGCGAGTTCGTCTATGCGCAAGCGGACGTCGCGCTTGAACTGGGTCAGCACGGCCAGGCGGTCGGCCCCGTCCGGGGTTTCGAGCCAGCGCAGATAGTTGCTGGCCGGAAACTTGACATCCATGTGGACACAATGTCCGTGGGGAAGCAAGAAGGAGTAGTCGGGAATGCCGCCATCGTCGAGCCTCGTCTGTTTGGTGTAGTTGATGCCGTCGACGAAGCCCGCGAGCTGCAACACGTCTTCGGCCATCCGCTCGCCCCATTGGCCGCGAGCCTTCGGCGAGGCCAGCGCTTCTTTGAGCGATTGGGTCGTGGCCGCCAACCCGGCGGTGACTGCCGCTGCTTGTTCGAGCCCCGCGGTGAGGCTGCCGTGTTGTTCGGCCCGCTCGGTCTGAAGCATCGAAACCAGCCCACCGACTCGCCGTAGCTCGTTGGACATCACCGTGACCTGGTCGGCAACGGCGAGGCGCTCGCGGTCGATGACATGCTTGCCGGCCGACAATTGATCGCCCAACTTGGACGAAGCGACGGCCAGCGTCGTGTCGAGCGCGGACTGGAGGTAGTCGGCCCGCTCGGCGCGCATCGCTTCGACCGCAGCCGCAATGGCCCGCTCGGTCGCTGCTGGCGCGACGCTGGCGTTGCGAGCGAAGACAAGCCATGCGCCGCCGGGTCCAAGGGCGCCAAAAATGCAGGCGAGACCGACGACGAGCGCGGGAGAAATGACCATCCGACCACCTTAGCGAGGGGGTCGGACAGTGTTTGGGTTCTCCGCCCGGACTAGCCGAGAGAGGCGACGAGTTGGTCGCGCAGCTCGCGCTTGAGGAATTTGCCGTTGGCGTTTTGTGGCAACGGCTCCTGGCGAATCCAGATCTGGCTCGGGATCTTGAATTTGGCCAACATTGGTTCGAGGTAGCTGCGCAACTCGTCGGCGGTCAGCGACACACCAGGATGGAGGACTATCGCCGAGGCGACCTCTTCGCCTAGACGGTCATCAGGATGCCGAATACGGCGTACCTCGGCGATCGCCGGGTGGCTATAGATTGCGGTTTCGACCTCGGAGCAGTAGACGTTCTCGCCGCCCCGGAGGACCATGTCCTTGGCCCGGTCGACGATGAACACGAAGCCGTCGTCGTCGATCATGGCGATATCGCCGGTATTGAACCAGCCGTCTTGGATCGCCTCAGCGGTGGCCTCGGGCCGGTTGATATAGCCCTTGATGACGATCGCGCCACGAACACACAGCTGGCCTCGAACATCGGGCCCTGGTTCGAGGTCGTTGCCCAGATCGTCGACCAACTTCGCGCCGACCGTGGGCATGAGCGGACCGTATGATGCTGGCTTTGCCGTGAGAACCCCGACCCGTGGGCCGTCACAATGCCGCACGTCTCGGTGAGTCCATAGCCGGTCGATGGTGCCCCGGTCGGCAGCGACTCGTCGATCTTCTTGACCAGGTCGGGTTGGAGCGGCGCACCGCCGCCACCCATGCCCTTGATCGAGCTCGTGTCGCGCTTTTCCCAATCGGGATGGGCGAGCAACTCGCGGCTCATCGTTGGTACGCCCGAGAAGTTGGTGACTCGTTCGCGTTCGATGAGCTCGAGCGCTCGAGCCGGGTCCCACTTGTAGGTGAGCACAATCTTGGCGCCAGCCAGGGTGGCCGGGTGCAACAGACAGTTGCAGGCCGTGACGTGGAAGAGCGGCGTCGGGGCCATGAACACGAGCGGCACCTCGGCGGCCGCAGGCGGGGTCTCACCCTTCTCGGCCAGGGCCGACGCCTCTGCAACAGCCATCGCCATCGGCACGAACACGATATGCATCAGGTTGTGAACCGAGCCACGGTGGGTGAGCTGGGCACCCTTGGGGAACCCGGTCGTACCGGAGGTGTAGAAGATGGTGGCGTCGTCGTCGGGGTCGATCGGTGCCTCTGGTAACGCATCGGGTGCTGTCGCCGGGTCGATGACGTCTTCCCAACGCGCTGCGTCGTCACCGAGCTCGCCGTCGTATCGCACCGCAAGAACGGCGAGGGGCTGCTCAGCGCGAAGCGTCTCCAGCTCGCCCTTCACCCGCTCGTAGCGCTCGCTGTCGGCGATCAGCACCTTGGGGCGGGAATCGGCCAGGCCGTAGGCCATCTCGGGTGCGGTCCACCACGCGTTCATGCCGACGACGGCGGCGCCAAGTGAGACCACGGCCCAATACGACACGACCCACTCCGGATAGTTGCGCATCGCTACGGCGACCCGGTCACCGCGGCTGACCCCGTGCTCATTGCGCAGGTAGTCGGCGAGCGAGCGGACAAGGGCCGCGACCTCCGCGTAGGTATAGGTCTCGTCTTCGTAGACGATGTATGGCTTGTCGCCGTGCAACGTCGCAAGTTCCCAGACCATGCGCATCGAGGTTGGCGCCTGGGCAAAGACCCTCATCGGGACACCGCGAACCTCGGTCTCGGTCATGGCGAATCCCTCACCAGGTGCGGTGAGTTGGGCAACGGCATTTCGGAAGTGGTCAATCACGACGCAAATGGTGGCGCGCCAGCGGGCGCAACACAAACCGCGACCCACAATTCATCACCAGGGCCGTAATGCCTACACGATTTTCGCCACCGCTGTAATACAACCTATGTGGGCGGGCCGCTCAATCTGAGACACTAGCTCGGTGACACCCACTCCATCGCCGGCAGAAGAAGCGGACGGGCTCCAGAAGATTGATGCCGCGATCCGAGCCTTGGCCGAGCCGGTTCGCCATGCCAAAAGCGAGGTTGCCGCCGCCCAAGCGGAGTGGCAGCTCCTCACGCCTCACCACCACTTGTTCACCTACGAGGCCGAAGTCGCGCACCTAACCGACGAGTGGAAGAGCTTTCGCGAACTGTGTCGATCGATGGAGGAACGCATCGCCCGACGAGGCCGGCGCCCCTTTGGTCGATCACGGACCGACAAGGCAAGTCTCGGTCGCTTGCGGGCCCAACTCGCTGCCGTCGATGTTCGACTGAATGTGCTGGAGAGCCAGCGGAAGGCGTCGAGTGTTGTTGCGGTGCTTCCTTCCGACGTCGTGTTTGCCGGACAGAACCTCCGCGCGGCGCAAGAGTGGTTGCTCACGCTCGAGCGTGAGTTGGCCGAACTCGAGTCGGCCCGAGAACAGCTACAGCAGCGCGAAGCCGCATAGGCTTGGCCGATGGATAGCGATACCACGCCACCGCCGAACCCGCCGTTGAGCGTCGAGGAACGGTCCCGGTTCGAGCGCCTCTGCCTCGACACCACCTCGGCCGAACTCGTTGAGCTCGCCGGTGTCGTTGAACTTCACCTAAACCAAGTCCGCGAACTGGCCGTCGAGGCGACCGACCTCGAGGCGGCCGAGCGGATTGCCGATGCGCTCTTCACCTTGCTGAGTGCGCCCACCGGCTACGCCCCCGATGAGCGGGCCCTGCTGCGGGGGGCAGTCGAGTACTTCCTTCTGGCCGAGGACGCCTCCGGCGACATTGTGAGCCCAGTCGGCTTCGACGACGATCGAGCGGTGGTCAACACCGTGCTCATCGAACTCGAGCGACCCGACCTCCTACTCGAGTAGGGCGACCGAACGCTGGCGAACGCGCCGCACGACTACTGAACGCGCCGCACGACGACACTGCCGACCGAGTAGCCAGCGCCAAACGAGCAGACCACCCCGACATCGCCGATTGCCAGATCGGCACGGTGCTTGTGAAACGCAATGACGGAGCCAGCGGAGCTGGTGTTTGCGTATTCGTCGAGGATCACGGGCGCCTCGTCAAGGTCGGGCACCTTGCCCAAGACACCCTTGGCGATGAGCTGGTTCATCTTCAGGTTGGCCTGGTGGAGCCAGAACCGGCGAACCGATGTCGGGTCGACACCAAGTGATTGCAGGTGCTCGGTGATGTGCGTCACTACCAGTGGACACACCTCTTTGAACACCCGGTGCCCGTGCTGGCGGAACACCAACTCGAACGGGTTGCGCCGGTCGACCTCCGAGTCGTTCAGGAACCCAAAGTCGTTGCGAATATTGTTGCTGAAACTGGTGGCCAACTTGGTGCCGAGCACTTCCCAACGCTCGTCGCTCACGGCGTCGTCCTCGCGCTCGAGCACCGTGACGGTGCACGCATCGCCAAAGATGAAGTGGAAGTCGCGGAGCTCAAAGTTGTTGTGGCCCGAGGTGATTTCGGGGTTGATCACCAGCGCACAGCGCGCCGTGCCATTGCGCAGCGCGTCGGCCGCCGCCTGCATGGAAAAGGTGGCAGACGAACAGGCGACGTTCATGTCGTAGCCCCAGCCGCTG
>JAWKIN010000012.1:0-107113 GCA_041394345.1 Acidimicrobiales bacterium | reverse complement strand
CCTGCCTCCTTTGCTGAACTCGAGATCGATCTTGACCTACTTGAGCTATCGGTTCACGACGTCGTCGCCACGATGGGCGACGACGGACTCGTTCCCGTGAGTCGCTCGTGGGAACACCCGGTGGCGCACAACCCGGTGTGGGCCAAGACCTACCTTTATCCGTTTCGGCTCGATGCGGGGGAGCACAACTTCACCATCGTCGAGGCCTGCGGGCGAGTTGTGGCCGTTCGCCGGCCAAAAGCGTCCGGCGAGCTCGGTGACGATGTGTTCATTGCCGACGTAGGTGCGTTGTACGGTGTCGTGCTCGAATCGGGCGAGCAACAATCACCCGAGATCGCGCTGCAAGACACCTTGTTCTGACCGCGGGTGTCTCTTTGGGAGAGTTGGGTCACAAGCCCCTACCAACGGGGGCTTTGCGTTGGTACACACCAACGATGTCTCGATTCGTCATTGGCCGTGCCGTAGCGTTCTGCGCCTCCCTCGCCGTAGCGACCTCGGCGTGTGCCGAACCCGACTACGAGCCGCTCTATGGCTGGGTGCTCGCCGAGCACTACGCCAACGGGGTTCCCGAGGCGCAGGCAACGGCACTGGCCGATCACGTCATTTCCGCCAGCGAGCTCGCGGCGGCCGCGACTGCCAGAGACGAGTGCCTTCGGGCCATCGACGGCGTGGTATGGATTGAAGACTTTGCGTGGGTGGGTGATATCGACTTTGCCGGCGGCGCGTATCGGGTGCGTGATGGCATCGAGGCGAGTGACGTCCAGCCAGCAGCGGACACGTGCTACTTCGATACTCTTGCACTCGTCGAGACGGCCTGGTTCGATCAAGAGATCCTCGGCGAGTGGACCGAGGAGAATCTCGTCGACGAGAGTTAGCCGACCAGGGTTAGCCGACCAAGCGATTGAGGCGTACGTGCAACCGAAGCTGCTGATGATCCTCACCGAAAACCACACGCTGGTCCCGCCAAACGACCTTGCTGGTTTGGTCGACCTCGCGGTCATGGCGGAGGACGCCGGGTTTGATGCCGTGATGTTGAGCGAGCACCTGGCGCTTGGGCCGTCGGCCGGGGCGAAGGGCCGCCCGTTGAATCCGCGTGGTACGCCGCTCCGGGCAATCAGGACCCGAACATGTCGTGGCCAAGCTCTATTGTGTTGGCCTCAGCCATTGCGGCCCGCACGTCGACGATTCGCCTCGTGCTTGGCGCAATCATCGCCCCACTCCGACACCCGATCGAGCTCGCCAAAGAGGCTGGCGACCCTCGATCGGCTCAGCGGAGGCCGACTCGTCGTGCAGCCGACGGTTTCGTGGCACTGCGATGAGTACGACGCGCGCTCGGAGTGCCGTTTGAGCAGCGCGGCGCAATCCTCGATGAATCGTTGGCTGCGATGATGCGCCTGTGGTCAGAAACACCGGCGAGCTTCCACGGCCGCTACTTCGACTTCACTGATGTCTTCGCCGAGCCGAAGCCGGTGCGAAACGGTCGTCCGGCGATGTGGTTTGGGGGCCAGTCGATGCACCCACCCCTGCTACGCCGACTCGTTGCCTACGCCGACGGGTTCCACCCCTTTGGGTCGCCGAGCGCCGATGACCTGACCAAGCTGCGAGCCGCCTTCGCCGATGCGGGCCGAGATGCCGCCGACCTGAGTGGGTAGGCGGCACCCGAGCAACGTTCACCAGCTCCAGCGATGTGGCCGATATCGACCAGGCAATGGCGTCGTTCGGTGAGCAGATGGCCGCTGGCTATTCCACGTTCTGCATGAAGCCGTCACAACACACCAACGACATCGCTGAGGTCCCCGCCATCTGCCGGCGAATGGTCGACTTCGTCACAGCGTTGTAGTTGTCCCGACGGCGCTAGGTTGCCGGGGTCGTGTCTGCCGTCTCCTCCTTCTCAACGTCCTCGGCCCAGTGGTCGGGATCGTCGCCATCGGTGCGGCGACGGCGAAACGCCTCGGTATCGATGTCTCCTCGCTGTCGCGACTTGCGTATTGGGTACTCGGCCCGGCGTTCGTGTTCGACATCTTTGCGTCGAGCAACCTTTCGGGCGGTATCGCCCTTCGTCTCGCGGCTGCGGGAACCGCCGGACTGATCGCGTCGCTCGCTGCCGTCGGTGCTGGCTACCGGGTCTGGCGCGGCGCGTGGTCGAAGCAAGCGGCCGACCTGATGACAGCGGCCTACGGCAATGTCGGCAATGCGGGCCTTGCGATCTCGATCTTTGCGCTCGGTGAGGGGATCGTCGACGCGGCGGGGGTGTTGATGCTCACGATCAATGCCCTCGGGATGATTGTCGGCATCAGCGTTGCCGCCTCCCAGACAACGACACCCCTTGCTGCCCTTCGTCGAGCGCTCCTCGCCCCGATGACGATCGCTGCGGGCATCGCAATCATCGTCAATCTCGCCTCGATTCGGGTGCCGACGGTCGTCGACCGAAGCGTTGGCTTGTTGGCTGGTGCGCTCATCCCGCTGATGTTGTATTCGCTTGGGGCCCAGCTCGGTGCCACGGCTGGCTGGGCACCAACCAAGGGTCTGGGATTGACGGCCGTTGCGAAACTGATGGTGGCGCCGGCGGTGGCGGTCGTGGTGGCTCGATCGGTTGGCTTGACCGGCGACCTCGTCGGCGTCGTCGCCATTCAGTCCGCCATGCCACCGGCCGTCTTCTGTCTGGTCGTCGCCAATGAACACAACTTCGAGTCGGTGCGCGTCACTGCCAACGTCGTCGCTGTAACCCTCCTCTCGCTTCTCACGCTGCCGGTCGTGCTCATCGTCTTTGGCCGCTGACGTGGCCAGTGGCCAACCGACTTGACCCCCAATGGCCGTGCACCGGAAACTAACGCAATGGATCTGACCCCACATCTCGAGCAGTTGAAGGTCGACGGCTACACGATCGTCGAGCGCCTCATCGACGACGCCACAATCGACGCCCTGCTCAAGGCCGTCCACGACGTCGAGCGACGGCTCGGCAGTGCGCCGAGCAACAACCGGTTCGAGGGTCGTCACACCGTCCGGACCTACAACCTGCTTGCCCGGGATCCGATCTGGCAGAGTGTGCCCGTACAGCCCGAGGTGCTGACGCTGATCGAGTCGATGCTCGGGCCCCAGTGCCTGGTGTCGTCTCTCGCGTCGATCTCCCTCGCCCCAGGCGAGTCCGCTCAGGTCCTTCACGCCGACGATCAGATCATGCCGATCGCCAAGCCACATGTGGCCACGGTTGCAAACTCAATGTGGGCGCTCACGGATTTCACCGAGCGCAATGGAGCAACCAGGGTGGTCCCAGGGAGCCATCTGTGGGATCACGAGCCCGACTACTTCGCCGAGGGGTCGCCGTACCCAACAATCGCCGCCGAGATGCCGAAGGGCAGCGTTTTGGTCTGGCACGGCAGCACGTGGCACGGGGGAGGGGCCAACACCTCGGATGAGGTGCGCGTCGGCGTTGCCATGAACTACTGCGCCGGCTACATCCGTCAGCAGGAGAACCAGCAACTCGGGATTCCGGCCGACGTGATGGCCACCTTTAGTCCCCAGCTTCGCGAGCTGTGCGGCCTCGGCATGTATCGGGGCCTCATCGGCAACCTCGACAAGGCCAGCCCAGCCGAGGTGCTCTACGGCGACCCGCCCCAACTTCAGGTGTGGGACGCCGAGCCGATCTAGGCCGCGTGCGGCACCCACAGCGGGTTGCCTTGCTCTGTTGCGCGTGCCTGCTTGGGGCACCTTGGAGGAAGCAACGCCCAAGAACTATGGCGTACTATCGCGACCGATCATCGCCCAGTGAGTGGGCGACCGTAGGAAGGACCATGACCCCCGAAGCGCAGGCCCAGCTCGCCAAGAATGACGATCGAGGAGAAGGTTTCGCTGCTCGACGGCGCCGACTATTGGCACACCACGGCGCTCGAGAGCGTCGGCCTGCCGGCAATCATGGTTGCCGATGGGCCCCACGGGCTGCGTGCAATCGGCCGACAAATCGATCGGGCGAAGTATACGTCCTACGTGCTTTCCACCAGCCGTCACGGGTTGAGCTCAAGTTGGGACACCGAGCTTGCCCACCGAATCGGAGAAGCTGGGTATCGAAGCGCAGGCGCTTGGGGTGTCGGTCGTTCTCGGACCAGGCGTCAACATGAAACGTTCGCCGCTGTGCGGCCGTAACTTCAATGCTTCTCCGAAGACCCGCTGCTCGCTGGGGCGCTCGCGGCTACTCGATGGTCGACGGAATCAGTCAGTGGGCGTCGGGGCCTCGGTCAAGCGCTGCGGCCAACAATCAGGAGACCGACCGCATGACGGTCTCGGCCGGAATCGACGAACGCGATGCGTGAAGTTATTTCCCGGCGTTCGAGCGAGTGGTCACCCGTCGCAGCCCTGGACGGTGATGTGCTCATACAACCGCATCAACGGCGTCTACGCATCGCAGGATCCGTGGCTGCTCACCACGGTATTGCGCGACGAATGGGGGTTCGAGGGGCTGGTTGTCTCGGACTGGGGGGCGGTAGATAGCCGGCCAGCCGCGGTCGCCGCTGGTCTCGATCTCGAGATGCCGTCGTCGGTCGGGAGTGGGGCACAGAAGGTGCTTGACGCTTTGGCTTCGCTGGGCAACTTACGGAGGCGCAGGTAGACGCCTGCGCTGGTCGTGTGATCGAACTCGTCCATCGGTCGATGGCAGGGGCGAGTCGCACAACGACGCCAGATTTCGATGCCCACCACGAACTGGCGCGGGAGGCCGCTCGGGCGAGCGCCGTCCTGCTCAGAACGACAATCAGCTGCTGCACCTCTCGACGTGACGTCCTTCGCCTCAAAATCGCCGTGATCGGTGAGTTTGCCCGGACACCACGCTTCCAGGGTGCCGGATCGTCCAAAGTCAACCCCACCCGAGTCGACTCGGCGCTCGACGCCTTGATAGATGCCACTGCTGGAGCGGCGTCTGTGGCGTTTGCACCTGGAGTTCACGATCGAGGCTGATACCACAGACGATGAACTCGTGGCTGAGGCGGTGTCGATCGCCGCATCAGCGTCGGTCTGTCTTTTGTTCCTAGGGCTGCCAGCCTCATGAATCGGAGGGCTACGACCGGAGCCATATTGATTGCCCCCGTCGCAGATCGACCTGCTGCGAGCGGTCGCTGCGCGAACCCAAATGTCGTCGTGGTCTTGTCGAATGGGTCGGTCGTTAGTGTCGAGCCGTGGGCCGACTCAGCTCACGCGATCCTGGAAGGCTGGTTTCTCGGCCAAGCCGGTGGGTCAGCGATCGTCGACCTCTTGCTGGGGCTTGCGAACCCGTCGGGTCGCTTGGCCGAAGCCATCCCCGTCCGGCTCGAACACAACCCGAGCTTTGGCGTTCCCTGGGGACGGGTCAACTGTTCGCTATGGCGAGGGCTTGCAAATCGGTTACCGGTGGTACGACACGAGGAACCTTCCGGTTGCCTATCCGTTCGGGCATGGGCTGAGCTACAACGTTCGCCTACGACGACCTCGAGGTGGAGGTGACGGGAGCTACCACGGCTCGAGCCCGCGTCACCATTACGAACACGGGTGATCGAGCGGCACCGAGACAGTACAGGTGTATGTGCGCGACCTGGAGTCGTCAGTGCAGCGTCCAGCCCACGAACTGCGAGCGTTTAGCCGAGTGGCGTTGGCGCCTGGTCAGTCGCGAACCGTTTCGTTCGATCTCGACCACCAGGCGTTCGCCTACTGGCATGAAGGTACGGGCGATTGGTACCTGGAGCCCGGCGAGTTCCGCGTTTGCGTTGGTGCCTCGTCGCGAGACATCAGGCTTGAAGCATCGGTTGCGCTCGACGGCGACGACCTCGTCATTCCCCTTCAGCCCGATTCCACCGCCAACGCCTGGTTCGCTCATGCCACGGGCGGGCCGTGGCTTCGAGAAGCGTTGGGAGACGGCCACTTCGGTCGATTGCTGGCCAGCGAGTCGCACGGCAAGATGTACCGCGCTGTCCCACTCCAGCGCATGTCGCGAATGCTCGGATTCCCGGTGTCCGAAGACGAGTTGATTGCCGCGGTCGCTCGCCACAACGCGTGACACGCGTATGAAGCATCGGCGGGAGCGTCGGGCGGTAGTCTGACCCAGTGAGTTTTCTGGACCGGGTCGACGCATCCAACGATGTCATTCAGGCCGCTGAGGTGGCGGTCGTCTTTGCGACCGCAGTGGTTTTCACGGTCACCATTCGCTCCACGCTCCGGTTTTTGACCAGGCGGGCGGTTCGCCAGGCCCTGAAGGGGCGGGGTTGGTGGAAGCTCCGCCTACCTCGCATCGACGATGGGGCAAGTGCCGAGCTTCGCCGTGTCCAGCGTGCCGATGCTGCGGCTCACATGATGTCGCGCCTGCTGAGTCTGGTCGTATGGGCGGTCGCCGTCCTCGTCATCACGCGGATCCTTGGCGTCGACCCGCTCGTGCTCATCTCGTCGGCGGGATTTGTCGGAGCGGGCATCGCCATTGGTGGGCAGGCATTGATCAAGGATTGGCTCACTGGCTTGTTGGTGCTGCTCGAAGATCGCTACGCCATTGGTGACCAGGTCCGGTTCACCGTTGGTGGTCAGGAGACCGAGGGAACGGTTGAGACTTTTGGTGGTGCCGGCGTGCGCCTTCGATTGCTCAGCGGGGCGACGTGGCATGCGGGGCACGGCACCATAGAGAGCGTGACGAATCTGTCGCAACAGCTCATTACCCACACGGTCGAGATCCCCGGCCACGTCTGGGCTGAGCTTGACGAAACGATGATCGGTCCCGAGCTAAACGCAGCGTCGCATGATCTTGGCTTGACCGATGTGCTTCTGCTCGCAGACATCGAGGCCGAGCCGAGCCAAGACGGCTCGACAACCGTGACCTTCCAAGCCTCACGGCCGTTGAGCGAGCGGCAGCGCAGGATTGTTGGGCGCCGAATAACCGACGGGCCTCGCCGTGACGGTACCGACGACGCGGTGAGCGACTAGTCGGCGAACGCCGGACGCTTGGTAATGTCGCTGCACGCCTCGCAGACGGTTTCAGACACCAGGCCCGCTGCCATCAGGCGGCCGAAGATCGTGCATCCAAGGCAGAAACCAAAGGCTGCCTCCAGGAACGCCGCTCCGACGAGCATGGTCATGAGGACCCCAGCCGCGAGGCCGAAGCCGCTCAGTTGGGCGGCTAGTGCCGTCGTGGAGAACGCCACACCAATCGCTTGAGCAAATCGCTTGGGCGGTCCCGCCACGATGCGCTCGTGCGCAGAAAGTCGAGGGGCGACGACCCGGTCGCAAATTGGCCAAGGGGCGACAGCTTCGGGCCGGTGAGTACACGAGCGACGAAGCCGTAGGCGATCGCCGCCAGGACCCACACCGAACCGGTGAACAGGTAGAGCGTCCCGAGCGTGACGACGCCGGTGGCGACGGTGCGAGCGGCGACTTCGTTGACCGTCGCGGGAAACTGAAGAGCGGATGAGCAGGCATGGGGAGAGCATGGCGCTAATAACTGACTTATCCGATCGGGTATTCCCTGTTTCCGAAGCGTCGCCGTCAAGCGGGTTCGCACCGTGCGCGGTGTGTTAGGTTCTGCTGGCACATCGCCGAGGTTGGAGGGAACGGTGGCGAGAGTAGGCAGATCGCCGTATTTCTTTGCGGTTGGGGTCGTGACGAGCTTTCTCGTGGGGTTCACCGCGGTCTCGGCCGTCGAGCACAATGGCGGAACCGACACGCAAGCGGGTCGAATCCTCGACCGGGTTGTCGGAGAGCGAACCGTAACGAATTGCAGCCAGGGGGCTCCGTCAGGTGTCGGTCGACCACCTACCCAACCTTCTCCGTTGTGGGGGAGCGGCGCGACGGCACCACGTGGCTCGTTGTTGGTGAGGGAGCGTTCGACGCTATGGCCGGAGAAAGTGGCGCGGTGATGGTCACGACGTCGTCGACGACGGGACAGGTGGTTGGCTTGGTAGGCCAGGACGGCGAGTGGAGGCACCCATCGGGCGCGTTTGTAGCCGGGGGAATTGCCGCTCTGGTGGCCTGGGCGGCGCTTGTGGCCGCCTACGAATACCGACGTCGCACTGGTGGGTGGGCGATGGGTCGCGGCGCGTGGCCCGAGCACCTCGTGTTGCTTCCAGCGACCCTTGTCGGCTGTGGCCTCGTCTGGTTGTGTTTTGGTCGAAGTCCTGGGGAGTTGATGTTGTCGTCTCAGCCGAGCAGGAGGGCACGTTCATCGCTGACCCGTCTCGCTCGCCATTGTCCAGAGCGATCCCGCTCGTGCGTGAAGGACACCTACTGGTCCGTTAAGCCTGGTGGAGTTCGGTGTCGTTCACGAGGGGACGACCTACGAATCGAAGCCCTGCCCGGACACGCTTCTCGCATTCCCGGCCTCCATCGATCAACGCCAGAACTTCGGCGGGTTCGTCTGTTTTGCCCATGCCGCCGAAGGCGGAGAGTTCGGCGTTTACGTTGGCTCGAACGTACTGACCGAGCTGAAAGTACGCCCTTCCTACAAGTTGGCGGATGGGACCGTCATTGAGCCCTCGGAGTAGGCCCACCCGCCAAGTGATGGAGAAGGGTCCGACTCACGTCGCCTGGCTGTTCGAGTTGTAGGAAGTGTCCGGCGTCGGGCACCTCGATATGTGTTACGCCGGCGCCGCCGCCGTGACGCCGGGGCGGGAGAACGCGGGGAGTGCGCCGAGCCCGTTCGCCTTGAGCGTGATGGTTTCGACCGTGCTCAGGCTTGGGCCTTCGTTACCGTGTCTTGGAGGACCGACAGGATGGCCGAGACGCTTGGCGAGTTGTTCATGGTGCGTCGGACGATGAACGAGATCTCGCGATGCGGAACCGGATCGTGCACAGCCACAGCAACGACGGTGTCGGGCAAGAGGCTTCGCCCGAGTCGGGGCACGAGGGCAACGCCGAGCCCCGCCGCGACGAGGGCGATGTGAGATTCGAACTCGGTTGACTGATGGACAATGTTTGGTCGGCCGCCGGTGCCGTCGTGCATCCGGGTGAGCCATTCCCGGCAAATCGTGCCGTCGGGCGTAGCGATCCAAGTCTCGTCGATGAGATCGCGTGGCGAGAGAATCGACTGCGTCGCCCGTGGGTGGTCTCGGTGCATCACCACGTCGGCGACGTCCTCGGCGAGGTCGATCTGTTCGACGTGCTCGGGAATGGCGAGAGGTACGTCACCCCAACTGTGAACGACGCCGACATCGCTCTGGCCCGAAGCAACGAGGTCGATGGCGTCCCACGGGTCTCGCTCGAGGAGGCGGACATGAAGGTCCGGGTGGCCGGTCAGCAGCAGTGGCAGGGCGGGTGCCACAAGTCCCCGAACTGCTGTGGCAAAAGCCACCAGGCGAATGGTTCCGGCCACGGTGCCCGACTCTCGGTGGAGGGCGGACTCAATCGCCTCAACCTCGCCGAGTAGGCGCGATCCTTCTTCAACGAGCTGGCGGCCAGCTTGGGTGAGGATGACCCCGCGTCCAACCCGTTCGAGTAGGGCGACGCCGGCCTGTCGCTCGAGTCGTTTGATCTGTTGTGAGACGCCGCTTGGGGTGAAGCCAAGCGCCGAAGCCGCCGAGACGACTGAACCCTCCAGCTGAACGGCGCGGAGCGAGGCGACCGCTTCGAGATTGATCATGCAGCAATGCTACACGAAAGGACGTAAATCATTTCGCTGGTGCTACATGATCCGGTCCGTCATGCTGCAGCGCATGAATCGTCGCGACACCGCCCTAGCGGCTCTAGTGGTCACTATCTGGGGCTTCAACTTCCTGGTCATCGACTGGGGCATGACGGGTGTGCCGCCGCTGTTATTCGCGGCGGTTCGGTTCACCGTTGTCCTGCTGCCTGCGGTGTTCATCGTGCCCAAGCCCGACGCTCCGTGGCGAACCATTCTTGGTGTCGGAACGTTCATGTCCCTCGGCCAGTTCGGTTTTCTCTATTCGTCCATCCACGCCGGGATGCCGCCAGGAATAGCGGCCCTCGTTCTGCAGGCGCACGTCATCCTCACGGTCGTTATCGCGGCAGGCGTGCTGCGGGAGTTTCCTAGCCGCCATCAGGTCGTCGGTGTCTCGCTTGGCTCACTTGGCTTGATCATCGTCGGTTTCGGTCGCGGTGGGCGCATCTCGGGTGGCGCGCTCGCCCTCTGCCTTTTGGCCGGCTTGTCGTGGGCCATTGGCAGCGTCATCTCTCGATCGTCAGGGATCCCCGGCGGTCTCTCGCTCACCGTCTGGTCGGCGCTCGTCGTTCCGCTGCCGCTGTTCGTGCTCTCGGTCGTGCTCGACGGCCCGGGCGCAGTGAGCGATGCGCTCCTCGAGCCCTCATGGAAGTCGATAGTGTCGACGCTCTACACGGCCTGTCTCGCCTCGCTGTTTGGCTACGCCGTATTCAATGGCCTGCTGTCACGATACCCGTCATCGGCGGTGGTGCCCTGGTCGCTGTGGGGTCCGGTCGTTGCGATGACCGCCTCGTGGTTCTTACTCGGCGACAAGCCAAACGGCCCCGAGCTCCTCGGCGGCGTCCTGTTGCTCGTTGGTGTGCTGGTTGCCCTGCGGCCGACGCCCCGCCGACGGCAACCGTTGGTCGGTGAGCCGGGGGAAATGGTTGCTACGGCGTCTCGGGCGGCAGATAGTGCTGGCGGGTCAACAAGTCAGTGACGGCCGGTAGGTCCTTCACCTTCTTCGGCTTGACCGAGCGGTCGGGAAGCTCCGGTTCCTCATCATCGAGGTAGTGCACCGTGAGCTGTTCTGCCTGACCAATGACACGAGGAATCCGTTTCGATTCGATGTGCATCGCCGCCTCCTCACTGCAAAGGCCACCGTCATCGTAGGAGTCGACCTCGTCGTCGCCGGGCAGGAATTCCCAGGGCGTCTCCATCACCTCGTCTCGTTCACTGGAACTGGTCATACACCGATTGTGCGGCCTGGGGCGCCGTCGCGCAAGGGACGAGGCCTCCGGTCTATGACGTTGCGAAGCGGCGAGCGGCGTTCGTGGCGGCTTTTGTGGTGCTGACCGCGTCGTCGACGCGGCCAGCCGACTCAGAACCGGTCGTTCGCCTTTTTCTTCGGCGGGACCTTGAACGGGGCCTCGATGAGGGCCTCGAATCGGGCGTCATCCGGCTGCTTTGGGTCGTTGAGCTGGCGAAGGTATTGCTTCAGCGCCGTGCGAGCTGGAGGTACGTGATCACCCTTGACGCCAACCGATCGAGCGAGCGCCTCCTTGGCCTTCTCGACCC
Organism: Acidimicrobiales bacterium; assembly: GCA_041394345.1. Lineage (GTDB taxonomy): Bacteria > Actinomycetota > Acidimicrobiia > Acidimicrobiales > SZUA-35 > JBBKWJ01. The sequence goes on along the minus strand of JAWKIN010000012.1, from coordinate 95,940 downwards.
GCTCTTTGCGGGCCGCCTTCTCGGCATCGGAATAGGTGGAGGCCGGCTTGTTCTTCTTGGCTTCCTCGGCTGCCTTACGGCGAGCTTCTGATTCCTGCAATGGGGTGAGCTTGTTGACGGCCACGGCGGCGTGTTCTCCTGCGAATTGACGGAGTGAGGAGCCTATCGTTGGCTGCCGTCTCCCCGGTGCTTACGGGCAGCCGATGACCCACTGGAACGTGACGTCAACCTCGAGCGGCCCATCGTCTGAGGGGAGCGAACCAAGCAACGTAATGGTCATGCGCTGGTCCTCCAGCGCAACGCCGGCCCCTGTCGTATGCTCGCTAATGATCATGCGCAGCGGCCCCTTGAAGGTCAGTTGGTTGGTCATGCCGCCGCCGGGAAAGATCGATACCTCGGACTTCACGTCAGCAAACTCGCCGATGACGCCACCGGACAGGTCATCTGGAATCGCTGCACCTCACAAAGGCATACGACGTTGTGGCGGCGACGTCAGTGATGTTGAGCGACACGCCGAACTGGCCGCCCTGGCAGCCGCCCCCGAGGCGGAAGCCAAGCTCGGGGTTGGAGGTGTAGAACGCTTCGTCAACTGCGCCGGAGAATATGAACGATCCTTCGGTGAGCTCACCGAACCCAACGCTCGCCTCAGGCGAGTCTTCGCTGGCGCTCGCTGCGGTGGTTGCTGGTGAATCGGTCACGACCGTTTGGGCCGTAGCTACCGCCTCGTCAGGTGCGCTACTTCGGCAGCTGGCGCCGAGCAGGAGGCAGAGGGCGGCAAACGAGCGGGTAGCGATAGTGAGGTTTGGCATGGTCCGGGCACGCTAACACCATCGCAGATGGCTAACGAATCGCTGGTGCCGTTAATACAAGGCCGGGACAAAGGTTTGGTCGGTGAGGGGCGGCCGAACGTAGCTGCCGTTCTCACGATCAGGAATTGTCACTGGTTCGGGCAAACATCTTCATACGGAATCTGCGACAAGATGTGGCTGATGCAATTGAGCCGCGATGATCGCTTTCGGTCCGACGGCACGACGAACCACGGTGCCTGCTTGATGTCGGTGTACTGAAATGTCGTGTCCTTGGCCATTGAGTAGCGGTCGTACAACCGGTGTTCTCCAGGTCCATTTCGGACAGCTTCCAGCGCTTTACCGGCTCTTCGTTGCGGGCCGCGGCGTCGAGCTTGCTCTCGTAACTAACCGAGAACCAGTACTTGAGTACGATGATGCCACTCCGGACAAGCATCCGCTCGAACTCGGGGCAGGTGCGAAGGAACTCCTGATGTTGGGCCTCGGTGCAGTAGCCCATCACCCACTCGACGTTCGATCGGTTGTACCACGAGCGGTCAAACATCACGATCTCGCCCGCGGCGAGGAGCAAGCTGACGTACCGCTGAAAATACCACTGGCTCTGCTCCCGCTCGGTTGGCTTCGGTAGCGCCTCGGTCCGGACGATGCGGGGCGATGTCCGCTCGTTGATTCGCTTGATGACGCCACCCTTGCCCGCTGATCCGCGCCCTTCGAAGATGATCAGCACCCGAAGGCCGTTCTGATGCACTCCAGTACTGGAGTTTGACGAGTTCCTCTTGCAGTTCCTTTAGGCGGGCCTCGTAGAACTCCTTCTTGAGCTGGCCGGACGCTGTGTAGTTTCACTTCCCGCCGGGAAACGGTCGATAATTGGCTGGCTTCCTGGCGTAGACACAACGTGCTCCTGGTCGCTCGGTCATCGGTGGATCAGATTGCAAGGCATGATCACGCGCCGAGTGTGCAGTAGCGAAACGGCGGGCGTCAACGTGTCGCGCCGACGTACCTAGCTTGAGGGGATCGAACGCGACCACTCGAGACGCGGATCGGTCATCGCGGACGCTAGTTTCCGTCGATGATGACGCGTTGGCGTGGGACCCACTGCAAGTCCAACGTCGTTCGGTCGCCGAAATCCTTGATGAGCTCGTTTCGGAGCGTTTCGGGCGAAGGCGGTTCGCCAGGTCCGGCCAGAACGATGGCGATCGTGTCGCCCGACACCTTCAAGCTCGCGATGTTGAACTCGGTGTCGTCTCCCAACCATTCGGACGTTGTTTGTCGTGCCTGGTCGACCGCTAAGGCGTCCCGCGGGATCGCGGCACCGTTCGCCGCCAGCGCAGCGACTACCGCGGCGGCCAGAATGACGACGGTGGCGAGGGCGACAGTGGCCCGGCGTTGCGAACGTTGACCGCGGCCAGCGAGCAACGCCGGTTAGGACGAACACGAGGCCACCAGTGACGAGGATCGCCACGAGATTGGTCGAAAAGAGCAGGCCGGCGCCGGTTGCTTGGCGCCACTCGTGCTGGCCGAGGGTGATACCGACCACGGCCAGCGGTGGCACCAAGGCAATAGCGACGGCGACCCCGGGCAGCGACGACGCAACATCCGGTCGAGCCAACGCGTAGGCACCAGCGGCGCCAGCGGCGACGGCGACGAGCAAGTCGAGAAGGTTTGGCGAGGTACGGGACAGGATCTCGCTATTGGTCTGTGTCGCCACGGCAACGGGCAGGACTGCGGGAATGAGCCAGCCAGTAGAGATTGCGATGGCGATGCCTCCCGCCACGAGTGCGGTCGCTCGACGGAGCCGTGAGGGCCACCCCAATGCCAGTCCGAGCGCCATGCCCATCATGGGGGTAATCAGCGGCGCGATGAGCATCGCCCCGATGACAACGGCAGTGGAGTCAGCGAGCACTCCGGCCGTTGCCAACACTGAAGCAAAGATCATGAGTAGTGCGAACCGGAACACCCGTTGTCTCGCGTTGCGGCCATCGAGATAGACCTCGCGGAAGATGTCGAGCCGATGTTCGTCGCTTATCTGTTGGCTGCGGGCGAGCCAACCGGTCACGGCGTCGGTTGCTGATTGACTCACGTTCGTGTCCTCGGTCCGATGGTCAGGTAGGACGGATCGTAGACGGTGCCTGCACACCCGTGCCGCCGACCGGGCGTGGTCGCAGCACGTCAATCCATGGTGATAATCCAGAGAGCGCGGGAACCAGAGCCTCGTCCGTAGCGTCTCACGCAACATGAAACGCTCACTCATCTCGTTCAGTGCCCTTCTTGCCCTCCTTCTTGCTGGCTGTGGATCGGATTCGACGTCGGTCGATGCCGGTTCTGGCGGCACCGTCGACACCACGATGGTGGAACCGCTCGGCGGTGGCGGGTACCCAATCGCCACCCTCGATATCACGATCAGTCACCCCGAAGCCGACGATGTCAGCTACACGATTTCGTGCCTCGGCGATACGGCAACCGTCATTGGTGAGGTCGCGATCATCGACCAGAATGCGTGTAGCGCACTTTCCGATCCGGCGGTCAAGACCCGGCTCGTCGACATCCCGCCGACCGACCAAGCCTGCACCGAGCAATATGGTGGTCCTGACGTCGCCCACATCGTCGGCACTTTTGACGGCGAACCGGTCGACACCACCATCGATCGGGTGAACGGCTGCGGCATCGGCGACTGGGACAGCCTCCTGGCCAGTGTGTTACCCCCTGCCCTCGGCATCACCGACGCTGGTTGAGGTCGCGAACGACGGGATTGCCACGCCGATCTCTTCGTAGTCGACCGTCCAGAGACGTGAACGGACGCCGTAACTCTTCCAGCCAAGCAGTCGCTTGGCCCGATCCGACATGCTGCGTGCGGCTTCCCAAGGAACCGAGATCGGCAGGGCCTCCTCTGGCGTGAGCCAGCCGAGGACGAATGAGACGTGCAGCCCGAGTCGCCACTCATCGGCGGTGACGTTCGCGCCACCATTGTGTATAACTCGGCCGCTGTAGATCAGACCATCGCCCGGTTCCATCTCGGCAACGGCAATCTCAGCGGCCGTCGGCGCACGGTCGTAGTCATCCCAAAGGTGGCTGCCGGGAACGACAAGGGTCGCCCCGTTCGAGGCGGTGAACGGCCCGATGGCATACATGCACGAGACCGTTACTTCCGGCGACGTCGGCTGACACAAGGCAAGCCAGTTGCCCGCATCGCGGTGCCACATCTGGGCCTTCTCGCCCGGGCCGATGATCATCATTTGTCCGGTGTTGAGCCAATAGTCGTCGCAGGACGGCAGTAGCAACGCATCAGCGACGTTCGTCAGTGTTGGCGCGAGCAGGATGTCCTCGAATGCTGCGCTACGCCAACCGAGTCGGGTGAAGCGCTTCGTCTCCGAACCCCAGAAGGCCCGAGTTCGATCGCTCCCCGTCGAGGCGCCAGGAGCGTGTTCGTCGACTTCCGCTGCGATGTCGCTGCGAAAACGTTCGATCAGGGATGGCGCCAGAAGGCCACGAACGATTACACCGCCATCGAGTTCGAGGCGGCCGAGAATCTCGGCCAGCTCACTATCGGCGGGAAGGGTGGTGAGCGCAACAGACATCGGCCGATAGTAGACCAGGCGGGTCCGACTACCGGTAGTAGCAGTAGGTCGCGGGCGTGCCTCCAGCGAGCAGCGCCGACGTGTCTGAGCACTTAGGCCCTAGTAGTCAGCCCTGCCACCGTCGACGTTTGACGTCCGGTTTCGCATCGGCGCCACGAACCCAACTGAAGGAATTCATGTCATTCACCACTGCTTCCGTTTCCAGCGACTCGATACCTACCGACCGATCACCCGATGTAGAGCACCACGTGGTCGCCATCGATCGAGGCCGCATCGACTCCGTGCTCATCGGTGCCGGCCTACTCGCCGTCTTCATTCTCGTTCTAGCCGCCGGACTTCTGACCTGGGGCAATCGATTCGCGGCGAGCTATGTCGGCGATGAGCTTTCATCGCAGAACATTGTGTTCCCGTCGGCCGATGCGCTATCGGGCCAGGGACGTGACGATTTGTTGGCCTTCGCCGATCAGCCTCTCGATACCGGCAAGGAAGCGGAGGCGTACGCCAGTTACATCAATGGCCACCTGGCGAACATTGCTGACGGCGCCACCTACGCCGATCGGGGTTCGGTCGAGTCAGCGGCCAAGGCCGATGTCCAGGCCGCAGTCGATGCTGGACAGCCCCAGGCTCAGATCGACGAGCTACAGGCAACTGCCAGCGGCATCACGGCCCAACGTGACTCGTTGTTCAAGGGCGAGACGCTGCGAGGCCTTCTCCTGTCCGCATATGCATGGTCGACGGTGGGCATGATCGCCGGTATTGCCGCCGTCGCCGCCTACATCGCAGCGGCATTGATGGCGATCCTGGTTGGGCTTGGCTTGGCCCACCGTCGTCGCATGGCGAACACGACGGCCGCCAGTGCCGCAGCGATGGTTGACGGTGGTCGGGGTGCGGTCAAGCCTGCGTAGAGACGCTACGCACAAACGGGCTAGCCGATGGTCACGGGGCGGACTCGATTGGCTCGACCATCGGCCGGCTTGTAATCTGCCGAGGCCGCTCGGCGTCCTCGTTGAGGGGTCGTCGGTGGCGACAGCTTCGCAGCAAAGGGGCAGTTCGTGACGATAGCGGTTGGCCAGTATCGGTTCCTGCAGCATTCGCGTGGCTACTCGACGCGTCGGGGCGTGGGCGGGTCGATCTCATGACGAACGGAGCACCGGTTCGGTTTGGCGTGATCGGCGCCGACCACCTCCATCTGTTTCAGATGGTCGACCGGCTCGTCAAGGCGGGTGCGCTCGCCGTCGCTCACGCACCACAGGGCGGATTGATCGAGCGATACGCCGGCTGGCAAACCGAGTCGATCGAGCAAAGCGTTGAGCGCATCCTTGCTGATGAGTCGATCGAGCTCGTCGTGCTCGCTGGTGTACCGAGCGAACGATCAGCAATGGCGGTCGCCGCCCTTCACGCCGGCAAGCATGTCGTGAGCGACAAGCCCGGGATCGCTCATCGCTCCCAGCTTGACGACGTCGAGGCCGCGCTCGCCGGCCGAACTGGCCGGCCCTGGACCGTGTTGTTTTCTGAGCGGTTCGAGAATCGGGCCATCGGCGAGGCAGTCGAGCTGGCTCGGGCTGGCGCTATCGGTCAGGTTGTCCACGTCGTTGGCAGCGGCCCGCACCTGCTCAGTGCCCAACATCGTCCCGACTGGTTCTGGGACGATGCGTTCGTCGGCGGCATCCTGGTCGACATCGGGTCGCACCAGGCCGATCAGTTCTTGGCCGTTGCCGTTGGGGCCGACAGCACAGATGGCCCTCCGGCCAGCGTCCGGCTCTCCGCCGTTGGCAACGTGAGCTGCCCTGATCACCCTCAGATGCAGGACATCGGATCGATGACCCTGGTTGCCAATGGTGTCGTCGGCGATCACCGAGTCGACTACTTGACGGCCGCTGGCCTCGGTGTCTGGGGCGACGTGCGCCTCACGATCGTCGGGACAGAGGGAACACTCGAGGCGAGAGCCAATATCGATACTGCGGGCGAGCCAGGAGCCGAGCACCTCATCGTCGTCGATGGTGATGGCACGCGGCGTGTCAATATCTCGGGTCGTCCCATCGACTGGGCTGATCTCGTGTTGGCTGACCTTCGAGACGATGGTGAGCGCTTGATGACTCAAGCTCACGTGGTGGCTGTCTGCGACCTCGTGTTGCGGGCCCAAGCGGCGGCCGACCCGTGGGGAACGGCGTGAACGAGAGAGTGGTATGACCGAAGGAGTGACATGAGCGATCTTCGAGTGGGCGTGGTTGGTCTCGGCATTGGCCAGATGCACCTTTTGAGTTGGCGTGATGTCGAGGGAGCGACGGTTATGGCGGTCGCCGACGTCAGCGGCAAGCGTCGCGAACGGTCCGCCAAGTATTGGGACGTTGCTGGCGTCGAGTCACTCGACGAGCTGTTATCGCTTGGCGTCGACGTCGTCGATTTATGCACGCCACCAGCGATGCACGAAGCCCAGATTGAGCAATGCCTAGCGGCGGGTGTGCATGTCATTTGCGAGAAGCCGTTGGTCGACTCGGTTGCGGCCTGCGACCGGCTCCGGTCGCTGGAGGCGACCGCGCTGGCGTCGTCGGGAGCGCGGCTGATGCCGATCCTGCAATACCGGTTCGGCGACGGGGCGCTTCGGGCTCGGGCCCTAGTTGCGGCTGGCCTGACGGGACGGCTCTACACCGCGTCGGCCTCGACCTGGTGGCGCCGGGGTCGGGCGTACTACGACGAAGCGCCGTGGCGCGGTACCTGGCAGGGCGAACGAGGAGGGTCGGTGCTCACACACTCGATCCACATTCATGACATGTTGACGTGGATTGCTGGCCCGCTCGCTGAGTTGCGGGCCATGACCACGACCCGAGTCAATGAGATCGAGACCGAGGACTGCGCGGTCGCGATTGGGAAGACGGCCGATGGCGGCTTGGTCTCGATGAACGTCAACCTTGGCTCGATCAATGAGTCGAGTCGTCTCGTCTGGTGCTTCGAGCACGTGACCATCGAATCGTCGACCTTGCCGTACGACCCAGGCGCTGGACCATGGACCTTCAAATTCAGCGACCCTGAGGTCGAAGCCGAGGCGGATTGCATCTTCAGCCGAGTGGCGCCAACAAAGCCACTGTTCACCGGGCAGTTCCAAGGGTTCGTCGACGCCGTGCGAGACGGTGGTCCGATGCCTGTCGACCTCGATGCCGCACAGGCGACACTCGAATTGGTCACGGCCTGGTATCGCAGTTCCCGAACGGGTTCGGTTGAGATACTGCCACTACCGGTCGACCACCCTGATCGCGCAAACTGGCGCCCGCCCGGGATCGCGTAGCTCGCCTCATCGACCTCGGTGCATCGGCCACAACGGCGGCGAAAAACGCCAGGCGGCTGGCGCGACGTGGGTCCTGAATGACGTGACGCGTGATATAACAGATGCCGTCGCACACCGCGGTTGGGGGAGTCCCTCCGGAGGCGCTCAGCATGACAAAGCCGTCGACACCGGACGTGTTCCGGGCCGACATCCAGGGACTCCGAGCAATCGCCGTGTTAGCGGTGTTGTTCTACCACCTCGACGTGACGGGATTCAGCGGTGGGTACGTCGGCGTTGATGTCTTCTTCGTCATCTCCGGCTTCCTGATCACGGGCCACCTTGCCCGAGATGCCGAGGATCGGCGGTTCTCGGCATCTCGGTTCTACTCCCGGCGCGTACGGCGTCTGCTCCCGTTGTCCGCCCTGGTGTTTGTGGCGACGCTCGTCGCGACCTGGTTCCTCGCCTCGCCGTACCGCGCCAGGATGTCGTCCGGCGAAGGCGTGTGGGTAACGCTCTTTGCGTCCAACATGTACTTCCTGCGGCAGCAGACCGACTACTTCGCAGCGACAACAACGCCGTCGACGTTCCAGCACTATTGGTCGCTCGCCGTTGAAGAGCAGTTCTATCTCGTCTGGCCCTGGCTCTACCTCGCCACTCGCTGGCTTGCTCGTCGGTTCGGTCGCGCCAACTCGACAGGTGCCAGCGGAATCTTGGTGGTGATGGCGGCTTCCTTCGCCTACGCCGTCTGGCTCATGGAACGATCCCAGCCGATGGCGTTCTACCTCCTTCCGGCCCGAGCCTGGGAGCTCGGCGCGGGTGGCATCCTTGCCCTTTCGTACAAGCGCCGGGCCAACGTCGCCGTCGCAAACGGTGCACTCGCTCTTGGTGTGGCAGGCATCGCCACGAGTGTTCTGCTGTACAACGAGACGACGAAGTTTCCCGGCATTACCGCCGTCCTACCCGTTGCGTCAACCGTGCTGTGTTTGGCCTACGGCGAATCAGCGGGCATCGACAACCCGATCGCTGCTGCTCTACGGAGCTCGCCGGCGCAGACCATAGGTCGGTTGTCGTATTCGATCTACCTGTGGCATTGGCCTATGGTGGTGCTGGCTGGTCCTGCCGGGTTTGAGCTCGACCGCTGGTCCACGGTGGTGGGAATCACATGCGCGGCGTTTGTGCTGTCGTATTGCACGGAGCGTTGGGTCGAACGCCGGTTCCGGTTTGCTCGACCATCGAGAAGCGGTGCTCAGCCAACTACCGCTCTTCCGATGTTTGTAGGCATTGTTGGGAGTTGTCTTGCGCTCCTCGTGGCGGGGGCGGCGGCGTTCGATTCGGGACGATTCGCCGCGGGCGAGGCCGCCCCAATCATTGCGAGCGGCGAATTGCCTGATGCGATAGCCGAGCAGGCGCTCTATTCACTGCCGTCGAATCTGTATCCGCCGCTGCCCCAAGCCCGGCAGATCGTGCCGTCGATCTGGTCGCGTGGTTGCCAACAAGAGATCGGTTTCTACGACCCGACGCCGTGTGTTGTTGGCGAACGTGGTGAACGTGGCGAACGCTTGGTCGTGGCGATCGTCGGTGACTCGCATATGGCGATGTGGGAACCGTCAATTGAGCAGCTCGCCGATTCTGGCCAAATCACGATTCTTAGCTATTCGAAATCGGCGTGTTCCCCTACGACCTACCGATCTACCCCAAGGCGGACGGCGAGCCGTTCACCGACTGTGGGCTGTGCGCGAGGGCGTCTATGACAACTTGGCGGTCGAGAAACCCGACGTCATCATCTTGTCGGCGTATTGATCGAGGCGGCGCGCAACGACTGGGAGAACGGGATCATTGCCACTGCGGCCCGACTGCCAGCGGACTCGCGCTTGTGTTGATCGGCCAAACCCCGAATCTTCCCGGCCACACCCCAGACTGCCTGGCGGACAATCCAAACGATGTCGAGAAGTGTGGCATGAGCTTGGACGAGGCGATCCAGCCATCGGTTCGACAAGGCGAGGCTGCGGCTGCGGCTGCGCTGGGGTGGACCTACGTCGATCCATCGGTCTGGCTTTGTGCCCACGATTGTCCGCCGCTGGCGTATTCGACCTTGCTGTACATGGACGACCACCACGTGACCGTGGCGGCGACGGAGTTGTTGCGGCCGCAGTTTGTTGCCGCCGTTGGCCTCGACCCGGCCGACTGACCGCCCTTAACTTCGTTTAGTCCGACCAAACGAAGTTAAGGAGCGCAGCAGGTGGCTAGCTGTTCTCCATCGGCTCCTCAACACCGGATCTGCCATGGTGTGCCGAAGCGATCGGTGACCACGCCGAAGAAGGGGGTCCAGAACTGTTCTTCACCTGGCATATGGACCTCGCCGCCTTCGGCCAACGCCGCAAAGATGGCCTTGGCCCGGTCGATATCGGCCGATGCGTGGTGAACCACGATGCCTGACGGGGAGTGAAGTCATCGTCGTAAGAATCTGGACGCCATCAGCAGTTCGTCGCCGTTCTTCAAGGCGGCATGCATCACGAGATCGACCTTGTCGCTCGGAAGTCCAGCATCGGGCGGTGCCTGGGTGCCGTCCAGAATGATGAGCTCGCCACCGAATACTTCCTGGTAGCGGGTGAACGCCTCTCGGCAGTTGCCACCGAAGTAGAGGTATGGGTGGAAGGCCATGGCGAGTCTCCCTTCGTCGCTGGCGTGAAGTCTTGTCGCTCGAGGTTCGGGTCGCAAGGGTCGTCGGCTGGAGGCAGAATGCCAAAGGTACGGTCCGGTGTGCCCCGAGCGGGCGGCCGGGTGTCGCTACTCCGCTTCCTTAACTTCGTTTGGTCGGACCAAGCGAAGTTAAGGAAGCGAGGTTGGCGGTTGGCTTCGCTTGGTCAGGCCTCGCGGCGCAGCCGGGGCTTGGGGTCGGGCGCTGGTTGGCGAGGCCCGTAACGGCGCTGACTATGCCAGCAGCAACGATCAGACGCATCCGGTGATAGTCAGCGCATCGGGCGTTTCGTCGAAGAAGACGAGTCCGACGCCAACCGCGCCGATGACCGACGTGTAGCGAAATGGCGAGACGCTGAGGTCGCCGACTCGAACAGTTTCGATGGCGAAGAGATAGCCAGCGATGAGGCAGAAACACGCCAGCACCAAGGCGACCACCGCCTTCACGGTGAGGTCGCCCCAGCCAGTGGCAAGCGAGATCACCCCCATCATCGACGTGATGCACAGCGACGTGAGCAAGGCGATTGGCAGTGGCGGCGTGTCCGCCGTGACCTGCTCGTGGCGAACTCGCGGACCACGATTGCCACTGCCGCAGCAACCACGAGCAACGTCCAGGGTGAGAACGCGCTCGGGTGTTGGGCGAACCACGAGGACAACACCGAGGAAGCCAACAGCGACGAGGAGGTAGCGTTGGCGACTCACCAGTTCTCCCCGCTGAGCCGCGTACGGCAGTGATGGCAAACGGTACGAGCATCAACGGTCTGGGCGTTAGCGAACTCGAGGTGCACGAGCGCCGCGAAGAACGCCGCCGTGCCGACCACCTCTGCCGACGCGAAGCGTCAACGCCGGCTAAGCGATCCACGAGTGAGGCGTTCGTTTCGCACCCGTGCGGCTGCAGCGAAAATGATGATCATCCCACAACCGCGCAAGAACAGCGCTTGATAGACGTCGAGGCCTTCCTCGGCGGCTACCCGGATGATCCGTCATTGACCACATAAGCGAGCGATGCGGATCGTCATATAGAGCGCTCCGAGAGCATTGGGCGACAGATCTCGATACAGCGACGAACGTTAGGCCATAGCGCTGCCGTGCGTTCTACTCAGTTTGGGAAATACATGTTTGAATCATCGCAGCGAGGGTGTCCCGCAGGGCAGGCTCAATCGGAATGAGGACGAGTTGCGTCTCGCCGTCGCCCACCTTCACCCAGACCTTGAGATCGAACGTTCTGCGCTTTGGCCGATGACATGGGGTCGCAGCTCGTCACCGATAGTCGCACCCGCCGCTCGGCCGTCTTGGTGTCAGCGGTGAACGTTGGCAGCGTCTCGTCCGTGCTGAGCACCATCGCGAACACCTCTGACCCTTGGATCCGCGGATCGCGGATTTCATCGTTTCCGGATAGCCGTTCGAATCGAACGGTGGTTTCGAGCACGTTGTCGGCGCCGAGCGACGTGGGGCCAAAGCTGGTCGAAAGCGCTGCTCACTCGACGTGCTCCGCATTCGCCGCCGCATGTCGTCGAGCGGAGCGGTGTCGAGTTGACCCGAAGGCTGGCTCCTCGTCACCGATTGCAACCCACATCTCAACAGTTGCGGTGAGCGTTGGCGAGTCGAGGTTGTCGCAGCTGGTTAGCTCCCGAAGTCAACCTGCACGTCAGTCCCCGTGCCGGGCTGGATAACCGTCGATTTCTCCTCTGGATCAAGTGGTTCGAAGTGCTCTGCCCTCAGCACGATTCGGGAGATCGTGAGCGGTTGGTCGCCGTTGTTGGTCGTTGCGATCGCAAGACGACGCTTGTGCCAGAGATAACGCGGATAGTCAGCGAACACGTTGATCGAGTTCGGAAGCGGGCGTGCGGTTCGGCCGGAGTGCTGACACTTGCGCAGCTGGCGACCAGCCCCAACACCGCCATCGCGACGAATGTTGGGGCCAGTCGATGTCGGCGAGCACCGATCGGTTCGTCGGGCCTAACTCGGGTTGGCATGGCGTGACGCTACCACGCACCAATGCCGGTGGCCGTGCCCTAGTTGACGGCCCGGTCTCGGCCCTCCCAGTAGGCTTGCGTAGCTCTACCTTGAGAATCTTGCCGGACGGATTGCGGGGAATTGATTCGATTCGTTCGACCCGTGAGGGCAGTTTGAATCGAGCCAGTCGCTCGGCGCAGTGGGCAATAATGTCGGCCTCGGACGGGTCTTCGCCTGGCTTCGGGATGATAAGTGCCAGCGGCGTCTCACCCCATCGGTCGCTCGGTATGCCGATCACCGCCGCATCGGCGATGCCGGGGTGGCTCATGATTGCGTTCTCGATCTCGGCGGGGTAGACGTTTTCGCCGCCCGAAACGATCATGTCTTTCACCCGGTCGTGGATGAAGAGGTAGCCATTCTCGGTGTAGCCCGCATCGCCGGTGCGGAACCAACCGAGCCCATCGGCGTCTCGTCCCTCGGGGAAGACCTCCGCGGTGGCCTTTTCGTTGCGCCAGTACCCCTTCATGTTCTGTTGAGTACGGGCCCAAATCTCGCCGACCTCGCCATCGCCAAGCGACGTCCCATCGTCGCCGACAATGCGCAGTTCGACACCGGGAACGGGCTTGCCAGCCGAGCGAAGCAGCTTGGCCCTGGGGCCGGCCGGGTCGTGATCTTCCGGTGGAAGCCAGGTGATGACCCCTGTTGTTTCGGTGAGGCCGTAGGCCTGGGCGTGGGGGCATTTGAGCAAGGCCATCGAGGCCACCAACACCTCCTCGGTGATTGGTGATGCGCCGTAGAAAATCGATTGGAGCGACGAGAAGTCGACGTCGGAAGCCCCCGGAATCATCGGCAGCACCTGAAGCAGCGCCGGAACCATGAACGATGTCGTGACGCCGCGGCCCGGGATGTCGGCAAAGATGCGGCCAGGATCGACGTCGCGATGCACCACGTTGGTTGCGCCATTGGCGAGGCCGACCGTGGCAACCCCACTGCCACCGATGTGAAAGAGCGGCAGCACGTGGAGCACGACGCTGTCGGCTGACATCCCGATCATCTCGCTGATCGGCCCAACGATGGCTTCGAAGTTTCGGTTGCTGAGCTCGGCACCCTTGGGAAGCCCCGTCGTGCCCGACGTGTAGAGCTGGACGCCGGTGTCGTCAAGCTCGGTCGGGTAGTTCGGGTCCTCGCTCGGGCGACCATCAATCCAGTCGGCATACGTGCGATGCGCCGTGCTCTCGCCGACGACGACGATCAACGGATTGCGGGGAGGTCCATCTTCGCGAGATGGTCGAGGAATTCAGTCTCGACGAGGACAACTTTCGCCTCGGCGTTGCTCGAGTATGTACGCCATCTCCGGCGGCGCAAGGCGCCAATTTACTGCGACCGTGACGGCGTTGACTTTGGCTGCTCCGAAGAACAGCGTGAAGTACTCGGGCACGTTCTTGCCAATGAAACCAACTCGATCCTGCGAGCCGACTCCGGATTCGATAAGGGCCTGTGCGACCTGGGAACTTTCGGCGTCAAGCTCCCCGTAGGTCATCGTGCGATCGTCACAAATCAACGCTGGTTTCTGGGGGCGCTCGGCTGCTTGGATTCGGCTGATTTCGGCAAGGCTGAACATGGCGGTCTCCTTCAACACTGAATTGAGGTCGTCGGGTCGATCGAATCCGGCCCACCCGTGGCCGAGAACCTAGTTCAAGTCGTTCACGAGCGATACCCCATCCGTCCTCGAAGCTTGATCGTGCCTGATTGCTGATCGGGCCCTCTCGGCGAATACTCTGTGTCGCTATGTCACTGCCACGCCGACGGCGAAGTCCCTTCAGTTCCCGTCATCGCGGTCCTAGTCGACAGGACCCCAGGATCGTTGTGGTCCTTGGCGTTGCCACGGCCGCGCTTCTTGTTTGGCTTCTCTGGCCGGGTTCGGATGCCGATCACGAACGCTGCCTGAACAACGAGGCCGAGGCGCAGCCCGTCATCAGTGGTGATGACGCCCAGATCACTGCAGCGGTCGTGCACCAGCGACTTGTCTGCGCCGACACGGTGGTCTTGGTCGATCCCGCCAGCCACGACTCGCTCGCGGCAGCCCGATTCGCTATCGCCGAAAATGGTGTGATCTTGGCGACGACAATGGACGAGCTGGCGACGACTGCGGGCGAGATCGAGGATCTTGATGCGAGAACCATCTATTGGGCTGGCGCTGCGGGCGAGCTCGACCAGGTCGCCGACGCACTTGGTCGCGACGCGAAGATCATCGAGAACCAAACCCCGGCACCGGGCGAGACCGCCAACGGCTCGGGCCAGCTCACGCCCCAGACACTTGAAGGTCTGACCGTCGCACCGGACGCGGCCACGTCCGAACCCGACCTAGTCGACGCTCGTGATGTCTTCTTCGTGATGCCCGATGACCTCCAGATCGGCGTGCTCATCGCACCGGCCTTGGCCCAAAGCGGCGGCCGTATCGCTGTCATCGATTTCGCAGCACCACCAATCGAGTTGGACGAACAACGACCAGCGAGCACCCTCGTTGGCAATCCCGACCCGACCCAGCTGTGGCAGTACGAAGGGTTCCTCAGCAACCGGAGTGTGCTCGGTGGCGGGGCTGAGCTTTTCCCGGATCGGCGCTTTGTCGCCTCCTATGGCTCACCGGACTCGCCGTCCCTTGGCGTGCTCGGAGAGGCGGCGAGCCCCGTCGAAGCGCTTGAAACGCTGCAGCCGCTTGTCGACTCGTATGCCGTCGACGGTGTTTTGACGTTGCCAGCATTCGAAATCATCGTGACCGTGGCGACGGCCGAGCCTGGTTCGGACGGCGACTACTCAAGTGAGCTCTTCCTCGACGACGTTCGGCCGTGGGTCGACTTCGCACAAGAGCAGGGTGTCTACGTCATTCTCGATCTGCAGTCGGGTCGCTCGGGTTTCCTCCGTCAAGCGGAGATCTATCGCGAGTTGTTGGAGCGACCGAATGTGGGGCTTGCGCTTGACCCCGAGTGGCGGCTCTATGGCGACCAACTGCACTTGAATCAGATCGGCTCCGTCGACGGGGCCGAGGTTGAGGAGGTCTCGCAGTGGCTCGCCGAACTCGTTCGACAAAACAACCTGCCCCAAAAGCTCTTCATCGTTCACCAGTTTCAACGGGCGATGTTGACCAACCCTGAGTTGATTTCGACCCCGGCGGAGTTGGCAACGGTCATTCACATCGACGGGCAAGGCGATCGGGCGCTGAAGCTCAATACCTACAACGTATTGACTGCGACTGAAGCCACCGATCATCTCTGGTTCGGGTGGAAGAACTTCTTCGACGAGGACAACCCGCTTTCCACTCCGGCCGAGGTCCTTGAGCTCGACCCCGCGCCGGTCGTGATCACCTATCAATAGGACAGTGAGGCCGACAGCCATGACCGACCGACCAGATCACCGCACCATGCCGCGCCGCCCGAACATCGTGTTCATCTTGACGGACGATCACGCAGCCCACTCGATCGGGTGCTACGGGTCGGTGATAAATGAGACGCCGCGCATCGACGAAATAGCGGCGAACGGGTTCCGATTCGACAAATGCTTCGTGACCAACTCGCTGTGCACCCCCTCGCGGGCGTCGATTCTGACGGGTGCGTACAGTCACGTAAACGGCGTCTACTCACTGTTCACGCCGATCGATGCCAGCCAGCCAACGTTTATCTCGCAGCTGCGAGCTGCGGGTTACCGCACCGCAATGGTCGGCAAGTGGCACATGGGCCACGGCGAGGGTCACGATCCTGAGGGCTTCGACTATTGGGATGTCGTTCCGGGCCAAGGCAGCTACTGGGATCCGGTGTTCATCAACGCTGACGGTCGCCGAACCGTGGAGGGATACGCAACCGACATCATCACCGACCTCTCGATCGATTGGGTCGAGTCACTCGAAGGCGACGACCCCTGGGCCATCCTCGTGTGGCACAAGGCGCCGCACCGTTCCTGGGAACCGAAGCCCGAGCACCAGGCCATGTTCGAAGCCGAGACGGTACTCCCAGAGACGTTCTGGGACGACTACTCAACGAGAAGCGCGTCAGTCCGGCGAACGGCGATGCGAGTGGCCGATCATCTGACACTCGACGATTTGAAAGAGGCCCCGCCCGCTGGTCTGAGCTACGAAGAGCAAGCGATCTGGAAGTACCAGCGGTACCTGCGCGACTACCTCGCTTGCGTCCAGTCGGTGGACGAAAACGTCGGACGGCTCATCGATTGGCTTCGCGAACGCGGTGACTTCGACGACACCTTGCTGATGTACTCATCAGACCAAGGGTTTTTCCTCGGCGACCATGGTTGGTTCGACAAGCGACTCATGTTTGAGGAGTCGCTTCGCATGCCGTTTGTGTTGAGCTACCCGAATCGGGTTTCGGCGGGCGAGGTGTTCGACGGAATCATCACGAACGTCGACATGGCCCAGACCATCCTCGATGCCGCCGGGGTCGAACCACACGAACAGATGCAAGGCCGTAGCTTCTGGCCAGATCTCATCAACGAGCAGGTTCAGCCGCCGGTCGAAGGCTTTATTACCGCTACTGGGAGAACGACGACATCATTCACAAGGCGCCCGCCCACTACGGCTACCGATCCGAGCGCTACAAGCTGATCTACTACTACAACGACGGGTTCGGCCTGCCGTTTACCGGTTTCTTCACCTATCCGCCTGAGTGGGAGCTCTACGACCTCGAGGCCGATCCGACCGAGGTCAACAACGTCTACGACGATCCGGCCTACGCCGAGATTCGCGAGCAGATGACGGCGGCGCTCTGGCGCGAGCAGTCTCGCCTCGGCGACGCACCGCATCCATCGCAACCGGTGCCGCCGGATGCGAGAGTGCCGGTGGCCACGATGGCCAAACTGCCTCGATACCCGTGGCTCAATCCGGGCGCGATGTCGTGACCACACCGAACCTCGTTGCGCCCCGGCAACGCGCCGACGGGTGACGCCGACACCGACCCCACCATCGAGCGAGGCGGCGTGCTGCGCGCCCCAACGTGTGGGCAGCGCGCATGCACCCTGTCGCTGAGCCGATTCCGGCGGTCGGTTCGGGGCGAGGGCAGCACGACATTGAGCAGTGCCAGATCCCGGCTGGCACGTTCTTGATGGGCGATTCCTCTGGTGACGGCAATCGACCCGACGGCGAGCTGCCGGTCCACGAGGTCGAGGTCGCGAGTTACCAGATCGACGCGACGGCGGTCACCAACGAAGCGTTTCGGCGCTTTGTCGACACCACCGGGTACGTGACGGAGGCCGAGCAATTCGGCTACTCGGCCGTGTTCCATCAGGACGTGGGAGTCGAGGAGTCCGAGATCACGGGTCGGTCGGCCGTATCCGCCGTGGTGGCTGGGAGTCCGTGGCGTGCTGGCACTGTCCTGGGGGCCCTGGTTCGGATCTCGATGGAAGCGCGCCGATCATCCGGTCGTGCACGTTAGTTGGAATGACGCAGTGGCTTACTGCTGATTGGACCGGCCGGAGACTGCCGACCGAGGCCGAGTGGGAGCATGCGTCCGGGGTGGATTGGACGGGCCCGCTTCCCTGGGGCAATGATCTGGTCGGGCCAGATGGGGCTTGGAACTGCAACATCTGGCAGGGCGAGTTTCCTATCGACAACCACGCCGACGATGGTTGGCTCACCACCGCGCCGGTTCGCTCCTACGAGCCAAACGGGTTCGGACTCTGGCAGCCAGTCGGCAATGTTTGGGAGTGGTGCAGCGACTGGTTTGACCGCGGTTCTACGAACGGGCACCTCGCGTTGCGCCCTCGGGCCCCGAGACAGGCAGCGAGCGCGTGATTCGAGGAGGCTCGTACTTGTGCCACGACTCATACTGCAATCGCTACCGCTGTGCGGCCTGCAGCAGAACGACGCCTGATTCGTCAACGGGCAACATGGGGTTCCGAACCGTTGGTGCATGAGCCGTGCACGCTCCGCTAGCTAAATCCAGCCTGTCGCAAGGTGTCGAGCACCGTCGGCGCCAAGGTTTGGTCGAGTGGGCCCCGCGGAGCGAATCTCACCGAGTCGAGCCACTCTTGGGCGACGTCGGTTGGTAAGCCGTATCTGGACGTGATCTCGTCGATGATGCCGGGCCGTTGGTGCAAGGTGGTGGCCTGAGCGACAACCAAGTCTATCACCCGTCCCAGTTCTGTCGTACGACCTGTCAATATCTCGTTGCGGGCAGCAAACACAAACGACGGCCACGGCGTCTCGTGCTTGCCGACCTGTCGGAACTCACCCGAGTGGACCAGTGGCTGGGTCATGAAATGGTCCCAGAGGAAGAGGTCGGACTCGCCGTCGGCGAACGACTGTCGGGTTCCTTCGAGGCCGCCGGTAACGACAAACTGGTCCTCGGTAAGGGTCCAGCTATGTGCGAGCCGCCTGGATGAAAGCCATCAAATGAGAGCCGGATCGAAACCGGCTGATGGCGATCCGTGCCCTTCCATCTGGGACTCGTCGTCATAGCTACCGGCCGCTGGTGTAAAGACGCCCCATTGCAAGGGGACTCGACATAGAACGCCAACGATTGTTGCGTCGAGTCCCTTGTCGATCGCCGCAACCGTTCCCTCCGTCAGGATGCTTACGATGTCGAGGCGACTCGTCTTCGAGGCCGGAAAGCATCTGACCAGTGCCTCCCAACTGATCGGTCCAGTCAAGGTCGAGGTCGGCCAGTTCGGCCGATGCCAGCGCAAGGTGCCACGGCAGGTTGTAGTGCTCGGGAACACCGCCGAGGCGGAGCGTGGCGGGCGTTGATGTCATGCGGGCAGGCTAGGTCAGCGTCGTTGCGATGACGAGTCACGCCGGGTCAGAAGCCGGCCTCCGCATAGTGAACCTCGCCGTTCTCGTCCTGCCAGACCCAGTAGTTGATGAGATCGATGCCGACGTTGTAGGGATACAGCTGGTACCACGCCACGACGGTTGCGTCGGCGTCCCGCAGGCGACACGGCGGCGCTCCAAGGGCCCCGCCCGTGTTCGAAAGCACGTACTCGAACCTGGTCGACTCGAAAACGTAGTATCGGGAACCACTCTTGATAACGACGCCACGCTTCAACGCATAGCCGATCGGCTTGTTCTCGAGCCAGCCCCACGCTGCCTCCGTCGCCATCGCCAGATCGTCGTAGCCGCCGCCAGCCCAGTGCTTGGTTGAGCCGGTAGACCGCTGGTTCGTGACCCTGCCCGTCGGGGAGTGCGAAGCCACCGAGCTGGACGCCGACGAGCTGTGCCCAACGATCGGGGGAGACGCTCAGCGGCACACAACCCGTCGCCGGCCCCGACGTCACCAGTTTGGGTGGTGGTCGTCGCTTCGGTCGTGCTTGTCGGGGTGGTGGTTGCGATGGCCGCCTCGGGTGCACAGGACGCCGGGCCGTGGTCAAGCCCATTCTGAAGTACGTATCGCGCTCGAACGACGAGCCGTGACGATCAGGTGATTGAACTGCCGTCCTGCTGGGATCTCGCAGCACGTAAAGCGATGCGTGTATTTCATCCAGGTCCCCCGGGTCGAGACTAATGATCCCCGTCGCCCAGGCGTCACCGAGGAAAGCGCCAGCGAAGCAGTCCGCCTGCAACTCGAATTCGGGGTTGGCCGTCGGCACTCCGTTGGTCAAAGTGCGCTTGGATGGCGTGGCCCCACTCATGAGCCAGAATCATGAAAATCAGAGTGTCCCCTGGATCTGCGATCGAGGTGCCTATCTCGCCGCCAAAGTCTGCATTGCCCGCTAAGGCGGCCAGGAAAAGCTGTGCGTCGAAGGTGACGGTGTGGTCGACCGGGCAGTAGTACGCGTTGTAGGGACCAAGCGCATTCTCACCGCAGGTCGCCGTCTGGGTGGCACCATCGAACCAGAAGAACTCGGGGCGATACTCACGTCCGAAGACCTCGGCACGCGTGACGACCACCAAATATTCAGCTCTCCTGCCACACCGTCGGCATCGCCGATCATCTCATCCCACAACACGTTGGTTTGAGGATCGGTCGTCGACGTGGTCAGTGTGCCCCCTGAATTGTTGTGTCGAGGCCGGACGACGTGCTGCACCCAGCGGCACTCGTCAGGAGCACGGTGGCGACGAGGGAGCGAAGCACGTGCCCCTTCATTGGTTCTCGAGGTCGAACGTCCACGCACCGCCAGCGACAGGGGTCAGATCGTCGGTCGTCCCTATCCACTCGTAGGCAATAGCGCTGATTCCTTGATCGGTCTCGACGCGAGTGGCGCGGAACAGATTGTTCTCGATGTCGGCGATGACCTGGTTAGCCTCGGATGCCGACTCGGGGAGCCAGCGCAGCAGATAGCCAGAAATCGACTCGGAGGCGTCTGGATCGAACACAGCCGCCGGATACCCATAGCCAGAGTCAAACATGAAGCCGGGTGCCGTGGCTGGCATCGTCTCGGCCACGTAGCCATCGATTTCGGGGTAGTACCGATGTCCTGGCTGCATGGTCCCGTACATGAACGCCCAGGCACCATCGGCCACATCGCTGTGTGTCGTTGGCACGCCCGCAATGGTTGGGTCCGAGCTGCGCTCGGGTGTTGTCGAATTGCCGTTGCCGGCGAGCGCCATGATCGCAACGACGATGGTGACCAGGGTGCCGAATATGGCTGCCGCCGCTCCCGCCCACGCCGAAGACCAGGACGCCTGCCACCACGACTCGGTTCGTGGATCGTCAGTCATAGGTCGACATCTCGTCGAGCCCGCAAAGGACGCTCATTGTCACCCTCCTACCGGAGCATCGCCCGGAGACACGATGCACTTCGACGCGCCGACTGCTCGCCGAGCGCAACCGTAATCTGGGCGATCTGGCGGGTGCAAGTGGTTGATACTTGCCGGTCAGCGCCTTTCGAGCGCCCCGTCCGCCTGCGCTGGTAAGGTCGGGCGGTGAATCTCCGATCGTGGGGGCAGTGGGTGGCTCTGCCCTGGACGCAGGGTTCGGTTGCGGTGGCGCTTGTTGGCGCGCTCGCATTGCCAGCACTGTTGCTGTCGTCGGGCCCGATGTTCCAGGTGTCTGCGTCCGACGAGATAGCGACACGCGTCATCGATCGGCTGGATCCGGGTCCGGCTGGCCTTGTCGTCCAGGCCGAAGGGCCGTTCGACGAGGATCGACTGGGCGGGCTAGCGGACGAGTTGGAAGCGCACCTGGTGTCGATCGATGGCCTGGGTTCGCCGGCTCGAACACTGCTATCAGACAAGGTGGCGGTGACGGCGGTTGACGGTGTGTCTCTGGTGGTGCCGCCGGGCCTGGCCAGGTGCGGGTGATGTCACGGCCCGGCGCGCCGAAGCAGTCGATGTGTTAGCGGGCGATCCAAGCGACGGCGTCCTCGTCCCCGCATCGTTGGCGTCGGCCTACGAGCTCGAGCCGGGTTCCGTGGTCGTGCTGGGCCTGGCCGAGGTTCGGGTTGGTGCCGTCTATCGCGATGTGTGGGATGGCGACCTCAGCGACTATTGGGAGGCGCTGCCTTCTGATCTGCGCCCCGAGTTTCTCCGCATGTTCAATCGTCCGTCGTTCGAGTTGGTGATTGCGCCAGAGTCGACGGTTCGGTCACTTGGGCTTGCCGGTCTCGCGAGGTGGGACGCTCCGCTGGCACGAGCCCCTTCGACGTGGGCAGGGTTTCAGCAACTGGTACACCGCTACCGGCTGGCGGAATCAGCGTTGAACCGCGAGGGCCCATTGAACGCGCAGCTATCGGGCGTGGGCCCCGATCCGGAGATTCCGGCGTTCGTATTCACGGCGGCGTACCCGGCTGAGGTGGACGCAGCTCAGCTGGTTGGTGAGCTCGAGCAGCCGATTCGGGCGGCGAGCTGGCTGGCACGGTGGTCGGCGTGCTCTTGTCGACCCTTGGCGCCGTGTTCCTCATCCAGAGTCGTCGAGCGGACTATCGCCTGATGGCAGCCGACGGCGACGCGGCATGGCGATTCTTCGGTCGGGCCCTAGCGCAGTACTTGGCGCCAGCGGCCCTCGCAACGGTGGCCGGGGTCGGCCTTGGTTGGGTCGCTGTTCGCTTGCTGGGACCATCGGGCACGGCGAATTGGTCTGCCGTGTCCTGGCTCGATGTCATGGGCGTGACCGCGGCTGCACTCGTACTTCGCCGGCGCTGTGTCGGCCGCAATCTCCGTGCGCTTGGTCGACTCCCTTGACGGGCCGATTGGACGGGTGAGCGTCAGTTGGTTGCTCGTACTCGTCGGCATCGCGGCCACCATGTGGATTCAGGTCGGGCACGATCGCAGAGACGGTGTCAATCCGCTGGTTATTGCGTTCCCTCTGGTTGGCGTGGTGACTGGTGTTCTCATTGTCGTCGTGCTGCTCCGTGTCGGCCTCGGTCGCTTTCGTCGAACGGGACGGGGCTTGCCGACGCCGCTGTTCCTTGCCTGGCGTGCCCTGACGGCGTCAGCCAATGGCGCATTGATGTTGACCGCGTCCATCGGGGTGGCGTCGGGGCTTGTCGCGTTATCCGTCTCGTTCGTGGGCACGATCGATGCGGCAACGGAGGCCAAGGCGGCCACGCTCGTGGGCGCGGTCAGCCGCCTCGACACCATCGACAAGGTTGATACCCAGGAGCTTCCGCCCGGGTCGACTGTGGTGTTTTCGCAAACGACGCGGATCGGTTCCCAGCCAGTGAAGGTCGTGGTGCTCGACCCGTTGACCTTCGCCCAAGTTGTCACCTGGCCGGCTCAGTTCGGTCGCAGTCCGAGCGAGCTCGTTGATCTCCTCGGTGAGTCTGATCTCGACGCTGTTCCGGCGGTCGCCGTTGGTGCTGTCCCCGAGCGGGGTGAGTTTGGTGTGCAACGAGTGTTCCCGTACCAGGTCGTTGGTCTCGTCAACTCGGCGCCGTTGGCGTCGGCTACGTCGCCCACGCTTATCATCCGTGCCGACGTGTTCGAGAGCTACGCCCAGCGTCGGTGGGACCTCGGCCAAGAGTCCATCGACCCTGTTGATCAGGAGATCGCTGACACGCTTGGACGGGAACTGCCGTATATCTCACCGTTGACAAAGTATGGCCACACCGTCCTTCACAACGGGTCGCTGCGCGAACTCGAAGCCGTGGCGGAGCGGCTGGGTTGGCGGGTTACCGCAACGGCGACACTCGCCGGCCAGACCGGCGATGTCGATGTCCAAACGACCCGCTGGGCCTTCGACTATCTGGGTTTGCTCGCAGTTGTCGCTGGCCTTGTGGCACTGGGTGTGCTGTCCTTCTACCTTGCCGAGCGACGTCGACAACGTGAGGTCACGACTGCGATGACCCAGCAGATGGGCGTGCCAAACAGAACCAACGTCATCGCCGCAGTCATCGAGATGGTCGGTCTCGTTGCGGCGGCGATCGCGGCTGGAGCCGTATCAGCTGCGGTGACCGCACACCGAGTGTTTCCGACCTTTGAACCAGATCCCGAAGTGCCGCCAACCGTGCCGCTTTCCATCGACGTCCCGACGCTGCTGGTCGTGTTCGGAGTGGCGGTGGCCTTGGTCGCATTCATTTCGGCATGGTCGCAACGCAGCATCTCGCAAACACAGAAGGCAACGGTGTTCCGTGGCTGATGCACTGGTCTCCTGCGCCTCGGTGGTCAAGCTCTATCCGACCATCGCGGGTCCCGTGCAGGCGTTGCGGCGTCGACCTGACGGTCGAACGGGGAGGACTTGTTGCTCTCGTCGGTCCGTCGGGTAGCGGAAGTCGTCGCTCCTGCGAATCATCGCTGGCCTTGACGCCGCGACCGCAGGGGTTGTCTCCGTGGATGGTGTCGACTTCGCCCGAGTCCCACGCAATCGACGCCGCCAGATCCGCAGCAGGCTGCTTTCACACGTCTATCAGCGGCCCGGCGACAACCTGCTCTCTCACCTGACGGCGATCGAACAAGTGCAGCGCGTGGCGATGCGACGAGGAGCAAGTCGCTCGGACGCATCGGATGCACTCGCCAGAGTCGGGCTTGGCGATCGGGGGTCGCACCGCATTCACGAGCTCGGGCGGCGAGCAGCAACGGGTCGCATTCGCACGGGCCATCGTCGGAAGGCCGGCGGTCGTCATCGCCGACGAACCGACGGCCGAACTCGACAGCGCAAACACTCACGCGATCCTCGACGTCATTCATGAACTCAACGAATCCGGAACCACGATAGTTGTGGCCACGCATGACCCGATCGCCCTTGAACGAATCGACCACGTCATCACGCTGCGCGACGGACGGTGGCGAGCATTCGCCGAGACGGTGTTGATCGAGCCGTGATCGACAACACTGGGCGGCTCCAACTCGCACCCAATATCCTTCGACCACTTTCCTGACTCAACCGCCCGGGTCGAGTGGGACGCCGCGCTCGTCGACTCGTAGCCGAGCCATGACCGGGGCAGCTAACAGCGGGGCGCCCTTGGCTCTACGCCGTAACCAAGACGTACCGACGTGGCGCCGAAACTATTGTCGCAGTCGATGACGCAACCATCGAGCTTCCCGCTGGCAAGTTGACCGTCATCAGTGGTCCATCGGGCTCGGGCAAGACCACCTTGCTCAACCTCATGCTGGCGTGGGAGACCCCCGACAACGGGCGACGTCACACTCCGTGGACTGCGACGACGTGGGCAGAGATAGCGGTGGTCCCTCAGCGACTGGGTCTGATCGAACACTGCACGATTGGCGAGAATGTCACGCTGCCCGGTCGTGTCGTTGGCCTTCAGCGTGAGCTCGAGCCGCTACTCGTGCGACTCTCGCTCGAGAAGCTCGCCGACCGATTCCCCGCTGAGACGTCCCTGGGCGAGCAGCAGCGGGCTGCCGTTGCACGCGCGCTTATCACCGCGCCACGGGTCCTAATCGCTGACGAACCAACGAGTCACCAAGACGAAGCCAATACCAATCGCATAACCGAACTGCTTCGTGAGGCAGCCGATGGGGGATCGGCTGTCGTCGTTGCCACCCACGATCCCCGCGTGTCGCAACACGCAGACGAGATATACCGGATTCACGACGGCAAGCTGTCACCGGGGTCGCACTGAGTTCGGCCGGCGGAGCTTCGGTGGGTTGGTTCAGGTTTGGGCCAGGTGAAATACTCAACTGATGGCTGACTCCCAAGACTGGTTCGGTATCACACGCCGCAATGCGCGTTCGGTCCAGACAACGATTGGCTGGATCTATTGGGATCCGGGTGCGATTGACCGCTACGTCGGCCTCGGCATCCCGAAGGAATTCGCCGGACCGCTCGGCTACATGGCCGCTCGTTGTGCGCCATTGGCAGCGGCCGGTCCCGATGCGGTTATCGCTGCGTTTGGATCGATCAGCTCCGCCGGCATCCGGGCCGCGTTTAACGCGCTCCACCACGACCCCGATCGGTTTGAGGCCTTCCGTGTCGCTCGTGACGAGGCGGTCGTCGAGGGACTCCGCAAGTTTGCACCGTCGATTGTTGAGCCGTTGGTCGAGCTGGGTCCCGACCTCTGGCGCGCCGTGGAGCAGTTGCCGGTCGTGGGTCGGGTCTTGATGGCGGCCCACCTCACGCTGCCGCGTCCAGACGACCCATTGCTTTCTGGCTGGCACGCGGTCAACTGCATTCGTGAGTGGCGGGGCGACACCCATTGGGCGGTCATCGTCGCCGCTGGACTCACGCACCCAGAAGCGTCGATCCTTCACAACGCTCACGTGCGCTACGAGGCCGACTGGATGCCGAAGTCTCGGGGTGCGACACCAGAGGAAGTCGAAGCCGGCTGGAGCGCGCTCACCCGAAAGGGCTTGGCCGAGATCGACGAGGACGGCCAGCGCCGCGTGTCGCCGGAGGGGCTGGCGTTGCGTTCCCGGATCGAGGACGACACCGATCGTCTCACGACACTGCCATGGGAGTTGCTCGGTGAGGAGCGATCGACCTGGTTTGCCGAGCAATTCGAGCCGCCGTGCGAAGCGCTGTTGGCCCGAGTCGATGAGACCGCTGGTCCGAACTACCAACCTGCCTCACGCTTGCACTCCTGACACTGGTTGAGGCCGAGTGTTGGCTCAGAAGCCAGGGGCTGGCTGGAAAGCTGATGAGATTGCCAGCCGGGTCGATAGCCAGCGCAGGCGCCCCGGGGCCGGTGACGATCTCGTTGCGGAACGTCACTCCGGCTTCGGTGAGCCGTTGGACGTCGTGCTCGATGTTGTCGACGATGAGATGGATTCGGTTCCAGCCGCCTGGTGTTGGCAATTCGCCGTCGGTCATGGCCCGTCCGGCGGAGCTGGCGGGTCGGAGAGTAGGAGGCGGAGGTTGCCAGGTCACGTCAGCGAAGGCCGAGGCTGGATATGCCGACAGTGAATCCGAAGTGGGTGGTGTAGAAGTCGACACAACTACTCACGTCGTCGACGAGGTAGCGGACGTTGACGATTTCTGGGTCATTCATGGCGTTCCTTTTGGTGGTTGGGCTGAGTTCACGGCGAGCAGGAGGGCCACCGGTTTTCGATCTCGTCGGCGACACGTTCGAACACCGGGGGAAGGTCTCGTCGTCGGTGTCGCCCGAGGTGGCCGGGTCGGCGATGCTCCAGTGGCGGTGATCGGCGTGTCCGGAAACTCCGGGACAGATTTGTCGGACTTTGTCGCACAGAGTGATGACCCGGTCGAAGCGAGATCGGCGATAGCGCGAGAGCGACTTCGTCGGGCGGCCGGCGATGTCGATGCTGCGAGCGGCCATGACTCGCACCGCGTTGGGGTGGAGCGGTTTGGGCGCGCTACCGGCGCTGCGGGCCTGGACCGCTCCGGCGGACCGATGCTCGACGAGTGCTTCGGCGATCTGCGATCGAGCACTGTTCCCCGTGCACAGGAACAGCAGTCGGCCCGCTCTGACTCGACGAGGGGCCGAGTTCGTCGGCAACGCTAGGCCGAGGGCGAGAGCGGGGTGGAGCGCCAGACCAGCGGCGGCGAGCAGATCACCGCAGTGCGAGAGCTCGGCCCGATAGTAAATGTCGCGGCCATCGGCTGAGCTACGTCGCGATGAGACCAGACCAGCCTTGCGTAGCTCCAGATAGAAGTGATAGGAGACGACGTTCTGTGGTTGCCGGTGTGGCGGACGAGCTCGTTGACTCGTTGGTCGCTACGTCCAAGGGCCTGGATGAGTTGCCAGCGCAGCCGGATCGCCGAGCAGCTCGAAATCGCTGGGGAAGACGTCCATCGATCACCCGAGAAAATATATCGAAGTAGATTGATGCAATTCAAGTAGCTATTTTCTGACGGCCAGGCGTGGTAAGGCCAGATCCGCGCAAGCCAGATCGGTCATGGCGGTGCCGCTTGGTGGTTTCGGGGTTTCGTTGCAGGCAAGTCGCTGGGAGGGGAAACGTCGCTAGCTGTTGTCGACGCACGTGGCCTTGCCGATCGGACGCAGTCGACGTATAGTCTTCAACCAGATGGTTTGAAATAAGAGTACGGGGGTGCCAGCGGATGAGCAACGACGAAGAGCCACTGTCGAAGGTGTTCGCAGCTCTGGCCGACCCGACGCGGCGTGATCTTGTCGCTCGCCTTGCGGTTGACGGCACGGTGGCCGAGCCCTGCGACGTATCGGTGCAAGCCGTGTCAAACGCCTCGCGTCCTCGAAAGGCGCGGGACTGGTAACGAAGACCAAAGACGCGCAGCGGCGCAGCGTGCATCTTGAAGCCGAGGTATTCGACCTGATGACGAAATGGATTGAGCGTTACCAACACCACGGCCGAACAGCGCTACCGACGGCTCGACCAGCTACTCGACGAAATGAACAACCGAACCAGCGTGGCCAAACACGCAAACATTGACAAGGAGCAAACCGCATGACCACTCGCATCACCGAAGCCAAGATCGAGGCCGATCCGACACTTCCCCTCATCCGCATGACCCGAGATTTCCTTGGCACGCCAGCTCAGTTGATGGCGCACGCCCGACCCGGCGTTGTTCGTTCGCTGGGTCGGCCCGGACGATAATCCGAGTCCACCACCATCGACGTGTGGGACGCCCGAAGTGGTGGTGGTGGCGCTTTACTACATGAGGACGCGTTCTCCTTCAGGGTTGTTTCCATCCGGAATCACCGACACCCGGATTGTGCAGACCTTCACCTGGGAAGCCATGCCTGATGATGTGTCGCTCGAGACCATTTGGTTTGAAGATCTCCGGTGGCGGCGTCACCGTCCGCCCAGTCGCTCGTCGATTCGTTCGAGGGTCGAGACGCCTGGCTCGCCTCTGGCATGGAGGTTGGTGTCAACGGGGGTACGCCGCCGATGCGCTTCTTGGCGAATGCTAGGTAGTGGCACGATGACTGACACAACCGAGAGTTCCGCCAGTGATGCAGCGCACCGGTGGAAGGTGGTGGCCGACGGGTTCACCCGCCGCGTTCAACTGGTGACGCCATCAGTTGGGACCGTCCGTCACCGTGCGATGGCTGGAGGCTCGCGACATCGTTGGCCACCTTGTCGAGTGGGTGCCCGGATTTCTGTCCGGGCGGGCTCAGATCGATCTGCCCGACGACCTCGACGTATCCGCTCCGGGCATGGACTCATGGCCGACGCCATCACCGGTCTAGTTGACGATCCGCATCGGCCGACGTCGTGTTCGCACACCCGATGGCGGGTACCCACCGCCTCGTCGGCGCGGTCGGCGCGTTGGAGTCAGCGGCGATGTCTTGGTCCATACCTGGGACCTCGCCACAACGGTGGGTGACCCGGTCCTCGATGTTGACGCTGTCGAGCGCATGCTCAGCGGGGTGGAGGCCATCGGCGATGCGTTGGTGGCGTCCGGCCACTACAAGCGGCAGTGCCGCTACCCGCTGGCGCCGGTTCTCAGGCCCGACTGCTCGCCGCCACGGGTCGCGACCCTTCTTGGAAAGCGGCTGACGCCCATGGCCAAAGAGTACCAACTGGTCGGTATGTTCGACCGAGTCGTTGTCGAGGATCCGTCACGAAGTCCGTCTCATGGCTCTGAATGCCTTCGTTCGTTCACGTTGGCACTGCCCATCGCCGATAGGAAGGTGTCGTATGGTTTCTACTGTGAGGTCTGGGGTGGGAGGCCTTTGGGGGAGCCCGCTGACGACGTGGTCGCTCTCGTCAGGCGCGCCCGGCGATGCCGGCGGGTCGGCACTGCCGAACCGGCGCAGCAGCCCGATGGGGATACACGGGAACCCGACCCCGACGGTCACCTCTGGAGTATCGTCTGTCCCCAACAGTTTGGTTGAGGGGGCTTGCGTTGGGTACCAGGGATTCGTTATCACAGGCGTCAGCGTCGCCGGCCACGACCACTGACCACCGTCGATACCTACGCTGCGGCGTTGCCCGAGTATCCACGGGAAGTGCTCGACACGATCCGTCGCCTGATCGCCGAGCGAGTGCCGGGCGTGGAGGAGTCAATCCGCTATCAGATGCCGGTGTTCGCGATCGGCGGGAACTATCTGGTGTACGTAGGTGCGTGGAAGCATCATGTCGGTCTGTATCCGATCCCGGTGCTACCGGCCGATCTCGAGGCCGAGATTGCGCCGTATCGGACCAAGACCGACACCGTCCGATTCCTCTACAACCAGCCGGTGCCATACCACCTCATTGGCCGGCTGATCGACGCGCTGGTTCCGATTCGTGTTGAGGAGAACTCGTGACCTCTCGCAAGCCGACGGTCGAGGAGTTTTTGGCCAGCCTGGTGCACGCCCGCAGCTCCGACATTCACGGGTTGCGGGCCGCATTGCTGGCCAGCGACCCGATCTTGGCGAGCTTATCAAATGGAACACCGGAGTTTCGGTCATGACGGCGATGACCGGGTCACATTCAGGCTCCAACCCGGTGACCGTTTCGAACTGGTCCTGCACCGCGGTGTCAAGAAGCGGTCGATCCGTTCAGCTTCGACGACCACGACCAACAGATCACCTGGGCCGCTCCCGACCGGGGCACGATCACGGTGCCTGACCCCATGTCGGCGACCCGAGGCACGCCTCGTTGCCCTCTGCGCGGTGGTTGATGGCCGCTCGATGACCGCTCACAAGCGTCCACGTACCAAGTGACGCGTGGCGGTCAGTGTCGGGGCAGTGGGGGCCGAGGAGTTCTTGGTAGCGGTCGGTTTCCCAGTTGGGCAGGTCGTTGCCGTTGAAGCGGCGTGGTGTCGGTCGGCGTAAAACTCCCAACCCGGCCCGATGTCGGCGGCGTCGAGGTCGCCGGTGAGGACTTGGGTGAACGTCATCGTGGTGACGCCGTCGAGTTCTGCAAGGTCGACGCAAAGGCGCCAGGGTTCGCCCGCATTCCAGGTTTCGATCACGAACCGGTTGGGTGGGTCGCATTCGATGATTCGTGCCGGTTCGCTGGGGGAGCCTTCCTCGGCGGTCATGGTGATCATGATGGTGGCGCCAGGTGTTTGCTCGCCATCGATGATCCGTACCAGCGTGCGACCCGTTCGGGTTCGGTGAGGCTGGCCCACCACGTCTCCCTTCGGTACCGGGAAGGTTCGTTCGATACTCAACTGGCGGCTTGTGGGCCTGCGGCGTGATTCGGCCAGTTGGTGGGCCTGGATAGGTGCTCATGCTGCTCGCTCCTCGCTCGTTGTGTCCGGTTGGTTGGTGGTTCGTTCTCGTCGGGTCATCGTTGGCGACACAACCACTGCGCCAGTGTCGTCGATGGCGTGGTCCACAGTCAGCTCGGCCAGTGTGGTGTAACTAATCGACGCGCAACACCGGACTGTTGAGCCACGTGCTCGCCGACTACCTCTGCTGGGGTACGCCAACCAGCCGTTTTCTGGGGCGGTTTCGCCGCCGTACGACGACGGAAAAAGTGTTGTCTTCGAACGGCGACATTGCTATGGTGTCTCCGAACGGCTACAAGATCATCTGTCGTCATACGGCGACAATGATCTTTGGCACGGGATCGACCAGCAGCGGGTCAGCCAGAAGGGAACACGATGCGACCGATACAGACAAGTAAAGCATTCGGGTCGGCGGTCAGGCGGGCCCGCAAAGGGCGAGGACTGTCACAGGTCGAGCTTGCTGCACGCACGCTGGTGTGGGGCGGCCCTGGCTGTCAGAGCTCGAGACGGGAAAGCGCACCGCCGAGCTGGGTCGAGCGTTAGTGGTGCTGAGCATCGACCTCGCTATCACGTTCGTTCCCGTGCCGGGCTTGGACGGGGCGACTGTCGATCTCGGCCAGATCATCGGGGGTAGCACCTGATGGCGTCGAGACACGTTGACGGTCCTCCTCGAAGGGAAGCCGATTGGCCATGTCGAACGCCTGGCAAGCGGCGCTCTTCGTCTTCGCTATGACGAGGGTTACCGAGTTGACCCGACAGCGACGCCGTTGTCGGTCTCGATGCCATCGACCGAGGAGATCCACGGCGACGCTCGTCTCACACCGTGGTTGTGGGGTCTCCTGCCCGACAACGCCGATGGTGTGCTCGCCCGGTGGGAACGACTTCGGTGTGTCAGTGGCGTCGCATTCCCCCGGCTCCGGCACCCACGTGGGTCACGACTGTGCCGGTGCCGTGCAGTTCTGTGCGCCCGATGAAGCCGACAATCTCGTCGGTGGCCCCGGCGACATCACGTGGCTGACGGAGGGCGAGATCCCGGAAACTGCGCCATCGGTCGGACTCGACCAGCTGGCTTGGCCATTTACTGGCCAGTTCAGCCTCAGGCCAAGCCAAGACTGCGCTGCACTGCGCCCGCCGCCGGTGGGGGACAGGGGGGCCGGGGGCGGTGGGGAAGGCCGACCGGTTCGGTTCCGACTACCCACATCCTTAAACCTGCGATGGCTGGGTTTGAGGCCCAGCACATAAACGAGCACCTGTGCTCCCGTAACGGCGAGGAGCCCTTGGCCTCCGGCCGCCAATACTCGGATCGCGACGTTCGAGGATGAGACTGCGATCGTCGTAGAGCGGTTCAGCCGTTCGAACCGAGACGGCTCGCTGATCCGCGTCCACCAAGAGGATCTGTCAAGCCCTGTCGATTCCGCCTGCCCGCAAATATCAGTCCGACGGGCCGACGCCTGGCCAGATCGCCGAGCTCATCCGCTCGACCATCCCTGGCCCAGCCGAGACCGACGTGTGGCGATTCGCCGACGCCCTCGCATTCAACTGGCTGATCGCCGGTACCGACGCCCACGCAAAAAGAACTACAGCCTTTTGCTTACCGGCAATCAGATCAGGTTTAACCGCTCTGATGACATCACTCGATCCTGCCGTACGACGACAGTGACGAGCACAAGGTGAAGCTCGCCATGAAAGTCGGCGATGACTACAAGCTGCGTCGAACCGACCGACGTAGCGCATGGGAGCACGCTGCCGACGAACTCAAACTCGACCGTGATCGGCTCATCACCCGCGTGCTCGACTTGGCCGAGCGCACGCCAGCGGCGTTTGGCCAGGCTGTCAGCGACGCTGGTGTCAGTGAACTCTCCACGAACCTGCCCGAGCAGCTGGTGGCACTCGTCTCGCAACGTAGCCATCGATGTGTGGCGGCGTTGAGCTGACTGAGCGCCGAAATCTGACGGCGTGCACTTGCATCGTCGCTGTCGGTCAATTCGACGCGTTTGTCGAGGTGGTGCGCGACGGCAGCGCCGAGGAACCGAAACGTCCATTCGTCAGCGAGTGGCCGGGTTGCGCAGAACACGATTGGGACGATGGGGTAGCGGACCTGGAGTTGCACGATCCCGTAGTCGTCGAGGGGAAGCTTCGTGCACTCGGCGGCAGCTTGCAGCTTGGTGAGCTTGTACGGGTAGGCCTCCGCGGGTGTCGATCGTGATGGGGGACCGCCGCTCGGGGAGTGACTTCAAAATTTCACCGCCAAGCGCGGCAGTCCCGGTCGCCAAGAACAGACTGCGAGGCCCTCGATGGCTTGTCCTGGCTGCACTGTTCATGCTGGCGGGCTTCAGGGTCGTGACAGGTCTGTTTTGTGACCGTGCCTGTGAGGCACGTCGCGCCGCCGAGCAAAATGTCGAAGCGTTAGCGAACGGTGACTTCGAGACATAGTCATTCCTTCGAAGACGCCCGTCCCGACGAAGCTCGCGTCGAGGAATTTGAATTTCGTCTGGCATGTCTTGCTTGGAGTAGGGCTCAGCTTGGTGAGGTCTACGACTTTCCGGAATCGCCGACTTTACGGTTGTCGTGTTGCATTCACCCTCCCGCGACTACGTTGTAGAGACCAAGGTTCAGCTCCGTGCCAATCAGTCGTCGTATCCATACCGACGAAGGACTTCTCCCAGGTCCTCAAGGCAGGTCCCCGGTGTTGCTGACACCAGATATTCGACGCCCTCGCTCTGGTCACCCTCGGGAGGCTTGACGTGGGTTGGTAGCGCGAAGTCGCCCGATGGGGTATGTAGGGCGACCGACTTTGGGGCAGGCGATTCTGGAAAGTCGTAGACATCACCGACTTTTGCTTGGCTCCAATCGAGGCACGTTTTTTCTGTTCAAAGTCTTCGATCTGGCCCATGAACACACTGGCTAGGTACGCGTCGTAGTAATCGTTCGCGAGTGCGTCGACATATTGCTGTGCGGCGCGGCGGGCCTGGCATGCCCGGTCACAAAAGATTTGCCTGCATCCGCCAACAACTACGAATGCGCCGAAAGCAACCAACAGGAGTGTCCGACGGTTGTCGCGGACGAACAGGCCGAGCCTCATACGCAGTCCAATCCGACTAGTGGGTCCCTTGGTTATACCACTCTTGGCAGACCCTCTCGTCTCGGGTTGGAAAGCCCCTGGAGTTCTTCCGGTTAGGGGACCGTCCCGTATCGTGTCGCCTCGTGCCCTCTGAGCGGCGCTGTTGCGTCGAGCGCGAACTGGTCGTGCCAAGTTCGCAGTGTCCTCGGCGGAGGCTCTGAATGAAGGCGTGACCACGAATCACAACCGATGCCGTTCGTTCGGGTCTGCCCAGGCTTTGGTTGCCACTCAACCTGTGAGGACACACTCCTCATGGAACGATCGCCACCATGCCAAAAGCATTCCCCCAAGAATTCTGTGACGACGTCGTACGCGTGACCAAAACGAGCGGCGAAGCATCGAACAGATAGCCAGAGACTTCGGCATCTCCGCCGCCGCAATCCGGAAATGGGTTAAACAAGCCGATACCGAGAGCGGAGCCAAACCCGGCATCACCAAAGCCGATACCGCCGAGCTCCGAGAGGTGAAGAAACGCAACCGAGTCCTCGAACAAGAGAACGAGATCCTGCGTCGCGCAGCAGCGTTCTTCGCGAAAGACATCTCCCCAAAATGATGTTCCCGTTAGTCAGCGAACTCGCGGCTGACGGGATCCCAATCACCCGAACGTGTCAAGTCCTCGGATTCAGCCCGCAGCGATTCTACAAATGGCGGCGACAACCCTTCTCAGACCGAGACTGGAACGACGCCGCCCTCGTCAACAAGATCATCGATATTTGTGTCGATGACCCGAGCTTTGGTTACCGATTCATCCACGACGAACTTGAGCGCGACGCTGTCAATGCCTCAGAGAACCGGGTCCAGAGGCTCTGCACACAGCACCGTGTGTGGCCCGCTCACGCCAAAGGCCGAGGCAACGCGAGAGGCCAGGGCCGCCGGTGCATGACGATCTCCTCAAACGGGATTTCAGTGCTGAGGGACCCAACCAGGTGTGGCTCACTGATATCACCGAGCATTGGACGCGGGAAGGCAAGCTGTACCTGTGCGCAGTGAAAGATGTCTGGTCCAACCGGATCGTCGGCTACTCAAAGTCGGATCGGATGACGGCCGAGCTGGCGGTCATGGCACTGGCGTACGAGATAGCGGCGCGTGGCCCGGTTGGAACTGTCATACATAGTGACAGAGGATCTCGGGCCAGTTTCGTTCACGGAAACTGTATCGTGCGCTCGCCCGCCACGAGACGGTCGGATCGATGGGCCAGGTCGGCTCGGCCGGTGCCAACGCAGCCATGGAATCGTTCTTCTCACTGCTGCAGAAGAACGTCCTCGACCGCCGCCGTTGGGCCACACGCGACGATCCGCATCGCGATCGTGACCTGGATCGAGCGGACCTACCACCGCCGCCGACGACAGGCCCGCCTCGGCCGATTGACCCCCATCGAATACGAAACCATCATGACCCACAGACAGCAATCGCTGCCTGATCAACCTGTCACCTGATCGTGCAGCAGACCCTCAGGCGTACCTCGTGTGTGTGATTTAGCGGTTACACACTGAGTTTCACGCCAATGACTCACCCGCGTGTGGATGGATCAAGATCCCACCACTCGGCGGGACGTATACGACAACGGCACGAGTTCTTTTTCGCAGCAGTCCCCTTTTCGCTCGTGGTAGGGTTCGCTCCAGTGCTGACGACCAACGAACCAGACAGGGTCTATGAGGTCAAAAATTGACAAGATAGCGATCACGAGCTCCATGTTGGTTGCATCGGCCTACCTTGGGTTTGTCTCCTTCGTAAGCGCTACCGGCTACACGCCGGTGGCAGCGGGATTGAATGCTCTGTTTGCTGCCGCGACGTGGGCGTTCGTGTTGTTGCCGTTTTTCCGGTGGATGTTTCGTCGCTTCATTCAGGATCTGGCTTAATCGGGACTGCCGAGCGGGGGAACTCCACGCCAGAACAACCAACCCAATCCAGTAGAGGAGAGTTGGAGCACCGAAGATCTCGCTCCTGGACCTCGACACCACCCGAACAGATGCATCCTATGAAGCATCTCTGAAACGCTCGATTGCTCCTTCCGCTGCTTCTCGAACGTGGGAGACCGGGTCGGAGTTGGCGAGGCGTCGAAGTTCTGGTAGCAATTTCTGCGCATCAGTGGCATGGCTCTGTGCGAGCATCCTCACCGCACGAATCGCCTCAGCACGAACATCGGCTTCAGGGTCGGCCAAGAGGGCTCGGATGGCACCGAGAGAAGCAGGGTCGCGCAGAACCGCAATCTCCGCCATAGCACATAGGCGCGTGCCCGGGCGGCCAGAATCTGTCTTGCGAATGCAAGTCTCCGCTAGGGCGCTCCAGTTTTTATTGCTCGCGGCCTCAAGTGCATGACGCAGCCCGCGCATCATCTCACCCGGGTCGCCGAAGCAGGCGCGGTCGAGGAGCAACTCGATTCCGGCGGCAATACGCCGTTCAGCGATCTAATCGGCAAGGGCAATGAACAGGCCGGCCTGATCGAACAACTCGAACGGTTCTTCGTGCCACCTGCGGTCGGACTCGTGTGCGAGCGGCTCGAACGCCCGGAGGACATCAAGCAGGTCCCGGTCGGACAAGCCTTGAAGACGTTCACGATGAGGCAGCGTCAGGTCGTTGATCGAAGTCACTTTGAACCGCCCCGGAAATGTTGACTGCTTTGTTCTCCTGTCCCAGCTGTTTGATCCGCTCAGCAACTCGTTTCACCGTGCCCTGCTTGGTGCCGAGCTCTTTGCGGAGCTGCAACACCGCCCGCACAGCGCGATCCTTTTTCCTCCGGCGAGTACCGCTTCGTGGTCGGCTTGGACTTCACATCTGTATTCAAAGCTCTCATCCTCTTGCAAAGATCGAGAACCCCCACGGATCCCAGGGCGATTCACATCTGCGCCACGTCCGGTTCGGTCGCGATGGCTCGGAGCTGACCACGAAGTCCTATGCGGGCGGGATCGCGTTGTTTCTGCGCTGGTGTGCTCGCACCGACCGGCACTGGCATGGTGGCGTGGAGCATCTTGGCCTGTTCATGGTGTGGCTCCGGCACGCGGGCCCCGAGATGAGCGGCATCGACGCTTCGCCCGCGGGGATGGGTGAGGTGTTGTCTGGCCCGGGCCGTGAGCCCGGTGCGCGGCGCCCGCCGGATCAACGCCGTATCGGCCGCAGTCCGGGGGCTCGTGGTCCATGCAGTCGACTCGGGATCGGCACCCGGCCATCTGGTCCCGCTGCTCTATGAGCTGGCCAGCGAGCGCGATCTTCCCGAGCGCGCACAACGCTAGGACGGCCGGCTGTTGTAGCGGATGCGAGCCCGCCACCGCCTCCATGGACCCGAAACAGCGGTGGACAGGTCCAGCGACTTTGTGATCGTCATGTTCCGCCCGCCGGTGGGCGCGCCGTTGCGACCGGACGCGGTCAATGAGTTGATTCTCGGCGGGCGGTTTTGACCGGTCGTTGTCACCTCATCAGCTCCAGCATGCTTTTGGCAGCAATGTGGCTGATGCCGGCCGCGGCGTCGACGAGGTGGTCGAGCTGCTGGGCCACGCCTCGAATGACGTGTTTCTGACTTCGCGCGACAGGTCGGGTTTGGTTTCAAACCGCATTGGGCGGTTGCTGGCTGGGTGGTTTTGGTAACTGTAGATCTTGGGGTGGTCATTGGGTGTCTCGTTGGTCGCGGTGCCATTGACGGCGTTGCTGGTCGGCCATGTCGAACAAGCCAGACGGCGGCACCTCTTGAAGCTCGGTGAGCGCCCGGCGGAAGATCGCGAGGTCGGACTGGTCGCCGAGATCGTCACCGATCGGGTCGATGAGCGAATCGCAGGTCGGTTCAACCGGCTTCGGGCCAGTTGTGCATGACCGCGGGGAGCTCCGCCAGCGTCCGGATCGTGGCGCGAGGTTGGAGCAACGACTGGGACGGCTGTTCGTCGAAGCGATTCAGCCACACCGTGCCGATGCCGACCCGGCCGGCCGCGTCCACCTCGTTGACGAGCGAGTCACCAACGTGGACCACCTCGTTTGCGCTGCGGCCGATCAACTGCAGGAGGTGATCGTAGATGCGCGGATCTGGCTCTGCGATCCCGAGTTGATCAGCGAAGAGCGTCACGCTGAACACACCCGCGAGGCCACACGATCCGGATCTGAGTTCCCGTTCGACACGAGCACCAGCTCGAACCGCGCAGCCAGGACGTCGAGCACCTCGCGAGCGCCGTCAAGAAGGATGGGTTCGGTAAAGCGCTCCGCGAGGTAGAAGGTCGTCACCTCGTCGACGAGCCGCTCATCTGTGCTGCCGCTCCTCCTCAGCGCCTCTTCGAATGCGAGGAACCGCAAGGCCTCCATCGACAGCGAATCCCCTTGACGCTGACGAGCCACCGCCTGCCGGGCATCGATCAACTCGTCCACCGACAACCCCGTTAGCCGTTCGTCGCGCTCAAGCGAGGAAGTCGACCGCCTTCCCGAGCGCACGGCGCATCGTCGTCGAAGTCCCAAATCGTCCCATCGGCGTCGAACGAAAGTGTTTCGATGTCGGTCACAACTCGGCGTTCTCCAACCCGTCATTGGGATCGGAGCGAAGTGTCACGGAAACGGCAGCGGCCGCGGCTGCGAGGAGTCCGTCCCTGCTCGCCTCCTCGATGACCTTGTCCACGAGGGGCCCGAGCCGAGGGAAGTCCCGGCCAATGCCCGAGTGCAACCGGCGCACCGCTGCCTCGTTTACGCCGTTCTCCTTCCATGTCCTGCCCCCTGCAGCAGCGTTCAGTAGGAACGGTTGCAGCGCGTCGAGGGCGTGAGCGAAGTCGCGCCTCGGCGGAGGCGCCGAGCTCGAACTCTGACGTGAGGTTGGCGATCTCGTCTCGCTCGCGAGGGTTCAACGGCTCGAGCACCCCCGGGAGGTGGGCCGCCTCAGTCTGCGTTCGTTCGTCGTAGTCGGCATCGTGGCGAAACGTG
The DNA here is from genome assembly GCA_041394345.1 of Acidimicrobiales bacterium. GTDB lineage: Bacteria > Actinomycetota > Acidimicrobiia > Acidimicrobiales > SZUA-35 > JBBKWJ01. The sequence continues at coordinate 57,199 of JAWKIN010000012.1, read as the reverse complement.
TCTCCGGAAGCGATCTCGGTCAAGTCGTGGATCAGTAGCGTAGGGATCACACTATCTACCTCGAGCTCGACGCCTGCGTGCGGCGAGGGTGCCATCGCCATCAACGCGGGTGCCAGGGGTGCTCTGCGCTGTTCTCCCCGGCGCGAACCATCCGAGACGTAAGTCCGTCGTTCGACCCCCTTCAGGCGGTCGAGTCCGATCACGAACTCGACGACTCGGCCGACCGCTTCGGCACCGAGGTCATCGTGCGGGTCCGCCATCAGGCCCAATGTACCTTGGGCTTGTCGAACCGGAACCGAAGGGCCGCTGCGCTGGCGAAGACGAGCGTGAACGTGACCAGCATCCCGACAGATCCGAGGACCGCCGCGAACCCGGCACCGCCGAGGATCACATCGGTGAAGCCCCGCATCGCCCAGTAGCTAGGAGTGATCGGGGCGATCCAGCTTGCCGAACTGGGAAGTGAGGCGAGAGGTGGCAGCGCACCGCCGAGTCCAGCGAGCACGAGTGTGCCCATGTTGCTCAGCGCGTTGAGCTGCATCACGGTTCGGCAGAACGCCACCAGCAACACCGATCGAGGAATCGAACCGGCGACGTTGAGATCGAACTTTATGCCGCCGACGGCGAACAGGACGGTCAGCTGGAGCCCACACAGGCCCCAGCGGAGGGATCATATTCCCGAGAATCAGCTCGCTCGGGCGGGACCACCACGCGCAGCCGATCCCATGTGCCCCAACCGTGCTCGCGGAGGAACGGGATGCCGATGTTGGCCACCAAGAAGCGCTCAAACTGATGGCCATGCCGGGCACAGGTTGTTCTGCCCCATTGGCGTCGGATAGCCGCCTGCGACCAGAGCGCTCTTGAAGGCGGACATCACGAAAGCCATCACGATCAACGGCATTATCAGCAAGACCGCGAGGGGCATCGGGTCCCGCTTGAGCAGGCAAACCTCGTGGCGAACGACTGCCGCAACCGTGCTCATTTCGATGCTCCGTCCTTGGCGGTGTCCGCGATGTCGCTCTCGTAGCGCCGTCCAGTGAGCGTGAGGAAGACGCGCTCGAGTGAGGGTCGGAGGATCTCGATGCCGCACCGGTCTTCGGTGGCCGTCAACGCCGCAACTGTGTCTCGTGCGATGAGGTTCCTTCTTGCAAGATCGCGACGGACGCGCCCAGCTCTTCGAACTCGGCCAAGTAGTGGGTCGTGTAGCAGACGGCCGAACCTCTCTCGCTGAGATCTCCGACTGCCGCGAGGATGTCGGCGCGAGGTCGAACATCGACGCCCGCCGTCGGCTCGTCGATGATTACACCGCCGTCACCCGGCTGCCGGACTGCGGATCGTAGTAGATCGACTTCTGGTGATCCGGCAGGGGAGTCGGTTCAAGACTGGTCTCGTAGCGACCGATGAGACTTTCATGGTTTCAGTCCTCAAACACGTCGCCGTGTGGGTGTTGGTGATGGCGGTTGCGGTTGGGTGCGTGAACCCAGAGAAACAAGCCGAGATCGACCGGACCCGGGCTGAGGTCACTGAGATCTACGAGAACCTCCCTGTTCCGTCGGGTTTCACCCAATCCGAGATCCAAGTGAGTGACCCTGACCTAGGTCAGTTCACCGCCCAATCAGGGTCTATCTCGACTAGCTGGCAAGCACCCAACCTTGGCGCACCAGCAGAAGTGCTCGACGTTATCCACTCCCACATGACCAACCACGGATACCAACTCGCCGGCAAAGGCTCCGGGGCTCGCTGCAGCTCCGCTAATTTCAGTGTTAGCTACATCAACGAGCGGATAGCGCTCGACATCCGCTTCCAGGCTGGGTTGCCCGCCGTCGTGGTCGACAGCGGATGGAGTGCTGGTTTCATAGCGAGTGGGCAACCGGGCTCTTCCTACACCATTATCGATGTGCTACCGAACTGCGCCGAGTAGCACTGATGTCTGGGAAGTGGACATATTCGGCAGGGGAAAAGCCTGGTATGTTCAAGCGCAGCGTCGTGGGGGCCGACGAGACTTTTATGGGTGGGTTCTTCGGTGTTGTAGCGGTCTCCGAGCAGACGACGTGTCTGGCGGCACAACCGCTGATGCGTGTTGGTGGAGCCGCGCCTGATACTCGGGCCGAGCCTACGGTGTTGAGTAGGTCGAAGGGCCTGTGGGTGCCGAAACCCCTGTCGTCTGGTCCAGGCTGTTGTTCTGTGGTCGTTGATGAGTCCGTCGCAGCAGGTGTTTCGGATGATCTGGAGGACCGGTTGGGGTTTATCCGGCGTGTCGTCTTGGGTGTCATCGGGCCTTGGCGGTTGCTGGTCGAGTGAGCGGTGGATCACCTGCATATCGTGACTGGGCGATGAAGTCGACGACGAGGCGGTGGAGTTGATGTTGGTTCAGATGATGGTTCGGGGCAACCCTGCGGGTTGCTCAGCAGTTCGCGGCGCAGGGTCTGGATCCAGCGTTCGGCGAACGTGTTCTCTAATGGTGTGTGCACAGGTCTTGAGGATCTTCAAGCTCTCGGTCTTGAAAATCTCGTCGAACGAATCGGTGAACTGGCTGCCACGGTGACGAACCGAACCCGAGGCTGCTCGAGGCGCTCGCTGGGGGTATCGGCGGCCATGAGATTCTGAACGTGGGCGGACACGAAACTGCGCGGTGATGGCCAATAGTTTTGCGCGTTGGTGGCCATCAGAGGCGCGCAGGACATGGTCGACACCTCGGGTTGGGGTCCACCGCCGGAGGTGTTCCTCCCGGTCATGTTGTCGGTGACGAAACCATTGACCCGGACCGGGAGGAACTGTTGTGAAGGATTACAGAGAAGTGGCTGAGATATTGGAAGCGTTTGATTTGACGGGGTCGTTCCGGGCTAACGGCGGAGTTGGCGGGGTGCTCACTCGAACACGGTGGCTGATTGGTCGCGAGGCGTGATCGGGCGCACTCGGTGATGCTGCTGGTCCGGTCCGCCGGGTCCGGCTGATTGACCAGGTTCGTGGACAAGGTCGAGGAATGGGTTGATCGGTCAGACGGCAAAGATCCGTGCCGATGTTTGCTACGACAAACTGGTGGCGTTGGGGTTCGAGGGTCGGATCGCACGGTGCAACGGGCGGTCGCCGAGGCGAAAGCGTCGCTGAAGGCGGGCCGGCGGCGGGTCTATCGGCCATGGATTGTCGAGCGGGATGTGGGCGCAGTGGGACTGGGGCCAAGGACCGACAATCGAGGGTCGGCCAACGAATCCTGTGGTGTGCGTGGTTGGCGTGGTGCCGCCATCCGGGTCGTGATCCCGACCTGGGACCGGACCCTGCCGACGGTGATTGGGTGCCTGGATGCGTCGATGCGGGCCTGGGAGGAGCCCCGACGTATTGGCTGACTGACAACGAACGCACGGTCACGATCGACCATGTGGCTGGGATGCGCGATTCGGCATCAATGATCGTCGCGGCCGGTAAGCACTGCAGGGTCACCATCGCGACGTGTGTGCCGGCTGATCCGGAATCAAGGGCGGCTCGGAGGCCGCGGTGCGGATCACCGAAAGCTGATCTGGTCCCTACAGCAGCGAACCTGCGTGACAGCTACGGGTCGTGGGCGGAGCTGGTTGAGGCGTGCGAGGTGTTCATGACCAAAGTGAACAGTCGTGAGCATCGGGTCACCCGCCGGGCTCCAGCAGTGATGCTGGCTGATGAGCAGCGACGGCTGCATCGGTTGCCTGATGCTGCGTTCACTGCAGCGTTTGGTGGGAGCACGCAAAGTGTCATGGTCAACAACGATCAGTTTCCGGTGGTGTACCTATTCAGTCCACACACCTTGGTTGAGGAACCGGTTTTGGAGTTCGTGTCGATGGTGACGAGATCGTTTGCGTTCACATCGCAGCGGCGGGCCCGGTCGAAGTTGCGAGGCATCGCCGGTCGACGCCAGGGACCCCGATGATCGATGACGCACACTACCCGCCACGGCCCGAAGGACCCTTGGCTCGTCAACCACACGACCAGTGTCAGCTGCCGGGCGGAGTTCCTGGCGTTGGGTGACGGGGCACGAACCTGGCTCGTGGAGGCCGCAGCAGCCAGGACGACACGGGTGAAAGTGAAGATGGCCGAAGCGGTCACCTTCGCCCGGCTCCATGGCGCCCACCGGGTTGATTGGGCGCTCAGGCGCCGCAATGTTCAACCGGTTCGCCGAAGGCGGCTACAGCATCGATCCTCGCAGCAGACCCTTCCGGGCCAACACCGCCGTGCTGATGACATCCACTCGATGCAGACCAGCACTAACGCCTGGCACGGCTTTGGAGACGACATCCAATGACAGCGCCTGTTGATGACGTTGTTGAACTGCTCCGCAGCCGCCGGCTGCTTGCCCCACATGCGCCGCCGCCCCGAACTCTTAGCGCGAAAGCACAACGATGGGAACCAGCCGAAGCCATACGAGCCCTCCTCGCCGAGGTGCTCCGGCCGGCAAGCATCCTCGATCCGATCCAGACGCAAGGCTGCCGGGTTCCCCACCGGCAAGACCTTTGATGTCTGGGACGAAACACTCTCCTCGATACCGGCGCCGACTCAACGATCGCTCCGAACCCTGGAATGGGTCGGACGGGCCGAGAACCTCGTGGTCTGCGGACCATCCAGGCACCATGCAAACCACTTCCTCGAAGGACTCGGCCACGCCATCGACGCCGGCCACAAGGTGTCATGGTTCAGCCTCGAAGACCTCGGCGCTCTCGTCCGCCCGTCACGGCGCCAAACGGCTCGGTCGCCAAAGCGATCCGTCGGATCATGCAGGCGATGTCATCGTGATCGACGACATCGGCCTCCTCTCCAGTCACCACCGAGACCGCCGAAGCGCTCTACCGCGTCGTCGACGCCGCCTGAGAAACAGGCGATCGCGCTCTCCGGCAACCTGCACCCAGCCAGCTTCGACGAACTCATGCCATTTCATCGCCAACGCCACCGTGGACGGCTCATGCACCACGCCCACATCGTGCTCACCAACGGTGACAGCATCCGCCTCACCCAAGCCACCGCCGGCAAAGGAGTCACGCCACTGAACTAAACCCAACAATCACCGCGCGGTTCTACTGGCCACCACCGCGCGATTCACCTGGCCACCAGCGTTCAGTTCCGCTGACCACCTACGCGCGATTCCCGCTGACCCTTGACATTTGGAACCGGCGCCGGGCTCAGACCGGCTGGCACGTTTTGCTACGAGGGGGATCTGGGTGGCGTCGAGGGTGAGATGCTCGACTCGAATACAAAGCGGTTCGTCAAGACACGACATGATTCGGGAGCCGGGTTCGAGTGGTCCGTGCTCGATCTCCCAGGCAACCTGAGCCGCTGATCGGATCTTCCCGTCGACCCGGATCTGACAAACCCCACTCGGCGTTTTCGCCCCAAGCCAGAGGTGGTGCTCGCCCGACCTATCAACTTTGTTCTCGAATCGTGCTGGTTTTAGTGCCACGAGAACAGTCTATCTGCAGTCTATGGCACCCAAGTTGCCAAACTCGCCCAGATAGACTGCTCGTTCTGAAAACGAAAGAACCCCAGGTGGTTCGGATTTCTCCGCCTGACCTGGGGTTCTCTTCGATTCGATTGTGGTACGCCCCCTGGGACTTGAACCCAGAACCTGCGGATTAAGAGCAGCCGAAGGCCCGTTTCGGCTCATACCGACTGGTGGCGAGAAATGCCTTCCGAGCTGGGGAAACGCGTGCTCTTGGGTGGTTGGCCGTCCCGTCCGATCCCTGTGGATAACCCGTGATCACGGAACTGTTGTGACCACCTCGTGACCACGGCCGAACTCCCTGCCTGCCGGCATGGGCGTCGAAGTCCGGCGTTTCGCCGGTGTTCGATCCTCTGGGCATCACTCGCCGATCCGGTCGAGCGCAGCCCGTACCCGAGCAAGGCAGTCGTCTGGCGAGTCAAGGTCGGAGGCCTGGTGCCCGAGCTCCGTTTGCCACGACGAGGCGACCGAGCGGGGAACTGTGCGCTCGAGCGTTGCAGCGCTAGGGTGAGACCCGGCGATCGAACGCACGAGCCCCACGGCGACCTCGTCGATGTGGCGGCGTCGGCGAGCGCTGCGAGTCGTAGAGATCACGAGTGTGACGGTCGAACCAGGCCATGAGCTTCATCGCGGCGAAGCCGTAGGCGTCAGGACTCTGAGATCGACCGAGGGCGGAGGTCCAGTAGCGGAGCTGCACAGGCTCGATGGTGAAGGAATCGCCTGCCATTCGGGCCGCCGGGCGAACTGCACCTTGACCTCGAGGTCGTCGGCGGTGAGATTCCACGTTTCGACCTGGTGCTGGGAGCCGAGGCGGGTCCAGGTGAGGTTCGGGAACTCGCGACGGAGCCGTCTGGTGATGGGTTCGGAGACCGTCGCCGTCGGTGGGCGAGTCGATGAGTAGGTCGATGTCTTCGGAGAGGCGGAGGTCGGGCAGCCACGTGCGGCAGGCGGTGCCGCCGAAGAACGTGACGCGGTTGCTGTCGGGCCAGTCGGCGATCGCGGCGAGCACGTGGCTGATTGGTGCGGATGATCTGGGTATCCGGCGCCGAAGCGGCCGACGACCGCTTCGATCTCGGCGCGGTCGATCATGGCCGGGGTCGACCGAGCATCGTGCGAAGCCTGTGCAGCGTCTTGACGCCGCGCGTCGCTTCGGCGATCTCGTCGATCAGGTCCCAGTCGATCCGGTCGGCAGGTCGCCGGATCATCTCGGCTCGGGCCTCGTCGGTGATGTTCCAAGCCGGTCGCTCACGACAAAGGTCGAGTGCGGTTTGTTCGACGCTCGTGGCCCGGCCCGGCCCGAGGTCGGTCTCCACGCGGACGGTGTCCATGCCTGATGAGTCGCGTGACGAATCGGATAGTCCCGACGATGGTTCCGCGCGTGCGCAACCTCCCCGGGATCGAGACGTAGCCCGTGCCGAGGGCTCGTGGGTAGCAGCGATGCGCCCTGGCGGCCGAGGGGCCAACGAGGGCGACTTCGTCAGGGCCGTAGAGCGCGACTGCCATGCCGAGTGCTGCGCCTTCTATGGTGGGTCGCCATGTCGTGTCGGGCTCCGCCAGTCTGGGGCGAGAACGTAGAAGCCCTTCGCGAGCTGGAGCACGCTCCCGTTCTCGGTGAGGCGTCGCAGCTCGGTGTCTGTTCGTTCGACGTCGAACGAATCCGGTCGTCCGACTTTCAGCTGGCGGCGTGCGAGCTCGTCAACGATGCGAGGCATTCGCCGATTGTACGTCATAACACGGTCTAGGAACCGGGTTATGACGAAGAAACGAAGTTGCACCGTTGTAGTTTGTTGGCACCCTCCACTACGCTCCAGCTAACGCGGGCGGCGCCGAAGCGGCTGGAGCGTAGTGGAGGGTGTGTCGGTCCCGAAGGCGGCCGCAGCCTCCGTGCTCGTGAGGCGTCATCCGTCTGTGCTGGTGGGCGGTCCGTCGAACAGCCGCAAGGCTGTTGCCGCCAGGTCATCGGCAGCAGTAGCTGCAGGCCTTACCGGTGCAACGGGATCTGCAGAACGGGGCCGCCGTCCCAGCCACCTGCAGCAACTCCGGCTGTGTCGCGACTGCCCCACGCACGTGGTGGGCGAGAATGGACACCTCCGTCGCCCGTGCCGGCGCAGCGCCGCCTTCCAGATCGTTCCGCTCTAGTTGGCTGGCCAACTGCGCGGTGAGCTGCGCCGGGTTCTCGTGATTTTCGGACGCCACTCGCTCCTCGAGCAGTAGCGGCAGTGCGATCCGCCGGCTCAGGGCTGCTTCGGCGCCCCAGCAAGCGAGAACGGTGAAGCGGAAGACCGTGTGACAAACGCATCGCCGAGAATGCGTGGGGTTTCTGCACCGTCCACTCGGTTCCGCTCTCGGCGCGACCCACAGCACGCCCGATCCATGCGGCGGAAGCGTCTCGGTCTTCTTTGGGTCTCGATGGGCGAATCCGTTCCCGGATGTGGTTGAGGCCTGCGAGGGAGATCCAGAATCTCACCCGATCGGAGAGGGCCGTTGACAACGTTGCCGGTGCCGTGCCCTGCCTTCGCGGCCGTCTTCTGCCTCAGCGCGACGTGAAGTTGCTGGGGGATCGAGCTCGGTAGCTCGACGTTGTGGTCTGCCAAGAAGAGCTTGAACTTCGCGGGGTCGAGCTGTGGCTTGGTGTACTTGCACGCACCATCGGTGCACAGGTGGAGGTGAATCCGGCGCAGGGCCTCTTCGAGCGAGGCCCGTGAGAGGACAACGATCGAGCCCCAGAGCTGGCTGCGCGGGCCCTCAGGTCGGCCGCTACCGATCTGCGCAGACGCCAACTCGAATACCTCGAATGCAGCGTGGGCGCGCTCGATCTCGAAGAAGGCTTCAGGTGCTCCCAGCAACGTCGTCACGGCCTCGGCGTCACGAGGCCCACCGCCGGGCGATGATGCGCTGTCGTTCGGCTTCGTCGTCGATGGCGTCGGTGCTGACGGGCGTGCGCCACCAGAAGACCTGTCGGTCGCCTTTGGTCTCGTAGACGGGGTGGTCGGACGGGTCGACGGAGATGCGGGCGATCTCGCCGCCGTTGATGGTGTGGAACTCCCAGTCGACGAGGGTGGCGGCGGACTTGCCGAGTCGGTCGAGCAGGGTCTTGAGGTGTTGGCCCCACAGGTCGCGGTCGCCTCGCTCGCCGCGCTTGGAGAAGGTGGCGTAGTCGTCTTCGAGGCCGTGGATTGCGCCGTCGTCGGTGACACCGACGAGCAGGGTCCCGCCGTAGGGGGAGTTGGCGAACCCGGCGATGGTCTTGACGACTGCGTCCTCGATGTACTTGGCCTTCTCGCCCTTCTTCACGTCCCACCGCATGGTCGACTTGTACTCGAGGTACCGGTCTTCGCGGTCGGGGCCGATGAGCTCGCCGATGGGGCAGGTGCGCTGTCGGGCGGCGCAGGCCGTCGGTAGATGTCGGGCCGGTACTCCTCCAACAACGCCGCCCGGAGTCGTCATTGTCGAGCTGGAACCCGAAGTCCTCGTTGGCGCCGAGCGGCCAGTGAAGCGCGTTGATCCAGGTCTTGTCGAACCCGACCCCGAACGACGCCTCGTCGTTGGCGGCGGCCTCGACCTGGATCTTCGGGTCGGCCACGAGGTCGTTGGCGACCTGGTCGGTGAAGAGCCGGTCGGTGTCGGTGATGTTGGTCCCGAACCGTTCGTTGATCTTGGCGATGATCTCCGACAGCGGCACCTCGTCGGGGTCCTGCCGGCGCCCGGTGCCGCCGTAGATGGTGACGACCTCGCCGCCGTCGACGTCGAGGGACCCGTCGCCCTCATACGTCTTCTCCATGGCCAGATGGGTCAGCTCGACCGCGCCGCCGAGGTCGACGCCCGAGCCGGGGTCACGCTTGATCAACCGGGACAGCGCCCGACAGAACAGGTAGTCGCGCTCGAGCTTGACGTCGGTGAACGACACCACCTGCGACAAGAAGCTGTAGATCCGCACGAACCGAGTGATCACGTCGCGGAACTCGTCCTGACGGTCCTCGTCCAGCGCGGCGAACCGGTCGACAGCCGGTTGGAGGCCGGCGTTGATCCGCTCGTGGTTCGTGTCCGGGTCGGTCAGCAGCAGCGCGACGACCGACTCGACCTCTTCGTAGGCGAGCACTCCGAAGGGGCCGAGCTCGGCGTGGGTGTCGTACAACAGGTGCGGGTCGGTGGGTGGGGCGACGGTGTGGGCGTACCACGGCTCGAACGAGGTCTGGATGTCCTCGACGCTGTTGCGGAAGTCGAGCACGAACGTGCCGGTCTTTCCGTCTCGGGTGCGGTTGAGCCGCGACAGGGTCTGCACGGCGGCGAGCCCGGTGAGGGTCTTGTCGACGTACATGGCGTAGAGCTTCGGCTGGTCGAACCCGGTCTGGTACTTCTCGGCCACCACGAGGATCTGCCAGGCGTCGGTGTCGAACTCGGCCGGGGTCTGCGAGTCGGGGAACCCGTTGACCTTCGCCTCGGTCAGCTCCTCGCCGTCGACCTGCAGGCTCCCGGAGAACGCGACGAGGGTGTTGACGTCGCCGATGCCATGCTCGCTGCAGTACCGGTCGAGCGCCTGCTTGTACCGCAACGCATGCAACCGCGACGCGGTGACGACCATGGCCTTGGCCTTGCCGCCGATTCGGTGAGCGACGTGGTGCCGGAAGTGCTCGACGATCACCTCGGCCCGCTGGGCCAGGTTCGATTCGTGCAGGGACACGAACCGGGCGATGGCCGAGCGGGCCCGTGCCGAGTCGAGCTCGGGGTCATCCGCGATGGCCTTGTCGATCTTGAAGTAGGTGTCGTAGGTGACGTAGTTGGCCAACACGTCGAGGATGAACCCCTCCTGGATGGCCTGACGCATCGAATAGAGGTGGAACGGCTCGAACTTGCCGGTGGCTGGGTTCTTCCGGCCGAACAACTCCAGCGTCCGGCCCTTCGGCGTGGCCGTGAACGCGAAGAACGACAGGTTCGGCTGACGGCCACGGGCCGCGACCTCGGTGGCGAGAGCGTCCTCGACCGGGTCGGGCACCTCGTCGGTCGCGCCGGCCTCGGCCGCCTCGGCGGCCCGCAGTTCCGCCGCTGGATCTGCACCGGTGGCGCCGAGGACCTTTTTCATCTCCTTGGCTGCGTCGCCGGTCTGGGATGAGTGGGCCTCGTCGATGATCACCGCGTAGCTGCGCTGCTTGAGCTCCTCGACGTGGCGCATCACGAAGGGGAACTTCTGCAACGTGGTGATGATGATTCGAGCCCGCTCACCGGTGAGCGCCGTGGCGAGCTGGGCGGAGTCCTGGTCGATCTTCTCGACCACGCCGTGGGCGTGCTCGAACTGGTAGATCGTCTCCTGCAGCTGGCGGTCCAGCACTAGGCGGTCGGTGATCACCACCACCTTGTCGAACACCTTGTCGTCGCCTGCGTGCAGCGACGAGAGCCGGTGGGCGAGCCAGGCGATCGTGTTCGACTTCCCCGACCCCGCTGAGTGCTGCACCAGATACGACGATCCGGGGCCGTTCTCACGGGCATCGGCTTCGAGACGTAGCACCGCGTCCCACTGGTGGAAACGGGGAAGATCGTCACGCCCGAATCGGTGTCGGTGTGGACGAAGCGGGCCATCAGGTCCAGCCAGGCGTCGCGCTGCCACACCTCCTCCCACAGGTAGCCGGTGCGGTAGCCGTCACGGGCCAGGTTGCCGGCTCCTGGTTGTCGCCCCGGTTGAACGGCAGGAACGCCGTCTTGTCCCCGGCGAGCTTCGTCGTCATGAACGCCTGCTCGGTGTCCACCGCGAAATGCACGACCGCCCGCCGCAGCGGCGGCGCCTTCGGGTTCCGGTCGGAGCGGTACTGCTCGATGGCCTCCCGGAAGGTCTGACGTTCGTGAGCGGCGTCTTCAGCTCGGCCGTCGCCACCGGGATCCCGTTGACGAATAACGCCAGATCGAGCGTCTTCGTCGATCCCGGCTCGTAGGGCACCTGCCGCATCACGGTCAACCGGTTCGCCCGGTAGCGGTGCTCCAGCTCCGGGTTTAGCCCCGACGCTGGCCGGAAGTACGCCAGCCGAATCTCGGCCTTCTCGTGGCCGGCGTAGGTGAGCCCGTGACGCAGCACGTCGACCGTGCCCCGCTTGTCGAGCTCCTTCGCCAGCCGATCCACGAACGCCCGCTGCGCCTCGTCCGGGGTGGCGTGCGACTTGCGGACCTTCTCCCACTCCTCGCCCTGCGTCGCGCCGATGAACGCGAACAGCTCGCCCGTGTCGATCCCCACCGAAGTGTCGAGGTCCCGGGGCTCGCCCTGCGCGATCCCGACCTTGACCGGCCCCAGGTAGCCGCCTGCGTCGAGCAGCGAGCCGCAGATCGCATCCTCGAAATCTGCCTCGCTCGGACTCGCCATCACGCCGCCTTCGAAACGTCGAGCTCGCCCGTCACGGCGGCGGTGATCAGCGCCTGGCGATGCTCGATCAGCAGGTTGATCTGTCGATCGATCCTGCCCGTCAGCTGATCGACGTGGTTCCGTTTGCGGTCTACATGTTCTGCGATCTGGTGCTGTTCATCAGATGTCGGGAATGGCACCTCGAGTTCCAGAATCTGGCCAACGTTGACGCGGCTGAAAGTCGAGCCGACCTTGAGCTCTTCGAGCTGGTCGACTCCGAGCGAGTTCAGCACGTACATCAGGTAGAGCTGTGATTGTGAACGGGACGTGATCAGGCACACGTCTTGGCCCATGCAGAATTCGACGTCGGTGTCGACGTAGCTCGCGATTCCGATCGAAGCGTTCCTGCTGTAGATGATGTCACCCCGCTGCGGACGCCGACCTCCGCTAACGAGCTCGTGGAACTCCTCGCTGTCGACGAATCTATGGGCGCGGCTCAGGTCCAGCCGTCCCGGTGTCGCGTCGCCTGGACTCACGACGGGGTAGCCAGCATCGACGTACGTCGGGGTTCGGTGCTTGCAGTCGATGACGGACCACCCCCGCTTCAATGGCACGATTGGAATGTCTTGAGCAAGAAGTCGCCGCCTCAGCCATCCGCGCCAGCGCTCTTCGAGGAGTTCGATCATGCGGTGCTTTTTGGCGATGAGGGCGTCGATGCGGGCGGTCTCGGTGTCGAGGTAATCGGCGATTGCTCGCTGTGTCGCCAGCTCGACGTGCGGCGCTTTGATCTCGCCGAGGTCTTCTGCGTTGATTCGCGGTGTTCTCACGTTTCCCTGTTCCACGGAACCGATTCCGCGGAGCCGGGCAATCATTTCGCCGACGAACCAGCCCGATCGGAATAGGTGGTGCAGGTACCGAGGCTCCGTCCCGACACGGGGCCGCAAGACCAGGTAGTCCGGGCTGACGATTCCATCCGTTCCCGCCAGCCCAACTGCTCCTTGGAACGCACGCATCCTGTTGACGACCAAGTCGCCGCGCCGAACTCTCTTTGTAGTTCGAGAGGTCGTCGGCCCGCGGCTCGTCGTCGGTCATCGAGGACCTGGGAACGACTCCATGGTGGATCGAGACGGAGAGCAGGTCCTCGGCCGCTGCGTCTCGCCGGCTCGAATGTCGATGACGTCGTATGCCCTTTCATCCGGCTCACTCCGTCACCTCCGCCAGCAGGTCTTGGATCTCGACCTCGAGGGCCTTGATCTCGGCGTCGATCTCTTCGAGCCGTCGGGGTGGCGTGTAGGTGTAGAAGTGGCGGGTGAGGGGATCTCGTAGCCGATCTTCGTCTTCGTGAAATCGGCCCAGGCGTCTGGGACGTAGGGGAGGACCTCGTCGCCGAGGTAGCAGTCGATCAGTTCTCGATACGGCCTCGTGCCGAGGCGTTCGGTGGCGTCGGGCTCGTAGCGGATGCGGCCGACGGCGTCGACGGAGAGCGGCACGTTCTCGGCGTCTCGGAGGGTCGGCGTCGGGCTGCAGCTTGCCATTGGGGTCGGTGACGATCGGAGCGTCGGGGTCGGCGATGGCGAGCGCGTCGACGATGGCATTCTCGATCGGCTTGCCCCTGAGCCCGGCCCCTGCATCGCCTTCTTTGCGAGGCGACGGATTTCGGCGTTGTCGTCGCTCGAGCCGGGTGCTGCCCCATGTCCGCAAGCAGGGCCTCCGGGTGTCATCGTCGAGCTTGGCGAGCTTCTTGTCCTGGCGCAGGGCCTCGATGCCGGTGTCGGTCACCTCCCAGCGCTGCCGGAGCGGTCGCTCGACGGTGACGCGCAGGAAGCCGAAGTCTTCGTTGTCGAAGATCTTGCAGCGGTCGTTCTGCTCGAAGTCGTCGTAGAGGCGGACGATGTCGATGATCTGGGTGTCGCTGATCTGCTTGCGCTTCTCGCCGAGGCTCTTGCGCATCTTCGTGAACAGCTCCCGGGCGTCGATCAGCTGCACCGCCCCTGCGTTCGGGGCGCTTGCGGTTGGTGACGATCCAGAAGTAGGTGGAGATGCCGGTGTTGTAGAAGAGCTGGTCGGGGAGGGCGACGACGGCTTCGAGCCAGTCGTTCTCGATGATCCACCGGCGGATCTCGGACTCACCCGAGCCGGCGGCGCCGGTGAACAGGGGCGAGCCGTTGAAGACGATCGCCAGGCGTGAGCCGCCCTGTTCGGGGTCTTCATCTGGAGATCATGTGCTGGAGGAACAGGAAGCTGCCGTCGTTGATGCGTGGGTGTCCCGGCACCGAAACGGCCGCCGAATCTGAGCCGCTGGTGCTCGTCCTCGACGACGTCGCGCACCTTCTTCCACTCCACCCCGAACGGTGGATTGGCGAGCAGGTAGTCGAAGCGGCGACCAGGATGGCCGTCGTCGGAGAACGAGTTGCCCGGCGATGTTCGAGGCGTCCTGGCCCTTGAGCATCATGTCGGAGCGGCAGATGGCGTAGGTCTCGTCGTTGAGCTCCTGGCCGAACACCTCCAGGCGGGCGTTCGGGTTCAGCTCACGGAGCCGGTCCTCGGCCACCGACAACATGCCGCCCGTACCGCAGGCGGGGTCGAACAGGGTCTTGACGATGCCGGGCTTCCGCAGCAAGTCGTCGTCCTCGGCGAACAGCAGCTCGACCATGAGCCGGATCACCTCGCGAGGGGTGAAGTGCTCGCCGGCCGTCTCGTTCGACAGCTCCGAGAACCGCCGGACGAGTTCTTCGTAGAGGTAGCCCATCTCGAGGTTGGTGACCTGGTCGGGGTGCAGGTCGATCTCGGCGAACTTCGACACGACCAGGTAGAGGAGCTTGGCCTTGTCGAGGCGGGTGATCTGGGTGGGGAAGTCGAACTTGTCGAGGATCTCCTGGGCCTCGGGCGAGAAGCCGTGGATGTAGGCCCGCAGGTTGTCGGCCAGGTTGTCGGGATCGTGCAGCAGCTTCGGCAGGTCGAATCGCGACGTGTTCCAGAGTCCGTCGATGTCGGTGAGCGCGTCGAGCACTGGACCGAAGTTCTCGACCCGGCCCTTCACCGACTCGTACTTGGCCAGCATCTCGGCCTTCACCGGATCGAGCACACAGTCGAGCCGGCGTAGGACAGTGAACGGCAGGATCACCCGGCCGTACTCCGACTGCTTGTAGTCGCCGCGCAGCAGGTCGGCCACCGACCAGATGAAGGCAGCGTGGTTGTTGATCTGGCTGCCACTCGTGCTGTCAGCGCCTACCGGCGTCGACTCCCTGGTCCGATTTCCATTCCTGCCTCCGCCGCTTCGGGGCGCCATTCGCAACTGTAGGGCGGCACCCCGTGGTGGTCTCTGATGGCGGGATCCCGTCATCAGCGTTGCCCGCTGACGTAGCCGCGCAGGTCGGGTTCGATGGCCTCGGCGAAGCGGAGGATGGCGTCGCGTACCTCCGGGCGATCGGTGTCGATGAGCGACTCCCAGGGGACGTCGTCTCGGTCGACGAGGTCGAGCAGCGTGAGGCCAGGGAACTTGCGGCCGTAGTCGGCGTTGATCAGCTCCCACACCTTGCGGCCGAGTAGGACCTCCGAGGTTCGGCGGTAGGCCCGCCTCGGGACGTCGGCGTTGAGCGAGAACCGGGTGGCCGCCGTGTTGTAGCGGTCGACGAGCCGGCCCATCTCGGCGAATAGCTCATCCAGCGGATCGAGCTCTTCGGCAACCATGTCGATCAGGCCGTCGAGGCGGACCCGTTGGTAGTGCTCCAAGGTCACCCCCGGCTCGAAGCCGAGCGCTTCGGCGGCGACGTCGTGGGCTGCGTCGGGGTTGGCCTCGGTGAACGCAGCGAGCCGTTCGAGGACCAGGTCGGCCTGATCGTCGGTGCCGATGGCGACGCGCCACAGCTGGGCGAGCGGGCCGTCGAGCCCTTCGAGCTTCAGGCCCTCGTCTGGCGGTGGGATCAGGAACCACAGGAACGGCACGTCGAAGGTCAGGGCGAAAGCGACGACCTCCTGCACCGTGAACACCCGGCGACGGTCTGACTCCACCGAACGCTCGATGGCCGAGATGCTCGTCTTCTTGAGCCGCTGACCAAGGTGTTTCTCGAGACGCATCGCCGTCTCGTCCTGGGTCCAGCCCTTCGACTCGCGGGCGAGGCGGAAGTTGAAGGCCACGACCTGGTTGGCGTCGAGCGTGTTCGGGTCGTCGGCGGCGTCACTGCGAATCCGGGGCATCGCAGCATGGTACATGATTCTGCGTACTCGTGTTGACAAGGTACGTATTCTACGCGATCGTCCAAAACCCGGAATTACGCCGGTGGAGTTTGCAAGGAGACGTACTCATGGAATCCGGATCGGACCCGACCTTCCTCACGGTCGAGCAGGCAGCGCAGCGGCTCGGCGTGTCGCGCAACACGGCCTACCTGGCCACCAAGCAGTACCGCCTGACCGGCGGCCGTGAAGGCCTCCCGGTCATCAAGATCGGCGGCTGCCTCCGTGTGCCGGTCGCCGTCATCGAGCGCATGACCCAGCTCGAGCTTCCGTTCGAGAACACGCCATGACCGGCGTGCTCGCCAGCTCATCTGGCATCTCCCACTCCATCTCTCTGGGACCGCGAGATGGAGGTTCACACCAATACACCAGGGGTGTGTGCCGGCTCCGCCGCCGCACGGGCGCCACCCACGCGCCGGGAGCGGGGGAGTGGGCATGATCACCATCGGCAAGGTCCGCAACGCCGAGTACTACCTCAACGAACTCCACCACGACGACGCCTACGAGTACTACGGCAGCCTCGAACGCTCCGGCCGCTGGCACGGCACCTTCGCCGCCCAACTCGACCTCACCGGTCCCGTCGACCCCGACGACTTCCGAGCCATCCTCGAAGGCGTCCGGCCCGACACCGGCACCTCGCTCACCGCGTTCCCGATCAAGGTCACCGCCCTCGACGTCACCCTCAGCGTTCCCAAGTCGATGTCGGTGCTCTGGGCCGTCGGCGACCACGACACCCGCCGCAACGTCGAAGCCGCCATCGACACGGCAGAGACTGCGGTCGTTCGCCTCCTCGAAGGCGAAGCGACCATCGTGCGCCGAGGCCACGGCGGCCTCGACTACCACGACGGCAACGGGCTCATCGTCGCCAGCTTCGACCACCGCACCAGCCGACTCGGCGACCCCAACCTCCACCGCCACCTCGTCGTCGCCAACGCCAGCCCCGGACCCGACGGCCGCATCACCGGCATCGACACCCGCCAGCTCTACGGCATCCGCTACACCGCCGAAGCTGTCTTCCAATCGGTCCTCCGCCACGAGCTGGCCCAGTCCCAAGGACTGCTCTACGGCGACATCGACCGTCACGGCGTCGGCGAGATCGCCGGCGTCCCTCTCGCCGTGCGCCGCGAGTTCAGCCAACGCCGACGCGACATCGAAGCCGAGATGGCCGAACGTGGCGTCACCACCGGCCGAGGCGCTCGTGTCGCCGCCCTCGCCACCCGGCCCGACAAGGAGGACGACCTCCCCGACGACGTGCTGCGCCGCCAGTGGCGCGACCGGGCCCACGCCGTCGGCTTCGACGGCACCGGCATCCCAACCGTCGAGCGCACTCCCAGGCTCGCCACCACCGACGACGCCCTGGCCTTCGCCCTCACCGAACACGACGCCACCTACAGCCGCCGCGACGTCATCCGCCACACTGCCCGCTCTGCCCCCGACGGCGCCAGCCTCAACGAGATCCTGCGCCGCAGCGACAACTATCTCGCCCGCCCCCACGCCATCGAACGCCTCCCCGGCGTCTACACCACCCCGAGATCCTCGCCCTCGAGACCCGAGCCGCAGCCACCGCCGTCGCCGGGCTCGACCAAGGCATAGCCGTTGCCTCCCGTCGATCTGTCGCCGACGCCCTCGCCGCCCGACCTCACCTCGCCGACGAGCAACGCTGGCTCGTCGAACACGCCGCCCTATCCGGCGACGCCATCACCGTCGTGGTCGGCAAGGCGGGCGCCGGCAAGACCACCGCCCTCGACGCCCTCCGAGATGCCTACGAACGCGACGGCCACCGCGTCATCGGCGCCGCCCTGTCCGCCCGAGCCGCCGCCGAACTCCACACCGGCGCAGGCATCGGCTCCCAGACCCTGCACCGCACCCTGCACCAGCTCACCACCGGCGAACTGCAGCTCGACCGGCGCACCGTCCTCGTCATCGACGAAGCCGGCATGGTCGGCACCCGCCAACTCGCCCGCCTCATCGACGAAGCCCAACGGGCCGACGCCAAGCTCGTCCTCGTCGGAGACCCCCGCCAGCTCCCTGAAGTTGACGCCGGCGGCACCTTCTCCGCCATCGCCCGACGTATCCAGCCCCTCCACCTCACCGAGAACCGACGCCAGCTCGACCCCAACGAACGGGCCGCCCTCGATGCGCTGCGGGCCAACGACATCGACCACGCCCTCGCCAATCTCCACCGTTCCGGACGCCTGACCGTCGGCGACAACGCCGACACCGTCCGAGAAGCCCTCGTAGCCGACTGGCACGCCGCCACTGCCCAGGGCCGTCACGCCGTGATGATCGCCGCCCACCGCAGCGACGTCGGCGACCTCAACCACCGGGCCCGCCACCACCTCATCGCCCACGGCCAACTCGGCCCCTCCATCTGGCGCAACGACAGCACCGAGTTCTCCCTCGGCGACCGGGTCATCGCCCATCGCAACCGCTACGACCTCGGCATCCTCAACGGGCACCGAGGCAGCGTCACCGGCACCACCGCCACCGGTCTGACCGTTCGCCTCGACAACGGCACCAACGTCGACGTCCCCAACCGCTACATCGACGACGGCCACCTCAGCCACGGCTACGCCGTCACCGTCCACAAAGCCCAGGGCATGACGTGTGATGCCGCCTACCTCCTCGGCGACGACGGCCTGTTCAACGAACTCGGCTACACGGGCCTGTCCCGCGGCCGCCACGAGAACCACCTCTACGCCGTCGCCAGCCGAGACGAACTCGGCCGGGCATCGCTCGACCCACTCGCGGACGTTCGCCGATCCCTCGGCATCTCCCGCGCCAAGACCGCCGCCATCGACATCGGAGGACCATCCCTATGACCGCACACCACCAACCCGACAACGACAACCTCGCCACCATCGGACTCATCGCCATCGGCGGACCGCTCATCGCCCTCGGCGGCCTCGTCTACGTCGCCTCCTGGCTCGCCAGCGGACAAGGCCCCGGCATCCGGTTCGACGACGTCATGAGCGGCGTCGTCCACCTCCCGGCCACCATGGGCGACCCAGCCGCCGCCTTCCCGGAACCCGCCCGCAGTCGGCTCCCCGGCCCGCACCTCTACTGGGGCATCCACATCGCCGCCCTGGTGCTGATTCTCACCGCTGGGATCAAGGTCATCCTGTGGTCAGCCGGGCGAGGCGACGGGCTCGACAAGCGCCGCCGCCTGGACGTCGACGCTCAACCCCGCTTCGCCACTCCACGCGAGATGCGTAGCGAACGCCTCCCGGCGCCGACCCCTGGCAGGTTCCCCTACGCCCGTATGGGCCGCCGCGTCATCGCCACCCACCGCCACGAGATCGGTCGCAAGACCCGCACCGTCCCCGGCGCGCTCGCCCTTGTCGGCCCCAGCCGCTCGGGCAAGTCCCACAGCGCAATCATCGGTACTCAGCTCTGGCAGGGCCCCGCCATCATCAGCTCGGTCAAGACCGACCTCATCGCCCCCACCCTCGACGCCCGCCAGGCCCAGGGCGAGGTCAGGGTCTACGACCCAAGCCGCATGACCCCGATGTCGTCGGCGAGTTGGTCGCCACTGCGCGACGCTCGCAGCCTCGAGGGCGCCCAGCGCTCAGCGAAGCGACTGCTATCGGCGGTGCAGCTCGACCGCACCGGCCACGGCACCTTCTGGTCACGCCACGGCGAGACCCTCCTCGGCGGACTCATGTGGCTCGCCGCCAACACGCGTGGTCTCACCATGACCGACGTCGCCCGCTGGGTGCTCGCGATGGACCAACCCTCCGCCGAAGATCCCGGCAAGGCCGCGTCCTTCCTGCGGGCCCTCGCAACCGACGAAGGCATCCACCCCGATCTCGTTGCCGACGTCCAGGCCACCCTCGCCGGCATCTGGCGAGCCGAAGGCCGAGTCAGCTCCAGCTTCTACACCAGCGCCCGCCACGCCGTCATGCCCTGGACCCGCAACGAGATCCGCCGCCTCTCCGAGACCACCACCATCGACCTCGACTGGCTCACCTCTGGCAACAACACCCTCTACCTCGCCGCCCCGCTCATGGACCAGGACCTCCTCGCCCCGGCCTTCGGCGGCCTCATCGCCGATCTCGTCGACCAAGTGATCCTGCGCCACGAACACACCGGCCGGGCCCTCGACACCGAACTGCTCCTGCTGCTCGACGAGACCGCCAACGTGCCGCTTGCCCAACTCCCGCACTGGGCCTCCACCGTCGCCGGCTACGGCATCCAACTCGTCACCGTCTGGCAATCGAAAGCCCAGATCGACGCCGCTTACGGACCTTCGGCCGACACCGTCATCGCCAACCACCTCACCCAGGTCTACTTCCCCGGCATCCGAGACCTCGCCACCATCCGCTACGTCTCCGAGCTCCTCGGCACCGAACACCAGCCCGGCTACGTCAACGGCCCGGCGATCACCGAGATCCACCAATTCGGACGAGACACCGCCACCGGCGTGCCCCTCGTGCCCTCCAACGTGCTGCGCCAGCTCGGCCAGGACGACCGGCTGGTCATCACCAACAACAAGCCTCCCGCACACGCCCACGCCCTCGACCGGATCCCGAGGAGATGGCGCCACCTCACCCGACCAGCCGAGTCCTGACCCGGATCGTGTCCCGACGGACCAGCGGCCGCAAGCTCGTTATTACTCGGCCGGCGGCCTCCGGGAGCTCCAGCTTGCCCCCGCCGCCCCGTCGGAAGAACTGGGCCACCAGGACCTCGACGCACCCCTGCGAACACCAAGGAACGAACCCATGCCGAGACGTCAACCCGGAGTCACCAAGTACACCACCAGCGACGGACGCACCTTCTGGCAGTACGTCGTGGACCTCGGCGACGACCCCGACACCGGCAAGCGCCGCCAACGCCGCAAGCGCGGCTTCACCACCCAGGCCGACGCCTCCGCAGCACTCGACGAGGCCCGACGCGCGATCGAGGCCGGCGGCTTCCTGTTCGACGTCGAGCACATGACCTTCATCGAGTACCTGGACCACTGGCTCGCGGGCTTGCCCCAGACCGACATGAAGCCGCGCACGATCAGCGACTACCGCAACGAGACCCGCCGCTACATCAAGCCCCACCTCGGCGACGTCAAGCTCACCAAGCTCACGCCCCTCCATCTCGAACGCCTCTACCGAACCCTCATGGCCGAAGGCGGCAGGGGAGGACGACCGCTGTCCCCGAAGACCGTCCTGCGGGTGCATCGGGTGATCCGCAAGGCCATCGGCGATGCCGAACGCAAGGGCATCTTGCAGCGCAACGTCGCCCGCCTCGCCGACAAGCCCAGCACCGCCCAGCTCGACACCGAGCGCCCCGCCTGGACACCCGACGAACTGCGCACATTCCTCGCCGCCGCCGAGGGCGACGAACTGTTCGCCCTCTACCGCCTCGCCGCGCTCACCGGCATGCGCCGAAGCGAGCTCTGCGGGCTGCGATGGGAAGACGTGAGCCTCGCCGACCAGACCGTCCGCGTCCGCCAGACCCTCGGCGTCACCAACGGAGTGCCCGGGGTGAGCACCCCGAAGTCACGCCGCTCCCGCCGAGTGATCGACATCGACGACCGCACCACCGACATCATGCGTGCCCACTGGGACCAGCAGCGCCAGGCCGCGGAGTTCGTGGAGAAGGGGTGGACCGAGACTGGCTACGTGTTCACGACCGTCATCGGCACGCCGCAGCATCCCGACAACGTGTCGAAGCGTTTCGTGGCGCTCGTCCGCACCCTCGAGGTCGGTACCTCACCCTCCACGGCCTGCGCCACACCCACGCCACGCACCTGCTCGCCATGGGCAAGAACCCGAGGATGGTCAGCGAACGCCTCGGCCACGCCGACGTTGCCTTCACCCTCCAGGTCTACGGCCACGTCCTCCCCGGCCACCAACGCGAAGCCGCCGAGACCGCAGCGGGCCTGGTTGACACCGAGTGAGCCCCGTGCCGATCGGTCAAGTCGGGGGTGGGCGCTCGGCAAGGTCCAACAATTTGGCGAAGCTCGTCGGTGAGTGACGGATCCTCACGCAGCAGGTGGCGGGCCACGTTTTCCAGGTGCGTGATCTCTCGGAAGCCAAGAGCGACTGCCATCCGATCTCGAACAGCGCTGTCCCGAACCGAATACTCGCGAAGGATCGAGTCCAGATTCCGCTCTGTGACGAGTGAACGCAGGCGATCTTCAGCTGATCTGATTGGGTTCTCGAGCGAGATCGTGATCTCGTCTCC
This sequence comes from Acidimicrobiales bacterium, assembly GCA_041394345.1. Classification (GTDB taxonomy): domain Bacteria; phylum Actinomycetota; class Acidimicrobiia; order Acidimicrobiales; family SZUA-35; genus JBBKWJ01. The sequence goes on along the minus strand of JAWKIN010000012.1, from coordinate 35,003 downwards.
GGCGTCCTTCAGCGTCGCTCGATCCGGTGTCGATTCACGGATCTTTCTCGATGCGATTGCCAGCGCAGAGACGGAGGCTAGGTGCTCGACAGTGCCTGGCTGCTGCAATGCATCCAGCGCAGCATCACGAGCCCGAGCTACGAGGTCCGCGCCTTCCTCTCCGACGACCGACGATTGATGCTCGGCGATCCTTGCGATAACGGGGGCGGCGAGATACACGTTCTCGATCTCGTTCATGCCGAGTGCGTAAATGCCCTCCGTACGCAACGTTTGGCATTCCTCGTCGGTCCGACCGTCTCTGTCGACCACGCCGGCTGCTTGGATCCAGTGGAATGTTCCGCTGCGCCGAAGACCCTTCGTGGCGCGAATCACCTCGCCGCATCCGCCCGCCGGAACTATTGACCAGCCCTCGAGAAGCAGCTCAAGGATCTTGAGGTCGAGACTCTCGCGAGCGCCCTCTACGAACACGACGTGCTCGCGGCCTCCGAGGATTGCCCCGCGGAGTATGTCTGGGATCTCAGACCCATTGAGAGTGAACGCCGACCAGGATCTCACTTGCTCGCCGTTCCACTCGCAGCCTTGGAGCGACAGGATCTGAGCGTTCCGGCGGGCGAGAGACTGGGCAAGGTCAAGGTCGTGGGTAAGAATCACGAAGTGGCAGTCTGGCCGTTCATCAGCCAAGGCCTCCATGAGCGGAGCGGAGATCGACCGATGCATGTGCCGTTCCGGCTCGTCGATGATCTGAACGGACCCTTGCTTCGCGGTGAGGATCTCAGCCGCAAGCAAGAGTGCGCTCTTCTCGCCGTCCGACATCTGGGAGATCGGGAACGGCTCGAGTCCTTCTCGAACAGCGTCTAGAGAACCGGTTTCAGCAAGAGACACCTCGACCCTGAACGAGCACCGCCTCAGCACCCGGTTCAGCCTCGCGATAGGCGAGGGCGAAAGGGCGGTGCGGATCTCGTCTGTGCTGAGGCCGGCGTCGATCTGCTTTGCCAATCGATCGTTTCGGGCATTGTGGCTCGAGATCAGGTCGAATAGCGCGATATTCGGCCTCACTGCCTGGGCGTGGTCTCTCCAACGAGAGTCGGGGCGGCGGTCGTAGTTCAGGATGTTTTCGCTCTGCTGATCGCGCTGGCCGGAGGTGATGTCAGGACCAGCATGCTCGATCCACAGGCGACGGTGAGCGATCAATCGCTCGACGAAGGCGACACCACTGTTCGCCTGCATCCAGAAGCCGAGCGCTGACTTGCCGGATCCGTTGGCGCCGACCACCACGGTTAGCGCCCCAGGCGCCGCTCGGACCTGTAGCGCGTCTGCTTCTCCGGTGATCGGCACAGCCCACTCGCACAACGGCTTGTCGTTCGAGTTTTCTCCAGCTTCGCCGTCCACGGGGTCCGACGGTACCGCGATCATCCGGGCCGCCGCCGCACGACACCAGAATGTCGAGGTTCGGTACCCGCACGATGCCGGAACCAATGTGACCACCGTGTGACCACGGGGCAGTTTTCGCTGAAAATCACGAAACCCCAGGCCGCCCGAAAATCGGGCCTGACCTGGGGTTTCTTGCTGTACGCCCCCTGGGACTTGAACCCAGAACCTGCGGATTAAGAGTCCGATGCTCTGCCAATTGAGCTAGAGGCGCCTGTACTAACCGAGAATCCTATCGCCCTGTAGGACGGGTCCCACAGGGCGAATAGGTTCCCTGCTGGGTGATCGAGGGGTTTCGAACCCCCAACCTTCGGGATCACAACCCGATGCTCTAGCCGATTGAGCTACGACCACCAAGAGCGTCTGATGCTAGCGGCACGATCAACGTTCAGCCACAGATTCTGGGATTGCCGGTCGGATTGCAGTGTCCTGATCTGTTGCGAGGCGCTCGAGGCTGCACGACGGCGAAGGGGCGCTGCGATCGCCGCGAGCCGTCAAAACCGTAGAGCTAGAAACAGAAGTAATGAAAAACATAGTTATAAATAATATGAAGGCTTGAATATCGAACAAGTGTTCGTTAAAATGGAGAAATGGCAGACTGGCAATACGTCGAAAAACTGCGGCGGGACCTCGCCGCCGCGCGGCCCGTCGTGTTGATGCCGGACTCGTCGACAGCTTCGATGTGCAGCGGTACGTGACCGATGACTTCGTTGAGGCACGCGACGCTGAGTTCGATTCGCTGGTGCAAGAGTCGGCTAAGTTGCTGGCCCAAGCCGAGGCTCGCCATGCGTCGATCCTTGCGGAGTCGCGACGGCGAAAGTGTTTCCGACGCTCGGGGTTCCGCTCACCGGCGACGTGGGTCGCCAATCTGACCGGCGTGTCGAAAGCGCAGGCGGGCTCACGGGTTAAACGTGCGACCTTCTTGACCGACGTAATTCCGAGGTCTTCGACACTTTTCTTGCGGGGGAGATTTCTGGCGAACACGTCGCCAAGATCTGCGCCGTAACAATGGACTTCCCAGAGGATGCCAAGCGAGACCAGGCCCACTTCTTGCGGTGGGCGAAGGAGCCATGGCCATACTTTCGACGTTTCATAGACGCGTGGGCTGAGCTGGTCGACCCGACCGATCCACAAGATCTCCTCGACGCCGCACACAAGGACCGTCGGATGATCTGGGCGCAGGGAGTTGGCCAAACCACGCTTGTCGAGCTTTCCATCCCCAACGAATGCTTTGAGGTTCTGCTGCTGTCGATGCAACCGATTTACGACCGCCTGCTCGATGCGGAGTGGGCAGATGCGCGGGCAGCGGTAGGAGACGACGCTGGCTTTAGCGACCTTCTCCGGACCGATCGCCAGCGATGGCTCGATTCGCTGCTCGAACTCGTCGGAAGGGCGCAGCTCCGGGAGCCGTCGACCCAGGCGTGCGCGCCGTGCTCAACGTAGTGATCGATCACGCGACGCTCGATCGTCTCCAGCGCGAGGCAACCGCCGAGGCCGACGGCGCGCTCACTGAGCGGCCCGACGCAACCGAGGCCGAAACCTATCGATGTGAGACCCTCGGCGGACTGCCCGTCTCTCCAGCATTGGCGCTTCGGATCGCAACGCTCGGATCGATTCGGCGGTTCGTCTTGAGTGCGAAAACCTCGACTTCGATGCGTCCGCTTCTGTCCGGTTGTTCCGAGGGCAAAACGCGTCGGGTTAATGATTCGTGATCCCCACTGCCGTGGCGCCGGATGCGACACGCCAGCCCGAAGATGTGAGGCCGACCATATTCGTGAGGCCTCGTCGGGCGGACGCACGGTTCCTTCGAACGGGCAGATGCTCTGTGGGCCTTGCCATCGACACAAGACGCAGCTCTACACCCAAGGATTTGTCTGACGCAGATCAATGCGGCCAACCATGATCCAAAGCGCGCTTACCTCCATCTGCGACTGTGGTGTGGTACCCACGGAGGGAATCGAACCCCAACCTGACGGGTAGAAACCGCCTGCTCTATCCAATTGAGCTACGTGGGCGCTTCGAAGACGCTAGCGGCTTGCGAGCCGAAGAACCTCTATCACCTGACACATCAATCCGTCGTTGCTCAACTCGACCAGACCCGTCACCGAGTCGCTCTTGCGCTCGCCGGAATCGACGCCTCGAAGCTCGAGCGGCACGCCAGTTTTCTCGCCGCTTTTATCGGTGAACTCGACCGTGATGAAATAGTCGGAGCGGCCGCCGCTCGTGTTGTTGACCTCAACCTCGACGGTCGGGAAGCCATCTTCGAGGCGGCATGTTCCATCGACGATTGAGGTCTGACGGGCCGCTTCGTCCTGGGATTCGACAAAGTCGTCGACCACGGTTTCGATGCGATCGCTGAACACGGCGCCCCCAATGGCAACAGCAGCGATGCAGCCACCAAAGAGAAAGACGACGGCAGCGAGGACAATGAGTAGCGCCTTCATCGCCCCAGACATCCCATCCTTCTTTGGGGGCGGAATATAGGGCGCTCCCGCCATAGGGGTAATCGTCGGTGCTGGCGCAGGCGGAGCGGCAGGTGCCGGTGGTGCCGCATTCGCGGGCCAATAACGGCCGTCGCTGCGTGGTTCCCACCCTTGTGGGGGTGGCCACGGATAATTTTCTCCGTTCCATGCGACGTAAGAATCTGGCATTCAAAACCCTCCGTATCGGCTTGTCAGAGAGGGTATCGGACGATTACGAACACGCGAAGTAGGCGTGTGACAGCGGCCACGAAGCGTGAGATCTATTTGGTTTCGCGCCGTACTGGTCGATATGTTACGGAATCGAGGCTTTTCCAGGGGCCAACAACCTGGACGAGACATGCACCTTTCTGGCGGGCAGAGACGGAGCATCGATCGGCAGTCGTCGCGGACGAACGCGTTGCTCACGGAGCAACACCCTTATTGGCAGAGTTCTTCGCGTACTCGCTGCTAGCCGTTGCTCTTTGTCGTGCCTGTCAGGCATTCAGAGGCAGAGGGACAACGATGCTGAAGAAACTGATATCTGTACTTGCACTAACAAACTCCATACTCCTACTCGCCGGCCCAGCCGCCGGTGCCGCCGAGGGCGATGCCACGCCGGCAGAAGACCAAGCGACAACAACGACCGTCGTTGAATCAACGGGCGGCGAGATCACGGTCCTTGAGGCCACCACGACCACAACGGTCATGGCCGTCACGACAACAACGGCAGCACCGGTCACGACAACAACGGCAGCGCCGGTCACCACAACGACCGGACTCGTTGAGCCAACGACGACCACTACGGGTGACCCGTTCCTCGATCAGGCGGGGCGGCTCTACCGAGCGACGCTTGGTCGGGAGGCAGATAGTCCGGGTCAGGCATTCTGGGCCGATCGACTTCGCGAGGGGTATCCACCGCAAGAGGTCGCTCGTTTCATGCTTGACTCGGTCGAGGCCCAGCAGAGCACCGGCGATGTCATCATCGATGCCTACCGTTGGGCACTCGGCCGTAATCCCGAAGCAGGCGGCTACGCCTACTGGAGCTCGTTCCCCGATCCCGCCATTGCCGTCGCTGCCGTGTCGGATTCTCGTGAACATCAGATCATCACCGGCACCCTGCCGCCGCCGAGCCGCGTGGCGGTTGCCGCCGAAGCGGCCGCACCCAACGGCAGTCATCCTGTTGGCTGGGTCGACGCTGGCAATGTCGTCTGGCTGCCAAAGATCTTGCTGAGCATCCGCTGGTGTGAATCTCGTGATAGCTACACCGCCAGGAACTCGCGTAGCACGGCAAGCGGTGGCTACCAGTTCCTCAACTCCAGCTGGGCCGCCTATGGCCATGCTGCTCGCTACGGTGTTCGCCGATCCATGGACGCCACACCAGCCCAACAGGACGAGGCCGCTCTCATGACCTGGGAGCGAGACGGCACCCGCCCGTGGTACGCCAGTCGCCATTGTTGGTCCTAAGCATCGGGGAGTGAGAGACTGCGGCGATGGCCGCAGATCTCACAAACCAAACGGTTGAACTCCTCCAAACCATGATTCGCAATGCGTGCGTCAATGACGGGCGCGCCGAGTCGGGTCAGGAGGTTCGCAACGCCGATGTGCTCCAGCACATCCTCGAAGGATCTGGACTCGACTTTCAGCGATACGAGCCGACGCCCGGACGGGTGTCGCTAGTCAGCAGGATTGAGGGTTCAGACCCCAACGCTCCAAGCCTGTGCCTGATGGGCCACACCGACGTCGTTCCGGTGAACGAGTCGGGTTGGAGCCGCGACCCGTTCGGCGGCGAACTGGTGGACGGCGAGGTCTGGGGTCGGGGCGCGGTTGACATGCTCAACCTCACCGCCTCGATGGCCGTCGTGTTCCGGCATCTCGCCGACACCAACTTCCGGCCGAAAGGCGACCTCATCTTCTTCGCTGTGGCCGACGAAGAGTCTGGCAGTGCGCACGGTGCTCGGTGGATGGCCGATCACCATCGCGACGACATCTACGCCGATTACGTTCTCACCGAAAACGGCGGGCTTCATTCAGGGAATCCCGAGGCGCCATCAATCTCGATGACGGTCGGGGAGAAGGGGGTGGCCTGGCGGCGGTTGAAGATCGCGGGCACCCCTGGGCATGGCTCGATGCCGTTCCGCAAAGACAACGCGCTGATCAAGGCCGCAGGTGTGATCCAGCGTCTGGCCGACTATCGCCCGCCGGCGAAGTTTCACGAGCTGTGGCTTGAACGAGTCGACTCAATGGGGCTCGACCCGCAGACACGCGCCACCATGCTCGACCCAGCGAAGCTTGATGCGGCCCTCGACGAGATGCCAAGCGTGCCAACTGCGGCGTTCCTGCACGCGTGCACCCACACGACGTTCTCCAGCAATGTGCTCTTCGGTGGGCCCGAAATGAAGACCAACGTCATTCCCGACGACGTCACCATTGAAGTCGACATCCGGACGCTGCCGGGCGAGGGCAGTGACGAGGTCCAAGCACATCTTGACGAAGCCCTCGGTGACCTAGCCCAGCACGTCACCGTCGAGACAATCATGAACGACAAGGCGACGATATCGCAGCTCAACAACCCGCTCTGGGATTCGCTTCAACGTGCCGTCAACAAACCGTTTCCGACCGCCCGCTTGTCGCCGGGGCTCTCGGTCGGCTTCACCGATGCCCGGATCTACCGTGAGCTCGGCTCGATCGCCTACGGTGCCGGCCTCTTCAGCCCTGCGCTCAACGCCGGCGATTTTTCGAGCCGGTTCCACGGCCATGACGAACGCATCGATGTCGAGTCGCTTGGTCTCACGACCAGCCTCTACCTCGACGTGGCGAAGGACCTACTTGGTTAGTGGACGTAGGTGTTGCGACCGGGCGTATCGGCGCCGAAACGGGCAACCGTCGTCGTCCAGTCGATTGGCTTCGTGCCGAACTCGTCGAGCGACGGGTCGATGCGATCGGCTGGCACCGCCCACACCAATTCGAACTCAATGCCGTCGGGGTCCTGGCCGTAGAGGCTCTTGCTCTCGCCGTGGTCGGACTCGCCGACGAGTGCGCCGACTGATTGGAGCTTCTCGCGCAGCACCAACATCTCGGCGAGCGTCGGCACTTCCCACGCAAGATGATAGAGCCCAACGGACTGGCGCCCGGCGGCCGATGGGGCTGCGCCGGCGCCGACCGAGAAGAGCCCGAGGTCATGGTCGTTTGGGGTGGTGTCGCTGGTGCGAAGGAACGCCGCACCAGGGAACTCCACGGCGATCTTGAATCCAAGGATGTCGACGTAGAACTTCGCTGACGCTGCGGCATCACGAACATAGAGCACGGCATGGTTGAGACGGGAGATGGCCATGGGCCAGACAACCGCAACGGTGGCTCGGTTGTTCCCGGACTCGTGCGTTAGCATCCAGCGATGCCAGGACAACCACGAGACGCCGTCGTCGCACTGCCCGCCTACCGACCGGGAAAGGCGGCGGCCCAGGCTGAGGCCGAGCACGGCATTAGCAACGCCATCAAACTCGCGTCCAACGAGACGCCGTGGGACCCGATCCCCGCGGTCCAACAAGCGATCATCGATGCTGCCACAGGAACGAACCGCTACGCCGACCATCGGGCTACTGCGTTGCGCGAACGATTAGCCGAGTGGCTAGGAGTGAAGGCGAATCAGGTAGCAGTCGGATGCGGTTCGGTCGGTTTGCTCCAGCAGCTCGCCCTGGCCTACGTCGACCCCGGCGACGAGATCGTCTACCCATGGCGATCATTCGAGGTGTACCCCGTCTACACCCAACTCGTTGGTGCCGTCGCCAAGACGAGTCCGTTGGTCGACTACACGTTCGACCTCGCCGCCGTGCTTGATTCGGTCACGCCCCGAACCAAGTTGGTTGTGCTGTCCAATCCAAACAACCCGACGGGCACCGCCCTCGACATGGACGCAATCGACGACCTCCTCACCAAGATCGGTCACGAGGTCATCGTGGTGCTCGATGAGGCGTACCGCGAATTCATGGGCGAAGGCATCGCCGACCCCATCCCGCTCCTCACCGCAAAGCATCCGCATCTGCTTGTGCTCCGGACGTTCTCGAAAGCGCAGGGACTGGCGGCACTACGGGTTGGTTATGCCGTTGGCCATCCCGACGTCATCGAAACGATCGACAAGACGCTGTTCCCGTTCGCGGTCAACGGCATCGCGCAGGCGGCCGCCATTGCCTGCATCGACCATATGGACGAAGTCATGGACCGGGTCAAGGAGATCCGAGCCGAGCGAACACGGGTCTTGGCCGAGTTGCGCCAGCGTGGCTACGACGTTCCCGAGTCTCACGCCAACTTCGTGTTTCTGCCGCTCGGCGGAGCCACCGACGCCGTATACGCCGAGCTCGAGAAAGAAGGTGTCGTGACGCGGCCATTCCCGGGCGAGGGGATCCGAGTCACCATAAGTAGCCCTGAGGAGAACGATCGGTTCCTCCGTTCGCTCTAGGGGGCCAACGTCTCGATCGTTCCGGTGCTAGGAGGCGGCGGCCCGGGTTCGGCGCAGCAACGGGTCGGCGAGCGCCAGTGTCTTGTCGGCCACCTTCAAGACCCGGCTAGCCGTGCCCGGTGTATCGCTGTCGATCAGATTGCCCATCACCTGCAGGGTGAGTTTGGCGATGGCGTCGGTCCCAACAGCCAGTCGGAGACCGTTGCTCAGAATGAACGGATGGCCGATCAAGAACGAGAAACGACGGCCGGTCCGGAGAAACGCGTCAAAGCGCTCGCCGACGATGCGGTCGTAGTCGGTCGTGACGCTCGCTGGCTGGCTAAGGAAACAATCCGCGGCCACGGTGCCCGATTCGAGTCCGTAGTCGATGCCTTCGCCGTTCATCGGGTTGACAAAGCCGGCCGCGTCGCCGATCGCGAGCCAGCCGGGGCCATGGCGCTTCTGGACACTCATTGGTAGGCGCCACGCACGCGGCCGATCGATGTACTCGCCGATCTCCCAGTCTGGAACGAGATTGCGGTAGTTATCGAGCAACGCATTGAGATTGAGCTTCTTGAAGCCCTTCATCGTGGAGAGGGCACCTGCCCCGATGTTGACGGTGCCGTCGCCGCAGGGGAACATCCAGCCGTAGCCCGGCACAGGAGTGCCGTGATCGTCCTTCAGCGTGAGGCACGCCTCAATATGCTTGTCGGCGTGCCGGGGAGACTCGACGTAGGCGCGGATTGCGAGACCGAACGGTTCACCGTCGATCCGGTTGGCTCCCAGCATGCGGGCGACGGCGCCAGGCGCCCCTGTCGCGATGATGGTCAGATCGGCGGTCAGAACCGGCGCGTCGTCGACGGTGATGCCGACAACCTTGCCGTCGACGATCGTCGGCAATGCTTCGGTCTCATATCGCATGTCGGCGCCGGCATCGTCAGCGGCCTGCATGAGGGCGGCGTCGAGTCCGGTGCGGCGCCAAACTGCGCCGTGATAGGGGAACAGACTGCCGCCCGCCCAGGGCAGTTCGCGTCGGGTCTTGTTTGCGATCATTCGTAGGCCATCGATGTAGTGCGACGCATCCAGCGGGATGTCAAGGACGTTGAGCGCCTCGACGGCCCTCGGCGTAAGCCCGTCACCACACACCTTGTCCCGGCCGAACGCAGCCTTCTCGAAGACGACGACGCGTGCCCCGCCTCGCGCCAGCCGCATCGCTGCGGCCGCGCCAGCGGGGCCACCTCCGATGATGGCGACGTCGACGTGGGGGACAGGGGCGGAAGGCACCGCCCCATGCTCGCCCGTTCTGACGCTATTCCCTACCTCAATCGGCGATCGGTTCGCGTGCACTTGGCACAACGACCGTGGGACACAGCGGCTTGTGTAGGAGGCCAGCGGCGACCGAACCCAAGAGAAGCCTCGTGAGACCACGGTGGCCGGTCGCTCCGATGACGAGGAGGTCAGCCGTGCGAGACGCCTCTTCGAGCGCCGAACGTGGGTCGCCGTAGACGATGTCGATCTCGACGTCTTCGCCTGACGCGTCGGCGGCGCTGTCGAGCGCGAGCGCCCGGGCCAAGGAGTCGTTCGCTAGCGCAGTGGCCGCTGCTTCCAGCGTGTCGGCGGCTGGGCCGATAACGCCAAGCTCGGCGTACGGGGCGAACGACCAGGTGGAGAGCACCTTGATAGTGGCGCCCGGTCGACGGATTCGAAGGGCCCAAGCCAACGCCTCATCGGCATTGGCTGATCCGTCGACACCGACAACAATGTCCATCGCTGGCTTGTCCGGGTCCTTCATTTCGGGAATGACGGCGACGGGAATCCGAGCGTGGTTGACGCAGTAGGTGCTGACCGATCCGAGGATCGTGTCGGCGATTGCACCGTGTCCCCGGGTCCCGACGGCCAGAAGACGCTTGCCCTCGGCCGCTTTCACCAAGGTCGGCCCGGCGGCGCCGCGAAGCAACTGGACGGGGAGGAGCTTCTGGGTGTTGACCGTCGCGAGCGCCTCGGCCGCCTTCTGCTCGTTGGCTCGTTCGATGTCTTCGATGGGGATTGGCACGGCGACGTCGGGGGTCCCGCTCGCCAGAGCCCACCAAGGAATCTGCCACGACAAGATTGGTTGGATGGGGCCGAGTCGGTCTTCGCGGGCGATGCACCAGCGAAGGGCCGCTTCGCTTCCCTGCGACCCGTCGATCCCAACAACGGTGCGTGCCTCAAGATCTGTGCGTGCCTCAATAGTGGTCATGCCGTCATCTTGGAACAGTGGCGGCACAATTACCAGGGCCAACGTCCTTTAGTCGGACCGGCCAGCTCTCGCGGCCCGTGCGGGCCGCAGAGCTGGAGAGCGGGTACGGGGAATCGAACCCCGATCATCAGGATGGAAGCCTGGTGCTCTACCATTGAGCTACACCCGCATCGCTGCGCAGCGGCAGATTCTCAAGCTAGAGGCTGTGAACCTCGTTGGCGACCTCTGGCAAGAAAAAGCACGCCAGCTTGGCATACACTGTCAGGCTTGGGCGCCCGGACGGGTCGCCGCTGATCGAAAGGCCCGACGATGTCACCGTCAACTGATGTGTCACCCGCACCCGCTACTACCGCCACCGACGTGGCCGACGCCATTGGCACCGACGACGAATTGGTCGAGGAGGAACTCCTCGTTGAGGAGATCTCGATCGACGGGATGTGCGGCGTCTACTAGGCCCCGTCGAGCAGGCCCTGATCTATGAATCCACGTGCTCCGCATCAATTGAGTAGCCGTATCGGATTGCGCCCCGAGCCTTTCGGGGCGATGGCCTACCACTTCGACACTCGCCGCCTTGTCTTCTTGAAGACACCGGCCTTGGTCGAACTCGTCCATTCGCTTGTCGACTACGACTCGGTCAACTCGGCGGTCGCCGCCGCGGTTGACGGCGACGAACACAAAGCCAACCTCTATGTGACGGCCTTGTCGTCGCTCGCCGATGCAGGAGTTATCTGTGAACGTTGAACTCACCAAGAAGCCGGTGCCGCGGCTGGTCGATCAACTCCAATACGGGCTGTCCGCTCCCATTTGCATGACCTGGGAGCTTACCTATGCCTGCAATCTCGAGTGTGTCCACTGCCTTAGCTCGTCGGGCCAGCGAGACCCACGAGAACTCACCACCGACGAGGCGAAGGCCGTCATTGATGAGCTTGCGGCACTCCAGGTCTTCTACGTCAATGTCGGTGGTGGCGAGCCGCTCGTCCGTCGTGACTTCTTCGAATTGCTCGAGTACGCCATCGGCCGGCGAGTGGGGGTCAAATTCTCGACCAACGGGTACCTCCTCGACGAAGCGAAGGCCAAGCGACTGGCCGAGCTCGACTACCTCGACATCCAGCTGAGCCTTGACGGCGCCGACGCGGCGACCAACGATCCGATTCGAGGCGCTGGCAGCTATGCGGCAGTCATACGCGCCATGGACAACCTTCGGGCGGCCAACTTCGGCGAGTTCAAGATTTCGGTTGTGGCGACGCGTCACAACGTGAGCCAGCTCGACGAGTTCAAAGCATTGGCCGATTCCTATGGCGCACAGCTTCGGGTTACCAGGCTCCGCCCAAGCGGCCGTGGTGTTGACGTCTACCAAGACCTCCGCCTCACCCAGACGCAGCAACGCGAGATCTATACCTGGCTCATGGGCCAGCCTGACGTGCTCACCGGCGACTCGTTCTTCCACCTGTCAGCGCTCGGCGACGCCCTGCCCGGACTCAACTTGTGTGGCGCTGGTCGCGTGGTGTGCCTCATCGATCCGGTTGGCGACGTCTACGCCTGTCCGTTCGTCATTCACGACGAGTTCATGGCGGGCAACGTGCGGGACGAGGGCGGTTTTTCCAAGGTTTGGCGAGAGTCCGCCTTGTTCGAGTCGCTGCGTGAGCCCGGAGCCGAAGGGGCCTGCACGTCGTGTGGGGCCTACGACGCATGCAAAGGCGGTTGCATGGCGACCAAGTTCTTCACCGGGCTGCCGCTCGACGGGCCCGACCCCGACTGTGTCAAGGGCTTTGGCGAAGAAGCAATGGCCGCCGTCGACCAATCTCACGTGCCGCACTCGACCCAAGATCATTCCAAACCTTCGGGCCCGCAATCACAGCGCGTGTCGATCTCGCTCGGATCGAAGCCAGCGAGTAACTGATGCACTCGGGGGGACCTACGACTACGATCCGTCGTGGCTCGTAGTCAACGGGTCGATCGGACGAACGCAGCGACACTCATCGCTGCCTCTCGAAGCTGAACCGAGGACCTGTGGCTAGTCAAACGTCGATGCAGACCCAACTCCTAATCAATGGCGTGTGGGCCGATGGATCAGACGGCGATCGTTTCGTGGTTGTCAATCCAGCGACCGGGGAAGAGATCGCTACGGTCGCCGCTGGCACGGCCGCTGATGCCACCGCTGCGTGCGATGCGGCCGCCGCAGCCCAGAAGCGTTGGGCCGCCGAAGCGCCACGCGTGCAGGCGAAGTGCTTCGTCGGGCCTGGCAGCTGATGATGGACCACCAAGACGAACTGGGTGAACTCATCACGCTGGAGCACGGTAAGCCGATCGCCGATGCGAAAGGTGAGGTGGCGTACGCCGCGGAGTTTTCCGATGGAACGCCGAAGAGGCCGTTCGGATTCATGGGTCGATCTCGACCGCCCCATCCGGCGCCAACAAGATCCTGGTGCACCACGTGCCCGTCGGCGTCGTGACCATCATCACGCCCTGGAACTTTCCTGCGGCGATGATCACCCGAAAGTTGGCCCCCGCCCTCGCGGCGGGCAATGCGGCCGTGATCAAGCCGCCGAAAGAAGCGCCGCTAACGGCACTCCGTATCGGTGAGTTGCTGATCGAGGCCGGCGTGCCCGCCGGTGTCGTCAACATTGTTCCGGCGGTGAGTTCGGGCGAGTGGTTCGATGCCTGCGTCGACCACAAGGCCACCCGCATGGTGTCGTTCACGGGCTCGACCGAGGTCGGTCGAGTATTGCTTCGTCGCTGCGCCGACCGGGTCTTGAAGACCGTCATGGAGTTGGGTGGTAATGCGCCATTCATCGTCTTTGCTGATGCCGACCTCGGCGCGGCCGTGGAAGGCGCGATGGTGGCGAAGATGCGCCACTCGGCCGAGACCTGCACGGCGGCGAATCGCTTCTACGTCAAGCCCCCGTTGCCGAGGAGTTCGCTCAAAGCTTGCCGGCGCGATGGGTCAGGTTCGCATCGGCAGCGGTATGGACGAAGGCGTCACCTGCGGCCCCATGATCAACGAAAAAGCCGTGGCCGACATGGACGCGCTGGTGCAGGCTGCGATCGCCGACGGCGCAGCCCCGCTAGTTGGCGGAGCTCGTGGTGCGGGGCCCGGCTACTTCTATCAGCCGACGGTGTTGGCGGGCGTCAGCCACTCATCGCCAATCGCGAGTCAGGAGATTTTCGGCCCTATCGCGCCCGTCATCTCCTTTACTGACACCGATGCCATGATCGAGCAAGCCAACGACACCGAGATGGGGTTGATGGGCTACGTCTATACCCGCGATCTTGCTCGCGGGCTTGCGGTGTCTGAACGCATCGAGGCCGGCATGATTGGCCTCAACCGTGGCGCTGTGTCTGATCCTGCGGCGCCGTTTGGTGGCATGAAGCAATCGGGCCTTGGGCGAGGGCGCCAGCGAAGGCATCTACGAGTTCCTCGAGACGCAATACATCGCTACCAGCTGGTAGTGGTTGGTCGGTGAGCGCGCCAGCGGCCACCCGGGGGTGGCCGCTGTAACTTGCTACTACTGCGTGTGTCGGGTTGCAGAGATTTGAACTCTGGACCCCCTGCTCCCAAAGCAGGTGCGCTACCAAGCTGCGCCACAACCCGTTGGGAGCGAGCCTAGCGGCTTGCCGTCGGGAGGCGGCACGAAATCGGTCGATTCCGAGTGACATTCAGCGTCTCTCGAACTATGGCAGGCAGAGCGCTTGCCAGTCGGTACACTTCGGCCGGTGAAATCGTCTGTTGAAGCCCTTGAGGGCAACAAGGTAAAAGTCACTGTCGAGGTCGAAGCGGCCGAGTTCGACAAGGACCTCGACTCAGCGTTCAAAGTCCTTGCGAGGGAGGTGCGCCTTCCGGGCTTCCGTCCAGGAAAGGCCCCACGCAAGGTACTCGAGGCACGCATTGGCTCGGGCTACGCCCGGGAGCAAGCGTTCCGCGACGGACTGCCCAACTACTACGCGGCCGCCTGCAAAGAGCATGACGTCGACGTCATTGCGCCACCCGAAATTGAAATCACCGATGGGCACGAGGCAGGCCCCGTCACCTTCGATGCCATCGTCGAGGTCCGGCCCTCAATCACGGTCACGGGCTACGAAGCCCTCACCGTCGAAGTCGCCAACCCCGTCGTCGACGAGAGCGACGTCGATGCGTCGATGGAGCGGTTCTTGAGCCGATTCTCCGAACTCGTCGACGTTGATCGGCCCGGCGCCGCTGGCGACACCGCGCTGGTCGACATCTCGGGCACCTACGAGGGCGAGCCCCTGCCTGGCCTTACCGCCTCCGACTACCGGCACGTGATCGGCACCGAGTCGGTGGTTCCCGAAATCGATGCCCACATCGACGGCGCGTCGGCTGGCGACACGCTTGTCTTCAGCGCCGCTCACCCCGACGAGGACGAAGACGGCGATCTCGAGTTCACGATCGTGGTGAAAGCGATCCAGGAGTCGGTCCCACCTGAGGCGACCGACGAGTTCATCGCCGAAAACAGCGAATTCGCCACGATCGCCGAGATGCGGGCCAATTTTGCTTCCACCATGTTGGAGCAGCGCCGCAGCCAGGCTGTCTCGGCTCGACGCAATGGCGTCGCCGAACAGGTTGCCGCACTCGTTGACGCCGACGATCTGCCCAACCGCTGGTCGACCTCGAGGTCGAAACCGGGCGCAGGAGTTTGCGATGCGGCTCCAGTCGCAGGGACTCGACCTGGCTCAGTACCTCCAGTTCACCGGGCAGAGCCGAGAAGACATCATGGGCGACATGCGGGGTATGGCCGAAACCTCCGCCCGCCTCGATCTGGCCCTTCGGGCAATCGCCGAAGCCGAAAAATATGACGGTCACCGAAGAGGACCTCGACGCCGAGTTCGAGCGGATTGCGCCCCAGGTTGGGGTCTCACCCGACGACGTTCGTCAGCAATTCACCGACGCCGGCCAGCTGAGCGCTATACGCTCTGACCTACGAAAGAGCAAAGCTCTTGACTGGCTCGTCGCCTCGGCGAAGCTCGTCGATGAAGACGGAAACCCCGTCGATTCGAGCGCACTCGATGAACCAGAGAACGATGCAGCCGACCAAGATGGAGATGACTCCGAGTGATTGAAGACCGCTTTCGGGTAACCAACGGGATCAACATGCCAATGGTGGTCGAGCAGACCAACCGTGGCGACCGCTCCTACGATCTGTTCGCGGCTTCTGAAAGACAATATTGTCTTCCTGGGTACGCCGATTGACGACATGGTAGCCAACGTGGTGTGTGCCGAACTGCTCCACCTCGAATCTGAGAACCCCGACCGGGGTATCAGCCTCTACATCAATTCGCCCGGTGGCGACGTCAACGCGATGTTCGCTATCTACGACACGATGCAGTACATCCGACCAGAAGTAACGACGATCTGTTTCGGTCAAGCGGCGTCAGCCGCCGCCGTGCTGCTCGCCGCCGGTGCACCGGGCAAGCGCCTTGCGCTGCCGAGCTCGCGAATCCTTCTCCACCAGCCCTATTCCGGGGCCCAAGGGCAGGTTTCCGATCTCGAACTCGCGGCCAAAGAGATCGACCGGCTCCGCACCAATCTCGAGAACGTGCTGGCGCACCACACCGGCCAGACCGCCGAGGCCATCAAGCACGACACCGATCGTGACTTCATCCTCACCGCAGCCGAGGCAAAGGCCTACGGTGTTATCGATGAGGTGATTCAGAACCGCAACGTCGTCGACACGAGTGGCCCAATCCGGGCGCTCGAGTCCTAGGGAGAAGACATCGTGGCCAAGTTCGGAGAAGGGGGCGAGCTCCTCAAGTGCTCGTTCTGCGGCAAGTCCCAGAAACAGGTCAAGAAATTGATCGCTGGTCCCGGTGTCTATATTTGTGACGAGTGCATTGAGCTCTGCAACGAGATCATCGAAGAGGAACTCGCGGAGGGATCCGAGGTTTCCTTCGACGAACTTCCGAAGCCCGCGAGATCTTCGAATTTCTCAACTCGTACATCGTTGGCCAGAGCTCGGCCAAGAAGATCCTCTCGGTTGCGGTCTACAACCACTACAAGCGGATCCAGCACGGGGCCCAACCGGGCAACGATGTCGAACTGGCGAAGTCCAACATTCTCATGGTCGGCCCTACCGGTTGTGGCAAGACGATGTTGGCCCAGACCCTGGCCAAGCGGCTGAATGTGCCGTTCGCGATTGCCGATGCCACGGCGCTGACCGAAGCGGGCTACGTGGGCGAGGATGTGGAAAATATCCTGCTCAAGCTGATCCAGGCCGCCGACTTCGATGTCAAGCGGGCTGAGACTGGCATCATCTACATCGACGAGATCGACAAGATCGCCCGCAAGAGCGAAAACCCGTCGATCACTCGCGATGTGTCGGGCGAAGGCGTTCAACAGGCGCTACTCAAGATTCTGGAAGGCAGCGTCGCCTCGGTTCCGCCTCAGGGCGGCCGTAAGCACCCACACCAAGACTTCATCCAGATCGACACCACCAACATCTTGTTCATTTGCGGTGGTGCGTTTGCTGGCGTCGAGAAAATGATCGAGAAGCGACTTGGCGGCAATGCGGTGGGCTTTGGCTCCGACATTCGCCCCGCCAGCGAACGCGATCTTTCCGATCTCTACTCCCAGATCCGACCCGAAGATCTGCTCAGTTTCGGCCTCATCCCCGAGTTCGTTGGCCGCCTCCCCGTCATTGGCACCGTCGACAATCTCAGCCGAGACGCACTCATCGAGATCCTCGTCACACCGCGAAACGCCATCGTCAAGCAGTACCAGAAGTTCTTCGAGATGGAGGACGTCCATCTCGAGTTCACCGACTCGGCGCTTGAAGCCATTGCCGATCAGGCCCTTTTGCGTGGCACCGGCGCCCGCGGGCTCCGGGCGATCCTCGAAGAGGTGCTGCTCGACGTCATGTACGACCTGCCAGGTCGCGACGATGTCGCGACGTGTGTCATCGACGCCGACACGGTGCTCGAGCGGGTCAACCCCACCCTCATTCCACGAAGCGAATCTCGGACCCGCCCACGCCGGGCTGCGTCCTAGCCAGTCGCCTCCAAACCCGGAGACTACGTGAACTATCGAGAAGCGCTCGACTACCTCGATCGGCGCACCCGCTTTGAGGGAACCAGGCATGGCGCAGCGCCGCCCAAGATGCCAACGGCCGGTGCGACAGAGGGGCTCGACCTTCACGCGATAACCGATCTCATGCGCGTGCTGGGCGACCCTCACACCGCCTACCGCACCATCCACATCACCGGCACCAATGGCAAGGGCTCGACGGCGCGCTTTGCGAGCGCCCTGCTCAAGGCAACCGGACTTTCGGTCGGCACCTACACCAGCCCCAATATCGAACGCATCAATGAGCGCCTCGTGTGGGATGGCAACTACATCACCGACGCAGACTTTGCTCGCGTTATCGGGCTCATTGCCGACGTCGAGCACCTGCTCGAAACCAATCCAGGCCGTTTCGAGATTCTGACGGCTGCCGCGTTCGTGTGGTTCGCTGAACTCGGCGTCGAGGCCGCGGTCATTGAGGTTGGCTTGCTCGGCCGGTTTGACGCCACCAATGTGATCGACGCCGACGTTGCGGTCATCACCAACATCGGGAAGGACCACACCGACGGCGAGGCCAATTGGGAACAGGCGGTGGCGCGTGAAAAGGCCGGCATCATCAAGCCGGATGGTCGGGTCGTGCTCGGCTCGGTGTTTGGTGACCTTCGTGAGATCGTCGAGGCCGAACAACCGGACCTTGAGATTTGGGAGTTCGACCATGACTTCTTCGTCGACCGCAACGAGGTGGCCGTTGGCGGGCGGGTGGCCGACATCCGCACGACGTTCGCCAACTACGAAGATCTCTACATCCCCTTCCACGGATCTCACCAGGCCCAAAACGTCGCGACGGCGCTCGCGGCAGTGGAAGCCTTCTTTGGACGCTCGCTCGATCGCGACCTTGTCGACGAGGCGATAGCCAGCGTCGAGCTGCCTGGCCGCTTCGAGGTAGTGAGCCGGAGTCCGATGGTGATCCTCGATGGCGCCCACAATCCCCACGGCGCAACAGCCGCTCAGGAAACGCTCGCGACCGAGTTTGCCCGACTCGGCTCGTGGATCTTGGTCGTCGGTTTTCTCGTCGGCAAGGATCCCGTTGAGATGCTCGACGCCCTCGGCGCTCCGGACTTCGACGCCGTGATTATCTGCCAACCGACCTGGTCGCGGGCCCAAGATGCCTACGAGGTGGCTAAGGCGGCACGGACCATCGGTATCGAAGCCGAGGTCGTGGTCGATCCTGTGGAGGCGTTCACGCGAGCCAAGACCGTCGCCGGTGCCGACGACCTGATTCTGGTCGCCGGGAGCTTGTACGTGGTCGGCGAAATCCGGCCCGCGGCGAGAGCGACCGAATTCGACTAAGCGTGCCGGCTGGGTAAATATGCTCAGCCTGCGCTTTACGCTAAAGAGTTGGTGGCTGAGCAGTCGATACAGCAGCATGTCTCTTCCCACTCGCTCATCGCGTCGAACTCACGGGGTGCCGCCCTCACGGGCTACGCATTGACGCTCTCAGTCCTCGTCGGATCGGCCCTTGGCGGCGTGAACCTCGTCCGCGACCAATCGGGCGAGTTCCTTGTCGACACTGGCCACCAGATTGGCGAGCGGCGCCAGACCCGCGAGGAGATTCTCGAGGGGACGATCCCCGTCGCTCCTGACTGGGTTCCCGACCCAACGACGACCACGACGTCCACCACTGCCGCACCGACGACTACTGCCGCTCCGACAACAACGGCGGCACCGACAACAACCGCGGCACCGACGACCACTGCCGCTCCGACAACGACTGCCGCTCCGACAACAACGGCGGCACCGACGACTACTGCCGCTCCGACAACTACGACGACGACCGCCCCGACGACCACCACGGCACCGGTCAACCTGGCCAAGAACAAGCCGGCATCCAGCTCGAGCCGTTGGTCGTACCGATATGGCGGCCCCGAGAACGTGACCGACGGCAACACTGACGGCTCGTGGAATGGCAACAGTCTCACCTCAACCGACTACGAGCGGGACCCGTCGATTCAGGTCGATCTCCAATCGTCGACGGCCGTTGGTTCGGTCAAGGTCTGGAACACCACCGAATCTTGGGGCCAGAACAACCGCAAGATGTGGATCATCGTGAGCAACTCACCGATCTCCACCTCGCTCTACACGGCCAGGCAGAACGCAACCTTTGCGATCCGGGTCGATGGCGTCATCGGTCGACCGACCACGGTTCCCGTTGGTGTCTCCGGGCGGTACGTCCGCATGTTTGTCGAAGGAAGCAACGAGACCCTCGACATCGCCGAGATCCAGATCTTCGGCTAGGCCGGCCTCGCTCGGTGGCCATGCGTGATGGTGACGTCGCAGATGTTGGTGCGCCAGCTAGCCTCAACCGGGTGAACCGCACCTTTATTATCTGTAAGCCCGACGCCGTCGAACGTGGCCTCGTTGGCACCATCCTTGCCCGTTTCGAAGCCAAAGGACTCAAGGTGGTTGCCGCCGAACTCCGCCAGCTCGACAGCGACACGCTTGACCGTCACTATGAAGAGCACGTGGGGAAGGGCTTTTACGCCGATCTCAAGGCATTCATGAGCCGTAGCCCGGCCATGCTGGCCGTGCTCGAAGGCCCAGAAGACACCTTTGCCATCGTCCGTACCATGATGGGCCCGACGAATCCTGCGTCGGCCCCTCCGGGAACGATCCGTGGTGACTTCGGCACGGAAATGACCGAAAACCTGGTCCACGGCTCCGACTCGAACGAGTCAGCGGCCCGTGAAATAGGCATCTTCTTTCCCGGCCTTAGCTAACGCTTGTGTAGGCTCGCGGCAGTCCGTACGTGATCTCCTCCAGGGGTGTAGTGGCAGCAAATCGATTTAGCGGCATGCTCGGCTCAGTCGGCGCACGCGATATGGCTGTTGACCTCGGCACCGCCAACACGCTGGTGTACGTCCGCGGCCACGGCATTGTTCTTGACGAGCCCTCGGTGGTTGCGATCAACGTCAACTCGGGCCGGCCGCTCGCTGTCGGCCTTGAGGCCAAGCGCATGATTGGTCGGACGCCGAGTCACATCCAGCCATTCGGCCGTTGAAGGATGGCGTCATCGCCGACTTCGACATCTGTGAAGAGATGCTGCGGTACTTCATCCAGAAGGTGAGCCCGGGACGGTGGGTCGCGAAGCCACGCATCGTCATCTGCGTGCCATCGGGTATCACCGGCGTCGAACAGCGCGCCGTGCGCGATGCGGCAGAGTTCGCGGGCGCTCGCCATGCAATCATCATCGAAGAGCCGATGGCCGCCGCCATTGGCGCTGGTCTGCTGGTGCAAGAGCCGACCGGCAACATGATCGTCGATATTGGCGGTGGCACGACCGAGGTCGCCGTGATTTCGCTGGGCGGGATTGTGTCGAGCCAGTCGGTTCGCATTGGCGGCGATGAACTCGACGAGGCCATCATTTCCTACGTCAAGAAGGAATACTCACTCGCCCTTGGTGAGCGCACCGCCGAGGAGATCAAGATCAAGCTGGGGTCGGCGTTCCGCCTCGAACAAGAGTTTGAGGCCGAGATCCGGGGTCGCGACCTCGTGTCGGGCCTACCAAAGACCATCCTGATTTCGACCGAAGAGGTGCGCGAGGCCATCGCCGAGCCCGTCACGGCCATTGTCGATGCGGTGAAAACGACACTCGACCGCACGCCACCCGAGCTGGCAGCCGACATCATGGAGCGAGGCATTACGCTCGCCGGTGGGGGAGCGTTGCTGTTGGGGATCGACCAGCGGCTCGAGGCCGAAACGGGAATGCCGCTACGGCTGGCCCGCGATCCACTGCAGGCGGTGGCGATTGGCTCGGGGATGTACCTCGAGGCCTACGACACGCTCCGCAACCTGTACCCGAACGCGCACGATTAGTTGGGCGTTCGCGCTCCCAAATGGCCGCTCCGCTCGTTCCGTCTCGACGCATACTCCTCCTGCTGTTGGCTACGGCGGTGGTGCTCATGACCGTCGACAGCCGTGGATCTGGCCCGATTGATCGGCCCGCAGCGCCGTGATCTCGGCTACCTCGCCTGTCCGATCGCTCATCGGCTGGTTTCAGCCCGCTTGGATCGACGTGGAATGGCGCCGTCCACTACGACGAGGTTGAGCAAGAAAACGCCGACCTCCGCTCGCGCGTGGCCGAGCTCGAAGGTGCGCTATCGGATGTGCCCGATCAGGTCGAAGAACTCGCCCAGTTGAAGTCGGCGCTTGGCGTTGGCGATGTCGAACAGATGACCACGGTCGTAGCCGCAGTTGTCGAGGATCGCGACACGGCGGTCGAGCGCATCGTCGAGATCGACCGAGGGTCAGACGACGGGGTCGCAGTCGATATGCCCGTCGTGACCGGCCAAGGTCTCGTTGGGTATGTGGTTGAGGTGCTCTCGGGACACCGCTCGGTGGTACGCCTGATCACCGATGGTCGCGTCAGCGTCGCCGTGACGGTACGGCGCGGACGGGTGGGCAAGGGGTCGCGGCGGGGGCAGGCACGGGACAGCCATTGAACTCGACCTCCTGATCGACTCTCGGGGCGAGGTCCGATCCGGCGATATCTTCCAAACCACCGGCTATGGATCGAGCCGCTATCCGAGCGGCCTGCCGGTCGGTCGCATGGTCTACGATGGCGACTCGGGTCAGACACTTCTCGAACCGCTGGCCGACCTCGACCGACTCGTGTTCGTCTCGGTCATCATCAACGGCGAGCCCGAGTCGTGAGCAGCGTCCGCTGGCCCCGGGCCATCAGCATTGTGTTGCTTGTTGTGCTCATCCGTGACAATTCTCGATGTCCACTGGCTTCTCGGTACGGCCCGAATCGACCTGCCCGTGATTCTCGTGGTCGGCATTGCCGCTCGTGCTGGCGCCGAAGACGCGGCCCGACTCGGGTTCATGGTTGGCCTCACCGTCGACTTCTTCCAGTTCGGCCCGTTCGGCCTCAATGCCTTGGTGCTCTGCCTGGTCGCCTGGACCTTGGCCGAGGCGAAGGTCAGGATGTTGCAACCTGGGGCGTTGTTTCACTCGGTTCAGAGCGCTGTCGCGGTCGTTCTGGCCACGGTCGTTGCGTGGACCGCGGCTTTTGTGTTTGGTCTGACGCCGCCACCCCTCGGGGTCGCCGTCTTTGCCAACATCACGCTCGTCGGGCTCGCGGCCGCTGCGCTCGTGCACCCGGCCACCTGGGTCGCAGGGCTGTTTCTGGAGGCCCGTTCCAACACCGACCGGCGCGGCGCCGAAATTCTTGTGGGCTGATAGCTATCCGCTGCGGTTTGCTGTTGTACTAGGTGGCTTGGGAGCACGACTGTGAACGCCGAACCATCTGCGCGCCGCTCGGAGCGCTCGCCCTCGTGGCCGTCGCGCTTTGCCACGCTTGTGGCTCGCCTCTACTTCCTGCAGGTCATGTCGCCGAAGGACTACTCCGAAGTAGCAGCCCAAAATCGCACCCGGCCGATCTATACCGAGGCGCCACGGGGCCAGATTTACGACGTGAAGGGTCGACTGCTCGCCGGTCGTCGAGAATCACTGGTCGTCACGCTCGACTGGACCCAGCTGCAAGATCTTGCCGACGATGAACGACAAGTCATCTATGAGGCGGTGTCGACCCGGCTCAACGACCGCGGGTTCAAAATGAAGGTAAGCGACCTCGCCATCGAGTTCGACCGAGCCAAGAACGGCAGCCTGAAGCCGGTGGTGATTGCCGAGGATGTCGGCATGGAGGCATGGGCATCGGTCGAAGAACTCGGACTGCCCGGGTTCCACGTCGAGCGGGCCTGGGTTCGAACGTATCCTCACGGGCCCATTGGCGAACATCCTCGGCTATGTGGGCGAGGTGGTGAGTTCGGGCAAGGCGCAAGAGTTCACCCAATCGAACCCGGACAAGCTGTATCAAGCGGGCGACGAGGTGGGCCTGGCCGGCATCGAGCAGCTCTTCGAAGACATCCTTCGGGGCGTGCCTGAGCTGAAGGTGGTCGAGATCGATGCGAACAACCGGGTAATCCGAGACCGCGAGATCCTCCAGGAGGCGGTGCCTGGTCAAGACATTTTCCTGGCGATTGATATCGACAAGCAATACATCGCCGAGGAGATTTTGAAAGAAGAGCTGGCGCTCGCCGACGCCCGGAAGGCGTGTAACGACAGCAACTGCCTGCCGCACAACGCCAAGGCCGATCGCTGGTCGCCGTCAACGTCAACGACGGAACCGTCGAGGCGTTGGCCACGTTCCCAAGCTACGACCCAGCGAGCCTGGTCTATGGCATGAGTGCGACGCAAGCGAAATACTTGCTACAGAACCCCGACCAGCCAATGTTCAACCGGCCGATTGAAGGCCTCTATCCGGCGGGCTCGACCTTCAAGGTGATTCCGGCCTACGCCGCTCTCGTTAGCGGCGCTCGGGGCGAATACACGCCGTGGCTCGACGAGGGTGTGTATCGGCTCCAGACGTGCGACGACGCGGAGGAGACAGCCGGCTGGTGCTACTTCCAGAACGCTGGTGCCGTTGCGCTGGGCCAAGTCGACTTGCGCGCCGCCATCACCCGGTCGAGCGACACCTACTTCTACTCACTCGGTGAGACATTCTGGGGCCAACGAGAGAGCTACGGCGAGACAGCCATTCAGGACACGGCGGCCGAGTTTGGCATCGGTTCCCAGACAGGCATCCAGCTGCCCCGCGAAAAGAGCGGGCGTTTGCCGACGCCTGCGTGGAAGCAGGGCCTCCACGAAAATAACCCCGACGCCTACCCAGATGGTCGGTGGTATACGGGCGACAACGTCAACCTCGCCATTGGTCAGGGCGACTTGCTGGTCACGCCGCTCCAACTCGCCAACATGTATGCGATGATCGCAACCGGTGGCCAGCGCTACCAGCCCCGGATCATTGCTCGAACGGTCGATGGGGTGACCGGCGAAACGGTGATCGACTTTACCCCCCGTCTCGAAGTGGACGTCGAGCTCGATCCCACCGCCTTGGCGGCGATTCGAGATGGGCTCAACGGCGTAACCGCTGGCTCAACGGGCACCGCCAGGGAGGCGTTTGCCACGTTCGACCTGGCGAACTATCCGATCGCCGGGAAGACGGGTACGGCACAGGTCGCAAAGAAGGCCGACTTCTCGCTCTTCGTTGGGTACGGCCCATCGAACGCGCCCCGCTATTCAATCTCGGCCGTGCTGGAAGAAGCCGGTTTTGGTGGCGATGCGGCGGCACCGGCCGTTCGTCGTCTGTTTGAGTATTTGCTCGGGATCAAAGAGCTCCCCGAGGCGCCGCTGGCCGACGCCGACCGTCTCGCCATCGATCGACCGCTGATTAGCGCGGGTGAGGTCGTCGTCGACGACGTCGCCGATCCGGCGCCGACCGGTGACCCCACGCCGATCGAACCGTCACCAGAACAATCGCCGACGGTCGCGTCCCCAGCCACCACGGCGTCGCCCGCGACAACCGCGCCGGCCGCAGCGCCACCGACTACCGACGCCGCACCCGACACGACGGCGCCCCCGGCCACAACGGCGCCGCCGGCCACGACGGCGCCGCCGGCCACGACGGCACCACCGAATTCCGACACATCTGAATCGGCCTTTGCCTGGCCACGGAGGTCCGCATGACACTTGTCGTAGGTCCCCGGATTCGATCCGAGCGACGCATCTCCAAGCTGCCAAACGTCGATTGGGCGTTGATGGTGGCCGCCGTGGCGCTCGCCATTATCGGCTATCTGGCCATTCGCAGCGCCGGGGGCAGCGGCGACTCCGACGCCACCAAGCAGTTGATCTTCTTTGTTATCGGTCTCCCGGTGGCGGCGACCGTTGCGATGATCGACTATCGCGTGTACCGAGACTTTCTGGGCTTGCTTTACCTCGTCACGCTCAGCGCGCTGGTCTTGGTGCTGTCGCCGCTTGGGACCGAGGTCAACGGTACCCAAGGGTGGTTTGTCGCTGGCGGGTTCTCGTTGCAGCCAGCCGAGTTTGCCAAGCTCGCGCTGGTCGTCACCCTCTCGGCCATCTTCACCGGCCGCTTCGGCTCCGTTGAGGCCCCACGGATCCTCACCGCCTTCGGCGTGCTCGGCCTGGTTGCTGCGTTAGTGCTGCTCGAAGGCGAGACCGGCTCGGTCATGGTCTATTGCTTTGTGGCCCTCGGTATCTTCTTGGTTGCCGGCGTGCCGACGCGCATCTTGTTGCTGATGCTGGCATCAGGAATCATTATTTTCACGTTCGCCTTCAACAGTGGGTTTCTGGCCGACTACCAGAAGGCCCGGATCACGTCGTTCCTCGAAGACGACACCAGCAACAGCGATGCAAGCTACCAACAGCGCCAGTCGGTGACCGCCATCGGCTCGGGTGGCGTGACGGGCCAGGGCTACGGCGAAGGCCCCCAGACCCAGAACGGGTTTCTTCCGGCGAAGACAACCGACTTCGTCTTCGCCGTGATTGCCGAAGAACTCGGATTTGTTGGTGCCATCGTGGTGATCGGACTCCAGATGTTCTTGGCATCACGCATCCTTCGTGTCGCCCAACTCGCACGCGACGGCTTCGGCACCCTGCTGTGCGCTGGCGTGTTCTCGATGATCGTCTTTCAGGCGTTTCAGAACATTGCGATGACGCTCAAACTGATGCCGATCACCGGCATTCCGCTGCCGTTTATCTCCTACGGCGGCTCGTCGTTGTTGTCGTCGCTACTCGCGATTGGCCTGGTGCAAAGTGTCGCGGTCCACCGTCATCGGGGCACACCCAGCTGATTCAGCTTTGTGATCAACCCATACCAGGGGTCTGGTCCCTCACCGGGTAGTATGACGAACCTATGACGACCGTCTGGCCTCAGCTGGAGTCGGTCTTGGCCCAGGTGCAGAAGCCGGCCCGCTATATCGGTGGGGAAGAAGGAGCCAAGGCGAAGGCTCTCGACCCCTCCCTGGTGAGCTGGTTGCTGACGTATCCGGACACCTACGAAATCGGATTGCCCAATCAGGGGCTTGCAGATTCTCTACGAAATCCTGAACGAGGCTGACAACGCGTGCGCCGACCGGACGTATGCGCCATGGGTTGATCTCGAAGTGTTGATGCGCCTGCGATGGCATTCCACTGTTTTCGGTTGAGCACCACATGCCAGCCAAGGAGTTCGACGCTCGCCTTCAACCTGTCGGCCGAACTCACCTATACCAATGTGCTGAACTGCATTGATCTTGCTGGCCTGGCCGTTCGCAGCGCCGATCGCCAGACCAACGACCCGTTTGTCTTGGCTGGCGGTCACTGCACCTACAACCCGGAGCCAATCGCTGACTTCGTCGATGCCGTTGTCCTCGGCGATGGTGAAGAGGTTGTCACCGAGATCACCGATGCCCTTGCCGGCTGGAAGTCACACCCCGACCGCAACCGGGGCGAGCTCCATCGGCGACTGGCTGGCATCGACGGCGTTTACGTGCCCTGCCTCTACGAGCCGGTCTATGACGGTCCCCGCCTCGTCGCCACTCGACCAATCGACGACACGATCCCCGAGGTCGTCGAAAACGGACAATTGCCGACCTGGGCGACTGGCCGTACCCGAAAGAGCAGCTCGTCCCGCTCACCGAAGTGGTGCACGACCGGCTCAATGTCGAGGTGTTTCGGGCTGCACCCGGGGTGCCGCTTCTGCCAGGCCGGGATGATCACGCGACCAGTTCGCGAACGCCTGGCCGAACAAGTGCGGGCCATGGTCCGCAACGGCTCGAGCGAACGGGCTACGACGAGGTCACGCTCACCTCACTTTCGACGGCCGACTTCAGCGACATCGAGGGCGTGGTCAACGGCATCATCAACGACACCGAGCTCGACAATCGAGGCCCCCGTATCGGTGGCGTTACCCAGCCTTCGAGTCGATGCGTTCGGCGTCGGCATTGCCGCCCAGCTGCAGCGGGCCCGCCGTACCGGTCTCACGTTTGCCCCCGAAGCCGGCACGTGGCGCATGCGTCAAATCATCAACAAATTGATCCGCGAAGAAGACCTCTATGAGGCCGTCGATGCGGCGTATTCGCAGGGCTGGCAACGAGTCAAGCTGTACTTCCTCACTGGCCTGCCCAGCGAGACCGACGACGATACGCTTGGCATTGCCGAGTTGGCCTCGAACTGCGTCGAGATCGGCAAGAAGTACAACAAGCGGGCCTCGGCGACGGCATCGATCGGCGGCTTTGTCCCCAAGCCATTCACCCCATTCCAGTGGTTTGGCCAAACACCCCGGTCGAACTCCAACGCAAGGTCAACCTCCTTCGCGAAAAGTCGCGGAAGGCCAAGGGAGTCCAGCTCAAGTGGCACGACCTTAGGCCACCTCGTTGAAGCGCATCACGAGCCGAGGTGATCGGCGTCTCGGCGTTGTCATCGAAGAGGTGTGGCGCACCGGCGGGATCTTCCAAGAGTGGGGCGAGCATTTCGACGTCACCCGTTGGACCAATGCCATGGCCAGCACGGTCTCGATGTCGACTGGTACGCCCATCGCCATCGCGACGAAGACGAAGTCTTTGCGTGGGACCACCTGTCAGCAGGCCTGCACCGAGACTTCCTTTGGCAGGACTGGCGTGATGCGCTCGACGAAGTAGGCCTCGAAGACTGCCGGTGGACGCCCTGCTACGACTGTGGCGCGTGCACGGGTTACAGCATCGAACACGTGGTTGCTTGGCCACGCCGCCGGCTGGCGGCAGTCAGGGCACCGGGCAAGACCTGAGGTCTGGGGGAGCGGTCCCCGTCTCACTCCTGCCGTCGCTTCCAGCCACGGCCACCACGGGGCCAGCCCGATGAGCGCCACCGTGCAGCTCCGCATTCGCTACACCAAGCTCGGCAAGGTGCGCTTTGTTGGGCACCGAGACGTGGCCCGCATCTTCGATCGGGCCATTCGAAAGCCAGGCTTCCGACCGCATACACGAGGGTATTCGCCACGACCAAAGATCAGCTTTGGATTGGCACTCAGGTGGGGCATGAGTCGGAGGCCGAATACTCCGACGTCGAGCTGGCGGCACCAGCTGACCTCGAGGGGCTCTGTGAGCAGTTCACTGAGGTTTTGCCCAACGGCTTCGCTGTTGTTGGCATCGCCGAGGTCGACCAAAGCAAGAGTCGTTACAGCAGGCCATTACCAGCTGCACCTGGCAGATCGAGGCCCTCGATCTGCCGCCTGAAGATGCCAAAGCAGTGTGTGCCAACGTGCTTCTCGCCGACGACTTGTCGTTGGAGCGAGTGCGAAAGGGCAAAACGTCGACCGTCAATATCCGCCCCGCACCCGCGAGTTTTTCGTGGCTGGGCCGACCGGACCAAGGCGTCCTGCTTACCGTCGAACTCTCCACCGTCCCGCTCGCCGTCCGTCCTTCCGAACTTGTTCGGGTGCTCGGCGATCGTTCTCGCGAGGGCCGGGTTCGACGAACCCACCAATGGATGACTGTCAACGACGCCCGGACGGAGCCAATAGGCCGTCCCGGTGTCGGGACCGAGCACACGATGTTGTGTGCTTCATGAGAAAGATTTTGCCCTATGACCGATGCGTCACCGACCAGTTCCGATCCGCGGAAACCAAAGATCGGCGATAGCCGACCTGCTCCGGAACCGGCTCCACTTACTACCAGCACGCCACTAACTACCAACGCCCCACTCACAAACAAGTACAACCCGTCCGAAGCGCCGCTTTCGCCGTCAGCCAAGCGCCGACGGCGTCGTCGACGCTCGGCCGCAGGGGAGGGCGGACAAGCAAGTCAAGATAGCGACGCTCCCCAGAAACCTGCTGGTCAGCGGCAGAAGCAGGCGACTGGTCGCGGCCCGTCTCCCATCGATCACGTGCTTGACGCCGGTCCAATCGAACTCGACGAGAGCCAGCTCAAGCGCCGGCGCGGCCGGTCGCGCAAGGGTCGCCCAGTCGGGCGCTACCTGATGGTCGTCTCGAAGCGAGCCGACGCAACGCACATCGCCGTGCTCGAGGGCCGCAACCTGATCGACTACTACGTCTCGCGTCCGAGCGACGACGTATTCCAGATTCACGGCAACATCTACCGAGGGCGAGTCCAAAACGTCTTGCCGGGGATGGAAGCGGCATTCGTCGACATCGGCACGCCAAAGAACGCCGTGTTGTACCGAGGCGACATCATTTTCGATGCCGACGACTTTGACGCCTCGGCCGGCCAACCCAAGATCGAGCAGATGCTGAAGGCTCGACAGATGGTGTTGTGCCAGGTCACCAAGAACCCCATCGCCCACAAGGGGGCGAGGCTCACGACCGAGGTGTCGATCCCTGGCCGCTTCGTGGTGCTGGTGCCCAATAGCGACACCTACGGTATTTCCAAGCGCCTGCCCGACAAGGAACGAAAGCGCCTCCGCGGCATTCTCGACAAGGCCCGTCCCAAGGGCCATGGGCTTATCGTGCGCACGGCCGCTGAGAACGTTACGGCGGGCGAGATTGAGCGCGACATCGCTGGTCTGGTGCAGCAGTGGCAACAGATCGAGCAACAGTCGATCAAGGGCAAGGCGCCGGGCCTGCTGTACCAAGAGCCCGACATGTCGGTTCGCGTTATTCGTGAGGAGTTCAACAAGGAGTTCCGGGGCGTCGTGATCGACGACCCTGCGCTCCACGCGGAGGTCGCCGAATACGTCTCGGTGATCACCCCGGCGCTCGCCGACCGAGTTGAGCACTACGACCTCGCCGTCGAACCAATTGGCGTGTTCGAGCGCTATCACGTCCATGAGCAGCTTCATCGGGCGCTCGACCGCAAAGTGTGGTTGCCATCGGGCGGGTCGCTCATTATCGAGCACACCGAGGCACTGACGGTCATCGACGTCAACACAGGCAAGAACGTTGGCAAGTCGAGCCTCGAAGAGACGGTGTACCAAAACAACCTTGAGGCGGCCGAAGAAATCGCCCATCAACTCAGCTTGCGCGATATTGGCGGCATCATCGTCATCGACTTTGTCGACATGGAGAACAAGGGCAACCGTGACCACGTCATCCGCACGTTCCGTGATGCGTTGAGCTGAGACAAAACCCGCACCTGCCCGATATATCCGACCTGGGCCTGGTCGAGATGACTAGAAGCGCATCGGTGAAGGACTTCTCGATTCGCCCTCCACGTCGTGCCCCCATTGTGAGGGCCGCGTCGTGTTGACGTCCGACGTCGTGAGCGACGAGTGATTTGGGGGAAGAGTACCTAGCAACAGGTTGCGCTCGGCCAGGGCGCCGCTGTTAGCCTGGCATGTCTATGTACGCAGTCGTAGCCACTGGTGGCAAGCAGTAAATGAGTCGAGGAAGGCCAACGTGCTCGCCGAACGCCTTGGCGAGCCCGGTTCCGATGTCGATCTTCGCCCCGTTCTTCTCGCCGACGGTGCCACCGTCTTGTCAACCCCTGACCAGTTGTCAGGGGTAACAGTGTCCGGCACGGTGCTCGAAGAGGTCAAGGGTCCAAAGATCAACGGGCTTTAATTTGCTGCAAGCCCAAGAGCAACATTCGCTAGGTCATCGCCGGCAGTATGCGCTGGTCGAGATCACCGGGATCAAGAGGAGCTGAGATGTCAAAGACCAAAGGTGGCGGCGCTCAACACGAAACGGTCGCGACCAAACGCCCAACGTCTTATGTCAAGGCGTTCGACGGCACGGCCGTGACCGCTGGATCGATCCTGATTGCCAGCGTGGAACCAAGTTCCACCCGGGATCAACGTGGCAAGGGCAGCGACGACACGTTGTTCGCCAAGGCCGACGGCAAGGTGAAGTTTGGGTTCCGCCAGGACGCAAACTTGTCGACATCCAGACCGACTGAGTCGGGTGGAATCAATCGAATACCGTGAAGCGAGGCGCCTAGCGCCTCGCTTTCGCGCCTGGGCTGGATCACCTTACTCGGGACTTGCGCCAAAGCATCAGCATTGCGGGTACCCGCCGATAGATGGGTGTGGCACTACATCGGCGCAGCAGAAAACTCAAACGACGTGGGGCAACGCTAGTTGAGGCCGCCATTGTCGTTTCCGTCTTCTTCATGCTGCTCTTCGCAATTATCGAGTTCGGTTTCCTCTTCCGGAACTACCTGACGATTGGCTCGGTGACGTCGGAGACTGCTCGAACCGCAGCGATTCGGCAACGATCCAGACGCCGACTTTCAGACCCTGCAAACGTTCCGGCAGGCATTTGCCGCCCGGGACCTCCAGGCACTTCGACGTACTGGTCATCTACAAGGCCTCCGGCCCCGACGATCCCGTTCCCCCGCATGCCTTATCGCCTCAAACGCAAACCGAAGAGCGCAATCGCTACACGGTCGCCGACTGTTCAAGGACAAGGTCGACGGCACCACAACCAACTTGGTGGCTGCCCGACCGCACCGGAATCGCTTGATCGCTTCTGGTGCCCATCCGATCGTGATGCGACTGCTGGTGGGGTCGACCTCATCGGTGTACGTCGAAGTTGACCCACCACTACCTCACGGGATTCTTCGGCGACGAGTGACGCGCTGAGCTACACCTGTCATCAGGATTGAGCCGGAGCGTGCCCAATGATGTCGCCGTACCGCCGCTCGACGCCACGAGGCGAACGAGGAGCGATCCTTGTCGAGCTAGCGTTCATTGTTCCTGTGCTGGAGTTTGATCGTCGTCGGCATGTTCGAGATGGGCATGGCCTGGCGAAACAAGATCTCGACATCGCAGGCTGTTCGACAGTCAGTGCGTCGCGCCGCACCTCGGCAACGATGCTGCCACCTGGTTGGATCGCGCAGGCCCCCGCGCCGAGCCAGCATGAACGAGCAGTGGCCCGAAGTTGAGTTTGTCGTGATCTACAAGGCGGACGGCGAGCGCGGTGACATGCCAACCCGACGTGCTTGACGTCGTCGGTACCTGGCCAGTGCAACCGGTACTGATTGCGACCTTGAACTCGAGGCCTGACAACGCAGCTGACACCTTTTGGCTCAATGCCAACGCCGCCTGGCCATGAGCTCGCGAACAGCTCGACCTCAACCCCGACCACGTCGGTGTTTCTGTACAGATGAACTACGACTGGCAGACCGGCATGTTCCTAGGCAATGGGATCAAGATCACTGGGGAAGCCGTCATGAGAAGTGGAGCCTGAAGCGCTGGCTGACCGACGAGCAAACGACGACAAGCTAAACGACGACGTTGGGGCGACCTCCCGGCGGTCAGCCGAGGGCGGGCAATGTTGCCGCTATGACGGCGATTCTGTTGATCCCGCTGATGATCATGGCGGCCTTCGCGGTGGACGTTGGTTCGTGTACTCGATCGCAGCCGACACCCAAACGGTACGACGCCGCTGCGCTCTCCGCCGTCGCCCATCTTCCCGATCTTAATGATGCTGTGGCTGCGGCCTTCGCCGAAGCGGCGCGCGCAATGGCTTCGTCGACGCTGAGGGCACCCCAGGCATCGTTCGACAATCCGACGAGCTACCCACAGATCTTGGTCAGTTTGCCGTCGAATTCCTGAGGTGCAAGTCGAGATCAAGACCGAAGCCCTGCTGTTTGGCAAGGTCGTTCTGCCGGACGGCATCATCGTCACCCGACTGGCTCGGGCGCAGTTCATTCGCCCCGTCCCTATGGGTAATCCGACGAGCCAGCTTGGCGGCGGCCAGTTGCTCAGTCTCCATGTACCAGTAGTGCCTTCTGCTGAGTGTCAGTGGCTATTGTGGCAAGCGGCCGATGGAAGTCGCTCGTTCAGTGGGTTTGAAAACGTCCAGATCGGCTGTCCGACACCAAATGGCACTGCGGATGTATTCAGTCGACGTACTCGCTCGCCCGGCCTGGCTTGGACGAGCGGCAACTACTACGATCTGCCGCTTCGTTTGCTGCGTCGCCGCCCAACTCGCCGGTATACGGGAAACTCACTGCGATGAGTACCGTAGCGATTGACTTGTCACCGGCGATTGCCAACAACCAATACCGCGTCCAGATCTACCGGCCTGGTACCTGCATTGCCAACTTGAGGGTTATCTGGTCGGCAACGAGCTGATGCGTGCCGGCACGGAACGGACCCCAACGCTCACGGGTCCGCGGATTCGAACCAGGCTCTATAACGTCAGATCTGACGCTCGTCGACCGGTGGGACTCGATCAGCGCGGGCAACATCAAGAACGAGACCTACTGGCAGCTCACCGACTGCAACGGCTGGTACGATATCGGTACCATCGGCGGCTCGGCCTCCGAGGCGGGGACCCATTACCTCCTACGGTAGTGATCCGAATACCTGAGACCTGGAGCAACGTCTTTGCCCTTCGGTGCCGTGCCGATGACGAGCACCGGGGTGGTGTGCTCGGATATCGCCTGCACAGGTGGCTGCCCGACAATCTCTGCCGTAGACAACCTTCCGATTCATTAGCGACGTGAACAGAACGGTTCGACCTTGCTATCACCGGGGACGCAGCCGGTCGACCTGTACCTCGCAAACGTGCCAGCCGAGCACGCAGGCAAGACACTCGACATCAAGCTGTTCGATGCCGGCGAAGGTATGAACTACCTCCAGGTCCTGTCTCCGACGAATGTGCCGCAGAACTTCACGTGGTACTCGGCGGCCTGCCGTGACACCGGTTTTTGTACATCGCCTGACGATCTGACCGGCGGCACCGGCATGAGTGGTTCGTGCGCGGGCAAACCGTGTCTTAGCGTTACTGGCAATAAGTTCCAGAACAACGAGGCAACGCTTCGGATTACGCTGCCAGCCAACTACACCTGTACCACCAACTGCTGGTGGAAGGTTCGCTATGTGCCGTTGAGCGGTATCGATCCAGCAACTGGCCAGGCCTATACCGTGCACGACGCCACCGAGTGGTCCGTCGCGGTTACGGGCGACCCGGTACGCCTGACCGACTAATCGAAAGCCCGACCGGACCATCACGGCCTATCCTGACTCGGTGTCTAACTTCGTCGACGAAAGCAATGTCTGTGCCCGAGCTGGAGACGGTGGCGCAGGCTGTGTTTCCTTCCGCCGCGAGGCCCATGTGCCCAAGGGCGGACCCGATGGGGGAGACGGTGGCGATGGCGGCAGCGTTTGGTTTGTCGCCGACCGAAATGTGGCTTCGTTGCTGGCCTTTCGCGACTATCCTCACCGTACGGCCGACAGCGGATCGCACGGCAAGGGCAGTGGGATGCACGGCAAGCGCGGCGAGGATCTCGTGGTGCACGTGCCGGTCGGCACCATCGTGCTGGATCACGAGACCCACGAACCTCTCGCTGATCTTGAGCATCACGGCGACCGATGGTTGGCATCCCAAGGCGGACAAGGCGGTCATGGCAACGCTCGTTTCCTGAGCAATAGTCGGCGGGCGCCAAACTTTGCCGAGCAGGGCGAGAGCATCGACGAGGTCTGGTATCGCTTGCAGCTCAAGCTCTTGGCCGACGTTGCCTTGGTCGGCTATCCCAGTGCGGGGAAGAGCACGCTGATTTCGGTTGTCTCGCGAGCGAAGCCAAAGATCGCCGACTACCCGTTTACGACGCTCGAGCCAAACCTCGGCGTGGTCAAGCTTGACGACGACGCTGA
>JAWKIN010000011.1:0-110274 GCA_041394345.1 Acidimicrobiales bacterium | reverse complement strand
GCAGCGGCTCGTTCGTCAACTGCGAGTAGCCGTCGTGGCTGCAACTCGGCTCGCCCCCAGGCAGGTCGGCGCGAAGTTCTCGACGGCACGCTCCGTGGTTTGACCACCGATACAGCGAACCTCCCATCGGCGACGGGGCCATGCCTGCGACCGCGCCGAATGTGCGCAGTCGACGGCAGTTTCTCCGATAGTGGGTAGAAAGAACATCGATCGGCTCCGCTCGCTACACTCCGGCAAATGCGTGGACTAGCCTGGCGGGCCCTTGCCGTTTTGATCACTCTTTGTGGGATTGTCGTTTCGGCGACCCCGGCATCGGCCGAACTCACCGAGGAGCAATCGGCACCGTGGGGAATCAAGACCGAGCTGGCCAGCTCTACCATTGCAAACTGGGAGGCGCTTGGCTGGGCGACCGAGCAAGTCGGCGGCACCATGTTTGTTGGCGGCAAGTTTGGCGAAACAACCAACGGGTCCAGCACCTACAGCCAGCCCTATGTCGCCGCGTTCGACGCGGGCGACGGCCGCTTCCTTAGCTGGTGGCGACCGAGCGTCAACGCGCCCGTGCTTGCGCTCGAAGCCTCGCCCGATGGCGCGCTGTTTGCTGGCGGCGAATTCACCACCTGGAACGGCGCATGGACGGGCAACCTGGTGAAGCTCAACCCAGCGACGGGCGTGCCCGTCGCCGGGTTCGCGACGAAGATATTCGGGCCCGATGCCGTCATCCGCGACATCAAGCTCGAATCGGACGGCTGGCTCTATGTCGTCGGCCGTTTCAGCTACTACAACACTGGTGCTGGGCCAGCTCCTGCCACCAATGTCCTGCGTCTCAATCCGACCACCGGAGTAGTCGACTCGTCCTGGCTGCCGACGACCGACAAAGCCGTGTGGGGCGTTAGCACGAGCAAGACACGAGCCGAGGTCTACCTCGCCGGGTGGTTTACCACCGTCAACGGTTCAGCGAGTGCCCGAGGCTTCGCTGGCGTGAGTTCGGTGACGGGCGCCTTGCTCCACGGCCGCCAAACCATCCCTTACAACCAGTGCGTCGGTTGTCTCGCGAACTATCGCATGTACGACGTCGAGGCGACCGAGTACGGCACCGTGTTCGTCGGCGGCGAACAGCACGCACTCTATATTCTCGACGAGGCCTCCTCCTCGACGTATCGCTCATGCACTACACGGGGTGCAATCTGAATCTCCGAGACGACTGCACACGCCGGGGCGGCGAGTTCCAGGAGCTCGAACGAGTCGGCGGTCGGGTCTACGCCAGCTGTCACTGCTGGGCCGACCATATGACCGACACCACAACGATCTTTCACGGCGATCGACCGAGCGGCACTTTTACTGGCATCGTCAGCACGGTCGTTGCGTACAGCCCCCAATCCGGACAACGAATCCAGTCGTTCCAACCGATGATGTCGGGCGAAAACGGGGCCTTTGCCATCACCGGGGCGTCCGACGGCTGTCTCTGGGTGGCTGGCGATATCAGCACCGTCGGCGAGGGGGCCAACCAACAACCGGGCCGCAACCTCGTTCGTTTGTGTGATGCGCTCGGCGCCGGCGCTGACCCGTCGCCCAATCCCACGCCGCCGTCACCGCTGAGCTGCACAGCCACACTCGCTGGTTCGACGGCGACGGTTTCGTGGCCCGCACTACAAACGACGGGCGATCTCGAGGCCTATGTCATCGAGCGGAAGGTTGGAAACGGGTCATGGGCCTGGCTGGCTCGGGTCGACACCCCCGGCACGAGCTACAACGACACGCCACCAACGGGCCAGGCGATCACGTATCGTGTGACCGCTCGCTTCGCCAATCGATTCGTCTCGTCCCCAACGACCTGCCAACCAACGGTCATCGTCGGCTCCGCCACCGCACCCTCATCCTGCACGACATCGGCCAACGGCCTTGCGGCCACGATCAGTTGGACGGCCTCGCCAAACGCCACGGAATACCAGGTATCGCGCTCGGTCAACGGCTCGCCGTACTACTTCCGGCTCAATACGACGGCGCGGTCGACCACCGACACGCTCCGTGCCACTGGCTCCCACACCTACGCCGTCAAGGCGCGCATTGGGACGACCGCGTGGTCAGCCCAGACCATCTGTGCCCCCGCCTTGGTCACGGGCGCAGTCAGCAATGCCGCTCCCCCAGTTTCGTGCACGGCGAGCGCCAACGGCACCGCCGCCACGATCACCTGGCCCTCAGCCGCCGACGCCACCGAACACCAGATCCTGCGCAGCGTTGACGGAAGCCAAGACTGGTGGCGCGGTGTCATCGCTGGCGCCAGCTACACCGACCAACTCCGAGCGAGCGGCGTGCACGTCTACCGCGTGCTCGCTCGCAACGCCACTGGGGTCTGGTCCGCCGCCACGACCTGTGCCCCCGCCTTGGTCACGGGCGCAGTCAGCAATGCCGCTCCCCCAGTTTCGTGCACGGCGAGCGCCAACGGCACCGCCGCCACGATCACCTGGCCCTCAGCCGCCGACGCCACCGAACACCAGATCCTGCGCAGCGTTGACGGAAGCCAAGACTGGTGGCGGGGCCATGTCTACAACCAGACGCAGTTCAGCGACACGCTCAACCCGACCGGCAGCCACGCCTACAGCGTGAGGGCTCGCAATGCCACTGGTGTTTGGTCGAGTCCAACGCCGTGCAGCCCGGCCATCTCCGCCAGCGCGACCGGCGCACCTGCCTGGTGCACGGCGGTCGACGCTGGCGCCAACGCCGACTTGTCGTGGGCACCCGTCAACGGCGCGACCGAATACCAGATCCTGCGAAGCGTCAACGGCTCACAAGACTGGTGGCGCTGGCAAGGAGCCGCCACCTCAGTATCTGATCCCCTCGGGGTCGGGTCGCAGAGCTACCGGGTCCGCTCCCGGGTCGGCCAAAACGCCTGGTCGCCAACGACGATCTGCA
This sequence comes from Acidimicrobiales bacterium, assembly GCA_041394345.1. GTDB lineage: Bacteria > Actinomycetota > Acidimicrobiia > Acidimicrobiales > SZUA-35 > JBBKWJ01. The sequence continues at coordinate 107,364 of JAWKIN010000011.1, read as the reverse complement.
CACCAACCATCACTCGGTAACCGTCGGGCGCACCCGCACCCGATTGTCGTGAAACACGGCGCCCCGGCCCATATCGGAGTCACGGTCGGCCACGGTCCGATTGAGGCCCTGAGACCACCAGCCCTTCGTCGTCGCCAGCACGCCCCGGCGAGTCGTGTCGGCGACGTCAACGACGAACTCGACCGAGCCGCGCTCGTTGTCGACGGTGACGGTGTCGCCGTCGGTCAGGCCTTCGGCCGCCGCGTCGTCGGGGTGCATCGTGAGCCGCGGGGCCGCCGTTCTTGATCGGGTCTTTTCGGTCCCGGCAAACACACTATTGATGTGCCAATCGCTTGCGATAGCCAGAAGGACGTAACGATCGGCGGCGTCTTCATGAGGCGGCCGATAGTTGGGGAGTCGGCCGTGGCCATCGGCCTCGGCGCGCTCGGAGGCAAACTCGAAGCGACCGCTCTGGGTTGGGAACCGGGTGGCGAACGGCGACGGAACCTCAACCGGCATCGGGGCGAATCCGTCTGCCTGGAGCGTGTGGCGAGTGACGCCAGCGGCTCGAAGTTTTGGCGAGTCAAGCAGCGAGTCGATGAGTTCGAGGTCGGTGGCGTACACGGCCGGGTCGTCGATCTCAAGGGCTCGGGCGAGGCGACGGAATAGTTCGGTGTGGGACAAGCACTCTGCCCGGCGCGGACGACCGCTGGCTCGTTCCAATTGAGTGTGGTGTGCGCAAACGAGTCGTTGAGTTCGTAGTGCTCGTGCTGCATGGTCGACGGGAGGATGATGTCGGCGTACGCAGTGGTCTCGGTGTGGAAGAGCTCAACGACCACGGTGAACAGATCGTCGTGCCGCAGGCCTCGCTCGACACCACTGGACGTCGGGGTTGGACACCATCGGATTCGCTCCGAGGACCAACAGCGCCTTGACGGGGTTGTCGAGCGCATTGAGGTTTGAGGCGAGGTTGGTCATCGCTAAGGATCGGGTCGGGCTTCGGCGGAGCGCGCCGGTGTTCAGCACATAGGAGTCAGACGTCGAATAGACAAGGCCACCGCCTGGCCGTCCGTAGTGGCCGAGCAGTGCGGGGAGACACGAGACGACCCGGGCCGCCTGCCCGCCACCGGCGTGGCGCTGCATTCCTTGGCCGAGCTTGATGAGTGCCGGGCCTGCGCTGGCGAGTTGGTCGGCCAGTGCCTCAATCAGGTGTGGTTCGACACCGCACGTCTCGGCTGTTGTTGCCAGATCCCATGCCGCCAAACTCTCGATGAACTCGGCGCTTCCGGTCGTTCGGGCATCAAGAAAGGCCCGGTCAACGTACCCCTTCGACACGAGGAGTTGACAGAGCCCGAGGGCCAGCGCACCGTCGGTGCCGGGCCGGATCGCGAGGTGAAGATCGGCCCGCTCGGCGGTGCGAGTGAGCAGCGGATCGACCACCACCACCGTGGCGCCGGCCGATCTCGCTTGCTCGACAAACGGCCACCAATGCTGATTTGCCACGAGCGTGTTTGACCCCCAGATCAACACCGTTTTGGCGTGCACAACCTCGGCCGGGTCGACGCCGAACGCCGAACCAGCGGTGTAGCTGATGCCAATGTGGCCGCTCACCGAACAGATTGTCGCTGCGTGGCGGGAGGCACCAAGGTGATCAAACAGCCGATGGCCGGGCTGGCCGCCGACGCCTTGGACGAAGCCGACATTGCCGGTGCCATAGAAGGGCCAAATCGCCTCACCGCCATCGGTGTCGATGACCCCGCGTAGCTTCGCCGCAATCTCGGCGAGCGCGTCGTCCCAGCTGATTGGTTCGAAGGAACCGGAACCCTTGGGGCCGACTCGACGCAGTGGCGTGAGGATACGGCCTGGATCGGCGGCATAGGTCAGCCACGGGTTGACCTTCTTGCACAGACCGCCGTGAGTGAACGGATGCCGGGGATTGCCGCGGATCTTCAGCGCCTCACCAGACGCTCGGTCCGTTGTGACAACCCACGAACAACCATCGGGGCAATCGAGCGGGCACGCACCAATAGTGTCGACGGTCTCAGTCATTGTCTCGTCCGGCATCGTTGTCGTGTCCTGCACCACTGTCTCGGCCTCGCAGCTGGTCTATCACTCGGCGATCACGCTTGGTCGGGCGACCGGCGCCACGATCGCGGGCACCCCCCGGAATCGCCGGACCCCGTTCGGCCTGCGGTTCGACCGGCGAGTAGTCGACGTAACAGGTCGCGGCCACCGCGGCCCCAACTCGTTTCTCCACGATCGCCGTCACCTCGAACACGAGCTGTCTGGCCCCGCGCCGCGCTTCAACCCGGTCGCCAACCACAACCTTCGAGGCTGGTTTTGCCGGTTCGCCATTAATGCGAACCTTGCCCGAGGCACACGCGTCGCCTGCGGAGGTTCGGGTCTTGAAGGCGCGGACGCTCCACAACCACTTGTCGACCCGCGTCGAGGTGGGCTGACTCATGACCGGAGCTCGGTGGCAATGGTGTAGACGCGGCGTTTGGCAACGCCATAGTGACTCACAACCTCGGCGGTGGCGTCGCGGACACTTAGCCCGTCGTTGAGATGAATCTGCAGTGCTGCCGCGAGATCGTCGTCGGTGAGCTCGGCCACATCGGCCGGTGCGGCGTCGACAACGACGACGAATTCGCCTTTGGCCGCGGCGTCCGCAAAGTAGTTCGCACCATCGATGAGGCGACCGCGCCACACTTCTTGATGCAGCTTGGTGATCTCGCGGGCGACGGCGACGAGCCGGTCGGGGCCACACGTCGAGACCAGGTCGGTGAGCGACTTTGCTACTCGGTGCGGTGACTCATAGAACACCGATGTGCGAGACGACGCAGCAATGTCGGCCAGGACAGCGGATCGCTCGATGCCCTTCCGTGGCAGAAAACCTTCGAACGTAAATCGCCTGGCTCGAAAGTCCGCTGAGCACGAGCGTGGCCGAAATCGCGGTTGGCCCGGGAACGACGTCGATGGTGCAGCCGGCGTCGATGGCCGAGCGGACCAAACGCTCGCCGGGGTCAGAGACCAGGGCATGCCGGCGTCGGAAACGAGCGCCACCGTTTCTGCCACTCAGCACCTCGCCGAACGAGGTCGCTGGGCGCGCCGAACTCGGTGTGTTCATTGACAACGACGAAGGGCCGCTTCGGCACCCCGATGTGCTTCAGGAGCAGGCCGGTCCGACGCGCGCGTCCTCGCAAGCAATGACATCGGCCTGAGTCAGGCGCCGGCGCGAGGCGCGAGATCCTGCCAAGATTGCCAATCGGGGTCCCAACGATAGACATCCCGCTGCCGCTCATTCGATGGCGCTCATTCGCTGAAGTCAAGTCGATCGCCGATCTTCAGTTCCCACGAACCGAACGCTCCGGCCTCAGCTTCGAGAATCGAACGAGCATGGATCATCGGCGCGGTGAGCCGATTGGGGTGCAAGGTGAGCGTCTTCAGCACGACACCATCGGCGTCGAGCACCGCGATGTCGAGCGAAAATCTCATCCGGAATGAGTGGACCGATCGTGTGTGCTCGATGAGCATCGCCTCGGAAGCCCTCGCTTTCCGAGCAGCCCGCAGCGGCGCTTTGCGACCCTGCGGCACCTCAAGTGACGCCAGAACGACGCCGTCTCGGGCCATCCACCGCCGGACTCGGCCTACGTTGAATCGAATCTCCAGTACATCGCCATCCTGCACGATGTAGTCCTTACCTTCGGACCGAACCTTACCGAGCTCCTTGGCCTTGGCCAGCGATCCTGCGGCCAGGAGTTCGTCCCACGCGATGGTCTCGGCCCGGATGAATCCTCGCTGCAAGTCGGAGTGGATCTTGCCTGCGCACTCAGGCGCGTTGACGAGCCGACACGATACGTCCAGGCTCGTCTCCTGGGGACCGGTGGTGATGAACGTGCGCAGACCGAGCACGTGATACGCCTGCTGAAGGAAGACGGGCAGGCGCCTTCGCCGAGCCCTAGCGCGCCGAGCATCTCGGCCCGATCCTCAGGATCGAGGCCGCCTCAGCCTCAAGCTGGATGCAGGCGCCAACAACACGCGACGTCGCCGAGCTCGGCCTGGACCGGGGCGATGATCTCGTCGACGTTGGCGAGTTGTTCCTCGTCGAGGTTGACAATCGCCAGCACCGGCTTGTTCGTCAGCAGGAACCACGGCTTGAGGAGCTCGCGGTTGTCGTCGGTCAACGTCGACCGGTAGAGGGGTGTGCCTTGCTCGAGAAAGACCAGGGCCGCAGCCGCCAAAGCCGATTCGGGCTGAAGGCTCTTGTCGTTCTTGGCCGCCGGTGTCGCTTGTCGAGCTGGCGCTCGACGGTGTCGAGGTCGGCCAGCGTGAGCTCGGTCTCGACAACGGCAAGGTGTTCGAGCGGGTCTTGCGGGCCGGGGACATCGCCGTCGCGGAAGGCCCGAAGCACAAACACGATGGCATCGACTTCGCGGATGCCCGAAAGGAACTTGTTGCCGAGTCCTTCGCCTTGGCTGGCACCAGCGACGAGACCACCGATGTCGTTGAACTGGACGGTGGCGGTGACGATCTTCTTCGAGCCAGACAACGCAGCCATGGCGTCGACCCGGTGGTCGAAGACCTTGGCGATGCCGATATTCGGGTCGGTTGTGGCGAACGCGCACGGCGCAGCGAGCGCGCTTCCGCCGGTAAGGGCGTTGTAGAGCGACGATTTACCTGCGTTTGGGAGGCCAACAAAGCCGAACTTTTCCATCGCCACAGGCTAGCGCCGCCTTCTTCGCTACTGGCAGACGGGAGCGCGCGCTTGACCGCCCCGGTCTGCCAGTTCGAGGGTTGGCGAGGGTTGGGGGGGTTGGGTGGGGTTCGAGGGTGATCTTGACCGGTGTGTAGTCGCACGACTACATTCACCCCACGCGAGGGGATCGGGAACTTGAGCGAAAGAGGACTGCAAAATGGCCTACGACACGTCTGCCGCGGCCGAGCTACCACCAGTAACCGACTGGCTGAACGACTGGGATTGGCTCGATCCACAATGGGGCCCGAACGCGATCGAGATCTGGAAGGGTGTCCGAGACACCGGTTGTCCGATGGCCATGACCGAACGCTATGGCCGGGCCCACATGCCGGTCACCATGCAAGCGGTCTCCGAGGTTGCCAAGAACACCACCGACTTCTCGTCGATCTGGGTGAGTGTTTCTCGCCCTGACGCGCCCCGCATGCCGGCCCCACCAATCACCTCTGACCAGCCCGAGCACCGCGACCACCGCCGCATCATCCTGCCCGCGTTCAGCCCCAAGGCGATCGAGCCGATGGAAGACGACATGCGGGCCTACTGCCAGGGGCTCATCGCCGACCTCGACGGCAAGACCGACGCCGACGCTGCGGTCAACTACGCCCAGCACATCCCCGTCCACGGCATCTGCCAGATCCTCGGCATCCCCGAGACCGACGCCGACTTGTTCCGCGACTGGATCTATCGAAACTTCCAGCTCGCCCCGCGCGATAACGCCGTCCGGGTTCAACTCGCCGAGGAAATGGGCGCGTACTTCTCGGACCTTCTCGCCGAGCGCCGCAAGAACCCGACCGACGATTTGACCTCGCAGGTCGCCCATGCCCAAATCGACGGCAAGGATGTGAGCGACGAGCTGAAAATCGGCTACCTCCGACTCCAAATCGTGGCGGGCATCGACACAACCTGGAGCGCAATCGCCTCTGGCCTGTGGCACTTCGGAATGAACCCAAGCGATCGCGACCGACTCGCGGGGGTTCCGTTCGACGACTCACTCTGGGGCACTGCCACCGAGGAGGTCCTCCGGTACTACTCCCCCGTCACCATGGCGCGCAAGGTCCTCACCGATACCGAAGTCGCGGGCTGCCCGGTGAAGGCCGGCGACCAAATGCTGCTCACGTTCCCCGCCGCCAACCACGACCCAGCGGCCTTCGAGAATCCAGGCGAGTTCCAGATCGACCGGCTCGTTAACCGCCACGTCGCTTTTGGCCTTGGCATCCATCGATGTGCTGGCTCCAACCTGGCTCGCCTCGAACTACTCGTCGCCCTGCAAGAGTGGATCAAGGCCTTCCCCAACTACACCGTCGACATCACGAAAGAAACCGAGTGGGCCAACGGCCAAGTCCGGGGTCCACGCGTGTTGCCCGTGCACCTCAACCGATAACCGCGTCGACGGCGCGCTAGCGTCGACCGATGACCTCACCTCAGGCCCCACTCACCTCCGGCTTCGGCGCGCGCAGTGAGCCGTCAGACATTCTCGCCGACCTCGACCTGAGCGGCGTACGCGTGCTAATCACCGGTGGCTACTCCGGGCTTGGTCGGGCCACGACGCGGGCGCTCGTCGCCGCCGGCGCCACGATCGTCGCTCCGGCTCGCCGCCCGGACCATGCCGCCGATGTGTTCGAGTTGGAAGGCCTGACCACGTCGGTCTCGGTCGGCTCGCTCGACCTGGGTGATGTGGCGAGCGTGGCCGCGTTCGCCGAGACCCAACTCGCCCTCGGTCTGCCGATCGACATCATGATCGATAACGCCGCCATCATGGCGTGTCCCGAGACACGCACCGCCAATGGCTGGGAGGCCCAATTCGCCACCAACCACCTTGGCCACTTTGCGCTCGTGAACCATCTCTGGCCGCTCCTGAGCGACGGTGGTGCCCGCGTGATTTCGCTGTCGTCGGTCGGACACAAGCGATCGCCCATCCGGTGGGACGATCTGCACTTCAGCCACGGCTACGACAAGTGGACGGCGTATGGCCAGGCGAAAACGGCGAATGCCTTGTTCGCCGTCGAGCTTGACCGTCTTGGCGAGTCCCACGGGGTGCGAGCATTCGCCGTGCACCCGGGCGGGATCATGACCCCGCTCCAGCGGCACCTTCCGCACGAGGAGATGATCGCCATGGGCTGGGTCGATGCCGACGGCAACATCAACGAGCTGTTCAAGACGCCCGATCAGGGAGCGACCACGACATTGTGGTGCGCAACGTCGAGTCAGCTCGACGGTAGGGGCGGGGTGTACTGCGAGGATTGCGATATTGCCCCGATCACCGACCCGGCAAGCCCATTTGCCCGCTTCGTTGGGGTCGACCGCCACGCCATCGACGCCGCTGAGGCACGCCGACTCTGGGCCCTCTCAGCCGAGCTGACGGGCGTCAACGCCTTCGCCTGAAGCCGAACGATGGTGCGGCGACTCGATCGTGAGCGAGCCACCGCCGATCTCAACGAAGCGCTCGCGGATCATGGCTTCCATCGCCACCGTGTCGGCGTCTGATGCTGCGACACCGAAGTTGATCATGCGTCGAAACAGCGCCCAGCCAAGCGCCATCGATGCCGCTGCCGCCACTCGGGCTTTCGCCTCGCGTTCGCCCGAACATGGCCGCCCCGGTTCGTCACCTTTGAGCGACTCGATCCATTGCTGAAACACGGGGTGACGGTCGAACGGATCACTCTCGGTGTCGAGTGCGATTCGAGCCAGGATCACCGAAATCGAAGGCAGGTCGTCCCACAGGGCGTCACCTGGCAGCCCATCGGCATCGAGCCCAGCAAGGGCATTGGCGTTGAACTCGTCGAGCACCGCGCTGACGAGGCCCGACTTGGACCCGAAATAGCGGTGCACGAGCCCGTGATTGACGTTGGCCCGATCGGCGACATCGCGAACCGAAAACTGCAAGCCGCGTGACGCAACAAGCTCGAGTCCGGCTTGGACGAGCGCCTGACGCACCTCGTCTTGCCCGGACGGTCGGAGTTCGTCTGGGTCCGTGTGATCGTCGACAGGCACCCGCTCAGGATACGCCAGACCACGAGCGGTCGCGTTCGCGCAACTCGTCGACGGTCACTGCTCCCGCGAAATAGAACCCTTGGGCCAGGCTGCATCCGGCGGCCAGAAGCGCCGCCGCTTGCGCCTCCTGCTCGACCCCCAAGGCGATGACGGACCGACCGCTCGCCACAACCGATTGGACCAGCTCGGTGGCCCGTTGGAGCCCTTCACCCCCGGCACGAAGAGCGAGGTGAGGCTGCGATGTAGTTTGACGTAGTCGACGGGAATGCCGTCGAGCTCCTCAACGGTCGAGATCCTGGCGCCGAAGCTATCGATGCCGACCTTGACCTTTGGCCGAGCGATTGAGGCCAGGCGATCGAAGGCGCCTCGATTCGACAAGATGGCGCTCTCCGGCACTTCGATGGCAAACCGAGCCGGCCGAACGGCAGGATCGTTCACCAGCGCGGCAACGGTTCGAAGTAGACGCTCGTCGGCTAGCTGGTTGGCCGAGACGTTGACCATGATGATCCGGTCATCTTCGGCCGAGAGCCAGTCGCCCAACTGTTCGCGCACGCCGTCGACAACGAGCGCGCCGAGCACACCCATGAGCCCACTTTGCTCGGCCGCCGCAACGACCTCGACAGCCGACAAGCCAATGTCACGACCGAGCCGTAGCAGCGCCTCGGCGCCCGCCACCTGCCCTGTTTCGATGTCGATCATCGGCTGATACGCGAATTTGACCTGGCGGCGATCGATTGCCCGCCGAAGCTGACGCTCGACCGCAAGCAGCCGGTCACTGCGAGAGCGAAGTTCGTCGTCGTGGACGGCGACACGATTGCGGCCGCGCCCCTTCGCCACAAAGACGGCGTTTTCTGAGTCGCTCAGCAGGAGCTCGCCGCGGCGACCCTCGCTGTTGTAGGCGACACCAACACTTGCCGTTACGGCCATCTCGTGGCCGATGTCGCTCATCCCAGCAACGCTCGCCCGGAGTCGTTCGGCCAGTTCGCTGGCGTCGATCGGCGACTGAAGACCCGGAGCCAACACCACGAACTCGTCGCCAGGAAGGCGATACAGCAGGTCACCCTCCCGAACGGACGTTGCGATGCGCCGGCCAACCTTGTCGAGTAGCCGTTGTGCTTCGAGATTGCCAACGAGGTCGTGGATGACCTTGAAACGATCGATGTCGATGTAGATCACGGCGACGGAGTCGGGGCTGGCGTCCTGGATGAGCCCATCGACCACGGCCGTTACCTCCCCAAGGTCAGAGACGAGGGGGGTTGCACTCAGGCGGTCGCGGGCCAGCACCGTAACGATCTCGGCCCCATCGTGTTCGGACCCAAGCAACAGAAGTTCGACGAGGTCCTCTCCCCCATTGCCCAACAACATCGTGCGAGTCCGCTGCCAGCTTTCGCCGGGCGGGGGAAGCGGCGCCTCGCCATAGTCCGTCGAGGTTGGGGCATAGCGACTGAATGAATCGCGCGTACCGAATCGCTCGAGCCACGCCTCCGATGCCCACAAAATGTCACTATTGTGCCGACCGACGACAACGACCGGCATACGAGCGGCAGAGACGGCGTGAGCGAGCGCGTTCGCAATTCCGGCCGCCTCGGCGGGCATGGGTGTCACGTCGTACGAGGCCACCCAGGTCGACGACGGAGTAAAGGTCGTCGCCACCTCGGGCTTGCTCGCTACCGAGGGAACGGCGTCGTCGTCCTCACGGCGTGGCTCACGCTCGTGGTGTTGGTCATCGGTTGCTGCGAGTTCGGTTGCTGCGAGTTCAGTTGCTGCCTGTTGGCCGGGTGTGACTGGATAGGCGGGTAGGCGGGCTGGGCGCGGCGAAAACGACACGGCTTCGGGTTGTTCGACGTGGGTGGCGACCTCGACCTTCGAGGACGCACCCTTCACTCGTTCTTCCCAACTTCGTACCATCCACGCCTCCTTTCAAACCCCGTACTGCCGTAGCTATCGGCAGAAGTCGGCGGGTGATGAAAGAAACATCCTGTTTGAAGGAGGTGGCCCGCTGATAGCCTGGCCCGCATGTCTAAGCGTCGTACCAAGAAGCGTCTGAATGCCCGCCGCAAGAAGGCCAACCACGGCCGTAAGCCAAACGCTGGTCGCAACTAGAGCATTTCGGCGTTTCGCCAGGCCAGCGGCCTGGCCTCAGCGCTAGCTCTCCTCAAAGTACCGACGAAGTTGGTCTTGCACCTGTGACAGACGGGTCGTTGCTCGAACACGAGCAGCGGCCATGTTTGTGTTTTGGGCGGGCTCAAACACCTCGATGTACGCCTTCAGCTTCGGCTCGGTGCCGCTTGGCCGCACGATGATGCGGGTCTGGTCGTCGAATCGAAGCAACGCACCGGTCGTCGGCGGCAGCGTCCGGCCTTCGCTCAGATCCTCGAGCGATTCCAGTGAGCCACCGGCCAACGTCGTCGGCGGGGCAGAAATAACGTTGGCCATCAACTCTGATCGCCGCTCGATCTGATCAAATCGCACCGTAACGGGGCCGGTTTCGAAACAGCCGACCTCGGCCGCGAGGCGGTCGAGTTCGTCCCAGACCGTCCTGCCTTGAGCTTTCAGCTCGGCGACCATCTCGGCGGCGACCAAGGCCGCCGAGATACCGTCCTTGTCGCGAACCAAACTGCCGACGCAGTAGCCAAGCGCCTCTTCATAGCCGAGCACGTAGGTCGCATCGGGCCGATCGACGATGGGGCGGCTCACCCACTTGAAGCCCGTCAGCGTGGTGATCGCCTCGACACCATGTAGCGCCGCGACGGCCGCCAGCATCTGGCTAGAGACGATAGAGCTGGCCACCACGCGATTTGGCCCCGTCGTGTGGGCCAGCAGGTAGTCGGCGAGAAGAATCCCGACCTCATCACCGGTGAGTTGGCGCCAGTCGCCGTCGGCCGTTGGCGCGGCGAGCGCCAGACGATCGGCGTCGGGGTCGTTGGCCACCACCAGGTCGGCACCGACGTCAATCGCCCTGGCCCGGGCGAGGTCGAGCGCCCTGGCTCTTCTGGGTTGGGAAAGTCGACGGTTGGGAAGTCTGGGTCGGGTTCAAACTGTTGGTCGACAAGGAATGGCGGCGCAAAGCCCGCCTGCTCGAACGCCCGACAGAGATGGGCGCCACCGACACCGTGCATTGCGGTGTAGACGACCCGCACGTCGCGGGCCGTCCCCTTGAGGGCACTGACGGCGGCGTCGACGTGCGCTGCGACAATCGTGTCATCGAGCACGACAATTCGAGGATCGTCGAGGTCGGCAACCTCAACGTCGGCCTCAGCCGCACGTTCGATGGCTGCGGCAATCTCGGCATCGGCGGGGGCAACGAGCTGGATGCCGTCAGCGAGGTAGAGCTTGTAGCCGTTGTCCTGCGGCGGGTTGTGCGACGCCGTAATCATGATGCCTGCATCGGCGTCGCGCCAGCACCGCATGCGCGAGCACTGGCGTTGGCAGCGGACCAGGAAGGAGCTCGGCCGTGCCCCGGCGGCGGCGATAACCCGAGCGGCGTCGTGGGCAAAATCGTAGGACCCGTGCCGAGCGTCGTAGCCAATGACTACCCTCGGCGCCTCCGGGAGCCAATCCATCAGCCCTGCGGTTGTCTGACGAACGACGAGGCGGTTCATCCGGTCGGGCCCTGGCCCAAGGGCTGCTCGTAGACCCGCAGTGCCAAAGGCCAAACGCCGAGCAAACAGCTCGGCCAGCTGAGGATCGTCGGCCGCCGCCATCGCCAGCAACTGGCCCCGAGTGACGACGTCGGGGTCCTGGCGAATCCATTCACGAACACGCTGCGAGAGGGTCATTGGGCCAGTCTGGCACGTTTGGTGGCGCGGCCCTACCATCGCCCCCAATGGACATCGCTCCCCCACAACGACACGAATCCCACCCCGCCAACCCACCTGCCCTCCACACCATCGACGTTGGCGACCGGCCGGCGGCCTGGGCGGCCGCTGGGTTCGCGCTCAGTGGCCCATCAGCCGACGAGGTGATGCTCGGTCAATCCGGGTGAGGCTCCGCGGTGATGCGCAACGTGGATTCCTCGCGTGGGAGTTCACCGGTCTTCCTGCCGACTGCTCGCTCGACGGGCTCCCCACGTTGACCAGTAGCACTCACGACCGCCTTCCCACCGAGCATCCAAACGGCGTGTCCGGCCTTGATCACGTGGTCGTCATGAGTCCCGACGTCGAACGGACCGTCGCGGCCCTTCAAACGAGCGGTTTCGAACCCCGGCGGCGGCGCGTCATCGAAGCAGCATCGCCACCCCGACAGCAGGTGTTCTTCTGGATCGGCCCGACGATTCTCGAACTTGTCGGGCCGATGGAACCAACGTCGACTGGTCCGGCCACCATCTGGGGCCTTGCAGTCGTGAGCGACGACATTGATCAGTCAAACTCGCCCTGGGCGACCGCCTGTCTGACCCGCGCCCGGCCGTCCAGCCTGGCCGTCAGATCGCAACCTTACGCACGAACGACCTCGACATTTCGCTGACGATCGCCGTCATGACCCCGCACGGCTGACCAGGGTCGGCAACACAACCGGTTCGTGGCATGCTGGCCTCGTGCTTGACCACGTGTTCATCGACGCCATCGGTTCGCTACGCGACGCGCTCGAAACGGCGCTTCTCGAACGACAAGCACTTGAGGAGCGTCTTCACTCCGATCTCCTGCTGGGCGACGTGGTTTGGGAGACAAGCTACGCGATCCCCGGTGAAGGCAATCCGCCGCGAGCCCAGGCCGACATCACGCTGACCTGGCCGACATGGGCCCAGTCGGCGTATCGGAGCTGGTATCTGGAGGCAGACACCACCGACGACCCCTCGATCGAAATCGACGTGGCGCTCCGGGTGCAACGACTTCGCTCACTTCCCGAACCAGCCCAGCTCATGGCCGTCCTCCCTCAGCCGACGCCCCAACTCGGTTCGGGGCGACTTGTTGGCACCGGCCCGACACTCGAAACGGGTTACACAGCCAACCTGGTCGTCGAATCGCACGCCGTAGAGATCTCGTTTAGCGGATCCTACGAACTCGACGAGTCCATGCTCGAGGACGGCGCCGTGCTCGACCAGACCTTCAATGCACTGGGCGGGTGGGTGGCATCCGCCCTGGTAAGACTGGGTGACCTGCCGCTCGACTTCTCCGAGCCGACCGACAGCTGACGGATCTCTCGCCGGCCTCGCCAACGGCCGAACGACTCGTATAGGGTGATCGGCCGAGGGAGTGATGTGAGCCAACCAATTTCGATGCCCCGTCCCGCTACGGCGATTGCCGGCCAGCCGGACCGGGCCGAACAGCGAAAGACACTCGTGTTGCTCGGTAGCGCCGACCCGACGATCAGTCGTCGGCTCGACGAATTCGCTGGCTCCGTCGCCGATCAGATCGACCTTCGAAGCGGCGCTGCGTGGCTGCACGTCAATGACGCCAGTTCGTTCATCGACCAACTCGTCAACGCCTTCCCCGCCACCCAGCACGACGAGATTGCGCGGCGCTCGTCGAACCGACAGCCACGGTCGATGCGCTCGTTCGCCAGGCTCTGGTGGCGCCCACGCTTCGGGCGTTTCTCGACGCCGAGGCCGACAGGAAGTTCAAGCACCAACCGCCGGCGTTCGAGGTGCACTACCAACCCATCTCCCGGCTGGCGGGCGCGAACGTCATTGGGTATGAAGCGCTGCTTCGGGCCAGGGTCGGTGACGACGTCATCGACACCGAGAGTGTCTTTCGGCGAGCCGAGCGCGCCATTGGATCGGAGAACTCGATCAACTCGCTCGAGCGCTTGCGATTCGCGGCCTCGGGCCATGGCTGAATGATGGACTTATCTTCCTCAATCTGGTCGCCCCTGGCGGTCATTCGATGTGGCCGCCATTAACGCCACGATCGATGCGGCCGTCGCGGCAGGGCTGTCGCCGGATCAACTCGTCTTCGAAGCGGTCGAACACAACCGATACGTCGATGTAGCGCAGGCCGCCGCCGACCTCACCTGATCCGCTCCCGGGGCGTTCGAATCGCTGTCGACGATCTCGGCGACGGTTTCGCGAGTCTGCGAATCCTCACCCTGTTCCGACCCGACATCGTCAAACTCAGCGGCAACCTGACCGCCGATGTCGCTCGACCCGATGTCGCCAGCGTCATCGAGACCATCGAATTGGCCCACCGCACCGGCGCGGGTTGTGGCCGAAGGAATCGAGAGCGTCGGCCAGGCAGAGCGCTTGACGGCTCTCGGGTGCGACTGGGGACAAGGCGTGTTGCTTGGGAGCCCGATGCCCGCGCCCCTCCCGACGTCGCCGCCCTCGGTGACTCGCTAAACCAATCCCGCAAGTTCTGCGAGCGAACGCTCAGGACGGGGCCCGACGTGCGAGATGACTTCGGCCGCCGCGAGTGAACCAGGTAGCCACACTGGGCGAGGTCGAAGCCGCGGGCCAAGCCAAAGAGCACGCCTGCGGCGTATTGGTCGCCGGCCCCTGTCGTGTCAACGACCGGGGCAATCTGCTCGGCGCCCACACGAATGGTTTCGTCCTTGGTGACGAGAATCGAACCTTCCTTGCCGAGTGTGATGCAGCCGAGTTCAACGTCGGCCCGCAAACATTCGGTTCCCTCGTCGAGCGAGGTGGTGTCGTACAGCGCGAAGAGTTCGGCCCGATTGGCGAACACGACGTCGACCGGTCCGGCCAGCAGCTCGCGGAACTCGGCCTTGTGCCGTTCGACGCAGAAGGTATCACTCAGCGTCAACGCCGTTCGACGACCGGCCTCGCGGGCTAGTTGGAGCGCTCGTCGGATCGCTTGCTTGGCCGACTCGACATCCCACAAGTAGCCCTCGCAGAAAAGCAGACGTCCACTTCTGGGCCGTCGCCGCCGTGATGTCGCTCGGCTCCAAGAGCGACGAAATGCCGAGGAACGTGTTCATCGACCGCTGGGCGTCGGGCGTGACGAGAATAAGGCAGCGAGCAGTGGCGGGACCGCTCGTGGCTGGCGACATGTCGAACGAGACGCCGACGGAGCGCATGTCGTGGGCAAAGACCTCGCCCAACTGGTCGGCAGCCACCTTGCCGATATAGCCGGCAGTGCCGCCAAACGGCGCGATACCGGCCATGGTGTTGGCGGCCGATCCGCCCGACGCTTCGAGCCCGGGGCCCATGCGGCTGTAGAGGTCCTTGGCGCGCCTCGTCGATGAGCGTCATCGAGTTCTTGACGATGCCCTCGGCCTGAAGGAACTCGTCAGTCGAGCGTGAAATCACATCGACGATGGCGTTTCCCACGCCGACGACGTCGACCAATGCTTCACTGTTGCTTGCGACGCCCATGGCGGTCTCCGTTCTGCGAACCGACGGGTCAAGATAGCGCGAGAGTCTTCGCGGAGCACGAAACAACTATCCAAGGGCGGCAAAGCTGGTCGCATGCGGCGGGGCTAAACTCGCCGAGTGACTTCTTCATCGGTTGACCCATACCGCCTCCCGTCCGACGTCGTACCCGTGCGGTACGCAGTACGACTGGTACCGAACCTGGACGACGAGTCGTTCACGGGCACGGTCCGCATCACCGCCACTGCGCTCAACGACGTCGCCGAGATCGTGCTCAACAGCGACGGGCTGACCATCACGACGGCCAGCGTCAATGGCGCTACCACCGATGTCACCATCGACGACGAGACGGAACGGCTCATCTTGGCCAGGTCCGTGCCCGCAGGCGACGTGGTGATCGACCTCAGCTTCTCGGGCGTATTCAACGACCAACTGGTCGGTTTCTACATCTCGCGTTTCGACGACGCCGACGGCAACCCACAGAAGCTCGCCACCACCCAGTTCGAAGCCACGCATGCACGGAAAGCGTTCCCGTGTTGGGACGAGCCAGCGTGGAAGGCGGTGTTCGACATCGAGATCGTGGCCCCGGCAGGCACCAACGCCATTGCCAACACCGCCGAGATCGGCCGCATCAGCCTCGACGATGGGGCCCAACTCATCTCGTTTGCACCGACGATCAAGATGAGCACCTACCTCGTCGCGTTCGTGGTCGGCCCGCTGGAAATGACAGCTCCCGTCGATGTTGACGGCGTGGCGTTGCGAATCGTTTCGGTGCCCGGCAAATCGGCGCTCACCTCCTTCGCGCTCGAATGCGGTGAATTCGCGCTTCGCTACTTCACCGACTACTTCGGCATCGCGTACCCCGGCGACAAGTGCGATCTCGTCGCGATTCCCGATTTCGCCTTCGGGGCGATGGAAAACCTCGGTTGCATCACGTTCCGCGAAGTACTGCTCCTCATCGACGAGACCTCGGCGACCCAGCCCGAGCTTCAACGGGCAGCCGACGTCATCAACCACGAACTCGCCCACATGTGGTTTGGCGACCTGGTGACAATGAAGTGGTGGAACGGACTCTGGCTCAACGAAGCATTCGCCACGTTCATGGAGATGCGTTGCACCGACGCCTTCCGGCCCGAGTGGCATCGATGGGTCGACTTCTCGCTCTCCCGCACCGCCGCGTTCAAGACCGACGCGCTCAGCACGACGCGCCCAATCGAGTTTGATGTCGTTAGCCCCGAGGACGCCGAGGGCATGTTCGACATCCTCACCTACGAGAAAGGGGCCGCGGTTGTTCGCATGCTCGAACAACATCTCGGCGAAGACCGGTTCCGAGCCGGCATCCGGCGCTACATCCGCGAACACGCCTACGCCAACGCGGAGACTACAGACTTGTGGGACGCAATCGAGGCTGAGACCGGCGAGCCAGTTCGCCGAATCATGGACTCGTGGATCTTCCAGGGTGGCTTCCCTTGGTTTCCGTCTCCGTCGACGGCGCGGCCGTCACGCTCCGTCAGACCCGCTACGCCATGGTCGGTGCGGCCGAATCGGCGCCGCAGCTGTGGTCAGTTCCTGTTCGCCTTCGCTACCAGTTCGCTGGTGGCGAACCGCAACTCATCGGGTTCTGCTCGACACCGAATCGGTCACCGTCGAACTCGATCACATCCCCGAGTGGCTTGTCGCCAATGCCGAGGGGGCCAGCTTCCTCCGAGTGAAATACGCCCCGGCCCAGCTCGATCACCTGTCGCTCATTGCCCTCGACGTGCTCCGGCCCGAAGAGCGATACGCCCTCATCGACGATGCCTGGGCCGCCGTTCTCTCCAACGACATGACGGCGCAGTTTATGGTGCTCATCGAGCAGGCCACCGCCGAAACTGATCGATCGGTGTGGCAGCGCATTATTGGCGGCTTCACGGGGCTCGAGCGACTGCTCAGCGGCGACGCTCTCGACGACTATCGCAATATTGTCCACGGCGCGCTCTCTCCGGCGCTTGCCAACCTCGGTCTCTCGCCTTCGGACGACCTCGACCACCCCGAAGGCGACCGGACCCGCCAATTGCTGACCTCATTCAGGCGATGGGCACGCTCGCCGGCGACCGCGAGATCCAAGACGAAGCCAAGCGGACGGTTGCCGAGGGTCAGCGGAATCCAGAGCTCGTCGACCCCGCCGTGCTCAGCGCAGCCGTCGATGTTGCCGCTTCCATCGGCGAGGAGGTTGATTTCGTCGATTTCGTCACATCGATGAAGGCAGCGGCGAGCCCGCAGGCCGAGGGCCGCTTCCTCAACGCGTTGGCTGACTTCCCCACGATGAAGAACACGCCGAACTCCGCCGAATGATTCTTGATGGTGAGATCCGGTCACCGAACGCCCCGATGGTTATCCGTCGGGCCTCGCCAACCGAGGCCAGGCCCACGCCACGTGGGACTTCATCACGCCAACTGGGCGCGGCTCAACGAGGCGTTCCCGACGTCGATGATCGTTCGCATGCTCGAGTCCATCGACACGCTCTCTACCCCGGCGATGCCGATCGTGTGTGGCGGCGTTCTTCGCCGACAACCCGCTGGAGCATGGCGCGAAGACCCTTGAACAGTTGCTCGAGTTGCAGCGCGTCGCCACGGCGCTTCGCGAGCGCGAGTCGGCGCGGTTGAGCCAGACGTTGGGCGAGTAGTTAGTGGGATGGGGACGACGGCCGCTTGACTATCTCGCGCGCAACGCCACCCCAGTTCACGTCTGGGCGGTGGAGGACACCGCGGTCCAGGTGATGTGGGGAGACCTCCCGGCTGGTGTGGTCACGATCGAGGCCGACAACGCCGGGGCCGCTACGGAGCATCCCGGTGGTGCTGGCGGCCTCACCATCACCGGACTTCCGGCCGACCAGGCCGTGACACTGCGCCTAACGGCCGGCGATGAAGAGCATCTGCTGTCGACCAAGACGTTGCCAACTCCTCCCGGCGAGTTGTGCGCCGTTGTCGCCACCGTTTCCGATCTCCATTTGGTCGAGCGCCTGGGGATCTTGTAAACAATGCACGATCGAACCCGACCTCGAGCCATACGCCACACGATGCGAGAGCGGCTGTAGCCGAGGCTCAGTCGTGGGGCGCCGAGCACCTCGTTATCAAGGGCGACGCCGCCCACCATCGCAACGCCCCATAGCTACCAACAACTCGGGCATCTCGTCGATGCCTTTCCCGATTTCGCTATGACGCTGATTCCCGGCAACCACGATGTCGACCGCCACGGCGACATCCCTTTGCCCGCCACTGTTGGCGAACGCAAACTCCGCTACCAGCGGGGAGTTGCGGCGCACAACCTCGGCGGCGCAAACATCGTCACCGTCGATACGACGATCGAACGATACAACCACGGCGCAATCGCCGCACGCACGGCGCTCGTCGCGGCCGCACTCAGAGCCGACGCCAAACCTCGTCTTACTCCACCACCACCTCCAGAAGGCCAGTTATCCCGATTCTGGCCTCGTGGTATTCCCGGGCCTGAAGCCCGCGAGTTTCTCGCCGCCATCGAGGCAGTCACCGCCCGCTGCCTCATTTCATCGGGCCACACCCACCGAAATCGGCGTCGTGACGAGGGCTCGACCGTCATCACCGAGGTCGGGTCGACCAAGGACTGGCCAGGGGTTTGGGCAGGCTATGCCATCCACGAGGGCGGAATTCGCCAAGTGATCAGACGGGTCGAACATCCGGCGGCGGCGCGCTGGCACGAGTTCAGCCGTCATGCTGTGCTCGGAGTATGGTCTCGATGGGCCCCGGGGCCGATGAGTCAGCGTTGCTTCACCCATTGTTGGAACCACCATGGCTAGCCCCACCCCAGTTGGCGACGATAACGATGTTGCCTTCGCCGCGATGGCGGGAGTGGCGGTCATTGTCGCCGTCGTCGTGGCCGTGATCCTGCCGCTACGAGCGATCCCAACGGTGACCACCTCTGCGGTCGCAGCCTCACAATCCACACTCGCACCGACGGCGGCCAATCCGCCGACCACCGAGCCGTCGACCCCAGACGGCAGTGGTGCCAGCGACACCGGGTCTGGCCCAACAGCGCCGACGCTCGCGCCGGGCCCGACCGAGGCCGAGGTGCTCGATCGGCTCACGAGTGCCGGCTTCCCAGCGCTCACGGTCATGGTCGATGACCACACCGTCACGGTGTCTGGCGACCTACCCGACGATGCCCTACGACGAGCCGCCCTTGGAGTCGTCCAGTCAATCGACGGGGTCGGCGCCATCATCGACGAGATACGAGTGCGTTGAATGCCAATCTCCTCTACAGTCGTACGGGAACTAACCGACACTTCGTCGGTTAACTCATACACATTGACGGGGGCGACCAATGGCTTCAGACGGACTGGCAAACCAACCACCCTTGGAATACGACGAGAACGGCACCAATCTGCTTTGGGGTATGACCGACGCGGCTGCGGTCGACGATCTTCGGGCCCGCGCCCGAGGCCACGACATCGACTGTGCCTCACGGCGCTCCCCACGAGTGTTCTGCACCTGTGGTCGGGCGGCAATTGCGCAAGCACTCCGCGTGATCGAAGCCACCGCTGGCACCAACCGATCAGCGTGAACCGGTTGTGACCGAGCCCATCGAGGCCCCGTCGCGGCTCTCTGTCGCCGCCAAGTCCGACATTCGCGCCGCATCCGGCGTGCGGGTCCTCGCCGTCATCGTGATGTTGGCATGGCTGGCCTATCAGTGGGGTTTCGGCAATGACGCAACCTTACCGACGCTCGTGGCGAGGGCTACCCTTGCCGTTGACGACGGCGAGACGGCGCGTGCGGGTTCCTTGGCGGTGGCGACTGGATTTGGGGTCGGATTCCTGTTCACCCTGGTCACCCAAGTCATCGACGTTTCGATCGTGATCCTCGGTTTCAACCAGCTGCCGCTCACCTCGGCGTGGATTTCGAGGTCGGTCCGTCGCCGAGGCTGGGTCAAGCCATTTGCCGACATGACCTGGGTTGGTCGATGGATGCTTGCCTATGGCGTCGGCACCTCGGCGGTACTCCTCGTCGACCGGTTTGCCCGAAATAAGACGGCGACCGATGATCAAAACCGAATCGTCGGCATCTCGCTCGCGCTCTCCTCGATATCGGTCGGACTCGTATCGGCGCTCGTCGTCGCAGTCGCTGTCCTCGCCCTGCGCTTCCCCCAGACGGAGCGGGCTGGCGAGATCGTTATCCGGGTGGCGAGCAACCCGCTGACCTGGCTCGGCCTGTTCGGATCGATCTACCTGATCAGTCACCTACGCACCAGGGGCAACGACAACGAGGTCACCGACCTGGCCGATCATCGCTCCGGGCAGCGTGACACCGGCACCGGCCGGCCCCGCTCGGCGTAGAGCTTTCGGTTGAGCTGAACTGCGAGTGACCCCCGGTCGAGGTCGAGCGGTGGCAACCGGGTTCCACCGCGGCCGGCCGTTGATCGCTCGCGGGTCAGCGCATAGAACTCGGCGTCGGTTGTGTGGAACCAGGTGTTGCCGGGCGTGGTGATCGAGAACGTCGGGTCGAAGACCGCTCCGCCAAACTCGGGCGCTGCCAGGGGTGGTGCGATGGATTCGAATGGCACGCCCCACTGGGCGAAAACCCGCCGCACGAGCGGATTGATCAGCTGAACGGCGGCGGTCGCCTCACAGTCCTCGACCAGGTGCAAATAGAGTGCCGTGGTGACCTTGACCGGCCACATTCGATCGGCGTTCCGCCACTCCGGCAAGATACTGAACGTGCACCCTTCGACGTACTGAGCATGAGGGTCGAGTCCCAGC
This sequence comes from Acidimicrobiales bacterium, assembly GCA_041394345.1. Taxonomy (GTDB): domain Bacteria; phylum Actinomycetota; class Acidimicrobiia; order Acidimicrobiales; family SZUA-35; genus JBBKWJ01. The sequence continues at coordinate 86,604 of JAWKIN010000011.1, read as the reverse complement.
AGCCCACACGCGTCGTCCCAGTTCAGCCCGTAATCTTGGAAGACGTGCCGCGTGAACTGGAAGTTCTCACCGGGCCCAACCAAGCACCGCATCGCCGCGACCGGACTGGCCGACCGGTGGTGGACAAGTACGCGCCACACGGTCGACGCCGAAAACCCCAGATACTGACGATCGAATTCGGCCGAATCGATGCCGTAGGTCGAAGTGATGACCTCTCGCTCGAGCCAGCGGCCGACGGCCGCCACCGGGCTGTTGTCGGTGTCGAGAGAGTCGTACACGCCCCACTCAAACGAAGCGTCGGTGGCGAACAGTGCGGCAGGCCCCGAGCCACCTCGAGGGAGTCGGCCCCGGCGCCCACGGAAAGAGGTGTGTTTCATGGAGCCCCCGTGTTGCAGGACCAAGGTCCCGATCGAAAGCCGATAGTAACTCACGGAGCGTGAGTGACCAAGACTCTGGGTGAAATAGCTCGACGCACGTTCCCAACGACGACCACCGCGTCGAGCGACCCACCAGCCTCTTTGTGGCAGACTGACTCAACTGCGGCAAATCCATGCCGATGGCGCGACATGGGACATTTGGCCTCAGATAGCAGGGCTCGGCGGCTCCTCATGGTGGCTGCCATCCTTGCGATGGCGGTCCCCTCCTGACGTACTCGATCGCTGCTGGCCTCGTCGTCGCTGTTGTTGCCTTCGGCTACTCCGGTCCGTTGCTGCCCGCCACCATCTCCCGCTCGCTTCGCTTGCTCCAGGTGGCAGCAGGGATGTTCACTGCTGGGCTCGTTGCACTCGTCGTCGGAGCGGCAATAAATGGGGCGCCGACCTACCCGGGGATCGCCGACATCTTCACCATCCCGGCCTATCTCGTCTCAATTTGGGGCCTTGCGCTTGCGGTCAACGCACGCCATGCGTTGGCGAAGACCGCGGATCTCCTTGATGCCGCTGCCGTTGCCGTGACGGCCATCACCGTGTCGGCCACCGTCTCAATCTACTCTGACACTCGACTCGACAACCACGATGGAGGTTGTGGTTTCGAGCGTGTACATCATTGTCGGACTGGCGTTCTTGACGGCAGGTGCTTCTGCTTATCTTTGGCCCGGGAACCAGCACCAACGGGGCCCGCTTCCTGGCGGTCACCGGATCTACACCGCACTGTTCGACAAGGTTCTCGACACACTGACTGCGCTCGGGCATCGCGACCTAACCGACCAGGCCTACAGAACCGTGGCGCTTCCATTGTTCTACGCCATCGCCCCAGCTTTGCGGACTACCCGCAGTTTGCAATGCCCGGCACCACGCCAGCAGAACCAGCGCTCGACAATCTGCGCGTTCTGTTTCTTTACGGTGGCGTTCATCCAGTCCCGCGGCTGGAATCACCAGCTTTATCGGCCTGATGGCCTTCGGCATTGTCGTGTCGGTGCGGCTTGGCGTCTCACACACGATCGTGGCGCGTCTCCAGGCGCGCAACGACGTCCAGCGTGATCTTGCCCGACGCCTCGCCGACGCCGACGGCGCAGACGTACTCGAAGCCGGTCTGCGAGCCAGTCGCGAACTCCTACCCGAGGGCAGTTGTGTCGCCATTGAAGGGATCCTCGACGAATCGATTCTGGTCGGCGTCGACCTACAGGGGGTCACCAGCGAGATCCGCTCGATCGACGGATCAACCCGGATCAGGGTGGATCATCCCCTTCGCTCGCACCAATCTCACGCACTCGCCAGCATCGCCGAGCCTGGCCCTCGCCGCCAAGGCCGCGAATGCTCGCGAGCAAGCGCCACGCGTCGAGTCGGGCCGACTGGGAGGCCCCTCGAGCGTAACAACGAAGCTCGTCTTTGTACTCTCCCCTGGCGGAGTCGTGATGAAGTCGACCCCGAACGCAAAGGTCGTCCTGGGCACGGACCCGGTCGGTGCCGTACTAGGCGTACTGATCGGCCAAGACCTCACCGCGCTGCTCGATGGCCACGTAACCGAGCTGCTTTTCGACAACCGCGCCGATCAATGGTTCGCCGCCACCGCAGCACCTGGCGAACGAGGCACGAAGGTGCTCACCATCCGCGATGTGACGAGCCGTCTCGGCGAAATCGTCGACCCGGTGACCAATCTGCGGAATATGCGAGACCTCGCCAAGCGGCCGCCGTTTGAAAATACGACCGTTATCACCTACCGACTTGAGGACATCCACCGCATCAGCGGCCTCCTCGGCAAGGATCGCACCGATTCGCTTCTGGCGGAGCTGGCCGATCGAGTCAATCGGACGGTTCGAGTCGGAATCGACCGAGGTGGCTGGCGGCGACGGCCCAACGTTCATTGCGGCTTGTCCTGGTCTCGGCGCAGGCCGCGAGGTGCTGGTCGACCGGCTCAAGGCCCTGAGTATGCCCTTTACGATTGATGGCCAGCAGATCGATCCGTCGGTTCGCCATCGGGTGCCTGTCCTCGCATCCGCTACGGTGGAGACGGTACTCCATCGCGGCGATCTGGCCCTGAACAACGGCGAGCCGAGCAGCGACGGTATTGTCTTCTTCACCGACGACACGAACTCGCGCACCGTCGCTACCGGATCGAGAGTCGCTTGGTGCGGTTCGCGACGATCCCGCGACGGCGGGATTCCGTGTGCATTACCAGCCAATCACCGATGCGATCAGTGGCGAAGTGACCCGCATCGAAGCCCTGCTGCGTTGGTCGCACCCGACCCTCGGTGAGATCTCGCCAGCTGAGTTCATTCCGCTGGCGGAGCGAAACAAGAAGGTCGAGTCGCTCGACCGATTCGTCCTCCATCAGGGCTGTCGGGACCTGGCCATGTTCCTCCAGGTCAATCCGGGCCTCCACCTCCAGGTCAACCTGTCTCCCGTGGGCCTCACGGCCGAGCGAATCACCGACATCACGAACGGATCGCCGCCAACTGCCCTACTCCCGAACAACTCACGGTCGAAATGTCGAAAGCGCGGGCGAGGGTTCGATGCGCTCATCCCGTCCTCGAAGCACTCCGAGCCGTCGGCGTTGGACTCTCCTGCGATGACTACGGTGTCGGCGAGTCGAATATCGCCCGACTCACCCGACTCCCTCTCACACAGGTGAAACTCGCCGGGCTCTTCTCGACCAAAAGCCATCCACCCCAACACCATTGGCCGTCTCATCGACACCATTCACTCGATGGGCTACGGGGTCGTTGTCGAATCGGTCGAGACTGCAGCGCAGGCCGACATGCTCCAGATGGCGGGGGCCGATTGGCTCCAGGGCTGGCTCATCTCCGCGATCTGGCCGCCCCAGACTTGATGAAGTTCCTTCGTACCCATACACCAATTGCCTCGACTACGTCGCCGCCTCGACGTCGCCACGCCACGCCACACCCAAACGGCGAATTCCTTCGATGAGCTGAGCCTCAGGTCGGTCGAAGCAGATACGAACAGACTCGAACCCGAGGTCGTCACCGACGCGGCAGCGCCGGTAGCGATCGCAACTCCCGCCTGGGATGCTCGCTGGGCGATGGCCTCGGCCGAATCGTCGGGGAGATCGATCCAGAGCGACAACCCGCCCTGGGGAATGTGGGCGACACCCAGTGGACAGTGCTCGGCCAGGAGGCGAACCGCCAGTTCGGACTTCGCCTTGAGCGCCATTTGCCTGCTCTCACGGATCACGTCGAAGTTGGCCAGAATTGCCGTCGAAATCACCTGCGACGGAATCGAGCTGCCAAGATCATCGGCTAAACGAGACCGAATGAGGCGGTCGATGAGGCCCGGCGTCGCCGCCGCAACCATCCGATGGGAGGCCACCCCACCCGAGCTTTGAAACGCTTCCGACAACAACGATTGGCGCCTTCTTGACCCGAGATGCAACGGGCGCGAGTGAGCTGCCGTCATAGCGGAGATCGGCAAGTACGAGATCTTCCACCACGGTTACGCCGAGCTCATCGCAACACTCGGCGACCAGGGAGAGGTCTCGATCAGTGGCGGTGAACCCCGTCAGGTTGTGCACGCTGGTCTGGAGGTACGCCAGGGTGATGCTGTGTTTGTGGACCAGACGCCGAAACCCATCGAGATCGAAGCCTCCCGATGTGCGGGGCAGCCCGACGGGGTAAGACCTCGGGCTGCGAGCAAATCAATCACCCGGGGCAGGTCGGTTCGTCGACGAGGATTGAATCACCCCGGTTTGTCAACTGGCTGAACGCAAGGGCCAAGGCATGCTGGGCCCCGTTCGTCACGACGACTTGGCGGCTGGTCGTTGGCAGACCGCTGAGCGTGAACCGCTCGGCAACGGCGTTACGTAGCTCGGGAAGGCCAGCGGGCACGTAGCCGTGCGGGGGGCCAGCGCCGAGCAGCGCTTCGAGGTTGACGTCGACATCGGGCAGTGAGCCAGCGTCGCTCGGACTCGACGCGGCCAGGTCGATGCCGCCGAACTCGCCCAACAATCCCGGCAATACCTTTGCCCCTTCGGGTCCCGTGCCGAGCGCACCACAGACGATGGTGCCGCTGCCGTGCCGAGCATCGAGGTGACCACGTGCCTTGGCATCGTTGAGCGCCGTCGTGACGGTTGCCCGCGACACGCCGAGCGCCCGAGCCAGCGTCCGTTCCGATGGCAAGCGTGTGCCGGGAATAAGCACGCCAGTCTCGATGGCGGCGACAAACGCGGTCGTCAGTCGGCCGTGGAGCGAGTCGCCCGCCGACCGGCGCCAATCACCAAGCATCGAGAGCAATGCGTTGGTTCCGATCCGGTGAGGCATCGGCTCAGTCTGGCAGATCGAGCGGCGCGAGAACAGGCCACTTCACTCAAAGTGGCCCGTGACAGGCGGCACACACCTCGCAAGAATTGCGCGATGTCCCTCCCCACCGACGAATCAACCGAGCAAAAAACAGGCCTCTTGCCACCCGACGACCGCTGGTCGTCCTCAGTGATTCGAGATCTCCTGGCGCAGGCGCGGCGACCCGACGTACTTTCCCTTGCCGGTGGCTTGCCCGCCGAGGAACTCATTCCCCAAGAACGGGTGCAAAACGCCATGAATCAGGTCGTCACCATCTGGGGCGCCCAGTGCCTGCAGTATGGCTTGACCGCAGGTGAGCCCGTCCTCGCTGAGGCGATCGCCGCACGCTCACCCCGGCCGGGCGCCAGCCCCGACAACATCTTGATCACGGCAGGCTCGCAGCAGGCGCTCGACCTCATCGCCCGTGCTTTCTCGGTTGTCACCGACGACGTGGCGCCCATTGTCGCGATCGAGGATCCGGGCTACCTGGGTGCGGTCCAAGTCCTGAGAGCCAATGGCTACCAGCTCGTTGGCATTCCCGTTGACGCCGACGGCATCCAGGTCGACGTCCTCGCCGAGCGTTTGGCGGGCGGCCTACGGCCTCGACTGGTCTACGTCAATCCGTCGTTCCAAAACCCGACCGGCGCGTGCCTCAGCCAGGCGAGGGCCGCACGACTCGTCGAACTTGCCGAGCGCTACGGATTTCTCCTCATCGCCGACGACCCCTACGTCGAGTTGTACCTGAGTGGTGACCGTCCGCTCCCGCTCCCGGCGTCGGCCAATGTCGCCTACCTCGGCTCGACGTCAAAGGTCATTGCCCCGGGGCTACGCATCGGGTGGCTTGACGCCGCTCCCGACATCGTTGGTCGGGTCGCACTAGCGAAACAGGCAGCCGACCTTCAGACGGCAACCTTCAACCAATTGCTCGTCGCCGAAGTACTGTCTGATAGCCGCTGGTGGGATGCCCACTTGGCAGGGCTTCGAGCCGGCTATCGGATGCGCCGCGACGCACTCGCCAACGCGATCTCGACGCATCTCCCAACCGCAACCGTGACGCCTCAGCGAGGCGGCTTCTTTTTCTGGGTCGCGCTCGATCGACCCGTCGACGTTCGCTCCCTCCTCACAGCGGCGCTCGATAGCGGCGTCGCTTTTGTGCCTGGCGATGCCTTTGCCGTCGACACTCCCCTAACGGGAACCATCCGGCTCAGCTATTCCAACGGCGACCCTCTGACGTACGACGAGGCGCTTCGTCGACTCGCGCTGGCCTATGCCAGACTCTGACGCATGGGGATCACCAACCACCAGAACTGACAGCACCGAAACGCCGCGCATCGACGTCGATACCTTCAACCGATTCCCCTCGACCGACCTCCCCTTCTGCGTGACAATGGGAATCGCCGCCGAGGACGTCGGCTTCGGCTGGGGTCGTCTGCGCTGGACCTACGACGCCAATTACCGCGGCCACCAGACTTTGTCTGCGGACCAATCATGATGGCAATCGCCGACGCCGCCCTGTACCTCGCCTTGTTCTCGATCGTCGGTATCGAGCCTCTCGCGTTGACCAACAGGCGAGCTCAAACTTTCTTCGACCAGCCCGAGGTCAAGACCTCATCACCAGCCCGGATCATCAAGACGGGTCGACGGGTCGTCTACGGGTCAGTCGATGTGGCTGGAGATCGGTGCGCCCGAGCGACTTGTCGCCCACGCCACGGGGAGCTACGTCCGGCCCGACTGACCGCGTGCGGTTACCCGTTAGCCGGTGGCGAGATCGCTACTGATCGTCAGAGAAGTCGACGGCCCACGAGCGGAGGAGCGGCACCACGACGGTGGCCGAGTCAAGGCAGACATCGCGCCCATCGAGCCACTCGTCAAGTTGGTCAATTGGGATTTCGTCGGTTTGCACGACCTCACCATCGGGGCAACTCAAGGGGTCATCGCTGACGACGAGATACACGCGACCAGCACTCGACGTGAGTGCGTCGTCATAACGGACGAGCCCAAGCATCTCCAGGTCGCCTGCGACGAGCCCCGCCTCTTCGGTCAGCTCACGACGGGCTGCGTCGTCCCATGACTCGCCAACACCAACGACGCCGCCGAAGCAGACATCCCAATGGGACGGCCAAACGTCCTTCCAATCGGCGCGTTGGTGCACCACAAGCGCACCCGACGTCCGGACGACAGCCACGTACGTGCACCGATGACGTAGGTTCTTCGACCGCATCTCGGCGCGGGTTACGGTGCCAACCACCACCTCGTCGTCATCAGAATTTCGACGAGCTCGTCGGCCGGGTTGCTCACGCCGACAGTTTCTCGGTTGCTTCGGCCAAGCTGGCCCTTGCCTCCAGCAGCTGCCGGGCCATGATCGCATGACGAGGGCGATTCCACGCCAACGCACCGCAGAAGTTCCCGTCATCGTCGGCGAACACCTTCACGAAGACCTGGTCCTCGACTGAGCCCTGCACTACTGAGGCGTTGTTGCTCGGTTGACCAGCCAATTGGATCTTGCGGTCGTACTGGTCGGACCAGAACCACGGCACAGGAGCGAATGGCTCGACCGCTTCGCCCGCGGCCTCAGCCAGCAGGCGGCGCGCCACATAGGCGCCCTGATCGAGGGCGTTGTCCCATTGCTCGACCCGCGTGAGCACGCGACCGAAACGTTGGTTGGGCCACCGAGCGACATCTCCGGCGGCGACGATGCCGGGTGCGGCAAGGCAGGTTTCGTCACACACGATGCCATTTTCGATGGTTAGGCCCGAGCCCTCGAGCCACTCGGTGTTTGGGATCGCCCCAATGCCAATGACAACGACATCGGCATCGATGACAGTGCCGTCGCTAAGGGCGACGCCGCTCACCTGGTCGTCGCCGACCAACGACGTGACGCCGGTTGCGAGGCGAACGTCGACGCCGTGAGAGCGATGTAGGTCGGCGATTGCCATTCCTGAATCGGCATCGCAGACTCGCATGAGTGGTGCTGGTGCGGCCTCAATCATGGTGACGTCTAGACCAGCATCGCGAGCGGTGGCCGCAACCTCAGCGCCAACGAACCCGGCGCCGATGACAACGACACGATTCGGTTTGGCGTCGAGGGCCACCTTCAGCGACGGCGTCGTCGAGCGTACGCAACGTGAACACGCCGGCCAGGTCGCTAGAGGGAAGCGAGCGGGCTCGGGTACCGGTCGTAATGATGAGGCCGTCGTAGGTGACGGTGCTGCCATCGCTGAGCGCAATTGACTTGGCCGCTTGGTCGAGACCGACGGCCCTGACGCCAAGACGCCAATCGATCGCGAGCGCGTCGGGATCAACGGCAGCACGAAGCCGGAGCTTGTCGATCTCCCACTTTCCGGAGAGAAATTGCTTCGACAACGGCGGCCGATCGTAGGGCAGATGGGGCTCGTCGCCCACCATTGTGATCGATCCGCCAAACTCGGCGCGTCGCAGCGTCTGTGCTGCCTGTAGGCCCGCGAGCGACGCGCCGACAATAACGATGTTGTTGAGCGCAGGCGAGTCGATGGCTCAGCCCTCGATCGTGATTGCTTGCTTGGGGCAGCGTTCGGCCGCCTCACGGACCTTGTCCTCTTGATCGGCGCTCGGCGTTTCGTTGAGCACGTAGAGGAAGTCGTCGTCACGCACTTCAAAGATCTCCGGGGCAACAGCCATACAGATCGCGTTGCTCTCGCAGAGATCGAAATCGACTACAACTTTCATGTGACCTCCCAGTCAGATGGAGTCATTCTGGCATAGACATTGGCGCAAGAGCGAGCGCACTCGCCGTCGGTCCTCAGAAGCGCGTGTAGCCGCCGTCGAGCACGAGTTCGTCGCCCGTGTGAAACACCTGGGTCGGGTCAGCCAGGAACGCAGCAACGGTTTGGAAGTCGTCCGGCGTCCCCCATCGACGGATTGGCGTGCGGGAGGTGGTGTTGGCCAAGAACTTCGCGTTTTCCCTGCCCGCCTCGGTCATTTCGGTTTCGGTCCAGCCGGGGATAACCGAGTTGCAGCGAATGCCATACCGGGCAAGTTCGACCGCCAGGCCACGTATGAGGGCCAACATGCCGGCCTTGCTCGTCGCGTACGGCTGGCTGCGTGGCGCACCATGAATAGCCGACGTCGACACACCGATAAGTGCGCCGCCTTCTCCCCTGGCAATCATGTGGCGGGCAGCCTCGCGGAAGGTGAGGAACGCACCGTCAGTATTGACCGCGTGCACTCGCCGCCAATCAGCCAGCGTTTGGTCGACAAAGGCGCCCCCGCCACCGATGCCCGCGTTGGCGAACACGCTGTCGACCTTGCCCATCGTCTGCACGGCCTCGGCGAACGCCGCAACGACGTCGTCCTCCTGCGACACATCGACCCGCTGCGCAAGGGTCCGTCCCGAAAACTGGGCGAGTTCGGTCGTGGCTGCATCGAGTTTGGCCTGATTCGTTCCCCAGATGACGACGTCGGCACCGGCTGCGGCACAGCCTTTGGCGAAGCCAAGGCCGATGCCGCCGTTACCGCCAGTGACGAGGACGGTACGCCCCGTGAGCGAGGTGATGTTCGGAACAGGTTGGGCAGCGTTTGACATGGCCGAACCGTACTGCGCAGGGCCAGTCGGCCCCAAAACCGATCGAGCGGGACAGTGGTTGCCGCTACGAGATCAGGGCGAGCACCTCGTCCTCCGGTATCGCCCCAGCCCACTCGCCGAGGACCTTGCCCGACCCGTCGAGCAGGATTGCGTACGGCTGGCCCCGAAGGCGCCATAGAACGACCAGCTCTCGAACGACTCGTCCCAAATCATCGAGAACGACACGGTGCCGGTCTTCTCTCGAAAGTCTTGGGCGAGTTCAGAGAGTCTTGAGCGCCCATGCCAACGACCTTGATGTTTGCCTCGTTCTGCTGAGCAAACTGCTCAACGCCAGGGCCTTCGGCCCGGCCCGTCGATCAATGAGCGCCCAGAACCAGAGCGGTGTTGCTCGATCGCCATCTGCCACGAGCGCCGCGAGATCGATGGAACTACCCGTTTCGATATCCGTCACCTCAATCGCCGGATAGGCCGAGAGATCTTCGCTCGTGGCCGCCCCGGGCTCAACGCTCGGCAGCGGTTTGGTCGGTCGCTGCGTCAGGTGCACCATCGGACGTACCACTGGCCGCCAGTGCACCGCTTCCGGCCGATTCGTTGACCGGCACCGCCTGGGTCAAGGCCGTGTCCCGTCCCGCAGGCCGCTGCGATGAAGGCAAGGGCGACGACGGAGGCGACGAATGGGGTACTCGAGGCCGATCTCGGTTTATCTCTCGGTCGCAGATACATGGGCTACCTAACCGGGACATGGCAGGCACCATTCCCTAACGATGAACTCTCCACCTAACCATGATCCCGTGAACGGGCACCGAGTTTGAGCAAACTCGAAGCTTCAGAACGCAAGCGGCTTTGCTGTTTACTCCATCATGGAATCGATTGTCGAACCGACGCCGGGCGCACCACCCGCCAACACTGCATCGTCTACGACTGCATCACCCAACGCCTCATTCTCCAATGCGGTCGCCGCTCCGTTGGCTGGGATCGCTGCGGGTGCGGTCGCCCTTGAAGTGTTGGCGAGTTCGTTGGCGCCCTCTACTCCCCGTCCCGGGCCCGTCGTGGCCGTCGCCAACGAAGTTATCGACCGCGCCCCACTGTGGCCTGATCGATCTGGGCAAGAGCCTCTTCGGCACCAACGACAAGATCGCCCTGCTCGCCGGCACAGTCATTTTCGCCGCCATCTTCGCAATCATCGTCGGTCGGCTCGCTCGCACGCACCTGGCCTACGGGCGGTTGGCATTGCGCTCTTCGGACTGGTGGGCTTTGCGGCGATCCAGACCGGCCCCAGGGCTCCACCGGCGCCGCGCCCGTTATCGCCGGGTTGGCCACCCTGTCTGGCATTGGCACGCTTGCCCTGCTGACCAGTACATCGGCAACCACCGAATCACCAGCGACAGGGCGGCGTTACTTCCTCACCTGGCTTCTCAGCGCCGTCGGCGTCGCGGTTGTTGGCGGCGTCGGGGCCAAGCTTCTTCAATGATCGCAAGGCCGCCCAGATCGCCCGAGACGCCGTCGAGATTATCGAGACGACGAGTGCGGCCGACGTCGAATCGCTCGTCAGCGCGGCGTCGCAAACACCGGTGGCCCAGACTCCCGGTATCACGCCCATCGTGGTGGCCAACCGCGACTTCTATCGCATCGACACCGCCACCCTGGTTCCCCGGGTCGACCCCGCCGATTGGAAGCTGAAGATCCGCGGCATGGTCGACAACGAGCTTGACTTCACCTACGACGAACTTCTCGCCCGAGCCAATTGGGTTGTCCCTGTGACGCTCTCCTGCGTTTCGAACGAGGTTGGCGGCGGGCTCGTTGGCAACGCCGTATGGCACGGCGTCCCGCTCACAGAACTCCTCGATGAAGCAGGCGTGCAGTCGGGCGCTACCCAACTTTCGAGCCGGAGCGTCGATGGGTGGGACTGTGGATTCCCTACGGAGCTGGCCTATGACGGTCGGACGGCGATGGTCGCCGTCGCGATGAACGGTGAGCCGCTTCCCCTCGACCACGGCTTCCCGGCCCGGCTCGTGGTGAGTGGCTTGTACGGCTATGTCTCGGCCACCAAATGGCTCGACACGATCGAGCTGACGACGATCGAAGCGTTCAACGGATTCTGGATCAGCCGCGGCTGGTCGAAGGACGGACCGGTGAAAACCCAGTCACGCATCGATACGCCACGAAATGGCACGGCGGTCGACCCTGGTGTCGCTCGGGCCATCGCCGGTGTGGCCTGGGCCCCCAATACGGGAATACAGCACGTCGAAGTCCAGATCGATAACGGCGACTGGGTCATGGCCGAGTTAGGTGAGTCGCTCTCCGACGACACGTGGGTGCAGTGGAAGCTCGCCTGGACCCCCGACGCGGGGAACCACACCATCAAGGTCCGAGCGACAGACAAGTCCGGCTTTACCCAGAGCCCCGACCCGGTCTACGTAGCCCCCAACGGGGCCGAGGGATGGCACACGATCTCGGTACGGAGCTAATCCGTGCGCCGAACCCGCCAGCGAACATCGGCGCATCGCCCGATCGCTTGTTAGGCTGCCTCGGGTGCACCAGTTGCTGCAAGCTCTCCAACCAGTTGCTGACTCGCTCGGCGGGTCGATCGTTTCGCTCGACGAGCGGATCGAAGGCGATGTCGATCTCGTCTGGGAGGGCCAAGTCGTCGGAGCGTTCCGGGCGACGGGTCTCCAGGGAGCCCTCGACCGCCTGATCGATCAGGTCGAGCGAGAGCTGGGCTGTCCAGTTACCTCACTCGACCGCTACGGCAAACAAGATGTCGTCCGCCGTCTCGACGAACTCGGCGCGTTCACGCTGCGCAAGGCCGTTGAAGACATCGCCGACCGCCTCGAAGTGAGCCGTTTCACGATCTATAACTACCTCAACTCTTCCATGACCTAAGGGGTCAGCATGTCGACGTCCCCCGCATCGCCATCATCGTCGCACGACACGCTCGCATTCGAATTCACCGTCGAGCCGTTCGTGCCGGCTAACCCTGGGCCGCATGTACTTGCGGCCCAAGACGCCGCACAGTCAATCGCCGAGCACGGTGGCATCGTCGACATCGGCCCCTTCGGCACGACGGCCACGGGAGCGTCGAGCGAGGTGCTCGTTGCGGTGACGGCGGCACTCGAAGCAGCGTTCGCGAACGGCGCCGACCGCGTCAGCTTGCAAATCTCGCGCGTTCGAGGGTGACAATCGGTGAGCGTTCGCCGCTAGTTTCAAGACGATCGATCATCAAGGGAGACCACATTGTCAGCTGAGCAAGAACGCGAGATTCTCGACTGGGCGCGCTACGGCATTGCTGTGCGCGAACTGGCCCAGCAGGTGGCCGACGATGGATTCAAGCCCGACATGATCCTGGCGATCGCCCGTGGTGGACTCTTCTGCGCCGGATCACTCGGCTATGCGCTGTCGGTCAAGAATCTCTACGTCATGAACCTCGAGTTCTACACCGGTGTCGACGAACGACTCGACGTGCCGGTCATGTTGCCGCCCTATCTCGACAAGTTCGACCTCACAGGGGCCAAGGTGCTCGTGGCCGACGACGTCGCCGACACGGGCCATACGCTCAAGGCCGTTTTTGATCACACCGCCGACGTTGTCGCCGAAGCTCGCACTGCGGTGCTCTACGAGAAGCCTCACTCGCTGGTGAAGTGCGACTACGTGTGGAAGCGGACCGGCGCGTGGATCAACTTCCCGTGGTCGAGCGAAGATCCGTTGGTGGCGGCAAGCAGCGGCCCGACGGTGCTCGATGCCTGAGGTCGCTCCCCTGCCACTGGCGGGTTACACCCCGGCACAGATTCGCCAGTCGGTCCGTGACGGCCAGATTGGCGCAATTGCCGACATGACCAAAGCGGGCTTGCTCTCCGATGCCGGACCAATTACCGAGCAAGACGTCGGCACGCTGGTCTTCATGGCCATTTCGGCCAACGAGCTTCTCGAGGGCCTGGCGCCGTAACGACGCTGGCATCTGAAGAACTTGAGTGGAGATGAGGGGATTCGAACCCCTGGCCTCCTCGATGCGACCGAGGCGCTCTAGCCAACTGAGCTACACCCCCATTTTGGGGAGCTGTCAATCACAAGACCGACAGACTTTTCCACTGCTTTGTGTGGACTACCGGTTTGTGTGGACTACCGGCGACCAGTACCCGTCCTGGCGTAGGCAGGACTCAGGCTCTCGTTTGGTGCACCGATATAGGCGACCTTGTTTCGCCGTTCCGCCTCGGCGCTTCCCGCCCGGGCAGCTGCAACGACATAGCCCACGAGGGCGACATCGAGCAGGAGATTTTGTGCCACGAAGATGCCGCCCGCAACGAGGGCCAGCCCGGCAGAAACGACGGCCGCAATGACGAGTGCGAGAAGCACTTGGCGGCGACGCTGACGAACACTGTTGCCTCCCGCAATCGGGCGCCCGTACATGGCGGCCGATGATCGAGGCGCCTGCCCGAGCGTGTTGAGCTGGCGACTGAAGTGGCCGACGGGGTCACGATGGGCCCGACTGAACACTGTTCGCAGGAGCGACGGTCCAAGAACCCACGTCCAGCAGCCAATGAGACCGACGAGTACAACGGTGATAATCCATGTGGGCATGGCGAGGAAACCTCCACCCCATTCACGATAACGGCGGCTATCGACCGGGGGTTGCGACTAGGTCAAAGGTACTACGACCTAAGGTTTTTCCACAACCGCATCGGCGTCTTGTTCGCGGCGTCGATAGGTGCCTGACTTGCCGCCCGTCTTCTCCCAGAGCGCAATATCGCCAATCACCATCGACTTATCGGCTGATTTGCACATGTCATAGATCGTCAGGGCCGCCACTGAACACGCCGTAAGCGCTTCCATTTCGACGCCTGTGCGATCGATGGTGTCGACCTGGGTCTCGATCTCGATGTAGGTGTCGGCGATCTCAAAGTTGACGAGCACCGCCCCGATCATGAGGGGATGACAAAGCAGGATCAGGTCGCTGGTCCGTTTCGCCGCCTGAATCCCAGCGACGCGAGCAACCGCCAGCGTCGCCCTTGGCCAACGCGCCCTTTGCCACGAGGGCGGTGGTTTCGGGATCCATGTAGACCCGACCGAACGACGGCCCGACGGTAGGTGGGTTCTTTGGGTGTGACGTCGACCATGCGGGCACTGGCCGAGGGGATCAAGATGGGTTAGCTGACGATCAGGCACGGCTGCACCTTAGCCGCCGAGCTGACTCATCGACTTGGAGGGCCGGATGAAGTGCACCTTGCCGATGGAATGGCCGGCCCACTTCTTTTCGACCTCGCCCGCCAGCGCCGCGAGGATCTCCGCATCGCTCGAGCCGCCTCGGAGGAGTGACCGCAGATCGACATGACCGAGCGCTTAACAGACAGTTGCGAAGCTGGCCCTCTGAGGTCAGCCGGATACGGTCGCACGACTCGCAGAATGGTTCGCTGACGCTGGCGATAATGCCAAATTCGCCCGGACCGTCGTCGTACTTGAATCGCTCGGCCGGCGATGAGCCGCGGGTAACCGGCGTGAAATCGAAGTGATCGGTGGCTGTCTTGAGAATCTCGGCGTAGGGGACGACCCGGTCGTTTGACCACTCACCCTGCGCGTCGAGGGGCATGAACTCAATGAAACGGACGACAACGCCGTGGTCTCGGCCGAAATGAAGGAAGTCGATGACCTCGTCGTCGTTGATTCCTCGCATCAGGACGGCGTTGAGCTTCACGACGTCGAAGCCGGCCGATACGGCGGCCTCGATGCCCAGGAGCACACTTGCCAACTCGTCGCGCTTGGTGAGTTCGGCGAAGCGCTCACGCTTGAGCGAATCGATGCTGATGTTGATGCGTTTGAGCCCGGCGTCCTTGAGATCGTGAGCCAGATGAGCGAGCGTCGGCACGTTGGTGGTCATTGCGGGGTCGACGCCAAGCGCCGCCAGCTTCTCGACCAGAAGGGGCAAGCGGGCCCGCACTGTTGGCTCACCACCGGTGAGTCGGATTGACGTGATGCCGCCCTCGGTTACGAGGATGCGTGCCACCCGCTCGATCTCTTCGAACGTCAGCACATCGGCCCGATCGAGCCACTCCATCCCCTCGCTGGGCATGCAGTAACCACAGCGGAAATTGCAGCGGTCGGTAACGGAGATCCGCAGATTGCGGTGCACTCGACCAAACGTGTCGATCAACGGCGTGGTCATGAGTTGAGCAGCATGATCTTTAGGGCGCCACCAGCGGCAACACCGTCGCCGTCGGGAAGCACGGCCAGCGCATTGGCGGCTGCCATTGCGCTGAGCTGATGGGAACCTTGCTCGCCGGCGGATCGAACTCGCCACGCGCCATCGGCCTCTTGCTTTGCCTGGACTCGAACGAAGTGCGTCTTGCCGTCGGGATGACGCAGGAACGGCTCGTCGGCCAAACCAATGATGGTGCCAGGCCCCTTGGGTAGGCCCATCATCTTGCGCAGCGCAGGCTTGGCGAAGAGCTCGAAGCTCACCATGGACGAGACTGGATTGCCGGGCAAGCCAAACACGGGCGTCTCGTCGATGATGCCGAACGCCAGCGGCTTCGCCGGTCGGATTGCGACCTGCATCCAGTTGAAATCGCCGAGTTTGCCGAGCACGATCTTGACAAAGTCGAAGTCGCCCATGCTCACACCGCCCGTGGTCAGCAACACATCGCACCGGCGAACGGCATCGTTGAGCGCCGCCGTGATGATGGCTTCGTCGTCGGGGAGCAGGCCGAGGTCGACGGCGTCGAAGCCGGCTTGGGTCACTGCAGCCAACAAGCCGGGCCGGTTGGAGTCTCGGATCTGGCCCGGTTGGAGTGCCACTGGGCCGACGACAAGTTCGTCGCCGGTGGAGAACACGCCAACCCGTGGGCGGCGAATGCAGCGAACGCTTTCGCGGCCAAGGCTGGCGAGGATTCCGACGTGGGCCGGGGTGATGACCGTGCCGGCGGCGAAAACGACGTCGCCCTCCCGCAGATCGTCGCCAGCGGGTCGAACATGGTTGCCGGTTGGAACCTCAGCGATCAGGTCGATGAACTCGTCGTCGACGGGGCGAGAAAGCTCAACCATGATGACGGCATCGGCGCCCTCCGGCAGTGGCGCACCGGTCATGATCCGCATGGTGGTGCCAGGGGCCAAGGGGTGGGTGGCAACGGATCCGGCGGGAATCGTGCCCGCGACGGGAAGGCGAACCGGCGAGTCCTCGCTGGCACCCGCGAGATCGATCGCGTGCACGGCGAAACCGTCCATCGCCGTGTTGGCAAAAGGCGGCATCGACTCCGATGCGACAATGGTCTCGTCGAGGACGAGACCAGACGACTCACCAATCGGGGTCAGGACCGACGGCAGTTGGCTGATATCTCGATCGATTCGCGCCCGAGCATCGTCCAGAGGGATCATCGACGCAGTCTACAAGGCTGCTGAGCGTGAGGTCGATGCGGGCGAGTACGCCAGCAATCGACCAAGCGCTAGATCAGCCCCTCGCGGGTAACCACATCGACGAGAATCTCGCGGAAGGCCGGACCGAGGTCGGGGCGTTGGAGCGCGAAGTCGACGACCGCGCGGAGGTAGTCGATCTTCTTACCGGTGTCGTAGCGACCCTCGGTGAAGGTGACCCCCAACATGCGCTGGTGCGCCATCAGCCTCGTCATGGCGTCGGTGATCTGGATCTCGCCGCCAACCCCTGGGGGCGTGTTGTCGATTTCGTCGAAGATCTCGGGGGTAAAGAGGTAGCGACCCATGATGGCCAAATTGGACGGCGCGTCTTCGACCGCTGGTTTCTCGACAAGCTCCGACACCTCGACGAGGTTGGGGCCGATCTCGCTCGCGCCAGCGCAGCCGTAGGACGAGATGTCGTCCTTAGAAACCTCCATGAGGCCAACGACCGAGCAATGATGTTGCTCGTAGGCCCTCACCATGCCTTGGAGCACGGAGCTGCTCATGATGTCGTCGCCAAGAAGCACGACAAACGGCTCGTTGCCAATGTGGTGACGGGCGACGCCGATGGCGTGCCCCAGACCAAGTGCCTCACCCTGGCGAACAAAGTGGATGTTGGCCATCGTCGACAGTTCACGGAGCTCCTCGGCCTCGGCCGTCTTGCCCTTCCCCTCGAGGAGCTGTTCAAGCTCGGTGTGCCGATCGAAGTGGTCTTCCATCACCTTTTTATGCCGCGAGGTGATGATCAGGATGTCGTCGATCCCGGAGTCGAGGGCCTCTTGGATGACGTATTGGATGACCGGCCGGTCGACAATCGGCAGCATCTCTTTGGGCACAGCCTTTGAGAACGGAAGGAACCGAGTTCCCAGGCCCGCCGCCGGAATGACTGCCTTTTGATCTTCGTCATTGCTGAACTCCTGACGTTGCACGTGACTCTCCATCGGCAGCCCGCCAGCATCACTGAACTGTTCACCGTACTAACTTCGAGCGCCGTCGTCACGAGCGTGACAATCGACCAGATCCGGCTGGCCAGTGCGCCAATGCGAAGAGGCATCCGATGCGCGCTATCCTCTAGTGCTTCGACGCCCGACGTACAACCATTGTCGTTCGCCGCCCGTGACCATCCGGCCACGTGCGAGCGCAGGATTTTTCTTTCATGCCAACCTACGAATACAAATGCACCGAATGTGACGAGCGCTTCGAGACGAGCAATCGATCAAAGATGACGCCCTGACTCGCTCCCGGAGACGACCACGAGCACCTGCTCAAGAAGGTCTTCGGCCCGATCGGCATCGCGCTCAAGGGAACGGGTTCTACAAGAACGACGCCCGCGGCAAATCATCGAGCACCGTGCCGACGACCTGCCGCCGTCGACGGGCGCCCGACATCCGACAAGGCTCGTCATCGAGCGCCTCGTCGTCGACCACCACCGACACGGGCGCATCGACGCCGAAACCGGCCACAGCCACCAGCGCCGGCCAAGACGGCAACGGCAACCTGGCCGACTCAACCATCGAGACCGCATTCCCCTGCTCGCTTCGCCGCGACCACGCTATCACCAACTGCTGTCGATCTGATGGCACCGCTGATCCAGCGAAGGAGGCCCTCGTGGCCGAAGATCCCACGTGCTTGTCGACCCCGGCGCCACTGCCGCGACCGACTTCCAAGCCGCCTGAAGCCCCGGCAGCGGCTCGCGCATTCTCCGCTGCGCGGGCCAACCGGCGTGGTCCGTCGCCATGGTGTGGCTTGCTCTCATGGTCGGGTTCGGTGTCTGGCTCACCGTCTCACAAGCCTGATCGACGACGAGCGCGCTGGCCAGACCGTCGGCGTTCGGGTTGCGATCCAATCAATCGAACCGGGTGTACGCCTCGATGAGCTCACCACCACCATCAGGCAGTGGCCCGTTGGCCTCGTACCCGACGGCGCGCTTGCCGCCGACGACGTCGCATTCGTGAGCCGGTCGGCCATCAACGCTGGTGAGGTAATCACATCGGCCCGCGTCATCGGCCCATCGGGTCTGGCGGCCGGTGAAAACTCTCTCCTGGTGCCAACCGTGCTCCGTCGCGACGACCTCGCCGTTGGTGATGCGGTCACGGTCTACGGCCTAACGCCAATTGGCAGCAATGACAGCGTCGTCGGCGCTGCCGCTGCGCCAATCGGTCGGGGCCGCGCTGTCGAGGTGTACGACGAGGCCGTTGCCGTTGCCCTGCCGGAGTCCCTCGTTTCGCCCGTCTTAGAGTTTGTGGTGCTGGGCGCCATCGAGATCGTCAAGCGTCCTAGCTAGTCGCCTACGAGCTGGTAAAGCCCTTTGCGAACCTGTTGACCCCATTCGGTGCGCCCCATCAAGAACAGGCGAACACCCCAAAGTCGCCACACGATGGTCATCGGCGGTAGACAATCTGCTCCAGAATGGCGTACCCGATCAGCTGGATCCGTAGCGGAACTTGGGGTAGACCGGAACGCCAAGTCGTCGAAGAACAGGGTCAGGATCGTGATCGCGGCACCAACCATACGTTTACCCCAGGACCCACAGCGACCTGGGTCGACCAGGCCAGCCACGAGGCCGACGAAGAGCAGGTGAGGCTGATTGCTTCGACGATCGGCGAAAGAAACTGGACGACGAAGAAGAACGGCATGGCCAGCATCCCGGCCGAGCCGTAGTGAGGATTGGAAGATCATTTTCTTGTGGCGCAGGAGCACGTCCATGAGGCCACGCTGCCAGCGGTTGCGTTGACGGGCCAGCACTCGGGCCGACTCCGGTGCCTCCGTCCACGCCACGGGGTCCGGCAAGAACTCGACCCATGCTCTTCTGTCCCGTTTCGTTCGCGGCGACGAAGCCGAACAATGAGCTCCATGTCCTCGCCGATCGACGACTTCATAGCCTCCGGCCGCAAGAACCGCATCAAGCTGAACACCCCAAACGCGCCGGAGATGATCAGGTTGCCGCCAAGGGGTTCCAGGCCAAGCGACCAACGATGAACGCCCGAACGTACTCCGCCTGTAGCGCGGGAAGCGGCTTCTTGGGCACGACGAGCTCGGTGATTCGGGCACCACGGACCGGCGAATCATTCGTGAGTCGGACGAAGCCACCGACAGCCACCGTTTCGGGCCGAGTCAGGAACGGCGAGACGAGCTGTTGCAACGCGGCCCGGCGCGACAAGTGTGTCCGCGCCGATCGCACAAACAGCATCGCCTGACGCGACATTGATACCGGCGTTTAGGTGAGTCGGCTTTGCCGCCATTGAATTTGTCGACCAACACCAAGCGAGGCTCACGACTCGAGCGGTAAATGCTTTGGATGTCGGCCGTTTGCACGACCCGTTGGATAGATCGGATGAACAGGGCGCAGGTCGAACTCATCGATGAGGGCCCCTGCGGTGTTGTCGGGCGAGCCATCGTTGATGACGACGACCCCGAGGTTCGGGTACGACAACGACAGCAGCCCTTGATGGTGTCGCATACGGAGATTTCTCGTTGTACGCCGGCACGAGTACCGAGATCCGAGGCGCCGCCAGTTCTGAGTTCATCAGCCGTCGCCACAACCTGATGGCGGTCACGCTGGCGAATCCGCCGAAGTTCCACAACCGCACTCAGGATCATCATCAGCTGCAGCAGGCTAATGATGATCACCCAGGCCGCCGCGATTGATGCGACGTTATCGAACGCCCGTGAGATCATGGCTCGTCACTCACTTCCGCGATGTCAAACGCTTCCTCTTCGCTCATCAAGAGCTGCAACGCGGCAAAGATTGCGTCGCTGTAGCTCGGTTCCGGAGGTATCGGACGTCGCACTACCGCCGTTGCCGGAGCCAAGAACGTCGAGGGACGTGGGATCGGCCGACATCGTCTGTGCTGGGGCAACGACAAGGCTGCCAACCATCTCGGTCGGTCCTTGCGCCGGCGTCGCGCCAAGCCGCGGTTCGACGGGAAATGTGAACCGACTGGATCGAGGGGACGAGGTCGAGGCCACGACGAGCCGCCTTCGGCGTCGAGCATCTGGCGAGCCATGTCACGGGCGCGTATCGGTTTGGGGTTTCGCAGGTGCGCCGGCGCAGCATCAGATGCCCGGGCGCTCAACGCATCAAGCGCCAGGCCCGAAGCCCGGCGGATGTGAACGAGCGATCGCGCGAGCGACTCGCCGATCAACGCAACGGAGGTTTGTGATCCGAGATGACCGAGCGCGCCAATCGCTTTTGCTCGCACGTCCGGCTCGTGGTCGTCGATTAGCCGGTGCAGCATCGGAATACCCTCATCGCCGATGCCGCTGCCAAGTGCTCGACTAGGCCATCTTCCGGAGCCGTCGGGTCGGGATCGCAAGGTGAATCGTCGATCGCCGACGTCAGCCGCAATCGGACAAACTGGCGGCCACCTCGCGCGGGCCGCGAGCGGCGATTCGACGCTGAATTCCAGGTGGTGAAGCAGTACTGGAATGCTGGCCGAGCCTGCGTTTACGAGGCCCCGTTGAGCGGCAATTCGAACGGCGAGTGACTCATCGGTGAGGAGTCCGACAAGGTCCTCGACCACCTCGGCTGCCTGTACCTCAGTCAACGCTTCAACCGCCCGCGCTCGAACCAACGGGTGCGGATCGTGCAGCAGGAGGCGTCGGTCGAAATCAGGGTGAATGACGAGATAGTTGAGCTGCGCCGCCTGAACCCGCATACGCCATCGCCGACTTTTGGCGCGTCGGCGGACAAATCTTTGGAGGCCGCTCGCGGCGACGAGATTCTGCAGACGATTCCTGGCTTGACCGTCGAGATCCACGGCGAGCGTCTGAATAAGCGAGAGCAGGGTCCGCCGAGGCAGATCGGCAACGTCTTCGAAGATCGCGGCAGCCTGGTCCTCCGACTCGAAGAGCAGGATGCTTATTTTCTCCACCGCCTGCGCACGACGACGAGCGACCAGCGACGCCGAGGCGTCAGTGATAGCGCCAACGACGACGTAGATCACCGATATGCCAAGCACGAGCGACCAGGCCAGGAGGAAAATGAGGAACCGCATCAGAGGTCCAACATTCGGCCCAGACGATGCATCAGGAGCGGCGTCGAGAAGGGCTTCGAAACGTAGTCATCGACGCCGAGTTCGAAGGCCTGACGAAGGTCGGATTCACGCGATCGAGCGCTCAGCACCAAGATGCGGAAGCGGTCCATCGTGCCGGCCTCGCGGATACTGCGTAGGAACTGGAGCCCATCGATACCAAGAAGGTCGAGCTCGAGGATGACCACCCGCGGATACGGCTTGCCGGCGACACCCGTCAGGTGATCGATGGCGTAGAGCGCATCGGGTTGGAGTTCGACCTTGATGCCTCTCCGCTGCAGTGTCGCAGCCAGAACGGCGCCGAGCGTCTCGTCAGGATCGACCATGAGAATGTCGGCTGCCGCACTGGCATCTACGCGCCAGTCAGCACCGACCACGGGTGGTCCGCCAACCTCGCGGGCGTGGCTCAGCAGCGTGGTCGCCGAGCGAAGCAGATCATCAAGCGAGCGCCCATCAGCCGGGAACTCGACAACGGCGCCACGACCGTCATGCGCAGCAACCCCGTACTTACGATGGATGTCCTGCACCCGTCGCATCATGACCCGCTCGTTTACTCCCTGAAGCACGATGGCCAAGCGCGACTCGTCGATGCGAGATACGACGTCTTCGTTGCGGAACTCGTTGGCGATCAACTCGTCAACGTTCTCGCCATTCTGCTTCAAGGACGGGAGTTCGATCACGCCGATGCCGACCGGCTGATGCCGGCGGAACGAGACCATGAGCATGCGTTCGACCATCACCCGGGCTGACTTCCAGGAAGCAGACCAAGTTTGGACGCCAGTTCCTCGACCGGCTCACGGTCCGAGCGCCGGGCGAGCAAGGAGTGCAGCGACACGGCAAGGTCATCGATGTCGACGCCGGCAGCCACACACAGGTCCGCACCAGATCGGAGAGCGCCGTGCATCCTCGCCACCGAATCGTTGGCGGTGACGAGCACCACAACCGTGTTGCAGAGTGCGTCGATCGGTGTGCAGCATCCGCAACACCTCGACATCGCTGAACTGGCCAACGTGACCACCTATGACGACTGATCGGGCGGCACCCGTTGCGGCGGCCTCGATGAGTTCGGAGACGTCGTCGGTGAAATCGACAATGAAGCCACGGTTCTCGAGCGGTTGCGCAGCTCTGCGGCGAGGCGGCCCACCAATGCAACAGTCGGTTCGTGAGCGGCGCGACATCGCCTTGCGCAGCTCGCTGACCATCTCCAGCGGATGAATGCTGGCGGGCAGGATGAGCGTGACCGATGAGGCGAGGCGAGCGAGACTTCGTGGACCGCTCCCGAGCGGGTCACCACCACGACCGGCTCGACGGGATAGTTCTCGCGGACACTTCGAACCATCGATCGGCTCTGCGACGAATCGACCTGGTTGGCCACGACCAGGACACCGCCGACCTTTGGCGCGCCTGCAGCGTCGGAGCGATGCCGTCGTCATGGCGCACAACCGGCAGACCCTGGGCGTACGCCACCCAGACAAGGGTGTCGACAAGCTCGGATTCCTCGCCAACGATCGCAATCGGCGTACCCGTGAACCGCTGCAACTGGATCTCGGCCACCATGCTCGCTGTCGCGATGCGAGCGTCCTCAAGGGTCGACGAAATCGCAATGGCGTGCTGAATCCCAAGGTCGGGGACCTCGAGCGAGTCCGCAACCCTGCGGATCAGATCGGCTCCTGCCGAGAGTCCAAGCACACCAAGCGAGGCGGCGACTGATGAGGCTAGCTCGCAGGCAGAGTCGACTTCGGCCTGGTCAAGGGGTCGCTGGAACAGAAACGAGACGATCAGTTCGAGCCGGGAAAGTCGGTCTTCGATGCGGTCGTTCAGTCGCGACCAAACGCCCTCCGCAACGGAGGCATCGTGCGGCTGGTTTTCGTCGGCACTGGGCGGAGACACGACAGTCATCCAGTCCCTATCGGCCCTGGCCAGGATAATTAGCTGGGCTGTACGGCCTATCGCGAGGCGTCGTTGTCGCCCGAAAGCATGACGTCGTCAACGATCATGCTCGGCACGATGGCCCCATTGGCCAATGGTTTCGCATCGCTTCCCAGCGATCGGATGCTGAGCAGGATCTTTTGCAGCGTCGACGCGGCGGTGCATTCGGAGATGGGCTCACTCAGCACCCCGTTGCGGATGCGAATGCCGTCGATGCCAACCGAGAAGTCGCCCGATACCGGATTGACCCCGGAGTGCAGGCCCTTCATCGAGAACACCAACACGCCGTCGTCGACCTCGGCGATGAGGTCATCGAGGATCCCTGTTGCCCGAACACTTCCATGGCGTGCATGCCTGGAGACGGCAACCCGCGTAATCGCTCGATGGGCCGAGCCAGTGCTTGGCCTGTTGGCCTTTCGGCCGGTATACGAGTCAAACAGGAAGGCGTTGAGGACCCCGTCTTTGATCAGCGTCGTCGGTCGGCAGGCGAGCCCCTCACCGTCATGGCTGTCGGCGCCAAGCGACCGTGGGTTGGTGGCATCGTCGACGAGCGTGAGCAGCGGCGAGGCGACACGTTCGCCGAGCCGATCGACGAGGCGAACGTCCTTTATACGATGCGATCGCCGCTCAGTGTTCCGGCGATCAACCCAAGGATCGTGGCGGTCTCGAGGGGACCGAAGACGAGGCCACCGTCCCGGTTGCGGGCTTCGTGGCGCCAATAAGATCGGTCGCCCGGCTCACGGCCCGGGCAGCGACCACGTCGAGATTAAGCGCTTCGGCTTGGCGGACGCTCGTCCGAATCCGTACCCCGACGATGTTCGATCGCCATCGTCGGCGAGCGCGTGGACCGAAACGCTGGCCGACGTCGCGCGGGTGGCGGCCGTAATACCTGAGGTGCTGGCCAGGGCGAAGGCCCCGGCCGAATCGCCGTAGGCCGTCGATCGCCTCACCTTAATTCGCTTATCTCAGGACTTGACCATCGATTCAAGATCGATGGCGTACCAGAATCTTGTCCTCGGTCGAGGTTGCCAGCAACTCATCGCGCCACAGGTCGATGTCCACTGCTTCGACGCCATCAGGCTGGGCGACACCGGCAAACTCGTCGCGTTCGGCGAACGTTGCGTTGTCGCGCGCGTCTGCGAGGGTTTGGCGAATGACGGATTCGTCGAAGCTGCCGGCGCTCGCAAACCCCTCCCGGCCATCCTGCAGGACGCGAATGCCAATACCGGATGATTCGGCGGCCGTAAACGACTCGACAGCCCCATCGAACACGCGAACCGTCGTGGACGTACCTTGCGATACGGCGACCTCGAGCTCTTCGCCGGGCTTGGCGTCGGCGACAATGCGCGACGCAAGTTTGAGCAGTTCGTCGGGGCTCATGCTGCGGTCCCGCCGATGGTGAGTTCGGTCACTCGCAACGTCGGGACGCCATCGCCGACTGGTACGCCTTGGCCGTCCTTGCCACACGTCCCTGGCGCACCCATAGCGAAGTCGTTGCCAACGGCGTCGATCAGCTGGAGGACCTTTGGACCGTTGCCGATGAGCTGGCCCTCGCGCAGAGGGGCCGTGATCTTGCCGTCCTCGATGAGGTAGGCCTCGACCATGCCAAACACGAAATCACCGCTCCCGGTGTCGACCGAGCCGCCGCCGAGCTTGGCGACGTACACGCCGTAATCGACACCAGCGATGATGTCGGCCGGATCAGAACGGCCAGCCGGCAGATAGGTGTTGGTCATGCGAACCATCGGCAGAGTGTCGATAGCTCTGACGCCGCCCGTTCCCCGAACTGGCCCGGCCCTCCTGGCGCGCCCGGTTGGCGTCCCGCATGTAGTCGACCAACACGCCGTCCTTGATCAACACATTGTGTCGAGCCGGATTGCCCTCGTCGTCGATACCGATTTGCCCCCATTCGCCGCTCATCGACCCGTCGTCGATGATGGTCACGAGCGGCGAGGCGACGAGTTCGCCCACCCGATTGGCGAACACCGACGCGCCCTTGCGGACGAGGTCGGCCTCAAGCCCGTGTCCGCAGGCCTCGTGGAACAGCACGCCACCCGAGCCCGGCCCGATGACGACGGTCATCGAACCGCTGGGCGCTGGCCTCGCCGTGAGCTTGGTAATGGCCCGATCGGCGGCAATCTGACCAAGCGTTGCAACGTCGTAGCGATCGAAGAGCTCAAACCCGGCCTGGTGGCCCGCAGTCTCGGTTCCCGTTTGCAGGCCGGCATCGCCTGAGGCAACAGTGGCGACCGAGAACTGGCTTCGGGTCTGGTGGTCGCTCGCGAGGATGCCCTCACTATTGGCTACCTGGATGCGGCGAACGGTGTCGCCGTAGCCGACCCGAACCTGTGAGATGGCGTTGCCACGGGCCCGGGCGCTGGCCTCTGCTTGGCGTAGGAGGGCGATCTTGTCGCTCTTGGAAATGTCACGCGGATCGATGTCCATGGGCAACACGACGTCGTCCCGCCGAGTGAGGCCCACAATCGTCGTCCCGGCGCCCGCACCCGCAGCTTCGGCGGCGACATCAGCGGCCGCAGCAAGCCCGGCATCGCTCAGATCGGTGGTATGGGCAAAGCCTGTCGTCTCGCCATTGATGACCCGGATGCCGACGCCTCGATCACGCGAGGACGCGAGATTTTCGATTCGCCCGTCGTCGAGACTGGCGGAGTTTCGCTGCACGTCCTCGACGAATATCTCAGCGAAATCGGCCCCCCGCCGCATGGATCGGTCCAGTACAGCGGACAGGACGGCAGGTTCAAGAAGGTCAGAGTCTGGCACTCGCTCAGGGTAGCCGGTCATCGAGAGCGTGGCTGTCGGACTACGCTTGATGGGTCTAGTGTCATACCGACCGCTCCTGAACAATCGTGACTTACCTATGATCCTGCAAAACATCCACAGCCCAGCCGACTTGAAGAAGCTCGATGCTCGGGAACTTCAGACGGTCTGTGGAGAGATTCGGGAAGCGATTATCGAGGCGGTCAACACCCACGGTGGCCACCTCGGTTCAAACCTCGGAGCCGTCGAACTCACGGTCGCCCTGCATCGCACCATGAACTCACCCGAGGACGTAATCCTGTGGGACACCGGGCACCAGGCCTACGTCCACAAAATGCTGACGGGTCGCCAAGCCGACTTCCAGTCGCTGCGAGAAGAAGGCGGCCTCTCCGGCTATCCGAGTCGAGACGAATCCGAGCACGACTGGATCGAGAACTCGCATGCCTCAACGGCGCTGGCCTACGCCCACGGGCTGTCCATTGCGTTCGCGGCCAAGGGGCAAGAGCACCGCCGGATCACCGCCGTAATCGGCGACGGTTCGCTTACCGGCGGCATGGCGTTCGAGGGCCTCAACAACCTCGGGCACTCGGGGCGAAACGTTACGATCGTCCTCAACGACAACGGCCGATCGTACGCACCAACGGTGTCAAAGCTGTCCGAAAGTCTCGTCAAGATCCGGTCCAACCCCACCTACATGGCTCGGCAGCGCAAGCTCGAGCGTGTCACCAGCAACTTGCCGGTCGTCGGCCCACTGTCGCAGCTCGGCATCCGTGCCTCCAAGGCCGCCATTCGTGAGGCGCTGGAGCCGCAGGCCTTCTTCGAGCCGCTCGGCGTTCGCTATATGGGCCCCTTCGACGGCCACGATGTCGAAGAGCTCGAAGTCGCCCTCCGCAATGCCGCCGAGTTCGACGGCCCCGTCGTACTGCACGTGCTTACCAGCAAGGGACGTGGTTACGCACCAGCCGAGAACGACCCGATCAAACAGATGCATGACGTCTCGGAGATCAAGCCAAACAGCTACACCGCCGGATTCTCCGAGGCGCTCGTCAAGCTCGGCGAAGAGCACAACGATCTCATCGCCATCACTGCCGCCATGCCCGACTCGACAGGGCTCCTCCCCTTCCGTGATCGCTTCCCCGATCGCTGCATCGACGTTGGCATCGCAGAGCAGCACGCCATTGCGTCTGCGGCTGGCATGGCGATGGGTGGCATGCGCCCCCTTGTCGTGCTCTACTCGACCTTCCTCACCCGGGCCATCGATCAGGTCAACCTCGATGTGGCCCTTCATTCACAGCCCGTCATCATCTGTCTTGATCGAGCCGGCATCACCGGCGACGACGGCGCCTCGCACCACGGAGTGCTCGACCTCGTACTGCTCTCCAAGATCCCCAATATGACCATCTTCTGTCCATCGTCCTACCAGGAACTTCAGCAGATGATGATCGATGCCTACGCCATCACCGATGGGCCGACCGCCATCCGCTGGCCCAAGACCGCGGCGCCACACGTGAGCGAAGATCAGGTCGGCAGCGGACTCAACGCCCGCAAGGTGCGCTCGGGCTCTCAGGTCTGTCTCATCGGCATCGGCAAGATGCTCGCCGCGGCCGAAGAGGCCGCCGATCTGCTGGCCGCCGACGGCATTAGCGCCACTGTTTGGTACCCTCGAGTGGCGAAACCAATCGACCCGGCGCTGCTCGAAGACGCACGTGGCCACGACCTCGTCGTCACAATCGAAGACGGTCTGCGACGGGGCGGGATTGGCTCAGGTATTTCCGACCTGCTCCATGGCACCAACGCTCGCTGCGAGGTGCTCGGTGTCCCAACCGAGTTCTTGCCCCACGCCAAGCCCGACGCCATTTTGCATCGCCTGGGCCTCGACGGCGAGGGTGTGGCGGCGAGTTCGCTCGTTGCTGATCTAGACCGCCGTCGGCGCTGACCAGGCCTCGTGCTTGTGTACCTCGTGCTTTGTTTACCTAGTGCTTTGACTACCTAGTGCTTTGACTACCTAGTGCTTTGTTTACCTAGTGCTTTGGGCGCTGCCGGATGGCGTCAACCCCAGCTGAGACAGCGACGCCACCAGCTGATCGAGGTTGGTGGTCACTTCGGCTGCTGCCGCAGGACGGCCGTAGAGGAATCCCTGGCCAAGATCGCAGCCGGCCTCGGCCAACATCACGGCTTGTTCTGGCGTTTCGATGCCCTCGCCGATGACGTAGCAGCCCATATCGTGGGCCAAGCCGATCAGGTGCGTCACGATCGACATGTTTTCTTCGGCCAACCCAAGACCGCCAACAAAGGCTCGCGGGATCCGAATGACGTCGAATCGGCAGCGGCGTAGCAGGTCGGCCGAACCGTAGCCGATGCCGAAATCTTCGAGTGAGATGCCGACACCGTCAGCCTTGAGCGCCTGAAGCTGGGGCCAGAGCTGGGTGATTTGCGCACCGATTGAGTCGCCGTTGAGATCGAGGAGCAACTGGGTCGGCCGCAGCTGCATATCGGTCAGGGCGCCGCGGACGATCTCGGTGAAACGATCAGACCGGACGAAGCTCGGGTCCAGATTGGTACAGCCAAACAAGCTCTGGGAGCGACGTTGCTTGCTCCACAACGAGATCTGAGACGCAGCCTCACGAAGCACCCAGGCGTGAAGCGGAACAACAATGGGCGAGCTTCGGAGCGCCTCGAGAAAAACGCCGGGGGCAAGAAGCTCAGCCCCGAGGGGGCCGGCGTCGGGCGAGAGCCAGCGCAGGACGGCCTCGAAGCCGACGAGCGCGCCACTGTTGAGTGAGACAATGGGCTGGTGGTAAAGCTGGAACTCGTCGCTCTCGAACGCTCGTTGCAAGCGAACCGACAACACATCGGCCGACCGCCGCGTCCCATATGCCTC
Organism: Acidimicrobiales bacterium; assembly: GCA_041394345.1. Classification (GTDB taxonomy): domain Bacteria; phylum Actinomycetota; class Acidimicrobiia; order Acidimicrobiales; family SZUA-35; genus JBBKWJ01. Next base: position 57,298 of record JAWKIN010000011.1, on the reverse strand, counting down.
GCTGCGGACGACCATCCGATTGGACCGGCGCATACGGGCCTCGGTCAACGCCGACTCGGCGTCAACGAGGAGCACCCGCTCGCTCAGGTCAGGATCGCTCAGCACGCCAGCGACGGCAACTTCCACCGGCACCACGAACGCATCAAAGGTCACCTGCTGGGGCAATGACGCAACCAAGCTGACAGCCACTCGATTTGTCTCATCATCACCGAAAAGACCAGGCCAGAGCACAGCAAACTCTGAGCCAAGGTACCGCGCGAGCAGGCCACGGCTGCCGACCGCGGCTTGGAGTGCCTCAGCCACGGTCTGCAATACCTCGTCACCAACCGCGCTGCCATAGCCCGAATTGATGTCGACGAGGTTGGCGACAGACACAAAGAAGAGACCGAACCGATCGCCGGTGCGTCGATTCCGCAGTTGGTGCTCGGCCAGCCAGCTCTCCAGCTGCCAACGGTCAGGGAGCCCCGTCAGACCATCGATATGCTTTTCGGCATTTGGATCAACGGCGAGGGGGCTCAGACCCTCGTCAATTGAACGGCGGAACATCATTACTTGACCCCTTAGACGGTCGGTTCTTCTCCTATCGACCCGATTCCGCCAACATTGAGCCGATGCGCTCCAATTGACCCAGCTGAGAGCCTTGCTCTAGCTCGACTTCCCACCGAGCCGATCGTCGTCAAGATCGCGAGCGGTATCGCGAAGCTTCCTCAGCAAGACCTCCTGAACGACCGTTGCGACCTGCATTCCGGCCTGGTCGTAAATATTGCCGATCGACAGGCCCCTGGCGCCGACGAGACTGTGGCAATTTACGTCGGCGAGTAGCCAGTCGGTGGGAGTGACGGGCCGGTGGAAGTAGACGATGTGATCGAGGCTGGCCCCCATGAACTGGTTGCGCGAGCTCGGGTCGTTGGTCGATTCGGGGTGGGCGGCCGAACCGCTCCAGTCGGCACCGAATCGGAAATGAACAAGAACGCACAAGCCGCCACTCGAGGGTCATCCTCGATGTCCTGGCTCAGGCGGACCCACGTAACCGTGCGACCAAACTCTTCGACGGCGCGTCGGCGCTGCAACATATCGCCCCACCCCGTGTCGTCGAGAACCTCGGGACGGGGCACGCTGGGCGCACGGTGGGGCTGCACATCGGGCGCCTCCTCGGCTTTCTGAAACGAGGCGGAGAGGTTGAGGATCGCGCCATTCGACTGCCGGGCGACGGCGCGGCGGGTAATGAACGACCGGCCGTTACGGATGCGGTCAACCTCAAAGCGCACCGGCTCCGATGGTGTGCCGCCGCGAATGAAATAGCTGTGGATCGAGTGAACCGCATACTCCTCGTCGACCGTCGACTGAGCCGCCCGCAACGCCTGCGCCACCACCTGGCCGCCAAAGAGTCGACCACCCCAGGGATACCGGGGCGACAAGCCGACGAAGGTGTCTGGTCCATGCGGTTCCAGGTTCATCAAATCAGTGAACGTCAGATCAGAGATCCGCAGTTGGCCGTCAGCGCGAGCGCTCTTCTTATCTGAACTCATGCTCTATTGGACCATAACTTTGGGCCGAACGTGCACTCTTTGGTGTCGGGGCGTTGACTACGGTGCCTTCATGCGCCGTCGATCCCCACCGCCGATACGACACCGACGCCACCGACGCCTCGTTGCCCCCTGGATCGTCGGCGCCTTGTCGGCTGTTGGCTGCTCAGCGAGCACGTCATCTGACCCGTCGGCTGCGCCGAAAACCGAGAACGTCGAGCGTTCCACCCAGGCAACCGCCGACCAGGCGACGACCATAACCACGACGGCGCCAGCGACCGTGACGACGCCGTTGACCCGACCGGAGTGGCTGGGACAGCAGACGCTCGTAACCGGTGCCGATGGCTATGCGCTTCCCGTCGACACACCAACCCGACTCCTCGGTCGGTCGTTCGCAACTGACGACACCTTGCCCCCGCCGCCGAGTGATGCGTTCGTCGCCACAATTAGTGAGCTGTCCGGCGACCCACTCGCCCGATCGTCGTGGAACGAGACATGCCCCGTTCGCGTCGATGAACTCCGCTATCTCACTGTGTCGTTCTGGGGATTCGACGGACTCGTGCACACGGGCGAACTGATCGTCAACGAGGCCGTCGCGACAGACGTCACCACCGTGTTCGCCACCCTGTTCGCCGATCGCTACCCGATCGAGGAGATGCGAATTGTTGGCTCATCGGAGATCGACGCTCCGCCGGTTGGCGATACCAACAACACGAGTGCCTTCGTCTGCCGTGTGGTTAAGGGAACGACCACGTTCTCCGAACACGCCAAAGGCTTGGCGATCGATATCAATCCGTTCCACAACCCGTATGTCAAAGGCGACATCATCTTGCCGGAGCTCGCTCGGGTGTATGCCGATCGCACGATCGACGAACGAGCAGTGATCACCAACGATTCGGTGGTTGTGCGGGCGTTCGCCGACATTGGTTGGCAATGGGGCGGCAGTTGGACGTCGCTGAAGGACTACCAGCACTTCTCTCGCAACGGCCAATAATGACCGTTGCGAGCACGTGATCGCGGCTAGCGAATCGGATTCTTGTACGTATCGAGATAGGTGATTTCCTCGACTGGTGGCCGCTTCGCTGGTTTGAAGTCGGTGCCTTTCGTATACGCGACTGGCAACAACCCGGCCTGGGTCAGGTGGTCTGGAATCCCGAGAAGTTCAGCTGCTTCCTTCTCCTTGGACAGATGAAGGGTCGTCAGGCAGCTGCCCAGTCCCCGGCTCCGGAGGGCGAGTTGGAAGCTCCACATGGCCGGGAGGATCGAACCCATCAGACCGGCGGCCGAGTTGGCGCTGTTGTCGGTCAGTCGGCCGACGATCATCGGAATCACCAGCACAGGCACTTCGCCCATGTGCTGGGCCAGGAAATGGGCAGAGTCGATGACACGACCCTGCTGAGTGCCGTCATCGGCAGCCTCCGCCGCCGCGGCGAGGTACTCGCCACCGGCCTCGCGGTAGAGTTCGGCGAGTGCTTCCTTCTTCGCGGCGTCGCGAATGACCATCCAGCGCCAGCCCTGCTGGTTCGACCCAGTAGGAGCCTGCACGGCGAGTTGAAGGCACTCAAGCAATACGTCGTCTCCGACCTCGCGCTCAAAGTCGAGTCGTTTGCGAACGGCGCGAGTGGTCGAAAGAAGGGCGTCGGTCTGGCTGAGATCAAAATCCATGCCTCATCCTGGCCCGCCGGCGACGCCGATGCGAACTCGACGTCGAAGTTGGTGAGCGGTTGCCGGCGAAGCTGGAACTCGGGACGGCCGATCTGCCATGCTGTGGCTCCGTCTCAACCAAGGATGCAAACAATGCGCGCGTGGCAACTATCAGATCTTGGCGAGCCAGCAGACGTCCTCGAGCTAGTTGAAGTCGCTGACCCACGCCCTGGTGAGGGCCAGGTAGTGATCGACGTCAAGGCGACCAGCATTGGCTTCCCGACCTGCTCAGGTTCGCGGTGGCTATCAGGTCAAGCCACCAATGCCGTTTACCCTGGCGGCGAGATCGCCGGGGTCGTGTCTGCGGTCGGCGATGGTGTCGTCGATCTGGCCGAGGGCGACCGCGTCCTATGGATGGGCAGCGGGGCCTCGCCGACAAGGTGGTTGCGCCCGCCGTCGGCTGCTTCCCCATCCCCGGCGAGATGAGTCACGCCCAAGCGTCGATCCTCCTCGTCAACTACGGAACCGGCATTTTGCGCTCGAGAACCGAGCTGAAGCTGCAGCCAGGCGAAACCATGCTGGTCACGGCGGCGGCGGGTGGCGCTGGTTCGGCCGCAGTGCAGCTCGGCAAGGCAATGGGAGCTAATGTCATTGGGCTGGCCGGTGGCGCCAGCAAGGTCGACACGGTCTACAACCTTGGCGCCGACGCGGCGTTTGACTACAACGAGGTCGACATTGTCGAGGCCGTACGAGCCGCCACGGATGGTCGCGGGGTCGACGTTTGCTACGAGGCCGTCGGCGGTGACACGTTCGACCAGGTTCGTCGCACGATGGCGTGGGACGGACGGTTGCTCATCATTGGGTTCACGAGCGGTCGAATCGCCGATGCGCCGACCAACCATATTTTGCTCAAGAACTACTCGATCGTTGGCGTGCACTGGGGTGCCTGGCTGGCCCGAGATCGCCACAATCTGCGAGCAAATTGGGATCGGCTCTGTGAGCTGTTCGAGACCGGCAAGATCGATCCGCTGATCTCGGCCGAGCGACCGATGGAAGAGGTCGTCGAAGCGTTCGGCGCGCTCGGCTCACGGGCCACCACGGGCAAGGTCGTCATCGCCTCTAACCCCGCATCTAGCGAAGTGGCCACTTATACGCCCATTTCTTCGGGCGCATACACCCGCCGCTTCGAGGAGCCGATCTGGACGGGAGCGTGCGCTACGGCATGCTCTGATCATGATTCAGAGCACCATGCAGGACTTCCCGCTCACCATTACCCATCTGATGCGCCATGGACGTACGGTCTATTCTCAGTCGAAGGTAGTGACCTACGAGGGCCGGATGTCGATCTGACCGAGGCAACCTTTGCCGAGGTGGCCAATCGAGCCGACCAGCTTGCTGCCGCACTGACCAGACTCGGGATCGGCTCCGGCGACCGCGTGGGCACGTTCATGTGGAACAACCAGCGTCACATGGAGGCATACCTCGCCATCCCGTGCATGGGAGCGGTGCTGCACACCCTGAACATCCGCCTCTTTCCCGAGCAACTCGCCTACGTGATCAACCACGGAGAAGATCGGGTCATCCTCGTGGACGGCTCGCTGCTTCCTCTGCTCGCTGCCGTTGCCGATCAGCTGACGACGGTCGAGCACATCATCGTCTGCGGTGACGGTGATGCATCTGCTTTAGCGTCCACGTCGTCGACTATGAGGAACTCATCTCCGCCGAACAGCCCGGTTTTGCCTACCCCGAACTCGACGAGCGATCGGCCGCCGCCATGTGTTACACCAGCGGCACGACGGGAAACCCCAAGGGTGTCGCCTACTCGCATCGTTCGTGCTTCCTGCACTCATTCGGCGGCATGTCGGCCCAGGCGTTGGGGCTAACCGAGCATGAACGGGTGCTGATGATCGTGCCCCAGTTCCGCGATGGCATGGGGAATGCCATATAGCGCATGGGCGGTCGGATCCGACATCGTCATGCCTCAGCAGTACCTCCAAGGTGGCCCGATCGCCGACATCATCGAACGTACCCGTCCCACCATTTCGGGCGCCGTACCGACCGTGATGAACGACGTGCTTCACAACCACCCGACGGCCGACCTCAGCTCATTGCGCTACGTCGTGTGTGGCGATTCGGCGGTCCCACGGTCGCTCATCGACAACTTCAAGTCCACCTTCGGTGTCGACATCCTCCAGGGTTGGGGCATGACCGAGACATCGCCGCTCGCAGCCCTGTCCTGGCCCCGCGGGGCAGTGATCCGGCTGAGGACGGCGACTGGCGGCAGAAGAACGGGACGAGTGCTGGCCGGGGTTGAAGTAAGAATCTGTGACGGCGCGGTGTCGTCCAGCCATGACGGCGAATCACAGGGTGAGATCGAGATCCGCGGCCCGTGGATCACGGCGAGCTACTACCGCGAGGACACACCAGAAGTTCCACGACGGGTGGCTTCGGACTGGCGATGTCGGATCCATCGAGCCGAATGGCTTCGTGCAGATCTCCGACCGCGCCAAAGACGTGATCAAGAGTGGCGGCGAGTGGATCAGTTCGGTCGACCTTGAGAACACCCTCATGGGCCACCCTGCCGTCATGGAGGCGGCCGTCGTTGGGGTTCCGGACGAGCGTTGGGACGAACGACCGCTGGCTTGTGTCGTCCTTGCGGCTGGCATGACCGCCGATGCGGCTGAACTCCAGACATGGCTGGCGGAGCGGGTCGTCAAATGGTGGCTCCCCGAGCGATGGACGTTTGTCGACGCAGTGCCGAAGACATCCGTTGGCAAGTTCGACAAGAAGGTACTTCGGGCCCAATACGCGGCGAACGAACTCGACATTTCGCAGCCGTAACCCTGGGACTTCGAGCGAGGTGGCGGTGAATACGCCCAGAAATGGGCGTAGAAGTGGCCACTTCGCTGTGGGGTACGCTCGGGGGATGCCCGAGACCGACCTCGCCCACATGCTTGCAAACCTCGACGTGGTCCGCCGTCCCGGCGAGTTTGTCTTTGCGAGCGCCGGTGTGCGAGCGCCGCCAGCCACTCCTGGAGGCCCTCATCCGAGAGGACGAGGGCATCACCGTCGTGCTCGATCGACGGGTCGCCGACGATCTCGGTCTCCCGTACGACTTCATCGGAGCATGGCTGACACTCACGGTCTATTCGTCACTTGAGGCCGTTGGCCTGACGGCGGCCTTCAGCGCGGCCCTCGGCGAGGCGCAAATCCCGGCCAACGTGCTCGCCGGCCTGCACCACGACCACATCGTCGTCCCGATCGATAGAGCCGACGACGCCATCCGCTGCCTCGCCGGTCTGCGGGTCGATAGTGTGGCCCAATGACACGACAGCTCACCATCATCACCGGCGCCTCGTCTGGTATCGGGGCCGCGATCGCCGCTGCCGCCCTCGAATCGCCAAGTGCCGGTTCCGTGGTCGCCACGATCAGTCGTCGCTCTGGCCCCGGCACCCACCTTGCTGCCGATCTTGCCGACCCAGCATCCTGGTCGTCGGTCGCCGCCTGGATCGATCAACTCATCACCGCCGACGTCGAGCGGGTCGCCCTGATCCACAACGCAGGCACGCTCGACCCAATCGGCTTCGCCGGCGAGGTGGACCACGATCGCTACACGGCCAACGTCCTTCTCAACTCGGCATCGGTGCAGGTGATCGGCGCGGCCTTCCTCGCGTCGATGGCCCGCGCCGATCTCCCTGGCGTCTATATGAACATCAGCTCGGGCGCAGGCAAGAACCCCTTCGCCGGTTGGTCAAGCTATTGCGCCGGCAAGGCGGCGGGCGACATGTGGATCCGAACGGCCGGCATCGAGCTCGACGCTCGAGCCAGCGCCGTGCGGGTGGTTTCGGTGTCGCCCGGTGTCGTTGCCACGGCCATGCAGGCCGAAATCCGCTCGGCCGAGACGGCCGCATTTCCAAACGTTGCCCGCTTCCACGAACTGTTCGAGCAGGGCAACCTCGCCGACCCGGCCCAGGTTGGCGCCAAGCTCTATGCCCTCGCCAACCGCCACGACCTGCCCCAAGGTGGTGTGTTCAGCGTCGATGACACGATCTAGATGACACGATCTAGATGACACGATCTAGATGACACGATCTAGCAGAGCCGTACCCCGGTTCTGTGCCACAATCCGTCAGGTCGATGCTGTGCCCGTCGATGCTGTGCCCGTCGATGCTGTGCCCCGTCGATGTCCTGCTCGCTCAAAAGGAACGCCCTGCCATGACCATCGCTGATACGGCCCGATTCGTACGGGCCGACGGACCAGACAAGGTGACCGGGACCGGCCGCTACGTGGCCGACCTCACACTTACTGGCATGCTCCACGCCAAGTTCAAGTATGCGGGCATCAGCCACGCCCGCATCGTGGCGATCGATACCGACGCGGCCCGCAGCATGGCTGGCGTCGTCTCGGTACTCACCGCCGCCGACGTGCCAGACACCCGTTACAGCCCGGGAGTCGCCGACCGTTATCTGTTTGCCCATGACGTTGTCCGGTTTGATGGCGACATCGTCGCCGCAGTCGCTGCCACGTCGCCCGAGATCGCCATGGCCGCAGTCGAGGCAATCGTGGTGACCTACGAGCCACTTCCACTAGTGACCGACCTCGAAGCGGCCCTCGACGAATCGAGCCAACTCGTCCATCGCGACTGGAAAACCTACGAAGCAGGCGAAACCGTCCAGGGCCACAACCTTGCCTCGTTCTCGTCGCTGGAGCGGGGCGATGCCGCCGCCGCACTCGCCGACGCCGACATTGTCATCAGCAGTCGCTATGTCGCCGACGGCTCGCACGCCGTTCCCATCGAACCCCGTGGCGTCGTCGCCCAATGGGAAGGCGACAAGGTGACGATCTGGAGCTCGACCCAGGTGCCGTTCGATGCGCGCGCTGGGGTATGCGAGACGCTTGGTCTTCCCACCAACAGGGTCCGCGTCATCGTGCCTCATCTCGGTGGTGGGTTTGGCGGCAAGTGCGGGTTCCACTTCGAGGCCCACGTCGCTGCGCTCGCCCGAGCCGCCCGCCGCCCCGTCCGGCTGCTCTTTAGCCGAGAGGAAGAATTCCGAGCGCCCGACCGCCGCCGCGAGGGCATGATAATCGACATCACGACTGGGCTCCGCGCCGACGGAACCATCGTCGCCCGCACCGGAAACCTTCTCATCGACAGCGGCGCCTACATCGCCGATGGCGCGTTCTTTCCGCAGCTCGCAGCCATGCACGTTGCGGGTCCTAAGATCCCTGCCATCAAGATCAACTCCTCGCTCGTCTACACCAATCACCAGCCATCGGGCTCGGTGCGTGCACCGACAGCACCCCAAAGCTGCTGGGCCTCGAATCACATACCGATGAGCTGGCCCGAGCTGTTGGTCTCGACCCGGTGGCCTTCCGAAAGCTCAACTGCATCGACACCGGTGACGTGGGGCCGACCGGCCAGACGTACGACGAGATCGGCCTGCAACGCTGCATCGACAAAGCGACGGCAATGGCGGGATACGGCCAAGAGCTGCCAGCAGACGAAGCGATTGGCGTCTCCGTCGGCTGGTGGCCGAGCTTCAGCGTGCCGTCCGGTGCCTATGTCAAGATCGATGCCGACGGCAAGGGCCAGATCATTACCGGCGCCCAAGAATGTGGCACAGGTGCTGTCATGACTCTGGCCCAGCTCGCGGCGACGGAGCTTGGACTGTCGTCCGAGGACTTTGAGCTTGTCTATCAAGACACGTCTGCCGGCCCTTGGGATCTCGGTGCAACGGGCTCGCAAACGCTCTTTAACAACGGACGGGCCGTGGTCGAGCGAGCAAACAGATCGCCGATCAACTTCGTGAGCTCGCGGCCCTTGAACTGGAGGCCTCGCCCACCGACATCGTTCTGGCCGACGGCAAGGCTTCGGTTACAGGGTCGCCAGCGTCATCGATAACCATTGCCGAGTTGGCTGGCATTGCGGCAGGCGGCGAACTGCTCCTCGGCCACGGTTCGGGCACTCCCCCATCGGCCCCTGAGGCCGTCGGCGTCACCTGCGTTGGCGATCAGGGACTTGCCGCCTGGGTCGCCCCCCAGTTCAGCTGCCATGCCGTACGAGTACGGCTCGACCGCGAGACAGGGGTGGTGCGAGTGCTTGAGGTGTCTGCCGCCCACGACTCCGGCACGATCATCAATCCGATTGGGGCAACGGGCCAGGTGCAGGGCGGTGTCCTTATGGGTATCGGTCAGGCGCTAACCGAGGGCACCCGCTATCGCGATGATGCCCGCCAGCAAAATGCCGGCCTGCTCGAATACAAGCTGCAAACGGCGGCCGACGCTCCACAAATCCAGATTGAGTTCGTCGAGGTGCCAACAGCCAACGCTGGCCCCTCGGGGGCGAAGGGCATCGCCGAGGCGCCAAACGTCGCGACACCAGCCGCTATTGCCAATGCGCTGGCCAAACTCATCGGACGACCCGTGCGGCAGCTGCCAATGACGGCCGAACGAGTTTGGGAAACCGCCATTGGCGCCGACGAAGGTGGTGTCCAGTAATGCAGTTCTCTATCGCCACGACGCTCGATGAAGCCCTCGACGCGCTTGCTACCGGTGCCTGCCCAATTGCCGGCGGTACGGACCTTGTGGTCGCCGCTCGCCACGGCAAGGCACCGTTGCCCGATTCGGTGGTCGCCATCGACCGGCTGAGCGAGCTGCAAACGATCAGCAGCACGGCCGACGCGACCATCATCGGTGCTGGCGTCACTCATGCCCGGTTGATGACCAACGACGCAGTCACCGGCGCGCTGGCCGGACTTGCCGATGCCAGCGCGCTCGTCGGCTCGCCGGCAACCAGAAACCTGGGCACGCTCGGTGGCAACGTGATGAATGCATCGCCTGCCATGGACACTGGCGCTCCCCTCGTCGTCCTCAACGCATCGGTCACGCTTCGTTCGACCAGGGGCGAACGATCGCTTCCGGTCGCCGAGCTCTGGGTGGGCCCAGGCCAGACGGCCACCCGGCCCGACGAACTTTGCACGGTCATCGTCATCCCAACCCCACGAGTCCGATCGGGCAGCGCGTATGTCCGGCTTGAATATCGACGGGCCATGGAGATCGCAGTTGTCGGGGCAGCCGCCGCAATCACGCTGGGCGACGACGGTTCGATCGAAGCGCTCGCAGTTGCACTAACGGCCGTTGGTCCAACCATCTTGTCAGTCGAGCTGGCAGAACTGGTTGGCCATCCAATGACCCCCGAGACGCTCGAACGAGTAGCGACCCTTGCCTCGACCCAGTCCACCCCGATTAGCGACGGCCGCGCTTCCGACCGGTATCGCCGGCACGCGGTCGGGATCATGGCGAAGCGCCGTTGAAGCAGCAGCCAAACGAGCCGCCGGAGAATTTGTCAGTATCCGGTCAATAGATCGAGCGGTGTCGGCGCTGCGAATGGAGCAAACCAATGACCTCTGATCAACAAGCGATAACACTCTCCGTCAACGGTGTCACCTATCCGGTGACCATCTCGCCAGCCCGAAACTTGTTGAGCGTGATCCGTTCCGAAATTGGCCTCACCGGCACGAAGGAAGGGTGCGATGACTGCGAATGTGGAGCTTGCATGGTGCTTCTCGACGGGCAGCCAGTTAACTCCTGCTCGTTCCTTGCGGCCCAAGCCGAGGGGCGATCGGTGACAACCATCGAAGGGCTTGTCCAGGGCGAACAACTGCATCCGATGCAGCGCAACATTCTTGACGAGGGTGGGGTGCAGTGCGGGTTCTGCACGCCGGGGATGATCATGTCGACCTGTGCGCTGCTCGAGCGCTGCCCCCGACCGACCGATGACGAGATTCAGATTGGCCTGTCTGGCAACCTCTGCCGCTGCACCGGCTACGCCACGATCATTGCGGCGGTACGGCGAACGGCAGAGGAGCTTGCTCCGTAGAGGTAGGTGCTAGCAGCAGCTCGTGGCCGTTGACGCCGCGGCGACATCAGGGGCACAGCAACTGTTGGCACCAGCTTTGACGTTTTCAAACTGCTCGACATCGCCCTTCTTGACGTACCACTCCCAGCGCGTGTCGTCGGGCCCAGCGAGCCAGGTCTCGGTCTTCTCGGCGTAGCAGCACTGCTTTTCGTCGACCCCAGTCGTTTCGAGACCGGCGTTGGTGAGTCGGGCTTCGGCCGCAAGCACTTCGTCCACGGTTTCTGTCTCGACACCGAGGTGGTTGATCGTGCCGGCTGGCCCGGCACCTTCAAACAGCACGAGCTTGAGCGGTGGGTTTTCGATGGCGTAGTTGGCGTAGCCGGGGCGAACCTTCGCTGGCTTGGCATCGAACATCTTGGAGTAGAACTCGATCGCGTCGTCGAGGTTTTCGACGTTGAGGGCAAGTTGGAGTCGCACGTGATTCCTTTCGACGCCGTCACGGCGTCATATTGATGAATGTCGATATGTTGCCAAACGAATCGACATCTGTCAATATGTTTCTCATGACCCCGTCGAGAACGACTCCCGACGCCACGCCAACCGTTGTCGGTTGCTGCACACCCGTTGGCGAAGACACCTTGAGCGAACCCGAGGCCGTCGAATTGGCCGCCCTCCTTAAGGCACTCGCAGACCCAGTCCGACTTCAGCTGATGTCGCTCATCATGAGCGCGGGCACTGCCGTCTGCGCGTGCGATCTACCCGCAGCGGTGAACCGGTCTCAGCCAACGGTAAGCCATCATCTCGGGATTCTGGCCAAGGCCGGCTTGCTCGAACGAACCCAGGTTGGCAAGTGGGCGTGGTTCGAGGCCAACCCCCACCGACTTCACTCGCTCTCGCTCGCACTCCTGCCAGCCAATTGCTGCTGAATCCGGCCGGGCACGAGTAGCGCCACAAGCACGACAGCGCCGCCGACGATGAGTCCCAGGCTCGCCGCCGCGCCGCCGTCGATGGTCGTTGAGCCAGCCACAAAGAACGCAAGCCCTGAGGCCAGAAATAGTGTCCCGACGAGGAGGCGGCCAATAGCCGGTTGGCGTCTACGACTCATGGCGAATCATCACCTCTCCGAATTGCGTATGGGCTTCGATTTCGAGCACGGGGACGTCGGCCGGTGCATTGGGTGGCCGATACTCGGTGCTGTAGTCAGCGCCGACACCGTCACGCTCCACCCCGAAGATAACGAGGTTGCCAAAGCTCGCCGTTGCTGTCACATCTACTGACATATCATCAGGCAGCAGGACCTGCAGCGAACCAGTACCCACATCGATGGCAACCGAGGCGTCTGATTCGAGGGTAAGCCCCGTGAGGTCGAGGGTCAGTTGACCGACCCCTAGTTCGTAGGTGTCGAGCAAATCGGTCTGGGCCGTTACCTCGTGGCGGACGTCGCCGATCGTCTTGGTTTCGAACGCTGCGCCGAGTGCGGGTGCAGTGATCATGCCGATCGAGGCGAGAATGCCGACAGGTAGAAGCCCCCACGCTCGACCTACGAACGAACTCACGACGAGCCCGAGGCCACACAGACCAAGAACGGCACCACACACGGCGGAGCCAGTGATTCGCAGACCGGTGCCGCGGTCGAGCCAAATCAAAAGTCCAGCGACAACGGCAGCCAGAGCAAGGGTGACGGTTGTGATTGGCGGTCCCGGCTCACCTGAGGCCCGACGCCGAGCGTTCGGCGGCGGGGGCACGTAGTCGGACGTGTAGCCGACATCGGCCAGGTTGGCACCGTCGGTCCGCGGTGTGCCCCACGCTGTGGGCGGTGGCGGTTCGGCGGAATAGTCCGCTGCCGTCCGCGACGCCGCGCCTCGGGGGCGAAGCAGATCACGAACGTTCTCCCCGATTGCCGCTGCATCGCCAGGCCGCTGACTGAGCAAGTAGAAGCCGATGCCAAGCAGCAGCAGCGGTGCGCCGAGCGACCCACCGACAATGGCGAGGATGGCGAGGATCGCAAGCGCCAGGCCGATCGAGCCGAGAATGACCCGGCCGGTTCCCTGGCGGTGACTGAGTGGTCGGTCGAAGGCCGGAATGAGAATCCACCCTGCCAGATAGAGCAGGAAGCCCGAGCCGGCGGCGATCGTCAGTACAACAAACGCGATCTGGACGACGAGCGGATCGATGGCGAACCAATTGGCAATGCCCGTGGCGACACCCCCAACCGGCCCCCCTGGCCCGCGAACGAGGTGCTTGACCGGCCGATCGATTGGACGTGTCGGCTCTGCCTGCGGCGGAGGGTTGTCGTCGAGTGGTGTGTCAGTAGCCATGGCATCGAGTCTCCCAGCACAGGCCGGGCCGGGAAATCAGGGTGTTCCACGATTGTCGCCGAATGACGATCAGGACGCACTCAGGGATCACCCTGATTTCGGTTCCGAGCAGAACATGCGAGACTGCATCGATACGTATGGTCACTCCAACCCCCACCGCCGAGCGAACGGACACATCAGTCTGGCAGATCCCTGTACTGAAACGCGACAAGCGGCTGCTCAGCGGTGTCTCCGCCGCAGTTGCCGACGAGCTCGGTTTGCCGGTGCTTTGGGTCCGAGTTGCGTGGGTCGCACTTTTCGCCTCGGGCGCGTGGGGGGCCATGCTCTATGTGGCCGTGTGGGGCGTCCTGACCTGGCTCAATTATCGGCGGCCGGATCCAACCTATGCGCCCCGTCCGAAAGGTCGCAGCGTACGACACCGCCAGATCGGCTTTGTGTTCGTCGGTGCGGGACTCGTGACCCTCAGCGTTCAACTCGGCGGCTACAACCCATCGCTCGTCTGGCCCCTCGGACTCGCCGGATTCGGCCTTCTACTCGCGTGGCGGCGCCTCGGGCCTGGTGTCGTCGACCGTTCCGAGGGGCGCTATCCGCTGGCGCAGGCGATCGGCGGGTTGCTGTTGGCGGCCCTCGGCGCGGCGCTGTTGGTCTTCACGGCGTTTGGCTTCCGCACCACGGCCATGCTCTATGCCGTTATCGCCATCTTGGCCGTCGCCGTGGTCGCCACCTCGCCGTGGTGGTGGCAGGTCGTGCAAGACCTCGACCACGAACGCCAAGAGCGTGCCCGCCTCGACGAGCGAGCGGCGGTCGCTGCCCATCTCCACGACTCGGTTCTTCAGACGCTAACGCTCATTCAGCGCAACGCCGACGATCCACAAACGATGCTCAACCTAGCTCGCCGACAAGAACGCGAGCTCCGCAATTGGCTCGACCCCGACCGAGTCTCGCGTCAGGGCGGGAGTGTTCGCGGCCGACTCGACGACATGGCCTCCGAGGTTGAGGAGCTGTATCACATCCCCGTCGAAGTGGTCACGGCGAGCGATTGCCTGGTTGATGACGCGATCGACCAACTGCTGGCGGCGACGCGAGAAGCTATGGTCAACGCATCGAAACACGCAGAGGCCGACCAGATCGACGTCTACGCCGAGGTGCGGCCCGAGGCGATCGAGATCTTTGTTCGCGACCGAGGTGTCGGGTTCGACCCTGACGCCGTCGCCATCGATCGCCGGGGCATGCGCGAATCAATCGAAGGTCGGATGAAGCGAATCGGCGGCGAATGTTCGATCTACTCGACGCCTGGGGGCGGGACCGAAGTGGAGTTGCGGCTCAAACGAAACGGTGCCGCTCGTTCGCCAGTGCCACGAGAAAGCGAGCCATCGTAATGGCCTATCAACCGAGCGTGATCATCGTTGACGACCACGACCTTGTCCGAGCCGGCGTCCGGGCCCAGCTTGGTGATGCCGTCCGGGTTATCGGCGAGGCCGGCGACGTCCACGAGGCAGTCGATGCCATCGCCGATCGGACTCCCGACGTCGTACTGCTCGATGTCCACCTCCTCGGGCACGGGCGCCGACGTCATCAGGGCGGTGGCCGCCCGTGGCATCGACACCGGTTCCTGGCGCTGTCTGTTTCTGACTCGCCCGAAGACGTAATCGCCACGATCCGCGCTGGAGCCAGAGGCTACGTCACCAAGGCGATCAAGAGCGACGATCTTGTCGCCGCAGTGGTACGCATAGCCGAAGGCGATGCTGTGTTCTCGCCCCGACTGGCGGGCTTCGTGATCGGCGCGTTCTCGACAACGATCCCCGATCGACCGACCCCGAACTCGACCTTTTGTCGCCGCAGGGAACAAGAGGTGATGCGACTACTCGCTCAGGGCTACGCCTACAAGGAAATCGCTCGACGACTCAGCATCTCCATCAAGACTGTGGAGACCCACGCATCCAACGTGCTGCGAAAGCTCCAGCTGTCGAGCCGCCACGAACTCTCGAGCTGGGCCGCCCGACGCCGCATCGTCTAGCCGCGACCTCGATGTAGGGTCGGCCCTGAGACCGTCGGGGTGCGATCAGGGCATCACCGATCGATCGTCCCTCCTGATCGATTGAAGATAATCGCATGACCAATTCCATGCGAACAACACCTCAGGAAGAAACCCACACCGCCAACGATCATTTGACATACAGTCGGCCACTTGTTCGGCTCGCGGCCTCATCAAGACCTACCGCAGCGGCGACATAGCGGTCGAAGCGCTCCGCGGGATCGATCTCGACATCATGGACGGACAGTTCGTTGTCGTGATGGGCCCATCGGGCAACGGTAAGTCCACCCTCCTCAACTGTCTCCCGGCATTGACTCCATCGATGGCGGGACGGTCGAGATCGACGGCCTCGAAATCCATCGGCTGAGCGATCGAGCGAGGACTGCCCATCGGGCGAAGCGAATGGGGTTCATCTTCCAGAGCTTCAACCTCATACCGGTACTCAGCGCCGCGGAGAACGTCGAGCTGCCGCTACTCGCCTCAGGCATTCGACCCAGCACCGCCCGAACGGTCGCCACCTCGATGCTGGCCGAAGTTGGCCTGGGCGCTCGCGGCGATCACCGCCCAACCGAATTGTCCGGCGGCGAGCAGCAGCGAGTCGCCATCGCCACGCCCTGGTGACCAAGCCTGCGGTTGTGTGGGCGGACGAACCAACGGGCAACCTCGACTCGCGAACGGCCAGTCTGGTCCTTGACCTCTTCAAAGGGGCGAACGAGGCGGGCCAGACGTTCGTCGTCGTTACCCACGACCCTGGACTTGGCGCGACGGCTGATCGAGTCGTCGAAGTGCGAAGAAGGGAGCGTCCGATGACCATCGTCGCAGCCATTCTCCTCATACTCCTTCTCCCTCACGGCCTTCGATCTGCTTCGGCGACCAACGATTCGACGCCTCGGACTCCGCAATCTCCTCGTCGTCGCGGCGAAGCGGTGATGGTCGTCGGCGGCGCAATGCTCGCCACGTCCCTCATCACGGCGTCGTTCGTCATCGGCGACAGCTTTGACCAATCGATCCGCACCATCGCCGAGACACAGTACGGTCCCATCGACGAGGTCGCTGTCGTCGACGGCGCAGGCGAGGCAGCGGACCTGGTCGCGGCGATTGACTCGCTGCGCAGCACAGCTATCGACGGCACCATGAGTGCCGTTCGGCTTACGGTGGCGGCCGGATCGACCGGACCTGACCGAGCAGTTGAACCGTCGGTCAGCTTCCTCGAACTCGACCGGGCACAAGCGCTCGCCTTCGGTGGTGACTCCGTGGCGACCGGCCTGTCGACGTGGCCAGCCGACCTGCGACCCAGCGACGTCGTGATCAACGAGTCGCTCGCCGCGGACATCGGTCTGTCGGAGGGCGACGCTATTGACCTCTTCGCCGACGGCGTTGCTCACACATTCACCGTCGCCCAGGTCGTTCCCATGCGGGGCCTCGGCGGCTTTGGCTCGGTGATTGGCGCTCCCGGTTCACTGACAAGTCAGCTTGCGGCGAGCGACACCGTCGCCCAGACCCTCGTGCTGGTCTCCAACACGGGCGACGTCTACGGCGGCGCGACACGCAGTGGCGCGGTCGTCGCGGCTCTCGACAAACTCACCCCCGAAGGCGCAAGCGTAGAGCCGGTCAAGCAGACGCTCCTTAACGCCGCCGAGACGGAAGGCGCTGAGACGACGAACCTCTTTGCGACAATCGGTGGTTTCAGCGTGATTGCGGGCATCCTGCTCGTCGTAAACCTGTTTGCGATGCTCTCCGCCGAACGACGAACCGATATTGGCACAATGCGTGCCATTGGGATCAAGCAGGGGACGATTGTTCGGAGCTTTGCCCTCGAGGGCGCGGCCTACGGCCTCCTTGCGGCGATCGTCGGCTCGTTGTCTGGCATCCTGGTGGGCGGCGCCGTTGTCGCGTATGCCAACAGCACCCTGCGGCCGACACCGACCTCACACTCAGCACTTCGGTGAGTTTCGGAAGTCTCCTATCAGGAGCAGTCATCGGGCTCGCCATCTCGCAGCTGACAGTGATCGCCACGTGTCTTCGCTCCACCCGCATCACTATCGTTCGCGCCATCAAGGACATTGGCGAGGCACCGAGACTGCGTAGCCGTCGACGCTCCCTAGCGCTTGGTGGCGTTGGTCTTGCCGTTGGGGCGGCAATTGTCGGACTGGCATTCGGTACCCAGGCCGGCGCACTCCTCGGGCCGGTCGTTGTTGTGGTCTCAGCCATACCGATCCTCGCGTTGGTGCTGCCTCGGCGATTGGCGACAATCGTCGGCTGCGGCGCTGGCATTGCGTGGTCCGCCGCAGTCTTCGGACTCGTGCCAGACACCATGGCCGACACAGACGTTGGCGTCTTCCTCGGCCAGGGTGTTGCCCTTGTTGCGCTCGCGTCCATCATGGCGGCCAACCTTGACAACGTGTGGCAGGCAGTGGCGAGTCGAGTGAGCGGCGGCAGTGTCGCTGGCCGGCTTGGCCTCGCCCATCCGCTCGATCGCCCGGTCCGCTCGGTGATGCTCGTAGCCATGTTCGCCATTGTTCTTTTCACCGTGGCGTTCATGTCGGTGCTGAATGCTGTCTTCTCGGCCCAAGGTCCGGAGCTGGCCAGTCGCGCTGGCGGCGGCTACAGCGTAATCGTCGACACCAATCCTTCGTCCGCCTTCAGCGCAGCCGAACTGAGCGACTACGACGGTATCGAGAGGGTCGCTCCGATTATTCGATCGGTGGCCGCGGTTGAGTTGAGCGATGGCACGCCCGCGACACCGGAAAATAGCGCAACTGATGATTGGCCGATGTCGTTCATCACACCAGAGTTCACCGCCGTTGACCTTCCCTCCACGACGGCCCGCCTTGCTTCCTTCGCGACCGACCAGGCCGCCTGGGACGCCGTCGCTGCAGGGCCGGCCGAGGATGGAACTATCTGGACGGTCGCGCCAGACGACGTCGACGTCGTGCCGGGTGATTCGGTCAGTATCGTCGGCCACGACGGCCGTCGGCTGGACGCGAGTGGCCGCAACGAGCGAGCAACAATGGCTTCTTGATGCTGGCTTCTTCCTCCGGAGCGCCCGTCGCCGCCCATCTCAACGACGAGCCGCTGATCACCACCCGCTTCTATGCGTCAACCATTGGTGACCCTCAGGCGATCGCCGACACACTCACGGCGACGATGCCCGAGCGAGGGGTCAGCGCTACGACGTTCCTCGCCGAAGCCGACCTCGAGCTGGCGGGGCAGGACAGTTTCCTGACGATTCTCCAGGCCTACCTAGGAATCGGACTCATGATCGGCATCGTCGGATTGGGCGTCGTACTCACGAGGGCAGTTCGAGAGCGGCGACGTGAACTCGGCATGCTACGAGCAATGGGAATACCGATCTCGCAGATCCGCGGCATGTTTGTCGTCGAGGCCGCCTTCATCGGGTTGCAGGGTGGCGCTCGGTATTGGCCTCGGCACACTCAGCGCCTGGCAAGTGTTGACCAAGTCGGCGGCATTCGAATCGGGACTCGACTTCGTTGCCCCTGGTGCCGAGCTGGCGCTGATTGGGAGCGTGTCACTCGCGCTCGCCATTCTGGCGGCAGTGGCGCCGGCGATGAGTCGGGTCGCGAGTCACCGGCGGCAGCCTTGCGATTCGCCGCCTAGGCCACGGCCACCGAAGCGTGGGCCGGGCTCAGTCCTCGGTCCACGCTTCCTTGTTGAATAGGTTCGGCGGACGCTCGTCGTCGAGCGCAATCACGATGTTTTCGCGGCCGTATCGAGCATGCGGCGGCGACTTCAATGGTGGCCGACGCAATATGTGGAGTGACGAGCACGTCGTCTCGCTGGAGCAGTGGGTGATTGGCGTCGAATGGCTCGGGGTCGGTGACGTCGAGGGCCGCATTGGAGACCCGCCCCGAGTGAACGGCGGAGCGAAGCGCTTGGTGGTCGACGAGGCCGCCTCGGGCACAGTTCACGAAGACAACCCCTCTTTACATGCATCGAACGCAGCTTCGTCGAAGACACCCTTCGTTGCCTTCGAAAGTGGCGCATGAAGTGACAGAACATCGGCTCGTCGAAGCAGGTCGTCGAACGAGACCATCTCGGTGCCATCGCCAGGGTCGCCCTCGACGAACAGGTCGGTCGCGACGACCGTCATGCCAATAGCACGGCAGTAGCTGGCGAGCCGTCGAGCGATTCTCCCATAGCCAAAGAGACCGAGCGTTTTGCCGTCGAGCTCGATGCCACGGTTGAGCGTGGCGTAGCTCCCCGTTGCTTTGCGCAAGCGGCTCTGCGCCCGAGGAATCTCTTTGGCTGCCGACAACATGAGCGCGAGTGCGTGCTCGGCCGTCGAGACGGTAGGGCCATCGGGGGTGTTGGTGACAAGCACGCCCCGCCGGGTTGCCTCATCCAAATCGACACTGTCGACACCGATGCCGACTATGGCCAAGACTCGGAGTCCGGGAGCCTGATCGAACCGGGCTGAGTCCCACGTGACCGTACCGGTGATTGCCGCCTGCGCGCCTCGGAGCCATTCGTCGCCGGGTCCGACGGCCTCGTGCTGCGCGAGCTCGAGGTCTGACGGCCATGGCCGGTCGATATGCACGATCGCCATCGTGGACTCCTTTTGCGTTAGCAACTAGATGACATTGCGGGAGGCAAAGGCCCCCAGCCCAAGCCACTAACCTATCTGCCGCCACGGACTCCACACCGGCCGTAGACTTGGCCAGTGAGCTACGCAGGCAACAGGCGACACCGAGGCCCCCGACGAGCCACGATGATGGCAATCGGCTGTGTCGGCCTCGGTGCTGGTGTCCTGATGGCGTGCACGGGGTCGGAACCGACAGCTCCCGCGTACCGGATCACCACGGTGGATTGCGCCGGCCACGAAGGCGGGTTTGCGGCCGCCGTCGCGGTTGACGACCACCTTCTCGCCACTGCCGCGCATGCTGTTGCCTCAACCCAGTCAGTCCGTGTGTTCAGCCCAGCGGGCGACGAAGTCGCGGCGTCGGTCGCGTATCTCGATACAACGACCGACGTTGCTCTCTTGCGTGTCGATACTGCCCTCGCTCCCTTCCTACCCTTTGGCCAGGCCGACATCGGTGACCCCGTGACCATCGGGACGTTCGTGGCCGATGCCTATGCGCCACGGCCTGGCACCGTGGTCGATGTGGCCGACGTGACGATTGACGGCGAGGGACAGCGTGCTGCCCTTCAACTCGATGCCACGATTGCGACGGGCGACTCGGGAGCGGGGGTGTTCGTCGGCGGCGAACTTGTCGGCGTCATCTTCGCTCGCTCGGAGGCCGACAACGGCATGGTGTGGGCCGTTGCGGCGAGCGAGGTGTCGGCGGCACTACGGTCGGTTGAGTCAGGCGCCGTATCAGCACCAATTGCCTGTCCGCCCCAAACCCCCTGACATGGGGCCGCAGGCGCGTGGTCGGTGAGCGGGTCGGTGAGCGCGGGTCGGTGAAGATTTCCGTTGACGAATAGATACTGGGTATGCATACTGCGTATCTATGACTATCAAGCACAGCCTGCTTGCGCTCCTGACCGAGGAGTCCAAGTACGGCTACCAACTCAAAACCGAGTTTGAGGCGGCAACCGGCGGCGCGACATCGCTCAACATTGGCCAGGTCTATACGACGCTGCAGCGACTCGAGCGAGACGGACTTGTGACCGAGGATTCAGTCGACGATGAAGAACGGCGTAGCTACCGCCTGACCAAGCTCGGACAGTTCGCGGTCGACGAAGTGGTTCGAATCGCCGACGACGGCCACCAACTCTCCAACGCGACGAAGTGTCGATCAAGATCCTGGTGGCGGTCGCAAGCCGCGCCAGTGACCCGCAAGCGATCATCCGCAGTCAACGCTCGGCCACGACCGCTGCGCTCCAAGTGCTCACGCGGCAGAAGGCTCGCACCGACGGGCTGGCCGAACTGCAACATTGACCGCCAAATAATGGCCAACGAGGCCGAGCTGCGCTGGCTCGACCTCGCCGAAGATCGGATCTCTGATGCAATCCGTGTCCGTTCCTCAGGAGGGAACTCATGACCACCAACGCCAAGATCGTCCTCGAACTCACCGGAGCCGAAACAATACGGCTCGCCGCGAGGCATCGACGGCCCTTGCTGACATCAACCTCACCGTTCGCGCCGGCGAGCTCGTGGCTATTGTCGGCCGCAGCGGCGGTGGGAAGTCGACCCTGCTCAATCTCGCCGGCGGCCTCGACGTCCCGAGCCTCGGATCAGTCCAAGGTCAACGACACCGAACTCGCCCTCCTCAACCGGCGCCAGCTAACAGCAATTCGCCGCCAACAAATCGGCTTCGTCTTCCAAGCGCTCAACCTCTTGCCAACGCTCACGGCCGAGAACGTGTCGCTGCCTCTCGAGCTCAACGGCATGGCGCCAGCAGCAGCACAGTGGCTGCGCGGAGTCACTGCACGAGGCCGAGGCCGAAGCCTTCGCCGACAGCTTCCCCGACCAACTCTCGGGCGGCGAGCGCCAGAGGGCAGCCCCGTCGCTCGAGCTCGTTGGTCCCCGAAATCTACTGTCGCAGACGAGCCAACCGGCGCACTCGATGAAGCGACGGCCGACGCCGACGTTGATGCGAGTCATCAGACGTCAGGGTCGACACAGGAACCTGCGGCGGGGTTCTTGTGACACACGACATGTCACTTGTATAAACAAAGTGATCCGACCGCGACGGTCGAATTGACACCATCACCGAAATGCCCGGCTTTGATGAGGTCTCATTCGACGAGGTCGTTCGATGACCGGAGCCGAGCTGCGTCCTATGGTGAAAAATTGCGGCCCGCGGCATGAGACGCCGTCGAGGCCGATCAGCCCGCATTGTTGCACTCATCAGGCTTCCCATCTTCATTGCCCTTGCGATTGCGTGCTGCTTCGCCAAGACGTCGTGTACGCCGACGTGACCGCTTCGTGGGCCGATGGCGTCCAGTCGACGATCGACGGGTCGACGGACCTTATGCGTTGGCCCCCGCTGGCCACGACCGTGTCGATCTCGTTGCCCGCATCGAAGAACTCACGGCCGATATTGACCAAGCGAGGGTTGACTACATTTCCGGGCTACTGCTCGTGAACGGTGCCGATCTTCCGAGAAGATCCACACGACCCTCGAGTCATTCGACCCGACCAATCCGCTGTGGCCGACCAATCACCGGATCGTTGAGGGACGAGCACCATCACGCACCGCACGGATGAGGTCGCAGTTACCGAAGGCTTCGCCAGAGCGGAGGACCTCACAATCGGTGACACGATTGAGCTCGCCGGGTTTGATGGGCCATTGGCCGTCACTGGCATTGCCCACGACCGATTTGCGCTCGAGGCAGCGATCATCTTGCTGCCTCCGAACGCGATGTCGACCCAGAGCCTCAACGGGGCCCGACACACCTGGTATCTCGCCGGCATTCCATCGGCCACGGCGCTCGATCAGATCAATTCCCTGAACGCCTACTCCACCGTCACCGGCGACATGGAGAACTACGACAAACCACTTCTTCGAGAACCCGTCGGTCGTCGCGCTTTTCGTGAGCATTAGCCTCTCAGTGTTACCGGCCTTGTGGCTGCGGCTGCCTTCGCGACAGCCAATCGCCGCCGCATCCACGAATTTGGCATGATGTCTGCTGGCGGTGCCGACATCAACCAGATCAAATCGGTGGCGCTCGTCGAAGCCGACCTGTTGGGTGGCATTGGTGCCATCAGCGGGGTGCTACTGGCCTTGCTTGGCTTCTTCACCTTCGGCCAGCGCATCGCTGAGATGATCAACGGTCGCGATCGTGTGTTTGTGCTTTCACCGATCGACATCATCGTTACCGTCCTCGTCGGCGTGCTGGCCGCCTCGCTGCCCGCTATGTGCCCGCTCGAACCGTGGCCAACGTGCCGGCCACCACAGCATTGGCCGGACGGATTCCACTTCGCAAACCAGCACGATGGATTGCTCCAGCTGGCATCGTGGCCGGTCTTATCAGGCTCTTCCTCCTCGGCGTGAGCGCCAACAGCGACGTCTCCGGTGATCGCCAGACGCTCCTGAGCCTCATGGCCATTGGCCTCTCGCTCGGCGGGGCTGCGTTGCTCGGCGGTCCGCTTGTGTCGTGGCTCGGCTCGACGGCCAGTCGGATGCCGACAGCGTGGCGCCTTGTGGTTCGTGACAGTGCCAGGCAACGCACTCGAGCGGCCGCCGCCATCGGTGCGATCACCTCAATGTTCATCATCCCGACCGTTGCTCTCACACTGATCGGGACCGAACAGAAGTCGTCGGAACTGTCCCAGAGGCAGAACACCGCTATCTCGCAGGCCGCCACTGACTCGATCCAGCAGGTCGTTGGGTTCAGCACTGACCCGACAACCGGCGAGCTCACGTTGACGGACCGGCAGCGAGCCACTGTTGCCCAGGTCTTGCCGGGCGCAACGATCGTGTCGTGGCCGACGATCGGACAGGCCGTTGCGATCGGTTCTGACGACAGCGCCGAGTACCTCGTCGGAGCCATATGGAACGACACGCCGACCAGCGGCCTCGACATCAACAGCGCAACGATTCCAGCGCCGACGTCGCCGTTCGAGTGATGCCCGCATCATGGGGGTACGTGCCAGAAGATTTCACGTCGGCCGACTCGAACGCCGCTGACTCGAACAACGAGGTGACCTGTTCGTCTACTTCGACGATGGTTCAGCCGACGCCGTCAGGTACAACGACTGTTTCCGACCAGATCATCGAGCCGGTCGCGTTCTTTGCACCGGCGATGGCAGACCGGCGACTATCGGCTTCCGCTGCAGCGGAGCGTTATTCGACTTGCCCAACCGGTCCTCGACACGGCTGCCATCGACGAACCCAGCAACTCGCTGAGATCTCCTACAGCACCTTGCGGCTGACGCTGGCATCGATCTTCCCCGACTTAGCTATCAGGGCTACGTCAACGAAGGCTGGCCCACTACCAACTTTGCACTCATCAAGTGGATCGTGGTCGGCTTGGCGTTTGTGTGCTGCCTCGTCGTACTCGCCGTCACGGCTGCCTTGGTCATAACCGAGTCTGACCATGACTTGGCCACGATGGTCGCGACGGCGCTTCGCCCCCGGCTGCGCCGTCACTTCCTCGCCCGGCAGACACTTTTGATGGCGGGCATGGCAGCGGCGGTCGCCTTGCCGTTCGGACTCTTGGGCGGGCGCGCTGACCGATCCCTCGTTCTACAACACATACGACTTCACGGTTCCGTGGGCCCATGTGGCGCTTCTGCTTGTCGGCGTGCCGCTCGGCGCCGCCGCCATCATCGGGCTCACGATGCCGGTCAAGGCGGTGCTACTGCGAGCTCAATGCTGGTGACGATCTCGAAGTCTTGGCAGCATTCTGAACCATCTGACGACGACCTCGACGCTCACTCGGCACCAGGCTGCTGCTGATAGTGAGGGTGAGATCACTATCGAAGTTTGCCATCAGCCAACGAGTTAGCGCCCACTTTCGACCTAGCGGATGGCTACCGGGAGTAGGTGGCGGCGAGGCTTCCCCGATAGCGGCAAGCTCGGTGCGCATCGATTCCGGCGACACCACCTCAACGGCGGCACCGAATCCGGCAACCTTCGGCGCGATTGGCTTGGTGTCGTCGCCAATCAGGGTCACGGCAATCCTGCCGTCTGGTTGCGTCTCACCAATGGTGATCAGATTGGCGAATAAGAAGCGAAGCGGCCGCAGCGTCCATGGCTCAGCCAGCGCCTCGGCCATGGCCTGCCGGGGTTTGGACTCGACCGCAACCCGGATTGATTCCCAGGCCTCCTCAAGATCGAAATCGTCCGGCCACACCGCTCGATCGTCGAGCAGGCGCACCTGAAACATGCGGCTCACGCGAAACACCCGCCGCCCCTGGTCGGTGTCGCCAACGAGGTACCAGACCCCCGCCTTCGTCACCAGGCCCAGCGGGTGCACGGTCCGAAGTCCCGGCGCGTTGCCCGGCGTCTCATAGCCCAGCTCGATCTGGCGACGCCGAACCACGGCCTCCTGCAACGGCTCCAGAAAGGCGGGCTCATCGACGGCCGATCGACCTCCCCAGCGAGCGCGGTCGACGACCACTGACTTCGTCGCTACCTCGGCGTCGACACGAAATGTTTCGGGCAAGGCCTGCACCAGCTTGCGCAGTGCCGACTTCAGGCCCGGCGTCGCGGCCGCCGAGGCTCCCACGGTAAGAAACAGGGCCTGCACCTCCGACGCGGTCAATCCCGTGAGGTCGGTCCGAGCGCCCCCAATCGGCTGCCAGCCACCGTGGCGGCCGCGCTGGGGTAGACGGAATGCCTCCCGACATCGCAAGCGACTCAAGGTCACGCCGTGCCGTTCGAACCGAGATTTCGAGTTCGTCGGCCACCTCAGCCGCCGTCACCCGGCCCTTTGCCTGGAGAAGCAGGAGTACTGCCACTAAACGGTCAGCTCGCATGAAGTTCATACTTTCATAGAAAAAGTGGCCACTAGGTGGCCACTTAGGTGGTCAGTATGCAGACCATGACAAACACCGAAGCAACCGACCACCACGTACCAGCACCACCATCGACGCCCCCACCGACCTCCCCGACCCCCGGCAGGCTACGCCGCCGCAACCGCCTTGGCGGCTCGACCCTCGCCCGGATAACCACCGACCGGCTCGGCGACCCAACCCCCTGCGACTCGTTCGACGTTGCTGCACTGGCTGCGCACCATTGTTCGTCCAACAGCGAGTCGCCGCCGTTGGCCCGCGGTCTCGACCCTTTCTCGGTCCCGCACGTGGCAGTCGAGACTACTCCCGGGCCTTCGTCGAGGCGTGGAACTCCGCATCAGCCGACCAGACGAGCGTTTGGGCCGACGACGCCGTACTCGCCGACGCTCGCACTTCCATTCGCCACGCTTCCCGGCATCGTGGCGCTCCACATCTATACGAGTGAGGTCCTCGTCCACACCTGGGACCTCGCCACCGCCATCGGCGTCGATGTCGACTGGGACAACGACGTCGTCCTGGGCGCACTCGTGATGATGACCAACGCGCTGCCAGCCGATGGGCGTGGCGACGAGGTGCCGTTTGGCGACGTCGTGGAAGTCGCCGACGACGCCAGGCCGATCGACAGACTCGTGGCCTGGCTCGGTCGCACGCCCTCCTAGGAACCACTCGCACCGACCGGCTAGCGTGGCCGCCCATGGGGACGACCACACCCGATCCCGAGGTCGAGATCACCGACGACCTCGTCCGGCGTCTCATTGCCGACCAATTCCCCGCCCTGGCCAGCAGGCCGACAACCCTGCTGGCTTCGGGCTGGGACAACACGATGTACCGAGTCGGCGACGACGTTCTGGCGCGGCTTCCCCGACGGCAACTCGGCGCCGACCTCATCGCATCCGAGCAACGCTGGCTGCCCGGTCTGGCCGCCGCCCTTCCCCTCCCGGTGCCCGCGCCCATCCACCGGGGCACACCGACTGACTACTACCCCTGGGCCTGGAGCATCGTGCCGTTCGCTGAGGGGATTGCCGCCGATCTCACGCGGCTCAACGACGCCGAGGCCATTCGCCTGGGAGCATTCTTGAAGGCACTTCACGTGCCGGCGCCGGCGGACGCACCCGCCAATGCGCACCGGGGCGTGCCGCTCGCCAACCGACTCGACGCGATCGAGGCTCGCATGGCGTCGGTGGGCGCCGCCACCGACTTGATTACGCCCGTTGTCGCCCAGGCGCTCGCCACGGCGCTGGCCGCACCCGCGGCGGCCAGGCCAACCTGGGTTCACGGCGACCTCCACCCGCGCAACATCGTCGTTCACGAAGGCCGTCTCTCGGCAATCATCGACTGGGGCGACCTGTGCGCCGGCGACGGGGCCAACGATCTGGCCGCATTTTGGATGCTCTTCGACGATCGCCACGTCCGAGCCGCCGGCCTTGCCGCCTACGGTGCCACGACCGACCAGATCGCCCGAGCCCGCGGCTGGGCTGTGTTCTTCGGCACGATCCTGGCCGAAGTGGGTCTCAACGATGACCCGCGTTTCCTCGCGATTGGCGAGCGAACCCTGCGGAACCTCTAGAAGGCGCTACTCGTAGAAGGGGTTTTCGCCGGCCGTATGGTCGGTGGCGTCGATGACGTCAGTGATCTCGGGAATCGCATCGAGCAACATCGTGCGAATGCCATCGCGCAGGGTCGTTGCGCCTTGCGGCGCAACCCTGGCAGCTGCCGCCCATGGTCACGATCACGCGCGTTCCGTCGACACCAACCAGGTTGGCGTACCCACCGTGGCTGGCGAGCGACGGGTTGATCGCCTGGTCGAGCACGGCCTGCACACGCTCCGGCAGTTCACCTTCGAGCTCGAGGTTGAGGCTCCTTCAGCGGATCAGGGCGGTTGGGATTGCGAATGACGAGGCCGCCGTTGGTCGAGTGGCCAGAATGTCGAGCGTGGATCCCCGCATGTCGATCGAGTCGGTGGAATGATGACCGTGAGTTCACCGTGCGAGCCCTGCGTGTAAACGGCGTCGCCTTCGACTGCCTCTGCGATTGGCACGAGGTCAAGTGCATAGGTGAATTCGGTCAGGCGTTTGCGCCGGTCACCGAGATACGCAAAGCCGTAGCCGCCGGATCGTCCTCGCTGGCCCGCACGTCGAGCACCACCGGCAATGCGGTGTCGGTGACGGTGGAGAGGACGGTGAGTTCGTCGGTCTCGGGGTTGTCGCATTTCAGTCATAGTGCGCTCTCTCAGAGTCGAGAATCAGCTTTGGAGGGTAGCGCCGGTTGCGGAACACCATCGAACCGCCCACACTCACCCAGTGCGATGGATATGGATCGGGGCAATAGCAATACGGGTGATTGCGGCCGTCGGGCTCCTGGCCTACCCCCGTGTTGCTGACTCAGACCTAACCGGCTGGGATGCCGAAAGATTCCAGGAAATCGCAGAACTGGCGGGACGTCCATGGGTAGATGCGCCGGTTGAATACCCGCCAGGGTCGGTTGTGGTGATCAAGGCCATCGCCGCCGACGACGCAGTGGGCACCAACGATCGCCTCGTGGTGCTATCGCTGGCCGTCGACCTCGGGATCGCTGTTGTCCTCCGCCGACAGTGGTCCTTGTTCGCGGGCTCGGCCTATCTGGGACTCGGTCTCCCGCTGATTCCGGCTGGATTACTCCGGCTCGATCTCTGGGCCGCATTCGCGGCGGTCATGGCTGTCGTCGAGCTCCGTCGAGAACGAGACGCCCGCTTTGCGTGGTGGACGGCGGCCGGAGCGCTCATCAAGCTTAAGTGGCCCGCGATGGCGCGATCTGCTGCGCTCGCGCCCGTCGAACGCGGGCGGCTGCGATGGCGGTCGGCCTCGGCTCCGTCGGCCTCATCGCCTGGATTTCTATGCCGGACTCGACGCCCGCGGTGATCTCGCTGAGAGGACCACGGGGTGGCAGATCGAGACCATCGGCGGTTCGCTCATCGACTTCTGACCGACGACATCGTCGTGCTGCAGAACAACGCATACCGCATCGGCACGATGTCGCCGGCACTCGTGCTGGTTGGCCGGGTGGCAACACTCGCCGTCGTAGCGACGGCTGTCGCCGCGGCACGTCGTCGGTCAACCCGGTCGGCGACAAACGCGCCGGTGCTCGAACCTCGTATTTCTGCTTCCACCGCGGCCCTGATCGTCTTCGCCCCGCTCCTATCGCCCCAGTTTCTGCTCTGGCTCACCCTGCCTGCGCTGTAGCGACGAAGGCCATCGCCGGCAGTGAAACCAACGGCCGTGGCCCTGCTCATCACCGGCGTCACTGGTGCCGTATTCGGCTACGCACTTGGCTGAACCGTGCCCGCGATCCTGTTGCTCTGCCGCGACGCCGCGATGATCGGTGTGATCGCGCCTGCCATACGCGAGCTCACGAACGCGCCGCCACTACGTCAGGACCTCGGGGTCGTAGCGCGCCATCGCGACTCCCCGCGACAAGCCGCCCCACAATCGCGACGTCCTCAGTCGAAGATCGGCGAGGTGGACGCAGAAGCGAAGTCCGTCAATCGGCCGGAGCACTTCGAGCTCACGCGGACCGGCCAGGGATACAACCGTGAGGCCGGGATGGGAGACGAGAACCTCCAGAAGCAAGGCGTTTCCGTCTGGCTCAAGTCGATTCAAGTCAACGGCGTCAAGCCGAAACCCAAACGTGGAGCTCAGCGGATCGACACCCGACAACCGGGCGGGGAAGGTTTTGGCAGCAAGCCAGACAATTGCTCGGCCGAGCCGGTTCCACTCCTTTGGGGCAATGACGATGCTGGCGCCGCCTCGAAGCTGGTCGTCGACGGTCTGCGCCAACGGCGAGCCATCCCGCATCACGCAAACGAGATTCGCCGACGGGTAGGCATCAAGCATCGAGTGAATAGCGGCCGCATCTTGATCTCGCGTGATCACCTGGGGCGACCCGCCGTCGTCACTGAGGCCGACTCTGACCCGAGCTGGAATGGGGTGGCGTGGGCTGATGGTCAACGTAACAAGATGAGCAAGCCAACTGCAGGAGGACGTATCCGGGCCCATCAATCAAGGCGAAGCCAAGGCCCGGTCCAAGGGCACAAAAGAAGCAGGCGGCAGCCGAGAACGCAACGAGGTGCGATTGGTGCCCGCAGTCGCTGCAGCCAATAGAAAGAGGCCCCACGTGAAATACCAGGGCTGGGTGGCTGGATGAAGCAGGGCGAACACGAGCAACGTAGGAGGGCTAGCGTCCGAACCTGATCGTGCGGCCGCCGAATGAGGAGCAGCAACGCAACCGCAGCCACGGCGACGCCAAACGGCTGCAAAAGACCGAGCACGGTCTCGGAGTCAACCCCGATCATGCGGGCAAAGGCCGAACCGCCGAGCTGTGTGACGCTGAGAAACGCATTGACGTTGCGAGCTCGGGCCATCGCGGTGAGCCAGCCCCAATTCCACCCGGTCAGCACGCGGAAAGATGTGGGCACGATCGTCTCCGGCCTGCTCACCACGCGCTTCGGCTCAGACGCCGAAGCGGCGTCGTGGCCGCCATCGCCCACGGCCACACGACAAACACGGCACCAAGCAGACCCGGAATCTTGATCGCCGCCGACAGCGCGCACACCACAACGCCAGCGTGGATCATGCCCGGCCGCCGGCCGATGGCAACGCCAAGCATGAGGAAGCCCAACATGATCGCCTCGTTGTGAGCACCCGAAACGAGGTGATAGAGCACCACGGGGTTGAGCGGGCCGAGCATCAGCGCATCGATGGGGTCGCGCCCCAGGCGGCGCGTGATGTCCCACAGGGCAATGGCGGCGAGCAACAAACCAAACAGGCCAAGCACGCGATAGAGAACGACGCTAGCCACGACGTTTCCCTGCGCAATGGCCGCGACATGGCGGTCGACATCGACGTGAACACCGGGCCGTAGACCGACGGGGCGTCGGCATAGACCGTCAGATGGGGGCCAAGACGTCGCCATCGCCGAGGGTGACGGGACCGACTTCGTACGGATCGAGTCCGCCGCAGCCATCTCGCCGTATGCGACATAGGCATACATCACGGCTCGCGAGCGGCGGTGCAAGAACAAGTGGCAAACACCAAACGAGCGCGACGATGGCGAGGGCACGAGGTCCCCTGAATCCAGCCAGCGTGTAGCGACGCAACCGCATCCATGCCCGAATGAGTGCGATCAGACCACCGCACGCCACGACAAGGCCGGGCAACAGCCAATCGCCCGACTCAATGAATCGTCCTGGTGGCTGCCAAAACAGCGGGGCGGAGCCACGACGACCGGCACCAGCAACTACTCCCCAAGCGCAAGACACAGCGATCCGAGCCCGCCGATCATCACCAAGGACCACCAGCGGCGTGGCAGACGGGCAGTTCTCGGAGTTGCAACGCTGGAGCCGTAGGTGCCGATCGGTCGATTCTAGGAGCACGACGCAACCGGTCGGGGACACAGCGGACAGAAAACGGCCTTACTTACTTGCTTCTACGCTTATTTACGTTTAAATGCGTTCAACATCAACGAAGGAGACACACCATGACCATGCTCGGCGCCCAACTTACGACCTCGCCGGACTCGCAGCCTGGCTCACCACGACATCCGGAGACGTCGGCACTGCGCGATAATGCGGTAACGACCACGAGTACTGCGGTCGAGTCAATTAGCTCCGCCTCCGAACAAGCGCTTGCGTCGATCACCTCCCACATGGAGCACCTCGAGGCGTCGGTGGCGGCCGCTGTTTCACAGGCCGAAAGCACCCAGTGGATCGGGGCTAACGCCGACCGATTCCGCACCGCAGCACAGGAGTTTCACTCGTCGATGACAGCGGGCCAGCAGGCGACGACCGACGCCTTCGCATCGTTCCAGGCGTCGGTCGCCGCCATGAACGACACGCTCAGCACGTACGTGCAGCAGCTGAGTGGCGCCCTGACCGCGGCCCAGGAGGCGGCGGCCCAGATGGCAGCGGCCGTCGACGGCCAACGCGCAAACCTCGATCAGGTCATGAACGCTGGCCTTACCGTCGGCTGATGCCCACGTCTTTCGACTTCGATCTGGCGGCGGCGCTTTTCGACAGCGTTGCCGAACTCGAAACGATTCTGGCGCCAGCGGCGGCGGCGCTCGGTCGAGACACGGTCAGCGGTGGCCAGCTGGGGTTGCTCATCGACGCCACCCTCGACGCGACCTCACACACGCTCGCCAGCACGGCCGCAACACTGCAGGCCGACGCCCGGCTTTGCCGTCAGCGAGCCGACGATTGCCGGGCCTATGGCGCGGCAGTCGCCGCGTACTGAATCGAACTGAAGGCCTGGCGGAGTCTTCGGCGACCTCAACATCCCGATGCCGCCGAAACCGAGCGCTCCCGGCGCCTGGGCCGAGCTCTAGTCCGCCGGCGCTGTTCGCCCTTCCTCAAGACAAGATCGACACCATGATTTCAATCGACCCCGATCGAGTTGACTGGCCGCAACACTTGCGATCAACGACGGCGGCAACCGAGGATGCACTCTTCGACATCAATCGCGCGTCTGCCTGTCGGCAGTCGGCGTCACAGACCCAGCCCACGCTGCGCGACAAGTGGCGGAAGAGCTCGGATCTGCTGGCCCAGGTCCTACGAGTCGGGCCAACCTCGCCCGTGGCTTCACGTTCGGAATGTTCGGACTGGGTACCCAGGCACGGCCGATGCCGCCCAGGCTGCGCTCTTCGCATCACTCATCGACGACAGGGGCTACTCAAGCGGGCTTGGAGGCGACCTTGGACTGACGTACGTCCGGCATAATTTCGACTGGTTCGACCTCGATGGTGATGGCATCATCAGCCATGACGAGGTCCAGCTATCATGAAGGTCGACTGGCTCGGTTTCATCGGCAACTGACCGGGCGGCCAGGCCGCGCTGGCGTCGGGCGTCGATTTTCGGCTCGCGCCACGGTCGAAAGCTTGACGGCGATGTGCTTGACGTCAACGACGCGCCCGCCTGATCGCCCTGGCCGCGGCGGTGTTGGCGTCACAGCCCGCCGAAACTCGCACGCTAGAAAGAAACGCGAACGCTTCATCGCCGCCGACCCGGCGAACGCCGCCGCCATTGAATCGGCCTTTGACAACGACGCCTTCCTCCGTCATCTCGATCGACCCGCCCGCATCGTGGAACCGGATGAAATACTGGTCGATGCCATCAACCTTGGCGCGTTTCTGCACAGCGGAACTGAGGCCATTGAGTTCATCGGTCTCCTGCCCACGGCGAATACCCGAGGCGTCGGCATCGATATCTGACTGACGCAGACGGCGCCGCTCGCCAGTTTGCTTCAGCTAGGGATCAAGGCGTCAGCCGACTTTGAACAGGTCTGTGAGGTGATCGTCGGACTACCCGAGACGACCGACGGGCTTCGCAATCACGCAATCACGTGGGCGTGGCGCCACCACATCGATCGCCAATGACGCGATCAAGACACGGCTGCATCCCGACGCCGGATCCGGCCCCGGCTACGGCAATACCTGGCCACCATCGGCTCCATCGCATCGTTCAGCGTCGGATCAGCCATCCGCGGCGAGGAGTCCTACTCGGCGTCGGCATCGTGCATGTGATGAGCCAGAGCTTCGCTGACGGCAATCAGATCATCGCCGCCACGGCCCTACCGGCCTACGCCGCTACCACGACCTCTACAACTATGGCGAACCAACAGAAGCTGAGATCACGGCCTACCTTGAGACCTTCGTCGACGCGCAGGCGAGGCCGAGCTCCGGCAGGCGATGTACAAGCAGATTCTCGTCAATCAGGCGCCGAACGAAGCAGCAGCCCAGAAGCTCCAGATTGAGTCGAGCGTGTTGTTTGGCGTCTTCGAGCAGACAATTGTTGACGCCAAGCTGGACTCTTCGCCAGCTTCCGGCCGTGAGCGAGCTTGCGCCCGTGTCGCCAGCGGCCTCGAGTCGTGCGTCACCTCATTCAACGGCACGACGTGCGACATCGACTCGAGATCGGGTGGTGGCATCCTGGCCGACAAGGGTGCCCTCACGGTGCCACTACCCGACGACGGCACCTTTGCGATCAAACTCAAGACCGTCTACGACGATGGCGACACGACGGGCAACACCGTGGTCGGTCTGCCCTTCAGCGACCTCGATCTCGGTCTGGACATCGAGGGCATGAAACCACTTGCTTCCGCGGTCACCATCACGGGCGTCCAGATGGACCCAACGACGTGGACCGACGACGACGGCGCGTTTATCGCCGCCCAGGATTGGTCGGTCATCGATCAGCGCATGTCGCCGATCGCCGCCGTCTTCTACCAGTCGCTGACCGACCCTCGCTTCGCCCAGTCGGCGGCGTACATCGCCGAGCAGGACCCGATTCCCGGTCGCTAGGCCCCCGAAGCTGCGGTGAATACGCCCATTTCCGGGCGTAGAAGTGGCCACTTCTACGCCCGGAAATGGGCGCTTATGCCGCCAGTTGGATGACGACCGCACGTCCCCGATCGATGAGGACCGACCGACCCGTCGGGTGTCGCGTCAGATCGGGCACCAGCGTGCGAACGGCTTCACCATCGTGACGGCTCGGGTTGATCAGCACCACGGTGGCCGAGGCCAAAAGCGGCGCAAGCCAGCCCCCGAACGAACGCAAGCTCGCTGGCGTCGTGGCCAGCACCACGGGTTGACCGTGCTCAGCGGCCTCGGCCAGACGCGCCTCGCCTTCGTCCTTGCTCAGCCGATCGGCGTCGTCGATCACACACACCGACGTCGGAGCGATGCACGCAGTTGCGGTCGCGAGCGCAGTCGTTCGACCCGATCCCGGACCGCCGACAACGACTAGCGGGCGACCAGCAGCCACCACAACCGACCGGGGCGTGAGGTCTTCGTCGAGCCCGATAGGCACGATCCAACCAGTCGGGCCGACGGCCGCCGTCGGCAAGGCGTCGCGGGCTACCTGATCGCCCAGTATGCGCACCGGCACGGCCTCAGCGACGGGGGGCAGACTCGAGGCGATGGACGCAAGCTCACCGTCGCCGAGCCAACCGATACGACCGCGAAGCCCAGTGTCCGGATCGATGACGTCATCCGGCCCAAGGCCGGCGGCCTCTGCTGGTTTGATACCGAAGGTCAGATAGCCCGTTGCGTCGGCCAGGGCATGAACGACTCGCTGAGCGAACATCGACGTGACTCGCATCGACACCTCGCGATCGGATCCCGCCGTCACGATGAACTGACGCCTCCCGTACGGCCCCGTCACGGACAAGGCGCTGGACAATGCTGCCGCCTCCGGCCCCAGCTGTTCGCTGAGGACGTCGACGATCATGGCGTAGCGATGGAGGACGATGAGTCCCCTCCCGGCGGCGCGGTTCGGGTCGGCCAGTTGCACGATGAGACGAGCAACGCGCTCGGCGTCGTGAACCCCGATCACGTCGCCAACCGTTGCGAGTGGGGCAAGCTCGGCGAGCCCACCTCCTCCCCCATCGATCACATAGATCGGGACGTGGGGTTCGGCCAGCGCATGACCCACTACCGCCAGGGCAGTGGTCCGCCCCACTCGTGCCCCATCGGCGCCAACTACGAGTAGCCCCCCACGGGCTGGTCGCCACGCAAACGGGCGATGGCAACGATGGTCGGGGTCATCCAGCCAACCGAGCCCGACTGCGCCCGTCGATCCGTCGGCCTCGTCCAGCGCCGCAGTGGCGGCCCGCCAGTCGGGCTGCGCAGGTAACGGGGCGCCCACGGCGATTGGACGACATAGCCGTCAGACCGTTCGTTGGTCGCAGTGATGAGCGCGTCGAGTCTGAGCACCGTGCGATCGTCGGCCGTTGCCATGTTTGGGAGCAGCAAGGGATGAATCACAAACGGACGAAGCATGATGCCGCCCGCGACATGCCCAATGCGAGCCACCTGCACCTCTCGAATGGCGCCCTGACGCCGGATGAGCGCTCGCCCCGCGATCGGCGGCAGCGTGGCGCCAGACGCAACGTCGATGACGTCTGCGCTGTCGGCTTTTTCCTGCACTCGAAGACAGACTCGAAGCGCCGTGTTCGCACGGATCTGGCCCGTGACGACCCCAGCGGGGCGCTGTGTCGCAAGCACGAGGTGGACGCCGAGTGAACGCCCACGCCGAGCGATGTCGACGAGTCCATCGAGAAACGCCGGAAGTTCGTCGGCCAACGCCGCAAACTCGTCGACGACAACGAGCAATCTCGCTAGTGGCACATCATCTGCCAATTCATCAATCGATGATGCTTGATTTTCTCGCAGCAACACTTCCCGCGAGTGAAGCTCCGCTCGCAGACTCCGCAACGCTCGTTCCGACTCAGCGGGATCGAGGTCGGTAACGACGGCGGCGACGTGGGGCAGGTCGCTCACCACATCGAATGCCCCGCCACCCTTGAAATCGATGAGGACGAAGGTGACCTGTTGTGGTGGATGCGACACCGCGAGACCAGCAACCAGCGTGCGAAGGAACTCGCTCTTGCCCGCCCCAGTCGTGCCGGCCACGAGCATGTGCGGCCCGTCCTCAACCAGGTCGAGCACGTACGGCCCGACCTCGTCGCAGCCGACCTCGACGGCGAGGCGCTGGCGCCGCGAGGTGGGCCATCGCCGATCGACAGCGTCGGCCCAATCGACCTCTGACCCCACCCCGACCAGATCACCGAGCATCACGTTCGCGGGCACGTCGCCGCGTGCGTCAGCCATCTCGGGATCATCGAGCGGTGCCAGGGCAAGGGCCACCGCCAACGCCTCCTCGGCGCTCAACCCATTGGCCCGCCCACACCACGAGGTGCCGTCCGATCGTTCCACCCGCATACTCCGGTCGGGGTACGGGGTCACAACCGTGGCGCAGCCAGCGGGCACCTCACCTGGCGCCCCGATCCAGAGTAGACGACACGACGTGACCCGACCCGAGAGCATCGCACCGAACTCGCCACCACCCACTGGCTCCACGCCATCGACAACAATCAGGCTGCAGTCGGCCGGCCCTTGACTCTGAAGGGCGGTCTCGATCTCGTCGTGATTCGTGGCCACCGTCGGCCGCGACGGCAGCCACTTGGCCCAATCCCAATCGATCAGTCGATCGGGCGCGACCAGCAGGATCAGATTGAGATCGGCTGGTCCGACGCTCGCGCTCTGAGAACACACCACCCACCGCCCGGCTCGGAGTTGGGGCTCACGGTCGCCACAGAGGGCGAGGCCACACCCGGCCGAGATACCGACCTCGAGCGGCACATCATCCAGCTCGATTGTCATCTGGGCGTCGTCGCCCACGACCGACCCGTCCACCCGATCATCGACCCGACCGACACCGACACCGAGGGTGGCAACATCGCGGGTGGTCCAGGGATGGAAACTGCCATCGGCCACGGCGCCAAGCAGCCGTGTTGGCCCAATCTCGTCGGCCTGCCGACGGGCCACTTCTGCCTGCTGCCATGCCCGGATGGCGGCACCCTTGGCCTCATCGAATTGGACGAGTTGGGCGGCCCGACGTTTGCTCTGCCGGCGGAACCGAACCTGCGAGCCGACCGAGCGTCCCACCATCGCCACCGCCGAAACACCGGCCATCACCGCCATGGGCGGCGAGAAGAACATCGCCATCACCCCGCCAGCGACAACCGACGGGACAATTCCCGCCCACGGCACGGCGAGTGGCGGCATCGGCTCGTCGTCAACGATCACCGTCACGGGAGCGATGGTTGTCGGCGCGGTCACCGCGGGCGGCTGACTGCGCTGGACCACGAGACGCCCGCGTTCGTCGGGGCGACGACTCCATAACCCCTGGCGCGGTCGGGCGGCGGCCAGACCAGCGCCGCCACCCGTGCCGTCCCCCGCTTCCTGGCTCAGGTCGTCGCCGCGACGAAGCCAGGCCGCCGAGGCCGGGGAGGAGCGACGCAAGCCAGCCGCTCCCCAATCGAGACTAAGCGCAGCCCGTATCGCCTCGGCATCGACCGGGCCTGGCGCCTCGACCACGCGATCCTCACCGCCTACACGTATATGCATTGCGGTATTATACGCTTATTTACGTTTATCTATCAAGAAGGCAGCTCGGGCTCGCTCGCCGCCGCCGACGTCGCCGCCGCCGCCAGACGCGATCTAACGCTCCTTCAGGCAGACACGGGCGATGCGGTCGATGGCGTCAGCCACGATCTCTCGTGAGGTGGCCAGATTGATTCGCGCCCAGCCATGCCCGAGGTCGCCGAAGGGTGGCCCCGGCGACACGGCCAGCCGTTCTTCGGCCATGAACAAATCGGCGGGGTCGTCGCCCAAGCCGTAGGCCCCGAAGCCAAGCCACGCGAGATACGTCGCCTCGGGCAAGCGGAAGTCGACGAGCGGAAGATCGGTTCGCAGTCGCTCCGCCACGTAGTCTCGCTGGAGGGTCAAGAACGATCTGGTGTCGGCGAGCCACTCAGCGCCGTCCCGCCAGCATCGTTCGGCGACCTTGGCCCCAATCGTGTTGACGCCGCCGAGTAAGTGCGGTGGCAGGGCGTCGAGCTTGGCCCGGAGCTCAGGGGGTCCGATGTGGGCGACGGAGAACCGGAAGCCGGCCAAACTGAACGACTTGCTGGCGGCCGATACCGTGACGAGCCGCCGCGCTGCTCGTTCGCCAAGCGAGAGGAACGGGATGTGCGCCTTTCCGGGGTGAGTGAGATCAGACCAGATCTCGTCGCTGATGATCAACAGATCATGCGCCTCCGCCACGGCCAGTACCGTTTCGAGTTCGTCGGCATCGAACATCCGACCCGTTGGGTTATGCGGGTTGCACAGGAGAATCGCCTTGGTTTTGGCGTCGATCGACGCCTCGAGCGTGGCGCGGTCGATGCGCCAGTCGTCACCCACTAGCGGGCAGCTCACCATTCGCCGGCCCAGGCCAGTGGCTGCGGCGATGAACGGCGGATAGATGGGCGTGAAGAGCACAACGGCGTCGTCGGGCTGGAACTCCAGCCACAGCACGACCTCGATCGCCTGGAGCACCTCGCAGAACGAGTAGACCTCGTCGAACGGGTAGGCGATGTCGTGCGTCGCCTTGCACCAGTCGATCCACGCCTGCTTGGCGTTCGGCCCAGCCACACGGTTGTAGCCGAAGTCACCCAGGCTCGCGACCGATTCAATGGCGTCGAGAATCGGCGGCGCCGGAGCGAAATCCATGTCGGCCACCCACAGGGCAAGAACATCGGATCCGTCGCGACTCCACTTCACTCCATCGAGCGAGCGGAGACGATCGAGGTTGGCGCCCCGGTCGTTCATGGTCGAACCTCGAAGTAGCGATTGGAAATGTCGTGGTCGAACTCGTGTATGACGAGCGACCGAAAGCCGGCGGCCTCCGTCCAACCCATCATCCGTTCTGGATGGAGCCCCATCGTGCCAAGGCCGGCACCGCCCGGCTCCGAGAGCGCCGAGTTCATGCAGTACGCCACTGACATCGAGTAGAACAAGGCCAACATCGGGTTTTTCAGGTTGTCGGTGAAGTGTTCACCCGCCTTGATGTCAGCAACGAGCCAGACACCGTCAGCGCTGAGTGCTGCCTTGACCCGCTCGATGGCCTTGACCGGGTAGGGAAGATCGTGCAGCACATCGAGTGTCAGGACGAACTCGACCGACCCGTCTGGCAGATCGTCGAACGTGCCCTCGATAAACGACGCGTTGGTCAAACCGTTCGACGAGGCGCGTTCTTTTGCTGCGCTGATCGCATGCCCCGAGGGGTCGATACCGATAACGGTGCTGTTAGGGAAGGCGGCTGCGATGGTGCAGGCGGCGATGCCCGATCCACAGCCGACGTCGTACATCGTGATGCCCTCGGCGAGCTTGTCGTGCAAGCCCTCAATGGCGGCCAACACAACGGGAACCAGGAAGTGTTGTTGGCTGCCTGAGCTGAGCTCGGCTTGCATATGGCACGTTGACTCGCCGTGGTCGTCCCACGAAAACCCGACACCTGTCGTAAACGCTTCGGCGAGGCGATCAACCGTTGCTGGCGTTATTGGGGCCCCGAAGATACTCCCGATGAATCCCGGCTGGCCCGACCGCGCCAGGACCACCGCCATCTCCGGCGACAGCACGAATTCGTCGTCGGTCAGGGTGAGCAGCTTGGCCGCGGTGACCGCATACAGCCATTCCTGAAGCCAGCGTCGGTGATACCCCGTTCGCTCAGCGAGTTGGTCAATGGTGGCGGGGTTGCCGTCCAGGGCGACAAACAAGCCGAGTCGATGTCCAAGCTGGATCATCGTGGCCAACAACTCACCCTGTTTGATCTGAAAGACCGTGAAGGCCGCGAGCTTAACGAGGTCGGGATCGGGTGTCGGCTGGCTTGGTGAAGCGGTCGATGTCATCGTCGCAGCTTCTCACGGACAGCGCCGTCGTGCGAACGCTCAGCTCCGGCGTTTTGACCTCACTGCCCCGACGAGGGCCGCCAGTCGAGGCCTAGCCGGAGCCACACCAAACACCGGTTCTTGCTCGCCGGTCATCCATCGGGCCGTCCGTGAGCCAAGCCAGGCCATACGAGCAAGGTCGCTGGTGGACCCAGGAACAATGAAGTAGACCCCGCCGTGTTCTCCTGCCTGCGGGATCCCGTTGCTCGTCGTGACGAGAGTGGCCTGCCAGGCGTTGGTTATCTTCAGTTCACGACCATCGCTGGACGCGCTCTGTAGCGCGGGTTGACCGCCAAGGAGTCGGGCCCCGAGCTCATCGCGGGCATCGCTCACGCTTCCACCAATGGCCGCACTCGCGAGCAGCCGTCGGTCGGGAAACACGCGAAGCCCGTCCATCGGGCTGACGTGGGTGGCGCCTGGTACCGGCTCGGTCAAGAGGTAGGTCATCGTCGTTGGCCTTGTGGTCACCGGCGCCTTCCGTACGAGCGATGCCAGTGCGGCCGAATCGGCGACGATGAGCTGGCTCGTGCGGATTCGACCCGCCGTCGTCTTGAGCTCGAATCCACCACCGTTGGCTCTCGCGGCGGCGAGCACTCTGGTTTCGGCTCGGACCTCGGCGCCTTGCTTTGCCGCTACGGACAGCAGCCCGCTATAGAGGGCGGCTGGATTGATGTAGTTGGACGAGGCAGACGGGTCGTAGCCGCAGTCGATCCCAAATTCGTTGATGACCCGGGCCGTCCATTTGAACGCCTCGGCCGCCCCGGTGGTGAGTTTCGCGGCCTCGGTCCCATCCTCGGGCAGGCTCGCCGACGACGGCAGCGTGTCGGTCAGTTCGCCTAGCCCCTTGATCAGCGGATCATCGCCTAGCTCACCAGCGGTGAGCACGACAACTGAATGCTGACGCACCGCGAGCTCGATAGCGGCGCCGATGGCGGCGAACCCGGCGCCGACAATGACGACGTCGGCTTCACGGGGCAGCGGGGTTGCTGCTTGGATTGCATTGGTGTCGCCCAGGGGGAACGCGGGGGTTCCGGAGAATGCTGACGCCAAACGGATAGTGGAAGTCGTCGATGGCACCTCACGAAGCTAGCCGACCCAGCGGCGTGCTGCTACGAGCGAGCGTCCTGCTGCTCTTCGGCCAACTCAAGCCAGAGCTCTTCTTGGGTCGCCAGCTCTGCCTCGACGGCGGCCAGCTCTGAACCGAGGGCCACAAGTTTGGTGTGATCGTTGATCGATGCGGCGAGTTGCTCGTTGAGCGATGATCGCTTCTTGTCGAGTCGAGCAATGTCTTTCTCTGCTGCTCGCAGGAGATGCCCAACGGTGCTCGACGAGCGACCGGACCGGTCTTTACCCTTGGCTTCTGCTCGCTTTGCCGCGTTCTGCTTGGTTGCGCCGTTGCTCTTCGAGGTTGATTTCTTGGCCGACAGCTGGCTGGCCCGCCGAGCCGCGTCCCACGCTGGATAGCCGCCGGCAACGCGGCCGGCAAAACCCTCGCCGTCAATGACGAGCGCGTCAGTCACCACCCGCTCGAGAAATGCCCGGTCGTGGCTCACCACCACGATGGCCCCCGGCCAGTCTTCGAGGAAGTCTTCGAGCGCACGTAGGCTCTCGAGGTCGAGATCGTTGGTCGGTTCGTCGAGGAAAAGTACGTTTGGTTTCTGGGCCAGAGTCGTCAGCAACTGGAGGCGGCGACGCTCGCCACCCGACAGCGTGCCGACTTGCGCCCACTGGGTGTCTTTGTCGAACCAGAACGACTCGAGGAGGCGGGCGTCGGTCCAGTCGGGTTCGCGATTGGGTCCAGCGACCACCTCGCGGGCCCGAGCCGTTGGGTCGAGCGCGGCACCGTGCTGGTCGTAGTAGCCGAGCTCGACCGTAGACCCCCAGCGGACGGAGCCGCTTTGGGGCTCGATCCGTTTGGCCATGAGGTTGAGCAAGGTGGTCTTGCCCGCTCCGTTGGGACCGACGATGCCGAGCCGTTCGCGAGGGTCGAGCTTGAGGTCGACGTTGTCGAACAGCACCCGACCGTCGGGCGCGACCGCGCTGACGTGATCGAGTTCGATCACCACATCGCCAAGCCGGGGGGTGGGGAATTCGAGATTGAGATCAGCTGGCCGGGCCGGCCCCTCGGCCTTGGTGTTGACGAGCGCCGTCGCCGAGGCAATCCGTGCCTTGGGCTTGGAGGTACGCGCCGGTGCCCCACGTCGGAGCCAGGCGAGTTCGGTCTTGGCCAGGTTGCTTCGGATGGCCTCAGCCGAGGCGGCGGCCGAGTCGCGGGCCCCTTCGACTCGAGGTAATCGGCGTAGTTGCCCTCGTGGACGAACGCCGTCCCCCGGTCGAGTTCGAGCATCCGGGTTGTGGTGCGATCGAGCAGGTGGCGGTCGTGGGTGACAATCATGAGACCACCCCGGTAGGCCGCGAGGTAGTCCTCGAGCCATTGGATGCCGTCGAGGTCAAGGTGGTTGGTCGGCTCATCGAGGATGAGGAGGTCGCTTGGCGCCAGCAGCGCTCTAGCCAACGAGACGCGCTTGATCTCGCCTCCCGACAGTCCGGAGACGTCTCGCTCAAAATGAGCGCCCATGCCGAGTCGGGTCAGCACCGCTTCGGCCTCCCACGCTCGCTCTGGATCGGCGTCGGCCGCCACGATGTCGAGAACTCGTCCCGACGGCAGCGGCGCCTCCTGATCGAGCATCGAGATGCGAACCCGTTGCCCCGGCGCACTTCGCCGCTCTCGGGCGCCACCTTGCCCGCGATCACCCGAAGAAGTGTGGACTTGCCGGTGCCGTTGATGCCAACGACGCCAAGTCGGTCGCCGGTCGACACCGTCACCGACACGTCTCGAAAGAGCGGCCGGTCCGGGCGAGTCATAGTGGCGGAAATGACGTCTGCGAGTATCACGATCCGAGGCTACAGCGACTGCCAAGGAAGCGATGACCGTGTGAGTGGACCACGACCTTTCGCACCAGCGCCACTGCGGCCGTTTGAATGACGCCAGATTCTGGCAGACTCTGGACCGTGGCGAGTCCTGATTCCAAGCCGATCGCGAAGCTGCCGGTCAAGCGACCAGGCATCGGAATGCGATCGGTCGCGCGCTTCGTACCCGGCATCCGCAGCGTTTTCGGCCAGATCGAGCCGTACACCGAGTGGTGGTGCGAGCAAAATCACCAGGCCGTGTCGAGCCAAGGCCGACGCTGGGTCGTTATCGGCGACTCGATGTCGCTCGGCATCGGGGCCAGCGCCCCCCATGAGTCGTACGTCGGACACCTGCTGGGCGAGCTAAACCAGCGCGAGCCATTAGGCGAGCCCTGGCACGTGATCAACCTCGCGATGTCGGGCGCCAAGGTCGCCGATGCGATCGAGCGTCAAGTCCCCCAACTGCGTGAGCTCACCGAGCACGATCATCGCATCGACGTTGTCACGGTGTTTATCGGGTCGAACGACGTCATCTGGGGCCTCGCCGGCACCGCGTTCCGAGAGCAACTCCGAACGCTGATCGCAGCGCTCCC
This sequence comes from Acidimicrobiales bacterium, assembly GCA_041394345.1. GTDB lineage: Bacteria > Actinomycetota > Acidimicrobiia > Acidimicrobiales > SZUA-35 > JBBKWJ01. The sequence goes on along the minus strand of JAWKIN010000011.1, from coordinate 13,687 downwards.
CAAAAACACCGTCGTCATTGAGGTTTACGGCATGTCGCGCCGGGCCCAGTCGTGTAACCGCCTCCTGCGTCGTCTGGCCGAGGAACACGGCATGATCTCGGTCAACCCCTGGAGTGGCGACCGACCCGAAGGGGCCAAGCTCCAGGGTTCTGACCGGTTCCACCCCAACGAACACGGCTATCGGCTCATGTCCCCACCGATTCTCGATGCCATAGCCGCCGCCAGTTCGCTGGTTCGTTAGCATCGACCCATGTCGGGAATCGTCAGCGAACCACTTGACATCGACGGACCGCGTCGAGCCAAACCCCAATGGCCCCCGCTCGAAGCGGTGCTCGGCACGGTCGTTCGCCATCGATCGTTCGGCTACGTTGGCGAGATCATTCGCTTCGGCCCAGATTGGCTCACGCTGCGCGAACACAGCGGCCGAGAACACGTCCTGCGGGTCGAAAAGGGCGCGTTCTCCCACAACGGCACCACCGTCAACCTGGTGCCGCCTCGGCGCAAGCCGTCGACAACAACAAGCTTGACCGCATCTGGGTCGGTCGCCGTGCCAAACATCAAGGCCCGGGTGGCGTTACCAAGTCGAATCCTCGTCGAGGGTCGCCATGACGCCGAACTGGTTGAAAAGGTCTGGGGTGACGACCTGCGAATTGAAGGCGTCGTCGTCGAGCCACTGCATGGCGCCGACGACCTCGCCGAGGTCGTTCGCTCATTTGGGCCTCGCCCTGGCCGTCGGCTCGGAATCTTGCTCGACCACCTCGTTGATCACACCAAAGAATCGCGCATCGCGGCAACGATCGATCATCCTGATGTGCTCATTACCGGCCACCCATACGTCGACATCTGGCAAGCTATTCGGCCCTCCGTCCTCGGCATCGACGCCTGGCCGGTGATTCCGAAGGGCACCGACTGGAAGACCGGGGTGTGTGATGCCTTCGGGTTCAAGGGTGAGCCCGGTCAGCTCTGGCAGCGGATGCTTGGTCGGGTCAACTCGTTCACCGACCTTGAAGCACCGCTCGTCGGGGCGGTCGAGCAACTGATCGACTTCGTCGCTCCCCCAACCCAGTACTGACGACCTCGACCGGTGGATCGCTCTGACCGTCTAAGCCCGACGCTGGGGACGACTTTGGTGAAGCGAGTCGACGGCCGCAACTGACGACGGGGCCGGCGTCCGCAACCCCGACCCTTGGGGGGCAAACCATTTGGCGGGATCGATCTGAGATGCGGAAACGGGCTTACTGAAGAGGTAGCCCTGCATCACGTCGATGCCGTAGCCCATGAGCTGCTGGACCTGCGCCGTTGTCTCGACGCCTTCGGCGATGACCTGAAGATTCATCGCCTTCGACATGGTCGTCACCGCCTCGATCACCGCCGCACTGGCCCCATCCATGTCATCGACGAACGACTTGTCAATCTTCAACGACGACACCATGTCGAATTGCTTCACGTAGCTCAGCGACGACTGGCCTGTTCCGAAGTCGTCAATTGCGAGTGACACACCAAGCGCTCGGATTTCGCGCAGCACGCTCAGACCGGCGAGATGATCGATCACCACATCTTCGATGATCTCGAGCTGGAGTTGGGCCGGATCGAGCCCCGACCACTCGAGGATCTCGCGGACGCGATTTGGGAAGTTGCCGTCGAGCAATTGTTGCTCAGCAATATTGACGCTCATCTTGACCGACCGGGCCGCCGGATGCAGATGATTCCAGACCGCGGCCTGGGCACACGCTTCGCGCATGACCATCTCGCCGATCCGGCCCATCATGCCGGTTTCCTCGGCGACGGCGAGGAACTCGGCCGGCCCGAGAAGCCCGCGAGTTGGATGCTGCCAGCGAACGAGCGCTTCGAATCCGTACAGGCCGCGCTTGGAAACCGACACCAGCGGTTGGTAGTGGACAACGAACTGGGAGGCCTCGAGGGCCGCGGTGAGATCGCGTTCGGTGTCGAGACGGTTGGTTACTTCCTGGCGCTGAATCTCGTCGAAGACGGCGAACCCACTTCTCGATCGCTTGGCCTTATACATGGCGGCGTCGGCATCGCGGACGAGCTCCTCGCCAGAGCGTTGGTCGCCAGGGCGCGCAATGGCCACACCGATGCTGGTTGAGGCCACCAGATTGCTGCCATACAGCGACACGGGTTGGGCAAAGGTCTTCAGAATTTGCTCGGCGACGGCGAGAACGGACTTCTCCGACAGGAGGTCACGGCAGATGATGACAAACTCGTCACCACCGAAACGCAACGATGTCGCTACCACGCACCGTGTGTTTCAGTCGATCGGCGATGATGCGGAGTAGCTCGTCTCCGCCTCATGGCCCATGGAGTCGTTAATCACCTTGAAGCGGTCGAGGTCGAGGAACATCACGCCGAGCACGGTTCCTGCATCGTTTGACCCGCGGATCGATGACTCCAGCTCGTCAAACAATGCGACCCGATTAACGAGGCCAGTGAGTGCATCATGGCGAGCGTCGTGGGCGGTTCTTGGCCAGCGAAACGTGCGTGTTGCGATTTCGCCACGTGTACCAGCCAACAAATCCGGTTGTGCCAAAACGCTGGCCGCAGCGCCGAGTGCGCGGCTGCGAGCTCGCGGCTAGAGAGTCCGTAGACGAAAGCCATTATGGCCAAACCTGCTGCCGCGGTCACAATTCCCGCCAACGCGACAACGCCTGGGCCTATCGCAACGCCACTTCTCTGCACCCTGTTGTTAACGGCACGAAGGAGCGAACATTGAGTACTCCCTCAAGTCCGACGATCTGCTCAACACTGGTGGTGGTTGCGCCGATAGACCACGCATGCACGACGATTGGCCGTGATGAGTCTTGGATCAGCCAAGACCCTTACACGTCAATAACGGCCGGCACACCCATGTGGCGGCCGCGTTGAGATCTTGGCCGATGGCCTTGGTCCGTTCGTCGATGCCCTGATGCAGAAGTATTTCTCCGAGGAGCTCTCGTGGGAGGAAACGGCTGCGAACCGGATGGGTCGGGCCAATGAGCACGGCGCAGCCGACCCGCTCTTCCAGCTGCTGGTGCTTCGCCGCTTCTGGGGCCCCGTTCTTGCCGACTTCTTCGGCGAGGACCTTCGCCCCCTTGTCGGCCAGCTGGTGGAAGCTCGCAATCTGTGGCGCACCTGAGTTTGCCCGACGATACGGACTACCTCGATCGCACGATTTTGTCGATCGAGCGCATCCTGGCTCCGGTCAATCCCGACCGTCTCAGCGATTTGCGTCAGATCCGAGCCAGCTGAAGAATCCCTCGTCCGACATTGGCGCTGTGTGACGAGTCCGAGAGCACGGCCGATGAGCGGAACGCCTTTGCGAGTGAGCTCGAAACCCAGCTTTCGGAGACCGAGGCGGCATTCCAGGAACTCCATGAGAGCTTCGCCACCCTCACCGAGCAACTGGAACGATCGCGCCGAGCGGCCGCCGGCAAGCAGCTTCGGATATCAACGATCGAGCGACAGTTGCAGGAGCTCAGCGGCCAGTCGCGAGATCTCCAGGGCACGCTGACCACCGAACGAAACAATCGCAATCGTCTTGAGTGGCTCTTTCTGTCGTTCATCGCCGTGATGCTGATCGTGATGGTTCTACTCGCGGGCTACGGCTAGGCGGGAACTGGACTCACCGAATGCCAATCGACCGTTGCAACACCCGGTTGATTGCAGCCACCACGACGTCCGCTCCCGGTGGCGTCAGCGTGATCGTGTAGTGGTTGAGGCCCAGGCGCCGTCGTGACGATCGACTCGCGTTCGGCGTGCCCGAGTGCTGCTGCTACCTCGGCGGTGATGAGCGGTGTTGGTTCGTTGAGTACACCGCGTTCGACCCGAATGAGCTCGGTTGGGCACTCCAAGAACGACGCCGCATCGATGACGGTCGGATCCAGCAGGACTTCCTGAGCCATCCTGGCGGACCGCAACCTCGTTGACCCGGCTCGCGAAACCAGGCTCGCGGCCGCCCAAGTCGTAATCGATGTAGTCGGCGATTGCCCTGTTCCAGACGCCGTCGCCGGCGAACGCAGGGTGCTCGCCAGAACCTCCTGGTAGTCGGCTCGACTGCGGAACGTTTGACGAAGCCGATGCATGGCCGGACCGATCACCGCCTCGACGACATTGGCTGGGTCAACGTCCGCCGGCCGGCGCAGCGCCACGCCACCATCAACGAGGACGGCCCCCAACAGTCGGTCGGCGAAGCGGACGCCGAACGTCGAGGCGACAAAGCAACCCATCGAATGGCCGACGATGAAGCAGTCGTCGACCCCGACATAGTTGAGAACCGAGGCAATGTCGTCGGCGTGCGCCGCCATCCCGTAGGGGCCAGGGAGGCCGACACTGCCCCCTCGCCCGCGGAGGTCGACGGCGAGCGTGGCGACGCAGGCATCGAGTCTCGGCGTCACGAGCGCCCACGCCTTGTGGTTGGCGGTAATTCCGTGGGCAAACACCACCACCGCGGCCGCTAGTGCGGGGTCTGGCCCGGAGGCGACCACCGTCAGGTGCCGCCGGCCACGGGAACCTCGATGTTCGCGGCGATCGACATACCGGCGCAGAGTAGCCGTTCCGAGCCGCCGGATGGACATAGCGGCGGCCGTCTTTCCCCACACCGGCGCGCTGGATTAGGTTGCGGCGATGGACATCTGACTCGACAACAAGACGGCACTCATCACTGGCGGATCTCGCGGCATTGGCAAGGCCATTGCCACGCTTTACGCCGAATCAGGGGCCAATGTGATGATCGTTTCTCGGAAGGCCGACGCCCTGGAGGAAGCGGCCGCCGAGATCGGCCATGGCTGTCGATGGCTGGCCGCGAACACCAGCGATGCCGCATCAGGGCCTGCCGCGGTCGCCGCCACCATCGAGGCGTTCGGTTCGCTCGACATCCTGGTCAACAACGCCGCAACCAACCCATACGCCGGGCCGATGATCGATGTCGACATGCCCCGCTGGGAAAAGACCATCGCGGTCAATCTGACGGCCCCGCTCCAGTGGACCCAAGCTGCTTGGCAGGGGTGGATGAAGGAGCACGGCGGCGATCATCAACCTGTCGTCGGTTGGGGCGTTTGTCACAAACCAGGCCATTGGCGTCTACGACCTCACTCAAGAGTGCCCTCATCCACATGACCGAGCAGTTGGGCGCCGAGCTTGGCCCCAGCGTTCGGGTCAATGCGCTGTGCCCGGGCCTCGTCAAGACTGACTTCGCCCGGATGTTGTGGGAGGGCGACGCAGGAAGATCGAATTGCCAAGCGGTATCCGCTCAAGCGATTGGGGACCGTGGAGGACATCGCCAACGCCGCCCTCTACCTCGGATCAGACGCCAGTTCGTGGGTGACCGGACAACGAATCATTCTCGACGGTGGCGGCCTCGTGGCCTTTCCGGGCTAAGGCACCAAAACAATCTCATCCGACCGACGTCGCGGCGGCCGTCCGATCGAGCACACTAGCCCGATGGGATTCTCGCTTCGATGCGGCAAGATCGCCGGTATTCCAATCCGGGCGCACGCGTCGGTGGTGGCAGTCGTGGCGTTGGTCGGTGGCTCGCTGGCGATTGTTGGGTTTCCCCGAGTCCATCCGGAGGCGTCGCTCCTCGTGCGCGCTGGTTGGGGGATCGCGGCCGCCGTCCTTTTCTTACTGTCGATTCTCGGGCACGAGCTCGGTCATGCATTCGCAGCCAAGCGGCACAAGATCGGCACCGATGGCATCACCTTGTGGTTACTCGGTGGCTTCGCCCAACTGAAGCAACAGCCCGAGACGGCTAAAGCGGAGTTCCAGATTGCTATTGCGGGCCCAGCCGCCAGCGCAGTCATCGGCGCCGCCATGGTCGGTGCCGCAACGACGCTTCGCGACAACGATCAGTTCAGACTCTCCGGACTGGTTCTTGTCCTCGTCGGCGCGATGAACCTTCTGCTCGCGACCAGCAATCTCTTGCCGGGGGCACCTCTCGATGGTGGCCGCGTGCTCACGGCGATCCTGTGGCACCGATCGGGCGAACCCGAGCTCGCCCGCCTCACGAGTGCCCGGGCCGGGTTCATCCTCGGGATAGGGCTTTTCATCGGTGGCCTCATCGAGGCGATTGGCTTCGATCGACAGTCGGGCTGGATCACGGCCGCAACCGCCGTGTTCATCACCACGGCCGCTCGCGCCGAGATCGCCGGCGCGTTCGTTCGCCACCAATTGCGCACGACGGCGATTGGTGCGGTGATGACTCGTTATCCGGGCTCGCTGCCCGACACCGTGACTGCCCACGATTGGGTCGTTACCCTCGACAACGACACCGCGGCGATTGCGATCCCGGTCACCCGTTGGTCGACCGAACCCATCGGCTATTGCTCGCCCCGGCAGGCGTTGAAACTCACCGAGGTCGACCGCTCGTTCGTGACGCTTGGCGAACTGATGGTGCCGGCTGCGACGGTGCCTCGAGCCTGGGCCAGCGAGTCGATCACGGCCGTTCTTGATCGAGCCGGCGCCCGTCGAACGATTCGGCGAGGACGGACTCGTCGTTGTTCACGATCCATCGACCCACCGGCCGATCGGGACCATCACCGACAACCAGCTTCATCCGTTGTTTACGCAGCCAGATTTTTGGGGTCGCCCCGACCGCCCGAAGTGGCGCGATAGGGTTCGCGAGTGGCAACTGAAACCAAGCCAACCCGGCTAAGTACCGAGACCAGAAACGCCGTCATCTTTTGGTGGCTCTGTGGCGCCGCGCTCTGGGCCACGATTCGTATGGCCGACCACCTACAGGGCCTGCTCATTCAGGTGTCGCTGGCCCTGTTTCTGTCGTTCGCCATCGAGCCCATGGTCAACCGGCTCGAACAGCGCATGCCCTGGGCGCGGCCGCAGCCCTGAGCCTGCTCGCGGTCATCGTTGGGTTCCTGGTCTTTGGCGGTCTGATGGGTCAGATGATCGCCACCCAGCTCATCGAACTCGTCGACAACATCCCGGGCTACCTCACGAGTGCCCAACAATGGGCCAAAGCGTCGCTCGGCGTCGAGATCGACACCGAGTCGTTGGCCAACGAGGTGAAAAACGGGCGATGTGTCCAAATGGGCGACTAATGTTGCCGACAACCTGCTCACCGTCGGCACCAGCATTGCCACGGTGTTCTTCCAGGTTCTCACCGTCCTCCTGCTGACCTACTACCTCAGCGCCGACGGGCCTCGCCTCCGCCGATCAGTCTGTTCGCTTCTCCCCGCTGCTCGTCAACACGAGGTACTCCGAGCCTGGGACCTCGCCACCCAGAAGACGGGCGCCTACATCTCGTCCCGGTTCCTACTGGCGGGCCTCTCCGGCGTCTTTCACTGGCTTGCCTTTAGCCTCATCGGCCTGCCGTCGGCCGTCGCGCTCGCCCTCTGGGTTGGCGTAATCTCCCAGTTCATTCCGGCCATCGGCACCTACCTCGCCGGCATCCTGCCGGCGCTCGTAGCCGTCGGCATCGATCCGATCAAGGCGTTGTGGGTCATCGGTGCCGTGTTGATCTACCAACAGATCGAAAACTATGTGCTTCAACCGCGCATCACGGCGCAGACGCTCGATCTTCACCCCGGCGTGTCGATCGTGGCGGTGCTCGCGGGCACCGCGCTCCTCGGCGGCGTCGGTGCCGTCCTGGCCCTCCCCGTCATCGCCACGTTGACCGGTTTTACCTCCGCATACGTCCAGCGCCACGAACTCGTCGAAGCCGCACACCGGCCAAACCGGCCGACTCGCACCAATGCCCCTGGTCGGCGAGCTTCTGACAGGTCCACTAACAAAGAGGTCGAAGCAGCCGACGAGATGAGGGGACGTTTAGCCCGAAGGAGACCAACATCCCTCCTTGTAGGGTGTTCGACGCCAGTTTAGGGTCGACCAAGGAAGAACCTTGCCAGTGAAAGGGTTAGGGGTGCCATGAGCACAACCACACCGACAATCGACTTCTATTGGCGCCCGGGGTGCCCGTTCTGCAGCATGTTAGAACGGGGCCTACGCAAGCAGAATATCTCGTACCGAAAAACTGAATATCTGGGATGATCCGTCACACGCGGCCTTCGTTCGCTCGGTTGCCAACGGCAACGAGACAGTGCCGACGGTTGCCTTTGGCGGCGAATCCCTGGTCAACCCGAGCATCAAGGAAGTAGACAGCCTCATTGCCCGGCATCGGTAAGCGCACCGAATCAACGGCCAATCAGCACACGTCGGGACCCTTTTGGGTACAAGTTCTTCAGGCATACCCTTGCCCCCGCCGTAGTGTTGATGGTTGAATAACCATCTAGTACCTCGTTCACGCATGGGCCGAACTGGCCAACAACCAAGGGGCGTAACAATGTCAGAAGACAACGGCCGCAAGGCACTGCACGCATATGTATCCGGCGACGCCCACGACTTGTGGCACGGATTCGCGGCCGAACAAGGCGTGAGCGTAAGCGCAATCCTCGAAGCACTGGCCCCCGAACTCAATTTCGAGGCGGTGCAGAGCGGCGAACAACTCAAAGACCGGCTCAGCACCGTCGTGAAAAGTGCACGCCAGATCGACGCCGCCCGTCGCCGCCGGCGGCGCTAGCTAGGCGGGTCAGCGACGCCGCTGGCACGAGACAATCAACGAACGCGAGCAAGGGCGCTGGGTCTTCACCCGGGCCCTTGTTCGCGTTCACGGCAAAGTCAGACGTATCCACCTTTTCGGTCCCGTTTGTGACCAACATTGGCTACGTCTGTTCGCCCTGGCGGGACCCGATGTCAGACCCGGTCTCTACACTTCGACCGAACGCGACGCCATACCCGCCGTTGCATTGCTACTCGATCTCCGCTGAAAGGCCGTAATGGCTTCCCCCCGCAAGAACTCCTCACGCCGTGGATCCTCCGCTGCTCAGGGCGAACTTTTGCCCTTCGCCCGAGAAGTCATCGACGTTCCGGTTTCCGACGAACTCGGCGAATCATTCCTCGCGTATTCACTCTCCGTTATCACCTCGCGGGCCATCCCCGACGTTCGCGACGGGCTCAAACCCGTCCAGCGGCGCATTCTCTACTCGATGCGCGAAATGCGGCTCTACCCCGACCGTCCCCACCGAAAGTGTGCCCACGTCGTCGGTGATGTGATGGCCAAATTCCACCCCCACGGCGACGGCGCAATCTACGACACACTCGTCCGACTGGGCCAAGACTTCTCGCGTCCAGTGACGCTCGTCGACCCCCAAGGCAACTTCGGCAGTCTCGACGATCCACCCGCCGCCTACCGCTATACCGAATGCAAGCTCACCGACGCCGCCATTGACCTGCTCGGCGAGATCGATGAGGAGACGGTCGACTTTCGCCCGACCTACGACGGCGAGGCAGTCGAGCCGGTCTATCTGCCGGCGCTACTGCCGAACTTGTTGGTCAACGGCACCTCAGGCATTGCCGTCGGCATGGCCACCAACATGGCCCCCCACAACCTCATCGAGGTCTACGAGGCCGTCAAACTGGTGATGGCCAAACGACGGCCGCGTCCAACCATCGACGAGCTGCTGGCGGTCATTCCCGGACCCGACTTCCCCACCGGTGCCACCATCATCGACGAAGGTCTTCGTGACATCTACGAGACGGGGCGAGGGACCTTCCGGGTGAGAGCCACCGCCGAGATTGTCGACATCAAACGGCGGCAAGGCCTCGTGTTCACCGAGCTTCCCTACCTCGTTGGCGTCGAGCGGGTGATGTCCAAGATCAAGGAGCTTGTCAACACAGGCAAGGTCAACGGCATCGCCGACGTCATCAACCTGTCTGACCGCAAGTCCGGGCTTCGCCTGGTCGTCGAACTCAAGACCGGGGTCAACCCCGATCTCCTCTTGCAACAGCTCTATCGGCTCACGCCGCTCGAAGAGACCTTTGGCGTCAACAACGTTGTGCTCGTCGATGGTGTACCAACCACGGTCGGGCTCTACGAGCTGTGCACGCACTACATCAACCACCGCCTCGATGTCGTCGTCAAACGGAGCCAGTTCCGACTACGCAAGGCGCAAGATCGATACCACATCATCGAGGGCCTCATCATCGCCATCGACAACATCGATCTCGTTGTCTCGATCATCCGCACCTCGGCCGACTCGGGCGAGGCCCGCGGCCGACTCATGAGCGAGCTCACGCTCTCGGAAACCCCAGCCGAGTATGTGCTTGAGTTGAGGCTGCGCCGCCTGACCGCGCTGGCCTACGACGAACTTGTCGCCGAGAAAGCCGAGCTCCTCCAAACCATCGACGAGCTCGAAAAAATCCTCGGATCCGAGCAACGCCAGCGCACCATCGTCATCAAAGAGCTGGGCGAGGTCGTCGACAAATACGGATAGCCTCGCCGGACACGACTCGTCCAACCAGACGATCCCCGACATCCGCCGAACTCGTCGAGCAGGTGAAATCCGACCTCCCCGACGACCCGTGCGTCGTCACGCTCGCCGTCGGGGCTCATCGGCCGAGACGTCGAGGGTGCCAACCGCAGCTACACACCCACCCGCCACGATGTCATCGTGTCCTCGGTGTCGACCACCCTTCGAGGCGATGTCGTTGCGATTACCAGCAACGGCCGAGTGTTGCGGGCCACGGCCGCCGATCTTCCCGAGGTTGGTGGTCGGAGCCGGGACAAGAGGCCAGCGAGTGCCTGGGGGCCGATCGAGCGAGACCGTGCTCGGGCTCTTCACCGAAACCGGCGATCCCCTCATCATCGTCACCGCACTCGGCACCGTAAAACGCCCGACCGCGAGGTCCTCGCCTGGCCTCAAGCACGGCCGCACGGTGACCGGCTCGTCGAACGAGACCGGGTGGCCGCCGTGCTGAGCGCGCCGGAAGAGGCCGACCTCGTCCTGGTTACCACCGACGCGCGCCCTGCGCACACCCGTTTCGGGCATTAGCATCCAGGGCGCGGCGTCGAAGGGCGTGGCCGGCATGTCGCTCAAGGGCAACGCCAAAGTCCTCGGTGCCGGCATCGCCGATGAGCGAACCGTCATCGTCACCGTGTCCGACACGGGCAGCGGTAAGTCGACGGCGACCGAAGGGGTCCCACAGAAGGGGCGAGGCACAAGCGGCGTGCGCCTGACGAAGTTTAAGGACGAGCAGCGCCTCGACTACGCCTGGATTGGAACGCCCGACCGTATCGTCGCTGTGGTCGGCCAAGCCGACTCGCCGACCAGGCCCGAGAACACGCCCGAATCATTTGCCATGCGGCCAACCCGCCGCGACGGTGCCAGCACGATGCTCGCCACTCGCGCCCTTAGCCCTGACCTCCGGTGGTAGCAAAGAAAAAGAAACCTACGACGCCTCCCAGATCCAGGTACTTGAAGGTCTCGACGCTGTCCGCAAACGCCCTGGCATGTACATCGGTGGCACCGGCCCCGAGGGACTTCACCACCTCGTGTGGGAGATTATCGACAACGGGGTTGACGAGGCCGCCGCTGGATCGGCGTCCCATATTGAGGTCATCCTGCATCGAGACGGCTCGATCGAAGTGTCCGACGATGGTCGTGGCATCCCGGTTGACAAAAGCCAGACGGTCGTACGGCGCTCGAGATCGTTTCACCGAACTACACGCCGGCAGCAGTTCGGCTCGGGTGCCTATGGGGCATCGGGCGGTCTACACGGCGTCGGTGCCTCGGTCGTCAACGTTGGCCCAGAAAGTGGTCGCCGAAGTCGATCGTGACGGCGTTACCTGGCGCCTCGTCTTCAACGAACGCCTTCCCGGCAACTATCTCAAGAACGGCACATTCAAGCCCGGTTCGACGCTGGCCAAGGTGAAAACCATCCCACCCAGCCGAACCGGTACCCGGGTGCGGTTCTGGCCCGATTCTGAAATTTTCGACTCCGAGGCCCGCATCGAATACCAGCAAATACACGACTATGTCTCACGGGTCTGTTTCCTCGTGCCCGGGCTTCACATCAAGCTCCACGACCGCCGTGGCTCGGGGCAAGACCCCGAAGAGTTCGTTGCGGCAGGCGGACTCGCCGACTACGTCGACACGCTTTCGGTCGGCGAAGCGGTCACCGATATTTTGACAATCCACGACGAAGCCAGCTTCGAAGAGAAGGTCCCCGTCGACGGCAAAATGACATCGGTCAGTCGCCGCTGCACGGTCGACATCGCCGCCCGGTGGGTGAAGGGCTACGACACCAAGATCGTGAGCTTCGTCAACACCATCCCCACGTCCGAAGGCGGTACCCACGTCGCGGGGTTTACAAGCGCACTGAGCTACGCCGCCAACGATGTCTTGCTAAACGACGCCAAGAAGCTGAAGAAGTTGGCCAAGTCCAACCAGGACCGGGCCCACTGGCCGATGTCCAAGAGGGCCTCGTTGCTGCCATCAAGGTGACCTTCCCCGAACCCCAGTTCAAGGGCCAGACCAAGCAGGAGCTTGGCACCCCGGCGATCCGCAGCATCGTCTACGAGAGCTTCAAAGTCGGCTTCACCGACTGGTCAAACGGCGGCGGCAAGAAGACCCAGATCAACGCGCTGCGCGAGAAGATGACCAACGCGGTGCTCAACCGCGTCATGTCGAAGCAAGCGCTCGAGGCCCGTCGCAAACAGGCCAATCTTGGCTCCACGGGCCTCCCCGACAAGCTCGCCGACTGTCGATCGCACGGGGCCGACGCCGAACTGCTCATTGTGGAAGGAAACTCGGCTGCCGGACCAGCGAAGGCCGGGCGCGACGCAGAGACAATGGCCGTGCTCCCCCTCCGGGGCAAGGTCGTCAATGCGGGTAAGGCGTCGCTGAAGCAGGTGGTCGAAAACACTGAAGCTCAGGCGCTTATCACCGCTATCGGTGCCGGTTCTGGCCGAGACTTCGATCTTGCGTCGTCTCGCTATGGCCGAATCATCATCCTCTGCGACGCCGACGTCGACGGCAGCCACATCCGCTGCCTCCTGCTCACGCTCATCTACCACCACATGCGGCCGCTGCTCGGCGGGCCACGCCCATGCGGCTCGACGGCCGCTCTTCGCCACGAAGTATCGAGGCACCCGTACTACGCCTACACCGACGATGAACGAACGGCGCTGAGCACCGAGCACGGCATCACGCTCGACAAGTGGAAGCGGTTCAAGGGTCTGGGTGAGATGAACGTCGAAGAGCTTGCCGAGACCACCCTCAACCCGGCCACCCGCACCCTCAAGCGGATGACGATGGATGATGGCGCCCAAGCGAGCGAGGCGGCGGAACTCTTCGAGATCCTGATGGGTAGCGACGTCGCCAACCGGAAAGACTACATCATCGAAAACTCGGGCCTCATCGATCCCGAGCTCCTCGATATCTAGCGTGCCAAACGCACCGCGCCGCTCGGGCGGCGCTGGTGCGCTCGCGCTCAGCAATCTTGTGGCAGACTACGTCGGTGAGCTTTCTCGACCGACTCTTCTTCTGGCGCAAGAACGATACGACCCCTGAGCTAGGTGACGTTGTCGATGCCTGCTTCACGCTCCCGGAGGCTCGCCTCGATCGCCCCTGGGAGGGGTCGGCTGCAGACGATGCCGAGGGTCTGGACACTTCGTGTGAGTGATACGTACAAGCGGCGTAACCCCTGATCGAGCTCGGCTATTGCCGCTGGCTCAACCACGATGACGGCATCAAACTCCAGACCCTTCACTTGATCAGGGTCGATCAGCGATACCGACGCGGCTCCCTCTAGTTGGCGCATCCCAACCCGAGTATTGGCGATGGAAGCCGCATCGAGTCGAGCACCAAGTTGGTCGAGCTGATCGGCCACAGCGACCACCGCA